>JAFGLV010000101.1 GCA_016927855.1 Sedimentisphaerales bacterium
AACCAAGGCGTCCTATCCATAGACTTCGGCACTACGAACTCGTACTTCTGCAAGTGCCCGAACGATCAGATCGCTCCGGTCGGCGTGGATTTCGGCACCGGACGCGACGGTTTGCCCACCGCCATCCTCTACCGCCAGGACAAGGAACCCCTCGTGGGCGACCAGGCGCTGCACGAGTTCGGGGAGTCCTCGGCGCAGGAACGCAAGCGCTACCGTCTTTGCACGCAGTTCAAACCCGACATCGCCTCCAGTGCCGAGGCGGCGCAGACGGCGGTCGATTTCCTGCACGCGGTTATCATGCAGGCGCAGCGCCAGCATATCGCGCTCGATCCGACGTTGCTGAACGTGATCTTCGGCGTGCCAAGCGAGTCCCAGGAGCCTTTCCGCGCCAAGCTGTCCGAAATCGCTCAGACGGCCGGCTACGGTGGCGTCCGGCTGGTCGACGAGCCCAAAGGCGCTCTGCTGTACCATCTATGGCACCGGGACTTCTCGCCGGAGGAGGCGCAGCGTGGTATTCTCGTGGTGGATTTCGGCGGCGGCACCTGCGATTTCGCCTTCCTGCGGAGCCTGCGCGTCTGCCACTCGTGGGGCGACATGGAACTGGGCGGACGGCTCTTCGACGACCTCTTCTTCCAGTGGTTTCTCGAACAAAACCCCAAGACCCTGGCCGAGATGGAGGAAGCCGGCGATACATACTATGTCCATTCCTACCTCTGTCGCGAGGTCAAGGAGTTCTTCTCGCTGACCATGGCGCGCGATCGCGGCGAGACGCTGAACAAATCAGTGGGCCGTTACGGCAGCCTGCGCGGCATGGACTGGTCCGGCTTCATGAAACGAGCGGGCGCCTACCAGCCCAGTGCGACGCTGGTAGGCCATCTACGCGACCTGGGGGTGGATTGCCGCAGTATCACTCACGCCGACAAGCCGGTGGATCTGATCGAGTGGTTTCGCCAGTCCCTGACTGGCGTGCTGCGCGACAACGTCATCGCCGGCAGCGACATCAGCCGGGTGGTTCTGGCTGGCGGCAGCAGTCAGTGGCCTTTCGTCTCTGACGTGGTTTCCGAGGCACTGGCTATCGATCCGTCGCGCCTGATGCGCAGCGACCGGCCCTACGCCGTGATCGCGCAGGGGCTGGCGATACTGCCGGCGCTACAGAGACAATTCGACCAGACGCGCGAGAAGCTCCGTCGTGACCTGCCGGATTTCTGTCGGTCGAAGGTGCGTCCGCTCGTCGAGCGGGTGACGGGCCGCTACATCTCGGAGGTCGCCACCGACGTAACGAACGAGCTGTTCGACAAGTCGATCCGGCCCGTCCTGGAGGATTTCCGCAAGGAAGGCGGCTCCGTCAATGGGCTCAAGGACAGCATCGGCGCCAGCGTGAGGGCCGACGAGGACAAGCTCAAGGAGATCATCGAAAGCCGGATGCGGACGCTGAGCCTGGGCCTTCCCGGCCAGCTCAACGAACTGCTGGCACAGTGGTTTGGCGAATACGGCCTCAGCGTTGGAGACGAACCGGTTCAGGGACAAGACGCCACCTCCGCGCAGCAGGAGATGGTCGGCGCCGAGGCGCCGGACCTGTACGGCGGCATCATGGAGACGGTCGGCTGGTTCGTGGTGGCGCTGGCAGCCAGCGTCGGCGCGATGATCTGCGGCGGGACCGGCACCGCGTTGCTGGCGGCCGGCCCGGCGGGATTGCTGGCCGGAGCGCTGCTCACCGCCGTCGTGGCATTCCTCGGCGTTCGGTATGGCAAGGTCAAGGCGCGAGAGTTGGCCGACAACTGGAATGCACCCGCCTGGGTCGTCAAGAGGGTCCTGACGCCCGCCAGGATTGCCAAAACCCGCAGGAGCTTCAAGACGCGGCTCGAAAACAGGCTGAATAAGGAGACTGCTGCCCTGCAGGATCGGATGGAGTCTCGCATTCGTGAAATCACCCAGTCCCAAATCGAAGGCCTCTCCGAGATCACCCAGCTTTAGCCTTCGCTGCCGAAGCAAGACCATGATAGTCCTTCCCTTCGCCTGCCGCTTCTGGTACAAATACGCTCGCCCACGCGGCTCAAGGCAGAGAGTCGCGAACGTGTGGATATGGCTTTGGGCTCGATGGCAACCAGCGAGAGCGTAGGTGCGCTATGACGAACAACGTGCTCATCAAGAACGGACGAGTGATCGACCCGGCCAACAATCTCGACAAGACGTGCGACGTGCTCATTCTGGAGGGCAGGGTAGCCGAGGTGGGCAAGGCCAACCCGGCGGCGGAGAAATCCGTCGACCGCGTGATCGACGCGAGCGGCAAGCTGGTGGCGCCTGGCCTGATCGACATCCACGTGCACTTTCGCGAGCCGGGCGACGAAGAGGAAGAGACCATCGCGAGCGGCTCGGCGGCAGCGGTAACCGCCGGTTTCACGTCGGTAGTCTGTATGCCGAACACCAATCCGACCATCGAAAACGAGACCGACATCGAGTACGTTCACCGCAAGGGCCGCCAGGCCCGCAAGACGCACGTCTATGTGATGGGCGCGATTACCAAGAAGCGCGAAGGGATCGAGCTGGCGGAGATGGGGATGATGGCGGAGGCGGGAGCGCGCGGTTTTACCGACGACGGCAGTGGCGTGCAGGACCCGGCCGTAATGCTCAAGGCGCTCAAGTACGCCAGGATGTTCGACCGTGTGGTGGCTCAGCACTGCCAGGAAGACCGCATTGCCGGTGGCGGCGTGATGAACTCGGGCTACTACTCGACGATTCTCGGCCTGCCAGGCCTGGACCCTTTGGCCGAGGAGGCGATGCTCTGGCGCGATATCCAGCTCGTCCGCAAGACGCAGGTCCGCTACCACGCTCAGCACATTTCTACGACCGGCTCGGTCGAGCTGATCCGCCAGGCCAAGCGGGATTCGTTGCCGGTGACGTGCGAAGTCACGCCGCACCACCTGTTGCTGACGGAAGAGTGCTGCTCCGACTACGACACGAACTACAAGGTCAATCCTCCGCTCCGCGCCCAGAAGGACGTCGAGGCCTTGAAGGAGGCGATTGTCGATGGTCTGGTCGACGCGCTGGTGACGGACCACGCGCCGCACCTGCAGAGCGAGAAAGAGCTCGAATTCCTTTCGGCTCCGTTCGGCATCGCCGGCCTGGAGTGCGCTCTGGGGCTGTACATCAAGGCCTTGATCGAGCCGAAGTTACTCGATTGGCTGGGGCTGATTCGGCTGATGACGGTCAACCCCGCGGGGATCATCGGGATCGACAAGGGCACACTGAGCCAAGGCCGGCAGGGCGATGTGACCATCATTGACCCCGAGGCCGAGTGGGAGATCGACGTACAGAAGTTCGTCTCCAAGAGCCGCAACTGTCCTTACCACGGCTGGAAGGTCAAAGGCAAGGTCGAGAAGACCATCGTCGGCGGCGAAGTCCGCTTCGAAACCCAGAAGGAAGGTGTCGTTGTCTGACCTGTCGCGGGTTGACGCTCCGCTGCACGAACGCTCGGACGACTTTCACGACGCGAATACATGGAAGTGATGGACGAATCAGGCCAGCAGCAGGAGCCGGTGGATGGAGTAGAGCAGGAGGACGCTTCCCCTGGAGGTGCTCCGCAGGCGGAAACGATGCAATCTGAAGAAGTCGAGTCGCAGCC
Source organism: Sedimentisphaerales bacterium (assembly GCA_016927855.1). Classification (GTDB taxonomy): domain Bacteria; phylum Planctomycetota; class Phycisphaerae; order Sedimentisphaerales; family Anaerobacaceae; genus JAFGLV01. The sequence goes on from JAFGLV010000101.1 coordinate 3,623, forward strand.
GTACGCGGACCATCGCGTACTCTCGTTGCTGTTCGACACGCGTGTCCCGGTCGGCAAGTACATCATCCGTGCGGGCGTGCTAAGTCTGGTCCCGAGCCTGGCAATTGCGTTCATCCTGTCGCTGATCGGTCTGGGTGGTGAGCAGGCCCTGCCTCAGTTCGAGCGGGAGGCGGGACCGGTTTTCCTGTTCGTCCTCATGGTCATCGTCGGGCCTGCGCTGGAGACGCTGTTTCTGGGGCTGGGACTCTGGCTTCTGTCCTTCGTCCTGCGGGACCCAGTGCGAAAAGCACTCGGGTCGTGCGCGATTTGGGCCGCGTTGCATTCGTCCCAGGCTCTGCTGTGGGGGCCGGTAGTCGTGTGGCCGTTCTTTGTGTTCTCGTGTGCCTACTTGGCCTGGCGCCGGAAATCACGGTGGCATGCGCTAGGGGTCGCTTGCGGCATTCACATGTTTCAGAATTTTCTACCCGGGGTGCTCATTGCGGCCGGCTTGCCGACGTCCGGATGACTGGGGGTTGTCATGATTATCATCGACGGAACGAATCTGCTTTGCGCGGTTCAGGAATCGCCTGACGGCCGCGAGATCAGGACGGAAGTGCAGCTCTGCGAAACGCTGGACAGATACTTTGCACTGACGGGAGAGGAAGGCGAAGTGGTCTTCGACGGCGCTGGTCCTGCCGACAAGGGAGTTTTCGGCCGGGTAACCTACCTGGAGATATTCTTCTCCGGCTTCAACAAGGACGCCGACACCGTCATCGAGGAGAAGCTCCTGGTCGCGACGGCCCCGCAGCATCTGACGGTCGTCAGCAGCGACCGGCGGCTGCGCCTGGCCGCAGCCGGCCGCAAGGCGGCGGCGCTCAAGTCGGAGCTGTTCTGGAGCCTGGTGCTCAGGGAACTGGCCAGCAAGAGATCTCGGAGGCAGGAACCCGAGGAAAAGCGGGATGGCTTGACCGACAGCGAAACCGATAAGTGGCTCGACGTGTTCGGCCTGTAGCCGCCAGGATGCGGTGCATGATTGCAGGTAGATTCCTCGAACGATATAGGCCCGCAGTATTGTCATTCCGACCAAGGCCGAAGGCCGCGTGGAGGAATATGGGTCCGAATCGGGTTGTCCCTTGTTCTGGGCCAGATTCCTCCGCTCCGGACTGCCTTTGGTAGTCCTCCGGTCGGAATGACAAATATGTCATCCAGCTCAGGGAAGCTACCTGCGAACATGAGTTGCGCCCCAGCCGCGGCGCGGACGGAATTTTGTATTGCCCCGCCCGGTCAAAACCGGTATAAATGTTTGCCTTTAGTGCTGCCCTATGCCTTGCCAGAGGGGAGGGGCTCGCATTCGCGCGGGCCGCTATCTCCAAGGGGGCGCAGTGCAGGGTTTGAAGGCCGCTGGACGGAGGGGCTTGAGCTAAGTTGTGTTATGTTCATGATTTACCGGAAAAATGGAGAAGCTATGACACGCAGAATGGTAACGATTGACGGAAACACGGCAGTGGCGCACGTTGCTCACGCGACGAACGAGGTCATCGCCATCTATCCGATTACGCCGAGCTCCCCGATGGGCGAGATCTCCGATGCCAAGACCGCCAAGGCGGAGCCGAATATCTGGGGCACGATTCCCTCGGTCACCGAGATGCAGTCGGAAGGCGGCGCATCCGGTGCCGTACATGGGGCGCTGGCGACCGGGGCTTTGACGACGACCTTCACCGCCTCTCAAGGCCTGCTGCTGATGATCCCGAACATGTACAAGATTTCCGGCGAGCTACTGCCCACCGTCTTTCACATCTCCGCGCGTTCGCTGGCGTGTCAGGCGTTGTCTATCTTTGGCGACCATTCCGACGTGACCACCTGTCGCGAGACGGGTTTTGCCATGCTCTGCTCCAACAGCGTGCAGGAAGTCATGGATTTTGCGTTGATCGCGCAGCAGGCGACGCTGGCGTCGCGCGTGCCTTTCCTGCACTTCTTCGACGGCTTCCGGACTAGTCACGAGATCCAGAAGGTCGAAGAGCTGACCCACGACGACATGCGCGCAATGATCGACGACGAACTGGTGGCCGCTCACAAAGCCAGGGCGCTATCGCCGGACCATCCGATGCTCGGTGGGACCGCGCAGAACCCCGACGTGTACTTCCAGGGTCGCGAGACGGTGAACAAGTACTATCTGGCGACGCCCAAGATCGTCCAGGACACGATGGACAAGTTCGCCAAGCTGGTGGGTCGCCAGTACAAGCTCTTCGACTACGTCGGTGCGCCCGATGCCGAGAAGGTCATCATCCTCATGGGCACCGGCGCCGAGACGGCTCACGAGACGACCGAGTATCTGGCCTCGAAGGGCGAGAAGGTCGGCGTGATCAAGGTGCGGCTGTACCGGCCGTTCAGCACCGAGCATTTCATGAAGGTCTTACCCAAGACCGTCAAGAAGATCGCGGTGCTGGATCGGACCAAGGAACCGGGCGCGTTGGGTGAGCCGATGTACCTCGATATTCGCACCTCGATCGGCGAAGCGATGGCCGACGGGATCGCTCCGTTCGACAAGTACCCGGTCGTGGTCGGCGGACGCTACGGTCTGGGCTCGAAGGAATTCACGCCGGCCATGGTCAAGGCGGTCTTCGATAACCTCGATGCCGCCAAGCCCAAGCGCAGTTTCACGGTCGGCATCATCGACGACGTCACCCACATGAGCCTGGATGTCGATGACACGTTCCAGGTCCCGCGCAGCAAGGGCCAGTACGCGGCGATGTTCTACGGTCTCGGGTCGGACGGCACCGTCGGCGCCAACCACAACTCGATCAAGATCATCGGCGAGCTGACGGACAACTACGCCCAGGGCTACTTCGTGTACGACTCGAAGAAGGCCGGTGCGCTGACGATCTCGCACCTGCGGTTCGGCAAGGAGTTGATTCGCCGACCCTACCTGATCGGCAAAGCCGACTTCGTCGCCTGCCATAACCCCAGCTTTCTCGAGAAGTATGACCTGCTCAGCTCAGCTCGCGATGGCGGTACCTTCCTGCTGACCACCAGCCACCCGGCCGATGAGGTCTGGGACACGCTGCCGAAAGAGATGCAGAAGCAGATCATCGAGAAGAAACTGAAGTTCTACGTCGTCGACGCGATCTCGCTGGCGCAGGAATTGGGCCTCGGTGCGCGCATCAACGTGATCATGCAAACCGCGTTCTTCAAGATCAGCGACATCATCCCGATCGACGAGGCAGTCAAGGCCATCAAGGACGCCATCCAGCACAGCTATGGCAAGAAGGGCGAAAAGATCGTCGCGATGAATAACGCGGCCGTCGATAGGGCACTCGACAGCATTTACGAGGTCGAGGTGCCGGCCAAGGTCACGAGCTCCTGGAGCCGTCCGCCGTTCGTGCCGGACACCGCTCCCGAGTTCGTCAAGTCCGTCACGGCCGAGCTGATGGCAATGCGTGGAGACGCCGTGCCGGTGAGCAAGATGCCGGTCGATGGCAAGTTCCCCTTGGGGACGACCAAGTACGAAAAGCGCAACATTGCGGTCCAGATTCCGCAGTGGGTGCCGCAGTTGTGTCTGCAATGCGGCATGTGCTCGCTGGTCTGCCCGCACGCGACGATTCGCATTAAGGACTACGATGCCAAGTATGCCAACGGCCATGCCCCGGAGGGCTTCAAGAGCATCGACGCCAAGGGCAAGGAATTCGCCGGCATGAAATACACCGTGCAGGTGGCACCTGAGGATTGCACCGGTTGCGGCGTGTGCGTGCAAATCTGCCCCGGCCAGGAGCGTGACGCTAACCGCCAGCCCACCGGTCGCAAAGCCATCAACATGGAGCTGCAGGAGCCGATTCGCGACCGCGAGCGGGCCAACTACGAGTACTTCCTTTCGATTCCCAATACCGACCGCTCGCTTTTCAAGGCTAACACGGTCAAGGGCAGCCAGTTGATCCAGCCGCTGTTTGAGTACTCCGGCGCCTGTGCCGGCTGCGGCGAGACCGCTTACGTCAAGCTGCTCAGCCAGCTCTTTGGCGACCGCGCGATGATCGGCAACTCTACCGGCTGTTCGTCGATCTATGGGGGAAACCTGCCGACGACACCCTACACGACGCGTGCCGACGGTAGGGGACCGACCTGGAGCAACAGCCTGTTCGAGGACAATGCCGAGTTCGCGATGGGCATGCGGCTGTCCGTCGACAAGCTCCGTCAAATGGCTATCGAGCTGGTGGAGAAGGTGGCCGAGAAAGGCTGTGTGGACAAGGCTTTGGCGGCGGAGATTCGCACCGCGACGATAGCCAGCGATCCCGAGCAGGCGGCCATCGAGGGGCAGCGCGGCCGGGTCGAGCAGCTCAAGAAGCAGGCCACCAAGAGCGATTGTCCCGAGTGCCAGCGACTGCTAACCGTGGCGGACTACCTGGTCCGCAAGAGCGTCTGGGCCCTGGGCGGCGACGGCTGGGCCTACGATATCGGGTACGGCGGTCTGGATCACGTGCTCGCCAGCGGCGCCGACGTCAACGTGCTCGTGCTCGACACCGAAGTCTACTCCAACACCGGCGGCCAGATGTCCAAATCCACGCCGCGTGCCGCCGTGGCGAAATTCGCCGCGGCCGGCAAACCCTCGCCGAAGAAAGACATGGGGCTGTTGGCAATGACCTATGGCAACATCTACGTCGCCAAGGTCGCTCTGGGCGCCAACCCCGCCCAGACGGTCAGAGCTTTCGTCGAGGCCGAGGCCTATCCCGGACCGTCGCTGATTCTGGCGTACGCCCAGTGCATCAACCACGGTATCAACATGACAACCGGCTACGACGAGCAGAAAAAGGCGGTGGCATGTGGGCATTGGCCGCTGTACCGCTTCGATCCGCGTCTGAAGGACGAGGGCAAGAACCCCATGCAGCTTGACTCGAAGGCGCCGACGATGACCTTTGAGGAGTACGCTTACAACGAGATTCGCTACCGCTCGCTGAAGCAGACCCAGCCGGACGCGGCGGCGGCGCTAATGAAACTGGCGAACCGCGACGCGGCCGACCGATATAAGCTGATGCAGCAGCTCGCCGACCTCAAGTGCGAGCAAGACTGACAGGGACCCGGCGGACCGAGTCCCCGACCTTGAGCGTAGTCGACGGAGGTGGAGTATGCGCACGAGGGTGGTTCGACGCGCGGTCCTGATTGGACTGACGATACTGATGCTTACCGGGTGTGGTCGGCAGATCGCCCAGCTACCGGGGGATGACCTGCTGGCCATCGGCCCGGACCAGACGGCGCTGGCGGCCGTGCGGCCGGACTATATCCTCGCCGCGGTCGAAGCCGCCGGCGGGCTGCCCACATGGTTACAATGCAGGCGGATCGATCTGAGCGGCGTTGTCGCCGCCTATCGGCCTGACAACAGCTACTATCTGACCGAACATACCTTCACCGCCTTTCCCTGGTCTGAGGCTCTCAGGATCACCGCCCACGAACCGCAGGCGGAGTTTACCTGGTTGATGGTCGTAGACCGGTTCGAGCTGTTGAAGGGCGACGCGAACCTGGACGTATCGCCACTTGCCGGCGCCTATCAGAACTATGCGTCTGCGGTGCTCCAGGTTGTCACCGCGCCGGCGCGCCTGCTGGACCGGCGCACGCAACTGTCCCGCCAGCCCTTTACCGTGCAGATTCGCGGTCGCGCGTACGACCCGATCGACGCTCGCTTTCGAATTTCTTCGTCCGCCGGCGCAGGCACCGACGAGACGTCGCGTGCCGCCGCGCTCTACTGGACGAACGGCACGTACTACCTCAACCGCGAGAATTCCCTGGCCGAGATGGTGTGGCTGGCCAATCCGCTGCGGCAGGATTTCCTCATCGTCTGGGGATACGACTATGCTCCGGTCTCTGCCGACGGCGTCCGCGTGCCGACCAAGATCGAGATCTTCCGGTCCGACGCCGAAGCACGAATCGGGCCGCGCCTCGCCAAGATCGATCTCGTGATGTAAGGCGCTCGCGGCTTTCCCTCCTGTATGCGCTCGCTTTGCTCGCGCCGGCGCGTGGCGTTGCACCTTAGATGCCGGTGAACTATCATGTCGGCGCCGTCGTAAGTGCCGTGGGCCTACGGAATTCGGTTCAACGTGGTTGGGGCGCATCAATGCAGACATCTGAGCGAACGGCAATCTGGGTAGCATTCATCGGTGTGTTGGCTCTCGCGTTGATTGTGTTCTTCGTGGTGCGTGCCGGGCGGCTGCCGAGCCGTTCCGGGACAGAATCACCGAGCGGCATCCCTCGTGAGTCGGCGCAGCCGACGGTCCTTGACGACAGAACCACTTGGCCTATGTTTGGAGGCGGACCGGGGCTGTTGGGCCGCGCTTCGACGACGCTGGGCGACTCGCTGGCGTTTCTGTGGCGCTTCAAGACGAACGCGGAGGTCAAGTCCTCGGCCGCGATCTACGAGGGGAGGGTATTCATCGGCTCCTCGGATGGTCATGTCTATGCCATCAATCTGCAAGACGGCACGAAGCTCTGGTCTTACGCCACCGAGGACGCGGTCGAAGCGGCGCCGTGCGTCGTCGAAGGTCGTGTGTATGTCGGCTCTTCCGACAACTGCCTCTATGCGCTGGACGCGGCGACAGGTGACCTCGAATGGAAATACGAGACCGAAGGCGAGATTCTCGGCGCCGCCAACTGGACGCGCAGTCCCGATGGCCAGGTTCTCTGGGTGCTGGTCGGCAGCTACGACAACAGGGTCCACTGCGTCAACGGCGCGACCGGCAAAGCCGTCTGGACCTATGAAACCCAGAATTATGTCAACGGCTCGCCGGCGCTGGGCGACGGCAAGTGCGCGTTCGGCGGCTGCGACGCCTTCATCCACGTCATCTCCGTCGCCGACGGCACGAAACTGACCGAGATTGATGGTGGCTCGTACATCGCTGCTTCCGGCGCCTTCGCCGAAGGCCAGGTCTATATCGGCAATTACGACAACGTCTTCATCCGAGCCGACGCCACGAAAGGCGAAATCGTCTGGAGGTACACCGAGAGCGACGCGCCTTTCTTTTCCTCGCCTGCGGTCACAGACGATCTCGTAATCGTCGGCGGTCGTGATGCGCTCGTCCACGCGCTACGCCGCGACAACGGAGATCGCGTCTGGACCTTTAAGACGCTGGGCGAGGTGGACAGCTCGCCGGCGGTGTGCGGCGACAAGGTGATCGTCGGCTCCAGCGACGGAAGGCTCTACATGCTGCGCCTCGCTGACGGCACCGAGGTCTGGTCGTACGAGATAGGACAACCGATCATCTCGTCGCCGGCCGTAGCGCAGGGCACTGTGGTGGTTGGCTGTGATGACGGGTACGTTTACGCATTTGGCTCTGTGGGAGGGACCCCGGCGCAATGAGAATCGTCCAGATCAGTCCCGGTTCGGGAGACAACTTTTACTGCGAGAATTGCCTGCGTGACATCGCGTTGGTGCGCGAGATGCGCCGGCTCGGCCATGATGTGCTGATGGTCCCGCTCTACTTGCCGTTGCACGCCGACAAGACCGAGCCGGTGGCCAATGCGCCGATCTTCTTCGGCGGTGTGAACGTCTATCTCCAGCAGAAGTTCTCGCTGTTTCGCAGGACGCCGCGCTGGATCGACAAGCTCTTCGATTCGCGCAGGCTGCTCGAATGGGCGGGGCGCAAAGCCGGCATGACCAACGCCCGCGACCTGGGCGAAACGACGATTTCCATGTTGGAAGGAGAGCACGGCCGCCAGGTCAAAGAGCTGGACCGCTTCGTCGACTGGCTTCAGGCCGAGGAGGGGGCTCCTGACGTGGTCTGCCTGTCCAACGCTTTGCTGGGCGGGTTGGCTCGGCGCATCAAGGACAGGCTGAACGTACCGGTCGTGTCCCTACTCCAGGACGAGGACGGTTTTCTGGACGGACTGACCAGTCCCTACGCCGAGCGCGCGTGGGACATCGTGCGCGTGCGTGCGCGTGACATCAACGGCTTCATCGCCGTCAGCAGCTATTTTGCCGGCGCCATGAAAGAGCGTCTGGACGTCGATGACGATCGCATGCACGTGGTGCGCATGGGCTTAGACCTTGGCGCGTACACGCCGGACCCGACCGGACCGACGACGCCGACGATAGGCTATCTCTCGCGCATGTGTCCCGAACGCGGGCTGGAAACGCTCATCGACGCGTTCATTCGGCTCAAGCAGAGCGACAAGCTTAAGTCCGTCAGGCTGAGGATTTCGGGCGGCCGCAGCGCGAGCGACGAGCCTTTCGTTGAGCGTATGCAGAGCAAGTTGACGACGGCCGGTGTGCGTGACGACGTGGAATTCCTCGAATCCTTCGAGCGCGAGCCAAGACTCGAGTTCCTCAGGAGCCTTTCGGCGCTCTCGGTGCCCGAACGGCAGCCTGTCGCCTATGGTCTGTACGTACTCGAAGCGCTGGCGATGGGTGTGCCGGTGGTGGAGCCCGCCATCGGCTGTTTCCCCGAGACGATCAAGCTGACCGGTGGAGGCGTGCTGTACGAGCCGAACACCGCCGAGAAGCTCGCCGAGACGCTGGCGCCTTTGCTGCTCGACCGGCAGGCGGCACGCAAGCTGGGCGCCGAGGGGCGCAAGGGGATGGCAAAATCATTCAACGTTGAGCAGACCGCCGCCGCGATGCTCGGGACATTCGAGCAGGTGGCCCGGCAAACCAAGTGAGGCAAGTAATGGTCGAACTGGTCGACGTGACAAAGGACTATGGGCAAGCCGACCAGCCCGTCGGTGTTCATGTGCTCAAGGGAATCTCGCTCAAGATCGAGCCCGGTCAATCGGTCGTGATCGTCGGGCCCTCCGGTTGTGGCAAGAGCACGCTGCTCAATATCATCGGCGCGCTGGACCATCCCACGAGCGGACGCGTTCTGTTCGACGGCCGGGACTTGGCGGGCCTGAATGACAGGGAACTTGCGCGCATCCGCAACCGCGAGATCGGCTTCGTCTTCCAATTGCATCACCTGCTGCCGCAATGCACCGTGCTGGAAAACGTCCTGATCCCGACCCTTGCCGGCGTGGACAATTCATCGCCAAAGGCCGCACACGAGCGGGCTGAGCAGTTGCTCGAACGCGTCGGACTGGCGGACCGGATGGTCCATCGGCCCGGTGAGCTCTCAGGCGGTCAGCGTCAGCGGGTCGCGGTGGCGCGAGCGCTCATCAACCGGCCCAAGCTGCTCTTGGCCGACGAGCCGACCGGGTCGCTCGACGAGGAAGCATCTAACGACGTCGCGGAGCTCCTGGTCGGACTCAATCGCGACGAGGGGGTGACGCTGATCGTGGTGACGCACTCGCAGAAGCTCGCGCAACGGATCGGACATGTGATGGAGCTTCGCGGCGGCACGCTCAACGATGGGGCGCAGGCATGAGCTTCTGGCGGCTGGTCACGCAGAGTCTGTGGTTCTACCGGCGGACGAACCTCGCCGTCCTGCTGGCGGTCATGGTGGCAATCGCCGTGCTCACCGGGGCGCTGGTCGTCGGCGATTCCGTTCAGTACACCCTGCGCCGCACGGTCGAGGCTCGCCTGGGCCAGACCGAGTACGCCGTGATTCCCCAAGATCGTTTCTTCCGCGCAGCTCTCGCTGATGATCTCCAAAAACAACTCGACAGGATGGTTGCGCCGGTCCTCCAAGTGACCGGCATTATCACGAATGCCGACGGTTCAACGCGCGTCAATCGGGTCGATGTTCTTGGAGTGGATGAGCGGTTCTATCGCCTCGGGCCGGGCGCGAGCGTGCCTGCGCCGAACGGCGACGAGACCGTGACGCTCGGCGCGCCGGTCGCGGACCGACTGGCCGTGAGCGTTGGTGATGAGATCGTGCTGCGCGTCGAGAAGCCCGGCCTGATGCCACGCGATGTGCCGCTTGCTTCAGATGCCGACCGGACCGCGGCCTTCCGGCTGAAGGTGCAGGCTCTTGCGGATGATGAGGCGTTCGGGCGGTTCGACCTCAAGGCCAATCAGGCGGCGCCGCTGAATGTCTTCGTGCCTCTGGCCTGGTTGGGCGAGATGGTCGAGCATCCCGGCCAAGCCAATATCCTGCTGGCCGCAGCCGGCGAGGAAGAAGCCTCAGTGGACCAGGTGAACGCGGCGCTGCAGCGTTGTTGGCGCCTGGCCGACGCGGGCCTGGAATTGCGACCGCTGGCGCGGCCGGACGTGCTTGAGCTGCGCAGCGGCCGCATCTTCATCGATCAGACGCTCGCAGATGCCGCTCTGAAGGTCGATGCAGACGCCACCGGAATCCTGACCTACTTCGTCAACCAGATCGCTCTGGGCGATAAGGTGACGCCTTACTCGATGGTCGCGGCCATCAATCCGAACGGGACGAGCCTGATCCCGCGCAACATGAGCGCCGACCAGATCGTTATCAATCAATGGCTCGCCGACGATTTGGGAGCCAAGGTAGGCGATTCGCTGGAACTGACCTACTACCTCGTTGGTCTCAAACGCAACCTCGTTGAGAGGACGGACTCCTTCACCGTCGCGGGAATCGTCCCTCTCTCTGGCGCTGCGATAGACCCTAATCTGACGCCCGATTTTCCCGGTTTGGCGAACGTGGACAACTGCCGCGATTGGGAGGCCGGCATTCCGATCGACCTGGACAAGATACGCACCAAAGATGAGACCTACTGGGACGACTACCGTGGGACGCCGAAGGCCTTCATCACGCTGGAGGCAGGCCAAGCCCTCTGGGGCAACCGCTTCGGCAACCTGACCGCCGTGCGGTGTCCGTGGCGTGAGGGGCTGACTGAGCGGATCACAACCCGCCTGACCGGCGACATCGACCCGGCGACAGTCGGTCTGTTCTTCCAGCCGGTCCGGCAACGCGGCCTCGCGGCCGGCCGGGAGGGGACCGACTTCGGGCAGCTCTTCCTCGGTCTGAGCATGTTCCTGATCGCGTCAGCCCTCATCCTGACGGGCCTTCTCTTCGTCTTTGGCGTCGAGAGCCGCAGCGAGCAGGTCGGCACGCTGCTCGCCGTTGGCCTGCCGTCGAAACGAGTGGGACGCATCCTGCTGGCCGAGGGAGGCTTGGTCGCGCTGGCCGGGACCATCGTCGGCGTCGCGGCGGGCTTGGTCTACACCCGCCTGATGGTCTACGGACTGTCCACCCTCTGGAGGAGAGCGGTCGCCGGCACCCAAATCGACTTCTTCGCCAAACCCGTAACGCTCTCGATCGGTGGCCTGCTCGGTCTGCTGGCCTCGCTGTTTGCGATCTGGATCACGCTGCGAAAGAAAGTAAAGCGTCCGGCCCGAGAGCTACTCGGCGGAGATTTGGAGGCACGCTACAGCCGCAAGGCCGCGTGGTCTCGGGGTCGATGGGGTCTTGCCGTGGGTATCGTGTCTATCGCCGGCGCGGTCGCTCTGGTGGCTTTCATGGGCGGCGGCAGCGGGCAGGATGTTGCGGGCGTGTTTTTCGGGGCCGGTTCGCTCTTGTTGATAGGAGCGCTAGCCCTGTGTCAGGCCTTGCTGCGGATCGTCGGAGGCGGCTGGAACAAGCCTCTCGTGTCCCTGAGCGGACTGGGTTTGCGCAATTCGACCCGTCGCAGCGGGCGCAGTCTGGCAATCATCGGGCTGCTGGCCTGCGGCGTCTTCTTGGTCGTCTCCGTCCAGATCTTTCGGCAGGGTCCTGTGTCAGATCCCGAGAGACGCGATTCTGGCACAGGCGGATTTGCGTTCTACGGTGAATTATCTGTCGCGGTCCTGCACGATCTCAATACAGAGAAGGGACGCGTCGCACTGGGTCTGAACAGCAGTGACCTCGACGGGGCTTCTGCGGTCCAACTCCGTGTCCGCGCCGGGGATGACGCGAGTTGCCTGAACCTCAACCGCGCCCAGCAGCCGCGCTTGCTGGGGGTGGAGACCAAGGAGTTGAGCCGGCGCGGGGCATTTACCTTCGTCAAGACCACCAAGAGCGAGAACGAACAGGGGTGGAACCTGCTGAAGGCCGACCTGGGACAAGGGGTTGTGCCTGCCGTGGGAGACAAAAACACCCTGGAGTGGGCGCTAGGCAAGAACATCGGTGACGAGTTGGAGTATAAAGACGAGGCTGGACGGGCTTTTTCTCTGCGCATCGTCGGCATGATCGCAAGTTCGATCCTGCAGGGCAGTCTGGTCATCGACGAGGCCCATTTCGTCGCTCGGTTTCCCTCCGAGGCCGGCTACAGCGCATTCCTGGTGGACGCTCCCGGCGCCGAGACTCAGGAGGTGGGTCGAACGCTAACATCCGGCCTAAGGGATTTTGGCCTTGTCCTGACGCCGGCGGCGCAGCGTCTGGCCGCGTTCAGTGCCGTGGAGAATACGTATTTATCCATCTTCACGGTCCTTGGCGGCCTGGGCCTGATCCTCGGCTGCATCGGTCTGGGCCTGATCGTGCTGCGAAACATGCTCGAGCGTCGCGGCGAACTGGCGATGCTCAGAGCGGTAGGTTTCAGTCGCCAGAGGCTCGGGATTATGGTATTCTACGAGCATTGGGGTTTGGTGCTTTCGGGCTTGATCTGTGGTGTCGTCGCCGCGGCAATCGCTGTGATCCCGGCGGTCCAGTCGCCTGGAGGGCAGATCCCGTACTTTTCGCTGCTCCTGACCGTCGTCGCGATCGGTGTCAGCGGCGGCTTCTGGGTCTGGATCGCAGCGGCGCTGGCGCTTCGCGGCGAATTGCTCGACGCGCTGCGGAACGAATAGCTGCAACTGGTTAACGGGTCGTCTATGAGGAAATCCGTTATCGCCGATATCATACCGATGGCCGTCGCGGCCGCCGGGGTCTTCTGCGTCGCCTATCTGTGGATCAGCGCCGACGCGGCTCCTCAATTGGAGCAGCGTGTCCCTATCGCCTCGAATGTCTCTGCTGAGTCCGCAGGCGAGGAGGGGGACGTGCTGGCGCGCGCGGAACTGACGACCTACGGGGGAACGCCGAGCGAATTGCCGGGAGTCTGGCCTCACTTCCGTGGTCCGGACCGAGACGCGATCGGCAAGGTGGATGTGACGTTGTCGCGGAGTTGGTCGGCGCAGGGGCCGCCCGTGCTGTGGTCGCTCGATCTGGGTGAGGGATATGCGGGAGCGGCCGTATTGGGCGGCCGCGTTTTTGTAGCCGACTACGACCAGGACAAGCAGGGTGACGCGATTCGCTGCTTCTCGCTGGCCGACGGGCAGGAAATCTGGCGCTACTTCTATCCCGTGAAAGTCAAGCGCAACCATGGCATGAGCCGCACCGTTCCCGCTGTCACAGATCAGTCCGTTGTGACCATCGGGCCCAAATGCCATGTGACCTGCTTGGACGCCGCGACCGGCGAATTGAAGTGGTTCCTGGACCTGGTCAAGGACTACGGCGCCAAGGTCCCGAATTGGTACGCAGGTCAGTGTCCGCTCGTCGAGGAGGGCAAGGTCATTCTCGGCGTCGGCGGCGAGGCGCTGATGATCGCGGTGGACCTTGAGACGGGACAGGTCCTCTGGCGGACCGCCAACCCGCGCGGCTGGCAGATGACGCATTCGTCGATCGTTCCCATCGAGTTTGCCGGTCGGCGCATGTACGTGTGGTGCGCCAGCGGCGGTGTGGTCGGTGTCGCCGCTGACGACGGAACGCTGCTCTGGGAGGTGGACGAGTGGCAGATTCGCATGGCGAACGTGCCTACACCGCTGCCGGTCGGGGATGGCCGCATCCTTTTCTCTGGCGACTACAACGCCGGCGCCATGATGCTCGCGCTGTCCGAGGAGAACGGCCAGATCGTCGCGAAGCCCGAGTTTCGCCTGGAGCCGCAGGTGTTCGGCTCCCCTCAGCACACGCCGATTCTCTACGAAGGGCACATCTATGGCATACGCCCGGACAAGCAGTTGGTGTGCCTGGACTTGGAAGGCAACGTGGTCTGGACCAGCGGTAGCGACCATACGTTCGGACTCGGACCCTATACGATCGTCAACGGTCTGATCTACCTGCTGGACGACCACGGACTGTTAACGCTGGCCGAGGCGCAGAGCGGAAGCTACGTCCAACTGGCCCAAGCACAGGTCCTGCATGGTATCGACGCGTGGGGGCCGATGGCGGTGGCTGAAAATCGGCTGATCGTCAGAGACTTGACGAAGATGGTATGTCTGGACATCGCGGCCCAATAGGGTCGCCGCGTTACAGGAAACGGAATGAACGAGCCGCAAGGCATGATAAAGACCCAGGTTCTCGTCGGCGTACTGATCGCAGTAGCGGCGGTGGTCGGCCTCGTGGCGGTTGTCCTGGTGGATACGACCGGCGAGCAGGGTAGCGGCCTGAGCCGCGCGTACGATCTCGATGTCGAAAGGCTGGCGCGGTTCGATCCGAACCTAATCCTGTACGAGGAGGCGCGTCCGCCGTTGGCGACGGGTTTCGAGTGTTCGCGCGCGATAGCGGTCGATGCCTCCGGCCGGCTTTACCTGGCCGGCGACAAGGTCATCCAAGTCCTGGATCGAGTGGGCGTTGTCGAGCGGCTCATTACGCCGTTGGGCGAGCCCTATTGTCTGGCCGTGACGCCGGAAGGCACGCTCTACGTAGGGCTCAACGATCACGTGGAGGTATTCGACGCGGCTGGGCAGTCCGTCTCGTCCTGGGAGTCGCTGGGTGAGAAGGCGGTCTTGACGAGCATCGCGGTCTCGGGCAACGACGTCTTTCTCGCAGACGCAGGCAACGAGATCGTCTGGCATTATGCTGCGATGGGCAAGCTGATCGGTCGTATCGGTGAGAAAGACCCCGACAGAAACGTGCCGGGTCTTATCGTGCCGAGCGCCTATTTCGACGTCGCGGTTGGGCCTGATGGGCTGCTGCGTGTCGCCAATCCGGGGCGCACGCGCATCGAATTGTATACCTTTGGCGGCGACCTGGAACTCGCATGGGGACAGGGCGGTCTGACTATCGAGGATTTCTGCGGTTGCTGCAATCCCGCCAACTTCGCGATGTTTGCCGACGGAAGTCACGTCACGGCCGAGAAGGGGATCGTTCGCGTCAAGGTCTACCATCCGGACGGCTCGTTCAAAGGCGTCGTGGCCGGACCCGACCAACTGGTCAAAGGCGGGGCGACGCGCGTTTTTGAGAGCGTTGAGGATGCCAAGAGAGGCGGATTCGATGTGGCCGTCGATGCCGAAGGCCAAGTCTATGTGCTCGACACGATTGAGAACGTCGTGCGAGTCTTCGAGAGCAAGGGTGTCTGATGGAGTGACCAAGGTGATGGGTAGGGGCAGGCCCCCGTGCCTGCCCTGGGCAACCACAGGGGGTTGCCCCTACGACGTTCGTAGCGTGGTTGCTCTGATTGGAGCTGTAAGGAGAATCGATGGGGTCTGAACGTAACACGAACCGGCGCGCGATGCTGGCCAGCGTGCTTCGATGCACCGCGCTGGGCGCAGTCGCTGCCGCCGGCGGTGCGGCTATCGTCAAGAGACGCCGTCTCGTCGCAGCGGGCGTGTGCGTCGGCGATGGGACGTGCCGTGATTGCGGCGTGTGGGCCGAGTGTGGTCTGCCGCAGGCCCTAACGGCCAGGCGAGGTGACCATGCCCGAGCACAATGACAACGTCACACGTCGCCGGCTCTTGCGCGATGGGCTCTGGGGCGCCTGCCTGGCCGGCATTGGAGGCGTCGCCGGCTTCGCGGTCGCCAAGGGCCGTAAGAACGACTGGGTCTGGCAGATCGATCCGTACAAGTGCATCGCGTGCGGCAACTGCGCGACGTATTGCGTGCTGGAAGAGTCGGCAGTCAAGTGTACCCACGTGCATGCGATCTGCGGCTACTGCGAAATTTGCTTCGGGTTCTTCGATCCGGAGTCTGTCACGCTGGACGAAGGCGCGGAGAACCAGATGTGTCCGACCGGCGCGATCGTGCGCAAGTACATCGAGGACCCCTATTACGAATACACGATCGACGAGTCGCTCTGCAACGGCTGCGGCAAGTGCGTCAAGGGCTGCAACGCGTTCGGCAACGGCTCGCTGTTCCTCCAAGTCCGGCACGATCGGTGTGTCAACTGCAATCAATGCGCGATAGCGGCCGCCTGTCCCTCGCAGGCGTTCAAACGCGTTCCCGCAGATCATCCCTATATTCTCAAGACGGTGGATCACGCCTGATGGCACGTTGGCGCTATATTCTCATCACCTTAGTCTGCCTGTTCGCACTGAACGTCGCGAGCCTGGCGCAAGAGCGATTCCCGCCGCCGGAATTCGAGACGGACTACGTCCGGCCCACCACCACGATGCCCCAGCCCGAGCAGGATATCTGGGAGTACGTCGCGGCCGGTGTGCTGATCGGGGCGTTGTTGCTGGCGGCGCATCTCGCGCTCAAGAGACGCAGCCGCAAGGCGATCTTCGCGCTGATGCTATTCTCGCTTGTCGCCTTCGGTTTCATTCGAAAAGGGTGTGTCTGCACCGTCGGCTCGGTCCAGAACGTGGCGCTCACCGCCTTCGATCCGGCATACGCGATCCCGATTGTGGTGCTGATCTTCTTCGCGGCGCCGCTGGTGGTCACGTTGTTCTTCGGTCGGGTCTTCTGCGGAGCGGTCTGTCCACTCGGTGCGATTCAGGATGCGGTGTTGATCCATCCGGTCAGGGTGCCGAACTGGCTGGAGAGCTCCCTGCGTCTGCTCGCCTACGTCTATCTCGGCGCCGGCGTTCTCTTCGCGGCCCTTGGCGCGGCGTTCATCATCTGCCAGTACGATCCGTTCGTCGGCTTCTTCCGACTGGGCGGCAACTGGAACATCCTGGTTCTGGGCGCGTGTCTGCTGCTGATCGGGTTGTTCGTGGGCCGGCCTTATTGCCGCTTTCTTTGTCCATATGGCGTCATCCTCAGGCAATTCTCCCGCCTGTCGAAGTGGCGCGTGACGATCACTCCGAACGACTGCATCAAGTGCCGCCTGTGCGAGGACGCGTGTCCCTTCGGTGCGATTCGCGCGCCGACGGAGCCCTGGCCGGGCAAGGAGTACAAAATTGCCAAGGTACGTCTGGCCTTCTTGCTGCTGCTGTTTCCGATGTTGGTTGCAGGCGGCGCGTGGGGTGGCTACCTGCTGCGCGATTCGTTCGCGCGGATGCATCCCCAGGTGCGCTTGGCCGAACGCGTCCATCTGGAAGAGAGTGGAGAGGTTGAGGGAACGACCGACGCGAGCGACGCGTTCCGCACGACCGGCAGGCCCAGCCGGGAGCTCTACGACGAGGCGGCGCAAATCGGCAGGCGGTTTGCGATCGGCGGCGCCATCTTCGGCGGCTTCGTCGGATTCATCATCGGCGGCAAGCTGCTGGCGCTGGCGGTCCGCCGTCGGCGCAGCGACTACGAAGCCGACCGCGCGAGCTGTTTCGCCTGTGGGCGCTGTTACGAGTACTGCCCCAAGGAGCACGAGCGTTTGAAACTCGGAGAGAAAGCGGTGGTGGCACGCACATGAACGAGACGACGAAACAACCGGATACTCCCCGGTCGAGCGTCGCCTTGCAGACGGCCCGGAACACGGCCAAAGTGGCCGGCGCGTTTGCGCTCATTTTCCTCGGGCTGCTCGTGGCCAACTTCATCGGCACGGCCGTCATCGGGCCGCGACGCGAAAACAAGATGGCCGCGATGCGAGCGTTGCTGCGCGAGGACCCGACTGACGAGAAGCTGCTGGCCGACATCCGCCAGTTGGACCTGAGAATCAGGCGTGACCGTCTCTGGAGGCTCGACTTCGCACGCAAGAGCAGCTACGCGCTGCTGGGCAGCGTGGCTTTGTTTCTGGCTGTCGGCAAGCTGGCCGGTGTGCTGGAGAGACAGGGTCCGAGGCCCGGACATGTCGCCGACCGAAGTGCCGAGCAGATTGCTGAATCCCGGCACGCGCGCTGGGGTGTTGCGGCAGGCGTGCTCGTCCTCGCAACCGCGGGAGCGCTCCTGCTCGGACTCCAGGGACCCCTCGCATTCGTGAAGGCGGAGGATTCGGGACCGCCGTATGCGACGATGGAGCAGAAGAACCACCAATGGCACCGTTTCCGCGGACCCGGCGGCGGGGGTGTCAGCTCGCTGACCAACGTCCCGACCGCCTGGAACGGAGAGTCCGGCGCAGGCATTCTCTGGAAGACGGCCGTGCCGCTGCCGGGGAAGAACTCGCCGGTCGTGTGGGGCAAGCGCGTCTTCCTCTCCGGTGCCACCGAGGAAAAGCGCGAGGTCTTCTGCTTCGATGCCGACTCGGGCCAGCTCCTCTGGCGGGGCGACGTGCCTGCCAGGGCGGCCGTGGCGGAAGCCGAGATCGAAGTCATGGAGGAGACAGGCTACAGCGCCTCGACCACTGCCACCGATGGGCGGCGCATCTACGCGATCTTCGCGACGGGCGACATTGCGGCCTTCGACTTCAACGGCCGGCGGCTCTGGCACAAGAACCTTGGCATCCCGGAGAGCATGTACGGCTACGCCTCCTCGCTCGATACGTACCAGGACCGCGTGATCGTTCAATACGACCAGGCGGACGCCGAGGCGGGCAAGTCCCGTCTCTACGCGCTGAACGGCCTGTCGGGAGACGTGGTCTGGGAGGCGAAGCGCGAGGTCCCGAACTCGTGGAGCTCGCCGATCGTCGTGGAAGTCGAGGGCCGGGTCCAGATCGTCACCTTGGCCGATCCGTGGCTGATCGGTTACGATGCGGCCACCGGTACGGAACTCTGGCGGGCCGAGGTCGCCAGCGGCGACGTCGCGCCTTCGCCCATCTATGCAGGCGGTCTCGTGATGGCGATCGAGCCTTACAGCCGCATGACCGCGGTCAAGCCCACCGGGCAAGGCAACATTACCGAGACGCACGTCGCCTGGCAGTCCAGCGACCTGGCTCCCGACATCTGCTGTCCCGCCAGTGACGGTCGGTACGTCTACGTGCTCGACGGCGGAGGCCTGCTGCTTTGCTCTAATATCGCCGATGGGACGAAGGTCTACGAGCACGAACTGAGGGACAACTTCATGGCGTCTCCGAGCGTCGTCGGCGACAAGCTGTACCTGCTTAGCGAGGAAGGCGTCATGCACATCGCCCAGCTCGGACCCGAGTACCAGGAAGTCGCCAAGTGCGAGTTGGGCGAGGCATGTTTCGCATCGCCCGCGTTTGCCGACGGCCGCATCTACATTCGAGGCGAGAAGAACCTCTACTGCGTTGGAGGCGGCCGCCCGTGATTGAGTTCCGGGACGAATTCTTGAGTGAGGAAGATCTGGATTTGCAGAACCTGACGGACGAGGAGCTGGACGCGCTATGGACCGCGTGGCTACAGCAGGCCCAGGTCACCAACGACGAGGATCGTTACACGTATTCGCACGGCGTGTTCGCCGAGGAGCCGCACGAATGAGGCGCGTTGACAAAGGCAACCTGTGTGGAAATGGGTCTGTCATTCCGAGCGCAGTCGAAGAATCTGGTCGAGATCGGAGCGCCCTTCTCATTCGCAGCCAGACCCTTCGACTCCGCTGCGCTCCGCTCAGGGTGACAAACGTATACCTGAACACAATGCGATGAGCTCAAAATCGGTTGCGTATGGAAGAACTGAATCTGACATTCGTGGATGAGACGGTCGAGAAGGTCGGCACCGGCGCCGAAAAGGTGTTGGAGATCTTGCAGGCGCTGCAGGGACACTACGGCTACCTGCCGCAGGAGGCACTGGAGCGCGTCTGCGAGCTGACCGAGATCACGCCTGCGGCCATTACCGGCGTGTCCTCCTTCTACGATCAGTTCCGCCATCGGCCTGCCGGGCAACACATCATCCATGTCTGCGTCGGGACCGCGTGCCACGTCAAAGGCGCCGAGCAGGTCTACGAGGCCTTTCGCAGCTACCTCGATATCCCCACCGACGACGATACGGACCCCCAGAAAGTCTTTACGGTAGAGCGCATCGCCTGCCTGGGCTGCTGCACGCTCGCGCCCGCGGTCCAGATCGACGGAGTCACCTACGGCCACCTGACGCGTGAGACGGTGCCGAAGGTCCTGAACGACTTTCTCAAACAGGCCGGGACCGCGCACCGGACGCGCGCGCGGCGCCGAAAGGTCAGGACCGGCGCGGGAGAGATCCGCGTGGGCCTGGGTTCCTGCTGCGTCGCGCGTGGCAGTGGCAGGCTACATGAGTCCCTGAACAAAGCCCTTGTCGAGACCGGTGTGCGCGTTCCCGTCAAGCGGGTCGGCTGCGTCGGCATGTGTCACCAGACGCCTCTGCTGGAAATCGTCACACCCAGCGGCGAATCGTCGCTCTACGCGCGGGTCGAGCCCGAGGACGCCAAGCCCATCGTCCTGCGGCACTTCGGCGCGCGCGGGCCGCACCGAAAGATCACCGGCGCCGTTTCGCGGACGCTAGATCGCCTGCTGACCGACGAAAGCTGGGGGCCGGTGACGCGATACTCGATCAACGTGCGCGACCGCGAGGTCTCGGACTTCCTCGGTCGGCAGATTCACGTCGCTATCGAGCATTGCGGGCACATCGATCCGACCGACCTGGACGAGTACGTGCGCCACGATGGGTTCAAAGCCCTCGAGAAATGCCTCAAAGAGCTCCAGGACGACGAGGTGATCGGCCAGATCGAAGCCAGTGGCCTGCGTGGCAGAGGCGGCGCCGGCTTTCCGACGCATC
The DNA here is from genome assembly GCA_016927855.1 of Sedimentisphaerales bacterium. Classification (GTDB taxonomy): domain Bacteria; phylum Planctomycetota; class Phycisphaerae; order Sedimentisphaerales; family Anaerobacaceae; genus JAFGLV01. The sequence goes on from JAFGLV010000101.1 coordinate 24,102, forward strand.
TGAAGTGGTCGGCGGTCCGCGCCAGCGCAGGCGAGAAGAAGTATGTCGTCTGCAACGGCGACGAAGGCGACCCTGGCGCGTTCATGGACCGCATGCTGATGGAGTCCTATCCCTATCGCATCCTCGAAGGCATGGCGATAGCGGCCCGGTGTGTCGGCGCGAGCGAAGGCTATCTCTACATCCGCGCCGAGTATCCCTTGGCTGTCAAGCGCGTGACGGAAGCGATTGAGAAGGCCACCGAGCGTGGTTTCCTGGGTGACAACATCCTCGGGACCGATTTCTCGCTGCGGCTCAAGATCGTTGCAGGCGCCGGGGCATTTGTCTGCGGCGAGGAGACCGCTCTGATGGCGAGCATCGAGGGCCGGCGGGGCATGCCCAAGCTGCGGCCGCCTTACCCGGCGCACAAGGGGCTCTGGGGTCGGCCTACGCTTATCAACAACGTCGAGACCTACGCGGCGGTGTCGTGGATCATCCGCAACGGCGCCGACGCCTTTGCCGCGATTGGCACGGGCCAGAGTAAGGGCACGAAGGTCTTCGCGCTGGCGGGCAAGATCGCACGCGGCGGGCTGATCGAGGTGCCGATGGGCATTTCCATTCGCCAGATCATCGACGAAATCGGCGGCGGCATCGCGGACGGTCGCAAGTTCAAAGCAGTCCAGGTCGGCGGTCCATCCGGCGGTTGCATCCCCGAAGGCTCCGACAACCTGTCGGTGGATTACGAATCGCTCACCGCGGCGGGTGCGATGATGGGCTCCGGCGGTCTGGTCGTGCTGGATGAGACCGACTGCATGGTCGATATCGCGCGCTATTTTTTGCAGTTTACGCAGAATCAATCGTGTGGCAAGTGTACGTTCTGTCGCATCGGTACGCGGCGGATGCTCGACATTCTCGACCGTCTCTGCGCCGGAGAGGGCAAAGCCGCCGACCTGGACGAGCTTCAACACCTAGCAGAGATCATCAAGAAGGGCAGCCTCTGCGGACTCGGCAAGACCGCGCCTAATCCCGTGCTCTCGACGTTGCGCTACTTCCGCGATGAGTACGAGGCGCACATCGACAAAAGCTGTCCGGCGGGCAAGTGCAAAGCCCTCATCAAGTACACGATCACCGACGACTGCATCGGTTGCACGATCTGCGCCCAGCATTGTCCGACCGACGCGATCGCGATGAGACCCTACGAGAAACACGAAATCGATCTGGAAAAATGCGTTCGTTGCGGGACGTGCAAGAGCGTCTGTCCCGCCGACGCGGTTCGAGTTGAATAGCGATGCCCAGGATTACCATAGACGGTCGTGAGGTTGAGGTGGAGGCGCAGGCGACGATTCTCGACGCCGCCGAGAAGCTCGGGATCGAGATTCCGACGATGTGCTATCTGCGCGGCCACGAGGCGACGACCAGTTGCATGGTCTGCGTGGTGAAGGTCGCCGGCGCCGCGTCGCTCGTGCCCGCCTGCGGGACGTCTGTTCGCGACGGAATGGTGGTCGAGAGCGACTGCGATGAGGTCCGCGAGGCGCGAAAGGCGGCGCTGGAGCTGCTGCTCAGCGACCATGTAGGCGACTGCGTCGGGCCTTGCGCGACGGGATGTCCGGCGCACATGGACATTCCGCTGATGATCCGCCAGATCGCCGCAGGCCAGATGCGCGGCGCCATCGCGACGGTAAAACGCGACATCGCGTTGCCAGCGGTCCTGGGGCGCATCTGTCCGGCACCGTGTGAGAACGTCTGCCGTCGGGCTCAGCACGACGGCGCTGTCTCGGTTTGCCTGCTCAAACGCTACGTCGCAGATATGGACCTGCAGACGGCCGAACCGTATTTGCCGAGATGTCTTCCCAAGCGGGGCAAGCGTGTTGCGATCATCGGCGCCGGCCCGGCAGGTCTGGCGGCGGCGTACTATCTCCAGCAGGATGGGTTCGATTGCACCGTCTTCGACGACCACGATGAGCCGGGCGGTATGCTCCGATACGCTGTTCCCGAGGAAGAGCTGTCGCACGATGTCCTGGCGGCGGAGATTGCCCAGATCAGAAAGCTGGGCGTCGAACTGCGGCTGCGTACCCGCGTTGGCGTGTCCGTCTCGATGGAGGACGTTCGCAGGGAATTCGAGGCCGTGTTCATTGCCGTTGGTGTGCTCAAACCGGGTGACGCCGAAGCGCTGAAATTGGCGGCCTCCGACAAGGTCAAGGTCGATGCGGCAACGTACGCCACCGACCTGCCAGGCGTCTTTGCCGGCGGTGACGCGGTTCGCAGGCGCAAAATGACGGTACGCGCCGTCGCCGATGGGAAGGAGGCGGCGCGGTCGATTGCGCAGTACTTGCTGGGTGAGAAGGTCACCGGGCCGGCCAAGGCATTCAACAGCCGCATGGGAAAACTGCGGGACGGCGAAATGGAGGTCTTTCTGGAAGCAGCGTCTTCTTCTGCCCGGCAGACACCGGCTGACCCGGCGGCGGGATTCACAGCCTCCGAGGCGCGCCACGAATCGCTGCGCTGCCTGCGCTGCGATTGTCGCAAGGGTGACGTCTGCCTGCTGCGTCAGCACGCTCAGACTCACGACGCGCGCCAGACGCGCTACAAAGCCGAGCGCAGGCCGTTCGTCCAGGAAACGCAGCATCCGGACGTGGTTTACGAGCCTGGCAAGTGCATCGACTGCGGCATCTGCATCGAAATCGCGTCGCAAGCGCGAGAGAAACTCGGGTTGACCTTCGTCGGTCGGGGTTTCGACGTCCGGGTGGCAGTGCCTTTCAGTGCACCTTTGTCGGACGGTTTGCGGCTGGTCGGGGAACGATGCGTTGCCGCCTGTCCGACAGGAGCATTGGCGCGAAAGGACGCGCAGAACGGACAATCACCGAAAGAAGACGAAACGATTTGCGAAGGAGATGAGAGATGATGTCAAAGAAGCCGACGACCAGCAGACCCGTTTTGCACAGCCTCGTATGCGTCGTTGCATGCCTGTCCATCGTGGGTCAGGTCTGCGCGGACGACTGGCCCAACTATCGCGGTCCAAATCGGGACGGCATATCCAAGGAGACCGGCTGGAACACCACTTGGCCGGCGGAAGGGCCCAAGGTCCTCTGGAAGGCCTCGATCGGGATCGGGTTTGCCTCGATGGCGGTCGTGGATGGGCGGGTCTATGCGATGGGTAATCGCAACGATCAAGACACGCTCTATTGCTTCAACGCAGAGACCGGCGACGAAATCTGGAAGAAGTCGTATGCCTGTCCTCTCTACGACAAAATGCACGAAGGTGGGCCGTGCTCGACGCCGACGGTGAATGGAGATGCGGTCTATACGTTCAGCAAGAACGGCGACGCGATTCGCTTCGACGCCGCGACGGGAACCATCGTGTGGCACAAGAACCTCGTCGAGGAGCTCGGCGTCAAGAACCTGATCTGGTACTTCGCCGGCTCCGTGGTTCCCGTGGGGGACCTGGTGATCTTCAGCGCCGGACCGTCGGGCACGGCGCTGCGCAAGAGCGACGGCAGTGTTGCCTGGACCAGTGGCACGGAAGTGGCGGGCTACGCGACCGCCGTGCCCGCGACGATCGACGGTCAGAAGTGCCTCGTGCTCGTCGGCGCCTACGAGGTCTTCGGCGTGGACCCGGCCGATGGGAAAGTCCTCTGGCGGTATCCCTGGGAGGGATACCAGGAGATCAACGCGGCCGATGCGGTCGTGATCGACGGCTCGACCGTCTTCGTCTCGACGGGGTACAATAGAGGTTGCACTCTGCTGAAGATCGCCGACGGCAAAGTCACCGAAGCCTGGAAGAATAGGGAAATGAGCACTCAGCTCAACCCGGCGGTGTTCTGGAACGGCTACCTCTATGGGTTCAACGGCATGATCGGCATGCGCGGACCAGGAAAAGGCATGCTCACGTGCCTTGATCCCAAGACCGGCGACGAGAAATGGGCGCAGCCGGGCCTGGGGACAGGTTCGGCCATGCTGGCCGACGGCAAGCTGATCGTACTGGGCGAGGCCGGCAAGCTTGCTATCGTAGAGGCCTCGCCTGACGGCTACAAAGAACTGGCGTCCGCCCAGATCCTCTCCGGCAGGTGCTGGACCGTTCCCGTGCTAGCCAACGGCAGGATCTACGCGCGGAACGCCGCCGGCGATCTCGTGTGTGTCGATGTCCGAAATCAGAACTAGCCTTCGAAGCGTGGAGACGTTGGAAATGTTGAGAGTGTACCGGCGTGTAAAGACGTGTCTGCTGTTGTTGGCTGTTCCCGGCGTGGCGCTGGCGGCGGACTGGCCTCAGTTTCGTGGGCCGAATCGTGACGGCGTTTCCGCGGAAACCGGGCTGCTCCAGCAGTGGCCGGCGGATGGTCCGACGCCGCTGTGGGAGACGACCGGGCTCGGAACCGGCTACTCCTCGATGGCCATCTGCGAAGGCAAGCTGTATTCGATGGGCGATCGCACCGTTGACGGCCAGAAGTCTCAGTTCGTCTACGCCTACGACCTGGATACCCATCAAGAGATATGGTCGACCAGAGTCGGACCGCCGCACCAGGACGGGCCACGCTGCACGCCGACCGTTGACGGCGGCTTCGCTTACGCGATCGGGACGAGCGGCGACGTCGTCTGTGTCAACGCCGCAGATGGAACGACCGTCTGGCGGAAGAACCTCCTGATCGATCTGGGCGGCGCGGCCAATCCGACCTGGAAATTCAGCGAGTCGCCTCTGATCGACGGTGACAGGCTGATCTGCACGCCCGGAGGCCATAAGGCGGCGCTCGCGGCCCTCGACAAGAAGACCGGTGACGTTCTCTGGCGGACTTCGATGCCGGACATCGGGCCCAATGGCAAGGAAGAGGCCGGCTACTCCTCCGTCATCATCAGTCGCGCCGCCGGCGTCAAGCAGTACGTGCAATTGACCAATGAAGGCGTGATCGGCGTCGCGGCCGCCGACGGCAAGTTCCTCTGGGGTTATAACCGGGTGGCCAACGACGTCGCGAACATCTCGATGCCGGTCGTGGACGGCGATTATGTCTTCACTTCGACCGCCTACAACACGGGATCGGCGCTGTTGAGACTCATAGGCGACGGCTCCGGCGTCAAAGCCGAAGAGGTCTACTGGCTCGACCGGCGAACCTTTCAGAGCCATCACGGCGGCTTCCTCAAGGTCGGCGACTATATCTACGGTGGGCACAACCACAATAAAGGCGAACCCGCCTGCGTCGAGTTGCTGACCGGCAAGGTCATGTGGCACGAGGCCCGTCAGCCCGGCGGCGGTTCCGGTTGCGTCACCTATGCCGACGGGTGTCTCTACTTCCTTTACGAAGACGGTCGTGTCGCGCTGGTGGAAGCCACGCCGCAGAAGTACACGCTCAAAGGCTCGTTCAAGCTCCCGTCGCGACCCGGGGCCGAGGGCACGGCATGGGCCTACCCCGTCGTCTGTGACGGCAAGCTCTACCTGCGCCATGCCGACGTGCTGTTCTGCTACGACGTGAGCGCCCCGTGACGGGACCGGGCATTCTGCGCGATGACAATTGAGACAATTCCTTTGCGACATCGGCGCCGGCTGTTTGTAGATTGCCAGGGATTGGTTGCGCGTGCGTGAAGTCTATCTGAGGGGATACGGTCATGAGAGCGGCAGTCATTCGCGAACATGGAGGGGTGGACGTCCTGCGTGTGGAGGAGGTCCCGGAGCCGAAGCCGGCGGCCGACGAAGTGCTGGTGAAAGTCCTTTGTGCCGGCCTGAACCATTTGGACATCTGGGTGCGCAAAGGCCGACCCGGCGCGAAGTTCCAGATGCCTCACGTAATGGGCTCGGATGCCGTCGGTGTAGTCGAAGCCGTCGGCGCGGAGGTCACGCACGTCAAAGCAGGCGACGAGGTCGTGATCTATCCGGGTTTGAGCTGCGGTCATTGTGGCGCCTGCGCGAGGGGGGAGCGCAGTCTCTGTGCCTCGTTCGGCATCGTTGGGTTCCAGCGGCCGGGCACGTTTGCCGAGAAAGTCGCGGTTCCGGCGTATTGCGTCTATCCCAGACCGGTGCACCTGAGCCCCGAGGAGGCCGGTGGCTTCGTTTTGGCCTACCTGACCGCCTGGCGGATGCTGATGACGCGCGCTGAGGTCAGGCCTGGCGACTGCGTGCTGATTCATGGTATCGGAGGCGGAGTCGCCATCTGCGCCCTGCAGTTAGCCAAGCAGGCAGGGGCCGAGGTCATTGTGACGTCATCGTCGGACGAGAAGCTGTCCCGCGCGCGGGAACTCGGCGCCGACCATACGATCAACTACCGAAAGGAGGACGTGGCCGGACACGCGCGCGAGATCACCGGTAGCAGTGGGGTGGATGTCGTCATCGACGCCGTCGGCGCCGCCACGTGGCCCATCGACCTGTCCGTGGTCCACAAAGGTGGCAAGGTGGTGCTCTGTGGCATCACGACCGGTGCGATCGCGGAGACGAACCTGCAGGCGGTCTACTGGAATCAGCTTACGCTCATGGGCTCCACGCTGGGCTCGATGGACGATCTGCGTCGGATGGTCAAGGCGGTCGAAGTCGGCAACCTCCGACCCGTGGTCGACGAGGTCTTTCCGCTGAAGAAAGTGCAGGAAGCGACGCAGAAGATGGAGGATGCCAGGCAACTGGGCAAGATCGTGCTGAAAGTCTCGGACTGAGCACTGCGGCGATTGCGAGAACATTCCGGCGCCAGCGGCATATAGTCAGAAGCGAAGGTGCAGCGATACTCCGTAGGAAAGGAGGTCTGTATGGCCGCGACAGCTTCGACAATGTTGCCCTTGGGGACGAAAGCGCCTGATTTCAGCCTGCCCGACACCACGGGAAAGACGGTGTCGCTCTCGGATTTCAAGGAAGCCAAAGCGTTGCTGGTCGTGTTCATGTGCAATCATTGCCCTTTCGTCAAACACATCCTGAGCGAGTTCGTCAGGCTGGCGAAGGAATACCAGGACAAAGGCGTGGCGGTCGTCGGGATCAACTCCAACGACGTGGGCAACTACCCGGCCGACCGGCCCGAGATGATGGCGCAGGTGGCCGGCCAGAAGGGTTTCAGCTTCCCTTATCTCTACGACGAAATGCAGCAAGTCGCCCAGGCTTACCATGCGGCCTGCACCCCGGACTTTTTCCTGTTCGACCGGTCGCGCAAGCTCGTCTATCGCGGGCAGATGGACGACAGCCGGCCGGGCAACGGTCAACCTGTCACCGGCGCCGACCTGCGTGCCGCGCTGGACGCGGTGCTCGCGGACCGACCGGTCCCCGAAGCCCAGATGCCCAGCATGGGCTGCAACATCAAGTGGAAGGCCGGCCAAGAGCCCGACTATTATGCGTAGGCCGGCAGATAGCACAATCATGAGGGAGATCAAAATGAGAGCCAAGCTCAATTCTATTCGTGCCTTCGGGGTCGTTTCGAGCATCGTCGTGGCTTCGCTGCTGGCTGCAAGTGGCTGTGGCCAGGACGAGCAACCGACGACCCAAGAGAGCCAATCCGAACAGGTCATGGGCCGTTCCGAGCAGATGGCTGCCAACGCCAGCGACACGGCTATGGCCGCCATCGAGCAGAAGACCTGCCCCGTGATGGCAGGCAATCCGATCAACCCGAACATCTTCGTTGAGTACGAGGGTAAGAAGGTCTATTTCTGCTGTGCCGGCTGTCCCGAGAAGTTCAAAGCCGATCCCGAGAAGTACCTCTCAAAGCTGCCGCAGTTCCAGCAATAGCCCCCTGGGGCAGTCCAGGCATCCAATCTCGACCTGGACGGGCCCACTCGAAGACCTCCTTGTGGCTCGCACGGCGCCACGGGACGAAGACACCCAAGCCGGCGGGCGGAACGTGAAGTGACGCCGGACAGAACAGGGTGGCAATCGGAGGCCATCCGGCTTGCCGAACCGTCCCGGCCGGGCCTGCGTAAGGGTGCGTGGACTGTCCGGACGAACGCGTGGACCGGTGATCTTTGCCAGATTTTACCGGTCTGGTTCTTGTCGGGTCGCCTCCAATCGCGTACACTGATGTCACAGACCGGGTGTGTGGATTGACGAGCCGTGCGGTGCTTGCCATCTTGCGAGACCCGGACGGCGACGCGTGGAGGACTGGTGGAAGAGGGGAGAAAAACACAGCCTCTTCCCACGGATGGTACAGGTAGGGGGAAAAACCGAGTATTAAGGATGCCGGTATGAAGCTGGAAAAGAGGAAACCTTCGGGGAGGGAAAAGGACGAGGCTGCGATTGAACTGCTGGACAAGTTGCGGGAAAGGCTTTTTGCCGAAAACGTCTCCACCGCCAGACTGGCGGCCTTCAATCTGTCGTGGATGCAGGAGGACGGGCTCGATATTCTCAAGGAGGTGCTGTTCGGCGACTTCCCCAGGACCGCCAAAAAGGCAGCCGCCTACGGCCTGCGGAGCATGCAAGGCAGGATGAAGAAGATGGCCACCGAGGTGCTTACGGAGGGGCAAAAACATGCCGACCGCACGACCCGTGACGCCTGTGCGAAAGCCCTGTTCCTGATGAAGGGAGGCAAGGGCGCTAAGCCAGCCCCGCGCGGCAAGCGGCGGCCGGGCAAACCGAGAATTCAGGAGTATCGTAAGAAGAACGGGCCCAGGTCTCAATCCCCTTGGAAGAGAACGTCTTCGGGACCTCGGCAATAGCGCGAGTTCTCGGTCGGATTCAATCCGTGCCTCGGCTTCGTCTTGTGCGGACGTCTCGCGGGTTACCGTCTGGGAGCCTTCCGCCGACGCCGACGGGACGGACTCGCCTTGCGGCCTTTGAACGGCGCTCTCGCGGTTGTGTGTTGCCTGCCTGTGGGTTTGTCAGCCGGCCGGGGATGCGGAATGTCCGATGCATTGTGAGTGAAGCGGTCGTAGGGCTCCGGCGTGAGCTTGCGGCCGATGAATTCCTCGATCTGATGAAGGTGCTTGCGTTCGTCCGGACTGACGAAGGTAATCGCGTCTCCCTTGGCGGCGGCTCGTCCGGTGCGTCCGATGCGATGGATGTAGTCCTCGGCAAACGCAGGTACGTCAAAATTGATGACGTGCGAAATCCCTTCGATGTCGATGCCGCGAGCGGCGATATCAGTTGCGACCATCACCTGATAGCGACCCTTCTTGAAACCGTCCATGGCACTCTGGCGTCGGTTCTGACTGCGTCCCGAGTGCAGCGAAACAGAGACCAGACCGGCGCGAGTCAGCCTCTTGTTGATTTTGTCTGCTCCGTGCTTGGTGCGGGTGAAAACCAGGACGCTGTACATCGGCTTGTTCTGAAGCATGTGCAGCAGCAGGTCGGTTTTCAGTTCTCTGGGGACGAGATGAACGTGCTGCGTGACGGACTCGATGGGATTGCGCGGCCGGCCGATCTGGATGGTGATCGGAGATTTCAGGGCATCGCCGGCCAGGGTTCTGACTTCGGGCGAGATCGTCGCGGAGAACAGCAGCGTCTGGCGCCGCCTGGGCAAAGTGGCGATGATCTTCCGAACGTCTTTGATGAAGCCCATGTCGAGCATGCGGTCGGCCTCGTCCAGGACGAGCACCTCGATCTGCCTGAGGTCGACGGTGCCTCGCTCCATGTGGTCCATCAGCCGTCCCGGCGTTGCCACGACGACGTCGACGCCATGACGCAGAGCGCCGAACTGGCCATTGATATTCACGCCGCCGTAGATCGCCAGCGTTCTCAGGTCCAGGAAGCGCCCGTAGTCGAGCATGGCTTTCTCGACCTGCGCCGCCAGCTCTCGGGTTGGCGTAAGGACAAGCGCTCGGATCGTCCGTTTCTTGCGTGGCGGCTCGTGGCTGATGCGATTCAGGATGGGCAGCGCGAAAGCGGCGGTCTTGCCTGTTCCCGTCTGGGCGCAGCCGATGATATCCTGGCCCTTGAGGGCGGCCGGGATGACCTGTGATTGGATTTCGGTGGGAGCGGTGAAACCGGTCGCGAGTATGCCTCGCACCAGGGGATCGGACAGTCCGGTCGTCGTAAAGGGCATTTCCCAGTCCTTACAAGCACATATTCGAGGTTCGAGCAGACAGCGGGGTGATCGAGGGATGTACCAAGAGTGGTTTTCGAGGATGCATCCGGCTTCGCGCGAGGCGGTCCCTGAACAAGACCCTCACCCGCGCACGTAGAAACAACTGTCTTCACACTACCGGGAGCGTATCACAGTGGTACATAGATAGCAAGGATCTATGTAGATTTGAAGGATTCCGCGCCCAGCCCGGCGTGGTATGAGAGAGTGCCGACGGTGCCTTGGCTTGAAAACCGGCGCGCGGCACAGTTTAAGTGCATAGTAGGGGTTGCCACAGGGCGGCAGTATGCTATGATACGGGGGGTGCCTTTATCCCCATTGGTTTCCTTTGCCATTCCCAGGGAAGATTTTTCGATGGCTGATTTAACGACTGGAGTATTGAAGAAGGTCAACAAGGACCAGTTCGCGATTCGGACGGGACAGCGTTCCTACCGGCGCGAGCCGGGAGAGGTGATGGTCCCGCAAGCTATGAATCGCCGATTCGGGCTGACCGAAGGCGCGGCGGTTGCGGCACTGGTGGATCGGAGCCAGGCTAAGCCCAAACTGGTGTCTATCGAATCGCTGGGCGGCATGGCGCCGGAGGATTTCCGCCAGCGGCCGCATTTTGCCGACCTGGTTGCGCTCGATCCGTATGAGCGCTTCGATTTGGGTGCCTGCGGCCAGGAGAGCATGCGGATCGTGGACCTGATTGCGCCGATCGGCAAGGGGACGAGACAGTTGATCGTCTCGCCTCCCAAGGCCGGCAAGACCATCCTCCTGGAGCAGATCGTCCAGGCGATTCACTTCAGCTCGCCCGAGGCCCGGATTGTCGTGCTCCTGCTGGACGAGCGGCCGGAAGAGGTTACGCACTTCCGTCGAGCGGTCGAGGGCGCCGAGGTCGTCGCGAGCACCAGCGACCACACCGCCGACGAGCACTGTGAGCTGGCGGAGTTCGTCCTGGCTCACGTTCAGACCGAGCTGGAGTGCGGCCGCGATGTCGTCTTGCTGATCGACAGCCTGACCCGCGTGGGCCGTGCGTTCAACAACCGCACCCGCCGCCGTGGGGCGCCGCGAGGCCACACGATGAGCGGCGGCCTGGAGGCCGGAGTAATGGAAATCCCCCGCCGGCTGTTTGGCCTGGCGCGAAGGATCGAGAACGGCGGCTCCGTAACCATCGTCGCCACCTGTCTGATCGATACCGGCTCGCGCATGGACCAGTTGATCTTCGAGGAATTCAAGGGGACCGGCAACAGCGAGGTCGTGCTCGACCGTTCACTGGCGGAAGCGCGGATCTTCCCGGCCATCGACATTCCCGCCAGCGGCACGCGCAAAGAAGCCAAGCTCTACGGTCCGGGCGAGAACAAGGGCCTGACGACTCTGCGCCGCGTGCTGTCCAGCTACGGCCCGCGCGATGCGGTAGGAGCATTGTTCAAGCTGCTCAAGCAGTATCCGACGAACGCGGAGTTCCTGGAAAGCATGAGTTCTCAGGGTTGACGACCTGTGGGCACGTATTCGGAACCCCTCCGCACTCAAAGTCTGGGCCTGTACGTCCACGTTCCCCTGTGCGACGGCAAGTGCCGCTACTGCGGGTTCTATTCCGAGCCGGCGGCGAATCACGATCTCGACCGTTTGGTCTCGGCTCTCATCTCGGAACTCGACCGCTATCCTGCAGACACGCCGGTGCAGACGGTCTATCTGGGGGGTGGCAGTCCCACGAGCTTGCCCGTCGGATCGTTGGCCCGCCTTCTGGAGGCGGTCGCATCGCGCTGGCCTGGCGCGCGGGAATTCACCGTCGAATGCAATCCCGGACAGACTGATGCGAGGATACTGACGGTATTGCGCCGCTTCGGCGTGAATCGGCTTTCCTTTGGCGTCCAATCGTTCCACGCCCAAGAGCTTCTGTTGCTGGGACGCCGGCACACCGCTGACGACGCCGTGTCGGCGATTCGCCTGGCCCAGGAGTCTGGGTTCGAGAACATCGGACTCGATCTGATCTTTGCGATTCCAGGTTCCACCCCGGACGCCTGGCACCAGAACCTCCATCGGGCCGTTGCGCTGAACGTCCAGCACATTTCGGCTTACAGTCTCACCGTCGAACCCGGCACGCCTCTGCTGCAGGCGGTGCAGGCGGGTGAACTGGACGCCATTGACGAGGACACCGATCGTGCGATGTACGAGATGGCCATCGACTGTCTGGCGTCGGCGGGTTTCGTCCAGTACGAGATATCGAACTTCGCTCGCGAGGGTTTCGCCTGCCTGCACAACCAGGGATACTGGGATAACCGCTCCTACATCGGGATTGGCCCGTCAGCGAGCTCTTACGACGGGGGCAGCCGGACGACGAACATCGCGGATATCCGCCAATATGTTCGTAGGATCGAGGCGGGTCAGTCCCCGGCCGACGAGTCTGAACGCCTCAACGACGAGGATCGCGTCTGCCAGACGGCTGTTCTGAACTTGCGCACACGAAAGGGCGTCGATCTGGCTGCATTCCAGGCGACGACAGGGGCGGATTTCGCGGAGGTTTTCGCTTCGCCTCTGGAGCGCCACCGACGCTTGGGTCTGCTCGAAATCGAAGGCGGAAGGGTGCGTCTGGCCCGCGAGGCGCTGGGGATCGCGGATTCGGTCTTGTGTGACTTCTCGAGTTTCTAAAGGACTTCGCTTGGATACGAGGTACATACGCAATTTCTCCATCGTCGCGCACATCGACCATGGCAAGAGCACCCTGGCGGATCGGATGCTGGAGCTGACCGGCACGATCACCAGCCGGGACGCGAAGGAGCAATTGCTCGACGACATGGATATCGAGCGCGAGCGCGGTATCACCATCAAGGCCTCCGCGGTGACCATGCACTACCGCTACAATGGCCAGACGTATATGCTCAACCTGATCGATACGCCTGGGCACGTCGATTTTCATTACGAGGTCTCCAGGGCACTGGCGGCCTGCGAAGGCGCCCTGCTGGTCGTGGACGCCAGCCAGGGCGTCGAGGCCCAGACCGTCGCCAACGCGTACCTGGCGGTCGAGACCGGCGTCGAGATTATGGGTGTCATCAATAAGATTGACTTGCCGGCCGCCCAGCCCGAGGTAGTCGCCGAGGAGATGGAGCACGTGCTGGGGATCCGCCGCAAGGAGTGTTTCAGGATCAGCGCGAAAACCGGCGCAGGCGTCAAGGACCTGTTGGATGCGATCTGCGAATTGCTGCCCGGCCCGGAAGATCGCAGCGCCGAAACAACCAAGGCGCTCGTCTTCGACAGCCACGCCGACCAGTATCGGGGGGTCGTCTGCTACGTACGCGTTTTCTCGGGCAAGCTCAGGGTCAGGCAGAAGATCAGGCTCATGCACTCGGGACGCAGCTATCTCGTCACGGAGCTGGGACAGTTCCGTCCGGCCATGGTGCCGGTGGAGGAGCTCGGGACAGGCGAGGTGGGCTACATCGTCGCCAACATTCGCAACCTGGCCGACGTGACCATCGGAGACACCGTCACCGATGACGCGAACCCGGCCGACGCGCCGCTGAAGAGCTATCAGCCTCCCATGCAGATGGTCTTCTCCGATTTCTATCCGGGCGACAACACCGAGTACTCCAAGCTCCGCGCCGCTTTCGAGAAACTCGCGCTCAACGATGCCAGCTTCTCGTTCAGCCCCCAGAATTCGCCGGCTCTGGGTTTTGGGTTCCGTTGCGGTTTCCTGGGCCTGCTGCACATGGAGATCATCCAGGAACGCCTGGAGCGCGAAAACGACCTCGACATTGTCCAGACGGCGCCGACTGTCACCTACGAGGTCGTGATGAGCGACGGGAGGGTCAAGCGGATCGAATCGCCCAGCGAGCTGCCTGACCGGACGCTGATCCGAGAGCTGCGCGAGCCGTTTGTCCGACTGGAGATCATCACCAGCACCGAGTCCATCGGCGGCATCATGAAGCTGGCGGAAGCGCGCCGCTGCAAGCTCATCAAGACTGATTACCTCAATCCCACGCGGGTCATGATGGAATACAAAGGCCCACTGGCGGAGATCGTCTACGACTTCTACGACCAGATCAAGGGGATTAGCCGGGGTTACGCGACGATGGACTACGAGCTGACCGGCTTCGAGGCTACCCACTTGGTCAAGATCGACATCCTCGTCAATGGCCAGCCCGTCGATGCTCTCTCGATTATCGTCCACCGCGATCATGCCGAGCAGCGCGGACGCAAGTTGGTTACCAAGCTCAAGAAATCCATCCCCAGGCACCAGTTCGAGATACCTCTCCAGGTCGCCATCGGCGGCAAGATCATCGCGAGAGAGACGGTCAAGGCCTTCCGCAAGGACGTAACCGCCAAGCTCTATGGCGGCGACGTCACGCGCAAGATGAAAGTCCTCAAGAAGCAGAAGGAAGGCAAGAAGCGGATGAAGAGCATTGGCTCGGTCCAGATCCCCCAGAAGGCGTTCATGAGCGTGCTGGACACCAGCGATTAGCGCTGCGTCTATCGCAACGGGATGGTTATCGGGTGATCCGGCGTCGATCGGTTGGGGTTGCGAGGCGCGTTTCAGTTGAGTCCCGCGTGGCGCGGTTCCGTTCGAGGCAACCGCGCGACGAAACGCACCGCGCAACCGCGACCGACTGACGCGTCTTCAGGCACCACCCACCGGACCGGAGGAGACGAATCCCCAAGGGTTTTGCCTAATTCTCTCGGAATGGCCGGAAAGTCCTTGACTTCTCCGTGCGAGGTGATATAAGATGCCTCGCATAAGGACCAGGGACGCAAGGGCGACGTGTGCACCTTGCAGGTCCGCATCGTGTTCATCAGACATTTGCATAAGGAGGAGGCAAAAGATGAACCCCGCATTGGTTTCACTTCTGTGGGCCTTGTCATTGACGGTTCCTATGGCACAGGCTTCAAACGCTCCGGCGGCGATCCCCTCTTCGGGGCCGGTGGCCCGGGTCCAGATCAAGATCAGCGCTCCTGACGACATCAAGAGCCAGATCCAGCAGCACCTGGCGCAGAGTCTGCAAGCGGTGGGCAACGTGGAGCTGGTCGAGGAGACGCCGCGCTGGACCATCGAGATTGTCACTTCGGTGCTTCAGGACAATGAAGGTCGCGCCCATGGTCTGGGCCTGTCCTTCGTCATCCTCGAACACGGTCCCCAGATGCAGATGCTGGTGACGATGGCTCAGGCATGGCGCTACGTGATGGCCGCCGGCTTTCTGCAGGACAAGTTCATCGAGCAGGGGATGAGGCAATTGGTCAGTCGCGTCGATGTGCTGGCCAAGGCGGCGGATCTGACGGTGATGTCCGAGCATAAGATGTGCGTGATTCCTCTGGCCAAGGTGGGGGAGGCGTGCCGGGACATCGCGGCTACTCTGGATGCGCGGTTCCTGCGCGCGTCGGCGGCGAGCGATGTGGCAGCGACTCTTGGCTCTGTAGAACAGCCAACGGTAGCGAAAGAGTGAGAAAGAGGATGAGATCGGCACCGTCGGCCGGCCATCGGTAAGATCGTGTCGGACTGTCCCGGGACAGCTTGCCTGTCGTCGGGACAGCGCCGTTCTAATTGTGCGCGGCAGGCCAAGGAGGGGTCGCTGTCTTACAGGTCCATGGATGGACGAAAGGGCACTGCCTAGGCGGGCCATCCCGTGGGACGACAGGGAGCTGCCGTGGGCAGTGCCCTTTTGTATTGGGGCCGCGTGCCGACTGCGCATCCCGGCCGAACCCCACCACGATCGACTCATCGCGCGAAGCCGAGCGACGGACCTTTGACAACCCGGCTTCCCACGCTTATCATCATGCGCACCCGGCTCGAGCGTGCCGGAGACGGCTGGCTCGGCCCCACTTGCAGATATGGAAACCGGAGCGCTCTGATGGAACAGAACTTCGAACGTGGACATGCCGCTCAAAGACCGGATCACAGTCGTGGGCTGATTCTGCTCTTGCTGGCCGTGATCGCGGTGTTTGTCTTCTCCTTCTGGATCAAACCCTGGCTGACCGGGCCCTACGACCGGGATGCAACCCCGCGCGCCGTGACTCCACGCGGCGACCTGGCCCAGGACGAACAGAGCACGATCGAGCTGTTCCGGCGGGCTTCCCCCTCGGTGGTCTACATCACCAGTCTGCGAGTGGGGCGGGATTTCAGCTTCAACGTCCTGAAGATCCCGCAAGGGGCCGGCTCGGGGTTCGTCTGGGACGCCAACGGGTACATCGTGACCAACTACCACGTGATCCAGAACGCCCAGGCAGCCGACGTGACTCTGGCGGACCACTCGACCTGGCCGGCGGAGCTGGTTGGGACCGAGCCCGATAAGGACCTGGCGGTCTTGAAGATTCAGGCGCCGCCTGGGCGTCTTCCTGCCATCGCCGTTGGCACGTCCAGCGATCTGGAGGTGGGTCAGAAGGTGTTTGCCATCGGCAACCCATTCGGCTTCGATCAGACACTGACCACCGGCGTGATCAGCGGCCTTGGGCGGGAGATCGAATCGGTTACGAACCGCCCGATCGCCGGGGTGATTCAAACGGACGCCGCGATCAACCCGGGCAACTCAGGCGGTCCCTTGCTCGACAGCGCCGGGCGCGTCATCGGCATCAATACCGCCATCGTCAGCCCCTCGGGCGCGTATGCCGGTGTGGGCTTCGCGGTGCCGATCGACGCCGTCAATCGGATTGTGCCTCAGCTCATCCGCGACGGGCGCGTGCGAAAAGCCGGTCTCGGTATCACACCTGCCGAGGACGCTGTAGCCAGGCGCGTCGGCGTTCGGGAAGGGGTTTTGGTCTTGAACGTGGCACGCGCCAGTGCGGCCGAGCAGGCGGGCCTGCGACCCACCAGGGTAGACGCACGCGGCGCCATCGTGCTGGGCGATGTGATCGTCGCCATCGACGGGGATCCGGTGCGGGAGCTGCGCGACCTCTACCGCATCCTCGATACGCACGAGGTGGGCGATATCGTGCGCCTGCGCTTGCGCCGTTCTGGCGGCGAAGTCAATGTGGACGTCACCCTGCAGGAACTGCCGTGAGCGTGTCGACCGTTGTTCCGCCCACGGCGAAACGAGGGCAAACCCAGGCGTCAGGACGGGTTTTTTCTTGTCAGCGGGTCACCCGGATTTCATACTGTGGGCGAACAGACTCGCAGGCGGACGCCCCGCCCAATGTCGGGCGTGGCCGGGACGTGCCCGCGTCTTGTGGCGGGAAGGTCTACCCCGACACTCGGCTGATTCGTGACAAGGAGGTCTCAGTGGCGAAGCGCAAGAAGGCATTTACAGGAAAGGCCCCGTCGGCGTCTGTGGGCATCGTCGGCCTGGGGTATGTCGGGCTTCCGCTGGCGCGAGAATTCTGCAAAGGCGGAGCCAAGGTCCTGGGTTTCGACATCAATCCTCGGACGGTCAAGCTGATCAACCAGGGCCGCAGTCCGATCAAGCACATCCCGCATGCGACCATGGCGGAGATGGTCAAGTCAGGCCGTTTTCGAGCCACGGACAACATGAGCGAGCTGTCCAAGCCTGACTCGATACTGATTTGCGTACCGACGCCGCTGACGGCGAACCGCGAGCCCGACCTCCAGTACGTGGAATCGACGTGCCGGACGATCGCGAAGTACCTTCGCAAGGGACAGCTCGTCGTACTCGAGAGCACCACCTACCCTGGCACGACGCGCGAGGTCATGCTGCCGATGCTGGAAGAATCGGGGCTCAGAGTCGAGAGGGACTTCTTCCTGGCCTTCTCTCCCGAGCGTGAGGACCCAGGTAACAAGAACTTCCGCACGGCCACGATTCCCAAGGTCGTCGGCGGCTATGGCCAGGAGAGTCTCCGCCGGGCGCTGGAGGTCTATCAGGTGGCGATCGAGAATCTCGTGCCGGTGGCGACGTGTGAGATCGCCGAGGCTGCCAAGATCCTGGAGAATACGTATCGCTGCATCAATATCGCGCTGGTCAACGAGTTGAAAATGCTCTTCGACCGGATGGGCATCGACGTCTGGGAAGTCATCCGCGCCGCCAGCACGAAACCGTTCGGGTTCAATCCCTTTTATCCCGGTCCCGGCCTGGGCGGTCACTGCATTCCGATCGACCCATTCTACCTGACATGGAAGGCGCGTCAATACGGCTTGCCGACCCGGTTCATCGAGCTGGCCGGCGAGATCAACACGAGCATGCCGCAGTACGTGATCCAGCGCCTGACCGACGCGCTCAACGAGCGCAAGAAAAGCCTCAAGGGCTCGCGCGTCCTGGTTCTGGGCCTGGCGTACAAGCCCGACATCGACGACGTGCGCGAGTCACCTTCCCTGGAACTGATCGAGCTGCTGCGCGCCAAGGGCGCAAAGGTGGACTACAACGACCCCTATATCCCTCAGACGCACAAGCAGCGCCAACACGACCTGCGCCTCACGAGCAAACCGCTTACCGCGAAGATGCTCGGCGCCTATGATGCAGTGCTGATCGCCACCAACCACAGCGAGTATGACTACGCGTGGATCGTCAAGCACGCCCGCCTGGTCATTGACACACGGAACGCCACCGCCAAGGTCCGCGCCGGCCGCGCGAAGATCGTCAAGGCTTAGCGGTCCTGCCGGCCCCGGGAGAACACCCAGCGATGAAGGCTTTTGTCACAGGCATTACCGGTCAGGATGGCTCCTATCTGGCGGAGTTTCTGCTCGCCAAGGGATATGACGTCTGGGGTCTCATCCGGCGTAGCTCGTCCTTCAACACCGGACGGATCGATCACCTGTACCTCGACCCGCACGAGCAGCCGCGTCTGAGACTGGTCTACGGGGACATGACCGACGGCAGCAATCTCTCGTCGTTGATCAGCGAGATCAAACCGGATGAGATCTATAATCTCGCGGCCCAGAGCCACGTCCGCGTCAGCTTCGATCAGCCTATCTATAGCGTCAATGCGGGCGCGTTAGGCACGCTACGCCTGCTGGAGGCGCTGCGGTCGTGCAACCTGCCGATCAAATTCTACCAGGCGTCGAGCAGCGAGATGTACGGCAAGGTCGTCGAGACGCCGCAGAGCGAAACGACGCCGTTCTATCCGCGCAGTCCCTATGCCTGTGCGAAGCTCTACAGCTATTGGCAGGCCGTCAACTACCGTGAAGCGTACGGTATCTTCGCCTGCAATGGGATTCTTTTCAATCACGAATCGCCGCGACGCGGCGAGACTTTCGTGACGCGTAAGATCACACGTGCGGCCACCCGCATCAAATGCGGTTTGCAGGACAGGCTCTATCTGGGCAATCTCGACGCCAAGCGGGATTGGGGTTTTGCCGGCGACTACGTCGAAGCCATGTGGCTCATGCTGCAGCAGAACCAGCCGGACGATTATGTCATCGCCACCGGACAAACGCGGTCGGTCCGCGAATTCCTCGACGAGGTCTTCGGCTATCTCGATCTGGACTGGAACCAATACGTCCGGATCGACCCGCGCTACTTCAGGCCCAGCGAGGTCGACCTGCTGCTGGGCGATGCGAGCAAGGCCCGTCGGGTCCTCAACTGGCAGCCGCGCGTGAGCTTCGAGCAGTTGGCTCGGATGATGGTCGATGCCGACATGGAACTGGCCCGACGCGAACGAGTGATTCAGAACCATGGAAAGGAGGGCGCTGCGCCGTGGAGCCAATGAGCGACTATTTCACATCCAGACGCATTGTGGTCACAGGCGGCGCCGGATTTCTCGGGCAGTATATCGTGAGGGGACTGGAGCGTCGCGGCTGCCGGCAGATCCACGTTCCGCTGATCCAGGAATACGACCTGGTCAAACTCGACGACGTGATCCGGATGTACGAGACGATGCGCCCCGACGCCGTGATTCACCTGGCGGCGGTGGTCGGCGGTATCGGCGCCAATCGCGCCCACCCGGGCGAGTTCTTCTACAAGAACCTGCTGATGGGCGTGCAGCTTATCGAGCAGGCGCGCCTGCACCAGGTGGAGAAGTTCGTCGCCATCGGAACGGTCTGTGCCTATCCGAAATTCACGCCGGTGCCCTTCCAGGAAGAGCACCTTTGGGACGGTTACCCGGAGGAGACAAACGCTCCCTACGGCTTGGCGAAGAAGATGCTGCTGGTCCAGTCGCAGGCGTACCGCCAAGAGTACGGATTCAACTCGATCTTCCTGCTTCCCGTCAATCTGTACGGCCCAGGCGACAACTTCGATCCGGCCAGCAGCCACGTGATCCCCGCTTTGATCAAGAAGTGCGTCGATGCCGTCCGGACGGGAGTCGATCACATCGACTGCTGGGGCACGGGAGCGGTGTCGCGCGAATTCATCTACGTTGCCGACGCCGCCGAGGCGATTCTACTGGCGACGGAACGTTATGATGGATCGGAGCCGGTCAATATCGGAGCGGGACGCGAGATGCGGATCAAGGACCTGGCGGAGATGATCGCGCAACTGGCGGGTTTCAGAGGCGAGATCCGCTGGGACGCATCCAAGCCTGACGGTCAGCCCCGGCGATGCCTGGACGTCTCAAAGGCCAAGGCGTACTTCGGGTTCGAAGCTCAGACGCCGTTCGGGGATGGCTTGCGTAAAACGATCGACTGGTACAGGGCAACGCTTGAGCCAAGGCAGGCCTGATGCCTTCAAACAGCGGCGCTGCGATCCCGGTCGCATCCTCCTCGCCAGTCCGACTAGCGCACACCCATGCGGGGGATGTAGAACGTGCCCTTGTGCGTGTCGTCGGGATAGGGCTCACCCGTTCGAGGGTTCAGGATGACTTTCATCGGCCTGGTTTCTGCGGGGCTGTAGGACTCGACGTGCCCATCCACATAGGCGGCTTGCAGGCGGACCACGAAACCGTCCCTCTCCTTGGCAGTGTTGCTGCCGGAGCAGGACCAGTAGGCCGATGACATGCTCGTTCCATCCGCCACCTGGGCCCCGGGCAGCCTCTCGCAGCTTCCGTAAGCGGCCTGGCACCGCCAGCAGTCGTATCCGAAGTAATCCGTTACGACGATGCTGCTTTCGCGATACCCTCTGGCGGGCCCGCTGGGACCGATGAACAAGCTGTTGACGTCGGCGAGAAAACCCACATAGTTCCAGTAGAAGCAGTACGTCCCCACCACCGGGTCCGGCACGGCCGAGGTCTCCGGGTGGTCCCAGTCGTCGCCGGCGTCCCAAGCCTCCTGGCGATACTTGTACTTGGCCGGCGCGCTGGGGCAGAACATCACGTCAGCATCATCGATATACGCATGCAGATACGCACTGATGGATCGGTGCAGCGCCGGCGTCCGCTTGAGATAGCCCGTCAGCATGGTCGGTTCCTGCCAGTTCCAGCTCTCCGCCATGCCGACCGTCGCCACCGACGGCGGATAGCGCTGGGCATTGTCGGAGGCGAACGTGCCTACGGCCGCGGTGATTTCCTTGAGGTTGTTCATGCTGACCAGCGCGCGCGCCTGGCGCCGAACGGTCGCTACGGTTGGGATGAGGATGGCCGTCAGCAGAGCGATGATGCTGGTGACCACGATCAGTTCGACCAGGGTGAACGCACACCGCTGGCGCTTACCCCCGCCAGCGGTGTAGACCTGCCTGCGAATACGACTCTGTCGCGCTGTCAGGAACATGTTGTCTTCCGCGCATCACCACTTCCGCTTGCGGAGGCGATCATACCACCATTCTGACTCCCGTCAATCACTGCCCGAAAAAGCAATCCCTCGCAGGTGCACCGCCCGTTTGCAGGTTGAGTCTGAATCGATGGCCATGTTGGTCATTTCGACCGGAGGTCTGCCGCAGGCAGCCCGGAGCGGAGAAATCTGGCCGAGGACGAGCAGGCTGTTTCATCCGCAGCCAGATGTCTCGACTGCGCTGCGCTCCGCTCGACATGACAAGAAAGCCTATCATCTGCCTTAGCTGCAAACGTGTAATGCACCCGGCACTTGCACGGGTCGGCCGGGGCAGCGGGGCGATCGCACCCTCCGCCTGGCGATTGCCCCGCCACCGACCTATTGTCCGACGCAGGGTATGCAAAGGCTCATGCTCGCCTGTGGTGTCCCTCCGAAGGCGCCCATATTGATCCTCCCGCCGTGAGGGGAACGTTCGGCCTCCACGTCCAGCGACGGGTCGCCGGCATCCACGCACGGACTCGTCACCGGGTCGAGCGACCACAGCCCATACGCGGCGACGTATCGTCCACCCCGCGCGAACAGATGGTAATCGCCGTTGGCGGGATCTCCGAACAACGGGTCTTCACTGATATTGCCTTCACCTGGGGCCGGTCGCTCGATGCAACTGTATCTGGCGGTGCAGTCGAACAGGTCACCGGCGGCATTGCCCCAGAGGATGCAACTGCTGATATCGGGGTTCGATCCCGCATAGGCCGCGATGCCGAACTTGTTGTCCACCAGAGTGACATTGGTGATGGTCGGAGAGGCCCCGGCCAGGAAGATGCCGACGTCGCTGTGGCGAATCACGAAGTTCTTCAGCACGCTGGCGCGTGTCTCCGCCATGAAGCACGAGACCGCGTAGCCGTCGGGCGCTTCGAGCAGCGGCGCGCCGCCGGAGCCCATCACGGTAAGCGCCTTGCCGGTGAAGTTGATCTCCTCGGTGTAGACGCCCGGCAGGACGATGACCCGGTATCCGCTGCGCGCGGTGTCGATCCCCTTCTGGATCGTGGCGAAGGCGACCTCCGGCGCCCAACCACCGTTGGTATCACTGCCGTTGACACCGTCGACGTAGTAATTGAGCGGGCCGTTGTACTCGTAGGCTCCCATGTCCACGGCGCTATTGACGATCCGTGGCTCGCCGTTCGGGTCCGTCGAGACATCCGGCGGCAGCGCGGCATCATCGCCGGCATCCAGGCAGGGAGACCCTAACGGCAGTCGCAGGTCGTCGTCGATCGTGCCGGCGACGCCGTCGGGACCCAGCGGGTCCAGGAAGAGGGGATCTGCGTCGATATTGCCCTCGCCGGCCCAGCCTCCCTGGATATCGCAGTATCGGATCGTGGTGTCCTCGTCGCGGAGAAAGACCACTACTTCCTCCGGCGTGTTGTCCCAGAGAATGCAGTTGGCGAAGTCCGCAGCGCTGACACGAGCATAGTAGGCGCCGCCGCTGTCGAAGGCATGATTGGCGGTGAGCGTGCAGTTGGTTATCGACAGCGTCGCCGACAGTGCGCCGTAGAGCGCCGCACCGCTCTCGGCCGTGTTTCCAGTGAAGATGCAGTTGACGAAATTGGGCTCACCTTCCTCGTAGACGGCCCCGCCGTCTGTTGCGGCGCCATTCTGCACGAAATGGCACGCGGCCGCACTGACGCTCCCGGCCGGGCCATTGTACAGCGCGCCGCCTCGGCCGGAAGGGAGCGTCCAGTTCCATAAGAAAACGCAGTCTGTCAGCGTCGGACGGCTGGCCACTGCGTTGTACATCCCCCCGCCGAGCAGAGCCGAGTTAGACTCAAATCTGCAATTGCCCAGGATGGCATTGCTGATCGTGTCATTGAAGACGGCGCCGCCGGCCATGAAGACTGTGGCGTCCTCGGGACCGAAGGCGCTGTTTCCTACGAACGAACAACCGACCAGCACCGGATTGCTCTGGAAATTCGCGATCGCGCCGCCGACGTACTGGCTATTCTGTCCGGTGGCCACGTTCCGGGTGAATGCGCAGTCGATCAGATTCGGCTCGGACTCAACGTTCAGGACGGCGCCGCCTGTACTGATGATTCCGTCCCCGAAGGCGATGTTTTCGATGAAGGAGCACTCGTGGATGGTTGCCTGGCTATACGCACACACCAGTGCCGGGCCTCCACACGTCTCCTCGCTCTGGGAGCGGGTAATGTTGCGAGTGAAGGTGCAGCGACTCACTGCGGGTCGGCCACCATTGATCCACACGGCGCCGCCCGCTCCGGCGGAGCGGCCACCCATCGCCGGGACGATGAAGCCGCCGGCTTCGTAGGCACCCCGACCTCTCTCACCATACGCACCGGTTACGGTGAAGCCGTCCAGCAGGGTGTCTTCCGACGCGCTCAAGAGCGTGACCACCGTATAGCTGTTGTCGTCGAGGAACGTCGGTTCCGTGAAGTCGGCCAGTGTCTGCCATTCCAGGTCCGTCAGGTTCGGATCGTTGCCCAGCAGATCGCCGCTGAGAATGCTCGGATAAGCCTCGATATCACGCGCGTTCGGATCGGGTGCCCCGAGCCCGGCGTAACCTCCCTTCATCACCACGCCCGAGCGCAGGGAGAAATTGGCACTGCGCGAGCCGCTCACGGTGATACCGTAGGATTCGCCGGAACGACCAGCCGGCGCAGCGTATCTGTCAGGCATGTACACACCTTGTGCTACGCGGATCTCGTCGCCTTCGAAGGCGTCCTGCACTGCCTCCTGCAGGGTGTTGTATGCGGTCTCCCACCGCCGATGGTCGGTGGTGCCGAACGGCGCACGCAGGTCCACATAGAGGACCGTGCCGGCGACAACGGTGGTGGTCGTCAGGACCAGCGCGAAAGCCGCCAGCGCGTTTGCCAGCTTGGCCTGTTTCTTCTTTCTCATTTCTTGGCGCCCCTTTCTCTCAGCGTCGGGAGCACGGGTTTGTTCACTCTTATCGACGTTCCGCCAGCCGTTTCAACCAGAGGATGCCGTCTGCCGGCTGGGCGCTCGAGCCCGATCTGATGTTGGGTGGAGCGGTGAAGACCTCCGAGAACTCCGGCGCGTCCTGGTAATAAGTGAAGCGCAGCTCGCCCAAGGGATCGAACTCGTCGCCGGTTGTCGGCAGCAGCGTGATAGCCTCGACGACGTCCCTGGCCACATTCACCGTGTAGACCAGTCTGAAGCCCTCGGCGTAGACAGTAACGGTCCCATGACCGGTGTCACGATCATAGGCGGTGTCGAAACGCAGACGCTGCTCGGCGGCGTCCCGTCGAACCGTATCGAGCGTGTGCAGGCCCATCCAGGGTCGAGGCAGTCCCGCGAAGAAGCTTCCGGGCGCCAGCCGGGCTGAGATACGGCCGGCATCATCATAGATGCGGGCGCCTGCGGGAGTATCCACGAACGCAGGTCGCCCGCCAACGCTGAGTTTCAGCCACGGATAGTGCCCGCGGATCGCGGCATAGACCAGTGGCAGCCGTCCCGCGCCGGATACGATACGACCGGCGACCTGGCCGGCGATCTCAAAGTAGGCCCAGCCCTGCTGGTGCATCGCGTCACGCTCGTCGATCATTCGCACGCTGTCGGGCCAACTGAACAGGAAATACTCCTCGTTGAGGACGTTCAGATGCCGCTCGACATGCCAGAGAGGCCTGTCTCGATCGCGCTGCTGCTTGGCGATGACCAGCAATCCTCTTCGGTCGCTCGTTATCGGCTCGATATCGGTCGTGTGTCCTTCGACCTGCGACAGGAAATCGCTGAAAGCCGGTGGATCCGTCGGCAGGCGCATCACCGACAAGTCGGGTTTCCAGATGCGATGGTTGGTGATGTGGACGGTGGCGCCCCGCGCATCGTACAGGTAGTTGGCATACTGATTCTGCAGGACGCGACACGCGGGATTCTCGCCCGCCGGACCCGATTCCACCAGGCGCATCATGACCGGATCGCTGCCGCCGGACGGGAAATAGTACCAACATTCTTGTTGAGCCGACGACTGCGATTGCCAGGGAGGCGCCGGCAGGACGTTGGTCCGGCTCGACGCCGCAGCCGGCGCGGAAGCGGCTCTCTCCCGGTCGGTCCCGATGGATGCCGGGATTCCCACCGCCAGTGTGCCTGCGGTCGCCAGTACGATCAGTCCCGTCTTTCCCCCGGCCGCTGCCAGCAGAGCCGCCAGTGGCCCGGCTTCCAGGGTGGCAGCGCTAACCGCGACCTGGGCAGCGGTTGCTTCGTTGGCCGCCGTGACCTTGCCAAAGACGACCAAAGCCAGAACGAGCGAGCCCTTGCCCAGCCCATAGTCCGCCAGACGGCGGGCCAGAGACTTCTTGGCACGGCAGAACAGGGCGCGGGCGCCGATCTCCGAGCAGCCGACCAATCGGGCGATCTCGGCGTAGGACAGATGATCGTAGCACCGCATGGTCAGAACCGCGCGGTGCGAAGGCGACAGTTGCTCGACCGAACGCAGGACGATGTGCTTGAGCTCGTCGGTGACCACCTCCGCCAGCGTGTCGTCGCGGGACTGCTTCTCAGGCTCGTAACCGGTCTCGGAGAAGGCGCGGGTCTTGCGGCGCCAGCTCTTGCCATAGTGATTGCGGAC
This sequence comes from Sedimentisphaerales bacterium, assembly GCA_016927855.1. Lineage (GTDB taxonomy): Bacteria > Planctomycetota > Phycisphaerae > Sedimentisphaerales > Anaerobacaceae > JAFGLV01. The sequence continues at coordinate 50,137 of JAFGLV010000101.1, forward strand.
CTTGTTGAACGCGATGCCACAGAGCCAGGGCCAGAACTTCTCGGCCCGGCGGAGCTTCCCGAATATCCTGAGCATCTCCAAGATCGACTCCTGTAGAATGTCGCCGGTCAGGTCTTCGTCGAGAGTCAGGCGGAACACGTACTCGTGCAGGCGGACCCTTGCCGCTTCAGCCAGGCGATCGAGACTGCCGCGATCGCCGAGCTGCGCCTTCTTGACCAATTCGGCGTAGTCAGTCAGGTCACACATCTCTCGTCATACATAAGTCTGGCGTGTTCGCCCGATGTGACGCGGCGAACGAGTTTTTTTCCAGTTCTCTCATGCAGACGCGTACGCTACTCCGCAGCGTCGTAGGCGTACCAGGCGATCCCCTCGTAGGTCCACGTGTCCGGCCAGGTCGCCAGCACGTAGTCCCTCTCCGCGTCGTCGATGGTGTAGAAATGGCAGCCCAGAACGGGAGACCAGAAACGATATACCGGTCTTGTCCCGTCCGGCTGTTGACCCTCCGGATAGGCGTAGAACACCGCGCCTTCGTAGGTCCAGATGCCGGGGTAGGTCGCCAGCACGTAATCGCGTTCACTCTCGTCAATCGTGTAGAAATGGGCGGTGTAGCGGTCGGACCAGAAGCGGTACACCGGGCGCAACCCCCAGTCGCATTCGCTGAGGTACGCATAGTAGCCCACGGTCTCGTAGGCCCAGTAGTCGGGGTAGCGGCTCTGGACGAAGCTCTTCTCGTACGGGCTGATCGTGTAGAAGTGCCGTCCGCCCTGTGACGACCAGAACCGGTGAACTGGCGCCAGCATGACCTCGGGGAAAGGCATTGCCTTCGGCAGGACCTGCATCTCGGTCGTGAAGTGGTAGTCGAAGTCCCCGTTGGGCGAGTATTGCTGCGAGAAGGGATTGCTATAGACCAGCTCCACGAAGAACGCCGTCCAGCCGGCGCTTGGCGCTGGCACTTGGCCCACATAGACCCCGTCTCCCAGGTTCGACAGGGCAGAGCCTGTCCAGGCGGCGCCGATGGTGGTCAGGCGGAAGTCTCTCGTGCTCGGGTTGGTTGCCTGCCAGAGCGTGACCGATTTGGGCGGATCGACCATCTCGACCCGGATCGAGCCATCGGCTTGGATCGTCCAGGAGAAACGGGGACGCTGGTAGCTGTTCAGGACCGCGTCGTAGTACGGTATCGTGCAGTTGACGATCTGATCGTAGGCTCCCGTCAGGTAGTGGTCGGTGTTGGGCACGTGGCGCAGGTACGTCTCGCCGGCCAGATCGTTGATGTAGAAGCGGGCTGAGTCGGAGACGAAGAAATCGTCGCCGGCGGCGTTGATAATGAACTTGGGCATGGTCAGCCGGTCCCGGTAGGCGTAGGGATCGACGATCTGGAGCAGCTTGGTGCCTTCGTCCGTTCCCAGGCGGTCGAAGATGCCGAGTTCCTCGTAGGGGCTCAAGGCCTCCGCCCAGAAGCCGTACGACGCCCAGTGGTGCGCGAAGGAAACTGGCATGTTGAGCAAATCGCTGACGATCGGGCAAATGGCGCGGATGCGCGGATCGACCGCGGCGGTCAGCCAGGCAGTCCAGCCCCGCTTGGACCCGCCCACCAGGACGAACCGGTTGATCCCATAGCCATTCGTGCCGCCTACGAAGCTCTTGGTCGCGTCCATGGCGCGCACGACCGCCTTGACCATCGGCAATTGCACGATCCAGGTCGGGTCGCCGGTCGCGAAGTACTTGTTCCACGAGTAGGCAATGATCTCGTCCTCACTGCGCGGACTGGCTTCGTCCGTGAACAGCATAGGCTGGTTGGGCACCGCCGAGACGCGCACGACCACCGTTCGTGTCGCGGCCGATAGTTGACGCAGTTGTAGATCGAAGGCAATAGGGGGATCGGCAGTATCGCCACCTTCGATCAGCAGCAGCGCTGTGTCTTTGACGGGAGGGGCAAAGAGGTAGTGTTCAGGCACGATGACCGTCAGCCAATGGTGCCAGAGGGGTTGATCGACTTCGGTCTGCGTCCGCCAGGCCTGGCTGGTCAGGTCCAGCACGTAGCCTGTCGTGTAGGTGGAGCCGTCGAATTGTGAGGACCCGACCAGGCTGAAGGTGTAGTGTGAATCGGGCGTCGCGACGTAGTCGTCCAGCGCCGTGGCAAGCCCCCGATTCGCCAGAGCAAGACTTACCGCCAGCCAAGTGATACATGCGGTCCGAATTCGCCTGCGGCCCAGCATCGAGCCTGCTGTTTCGAAGTCGATCAAGAACCACCTTCCTGCCACGGCGCGCGACAACGTATCAGAAATCCTTGAAGTTCCTCAGCCATTGCGGCCACTTCTCCGGCAGCATCCCGCCGGCCGAGGTATAGCTGCCGGTCGTGTTATACGACTTGTGCCACTTCAGCGTCCAAGGCTCTTTCAGTCCGACCCGGCGCGCCGAGAAGTCCAGGAACAACGCCGTGCCGAACCCGTCGTGACGATTCACACAGTAACGCCCCATTTGGTCGTTATCGCTGCTGGACCAATTCACGCTATCCGTCGGCGGCGGGACGTCCGTCGCGAGCGGCCAGCCGTTATAGCGCAGCGCGTCGAGGAACACAGGAACATAGGCGGCGCCACGCACGTCGGGGCCGCGCCAGTGCTCCGCTGCCGAACGTCCGTGAGGAATGCCCGTACCGGGTGCGGGATTGTTGCAATAGCCATTGATGCCATAGCTGCCCTTGACCGGCACCGGCCAGTTGTTCTGCGTGTAATAGCCCCAGGCGGTCGTCGAACCCAGCCAGGTCCCTTGGACTCCGAGACTGTTGCCGGCTTCGTCGTACCACTCCTTGGTCGCATTCGGGCAGCAGAACATGTCCATGTCCCACTTGTGATAGGCGGCCAGCGCACTGATCCAACGGTTGTTGCTTCCTCCGGCGCCTCCGCCCAGTCCGCCCATGAAACGCTGGTTGTTCTCCTGGGCGTACATGGAGAAGTACAGGCCCCACTGCTTGATCTGGGCCAGGCAGGCGGCGGCACGCGCCTGCTTCTTGACCCGGTTCAAGGCGGGCATGAGAATAGCCATCAGCACGGCGATGATGGCGATGACCACGAGTAGTTCGATCAGCGTGAAACCCCTGCGTCGAATCATGGTGCAGTTCCCTGTTGCAGCGATCATGACACCTCTTCGTCTCGTTGGATGCGTAAACCCAGCCTGCTGTTCCCTGTCCTTACACGCGTTTTCGGTCCGAGTTCATCGGTTCTCCTCCGCAAAGCCGGGCGACCCTCCGGCATGCGCGCTGGCACGCCATGCATCTTTGCTACTCAGGGCGCTCGGGTCGGTTGCGAAGGGGTCGCTGACCGTTAGCGAATAACCCAGGCCGTCGGTCAGATCGTACCAGTCGTCCTCGAACCGGAAGTCCGCGATGACTTGCCCGGCCGCGTCGCTCAGCGCGATGCGTTCCCCGCCATTGCTCAGACTGCCGGCGTATTGGCCGGCCACGTTGAACCCACCGCCATATCTGGCCTCGAAGGCATCCACATCCTTGACCACCAGGACGTTGTCCGCCGGCGCCAGCTCGACGTTGGGGAAGGTGAAGTCGATGCCGTCGATGAAGCGCACGAAGTTCAGATTGATGGTCTCGGCGCCGACGTTGGTCAGCTCGATATACTCGGTATTGGGATCGCCAGGCTGACCCGTTTCGATCGGGTGGTACATGATCTCGCTGATGCGCAGCCTCTCCGCCACCGGGCCGACGGCAAACGTTGCCTCGTGCAGCGCACTCCAGGTCGAGCCTCTCAGAACGCGTGCCTTGACCTGGGCGCTGCCTCCCAATGTCACCGGCGCGACATAGCGGAAGGCTGTGGAGGATACGCCGGTCGGAGTGCTGCTGCCTGCTCCTTCGGTCATCACTAACTCGACCGAGATCAGGAAATCGGAACTGGTTGTGGATTCATTCAAGCCTTGAATCGCCAGGAGGTTCCCTCCTTGACGCAGCGCACCGAGGTGCGGCGTGAGGTCGAACGTTTCGTACTCGATCGCGTCGATGTCCGAGTGGGTCCCGCTTGCCGTCGAATTCCAGGAAGGCGTTCCATTGAACAGGGCGCGCTGGATCTCGACGCCGTTGAGATAGGCCACGAATCCGTCGTCGTAGCGGACTTTCAGCCTCAGGGCACCGGCGTTCGCGACGTCACCGGCGGAGAGAACGAAGGGGATGCGGATAAAGCACGTCGTATTGCGGCCGTACATCCGGCTCTCGACGTCGATGGCAAAGAACGGCTCGTAGCCGGAGCTGCGCTCGTAGCCGATCCCTCCGGCGCCGCCGATCCAATCGGAATCATCGAACCCAGCGTCGCTTTTCCAGGTATTGCCGAGAGGGCCCGTTGGGACCAGCGCCCGTTTGGCGGCGGTCTCCGGGACAAGCACCAGTTCGCTGGTCGGACCGCTCGCAAGACTGGGTTCGCGCGGATCGCGCCCGTCGAGCGTATACCAGATTGTGCCTGCACTGGCTGACATCAAGATCGCAGCGCCGGAGGCGACGTGCCCACCATGCTGGCGGAGCCCGTCCACGACAAAGTCGGGCGCATCGACGTCGGGATAAAGCCCGGCGTTGCGCAGCCAGCCCAGCACCTGGTCCGAACGGTTCGGGAAGAAGCTCGCCAGCCTGTCGTTCTGCGTATTCAGCCAATCCTGGCGCGTATAAGGTCGCGACTGGCGGTTGTCACCCCATCGCGCCGATTCTCCCACGATGGCTCGGTCGATCTGGTGCATGCGCGCCTTGAACCTGTTGGCTGCCTCCGGGTAGCTGAGCGGACCGCCATGGTAGAACGCGCGATACACGAGGTCGGCGAACCGCAGGCGGTATTCGGGGCTCTGCGCCAGCTTGTCGTGAAGGCCTGAAGGACTTTCGCCTACGCTATTGGTCCCCTCGAGGGTGTGCTCGGCGTCCCAGGAGTGGAAGCGCCACTTGCCGTCGGGACCGTTGCGGTGCGTCGCATACCAGTTCTTGCTGGGCCAGTCGTGGTTGCCGCAGAACCAGTTGGCCAGGAGGTAGGAAATGAAGTCATCGACGTCGAGCCGCTCGCAGAGCGTCGCGTAGCGCGCGACATCGGTGGGGTTGGCCGCGACCGCGTTGGCGGCGCTGAGCATGGCGTTGTAGTTGGCGGTCGCATTGGCGCCGGTGCTGTGGTTGATGACACCGCTCGCGCTGTGCTTGATCGCGTCGTATTCGTCCTCGTCACCGCCGAAGATCTGGGCTGCCCAGGCATGGTCGGGACGCTCGTGGACGTAGTACATTCCCCAATACAGCCCGTTCAGGTAGAGGTGGGCGTAACCGCCGTGCGGCGAGTGTCCGCCGGTGGCGTTGTGCAAGTCGGCGACGTATTGGTCCTGGATGTAGGTGGCGGTGTTGCGCTGATCGCCGCCCGGGTGCAGCCAGGAGTGGTTAAGCACCGCGTCGAGGACGACGGTATTGAAGCGCTCGACGGGAGAGTCGGGAAAGAGCCCAAAGTCGAGCTTGGCCGGTCCGCCGGTCGGTGTGCCGTCGTCGGTCTGGGTCTTGAATCGGGGCCGCAGCGAGAGCTTGAAGGACTTCCACCGCTGAAGGCTCGTCCCGCCACCGGTGACGCCGCCGGCCATGGCCAGGGCGCAGTTGGCCTGCGCGGACCGGCCGGTATTCGGGTCGATGTACTCGAACGAGCACACCTTCTCGGGCGCTTCGGAGACGCGATAGGTCAGGTCCTCGTTGACATATATCCCCTCTGCGCCGAACAGATCGTCCCGGTAGAACGCCAGCGAGATGGTGGGGACGGCTTCAAGATCGGCCGGTTCGAGCCGGTTACTCGGCGCCGCGTGGTCGACGATCTCCAGATCGACCTGGTAGTCGGCGAGTACGCTGCCGGAATACGACCCGCCAGGCCATATACTCGGATAGCCGGACGGCGTCACCTGAGCGCCGGTGGCGGGATTCGTGGCTTGGCGCATGACGTCGTCGGGGAAGATATATGTGTGGGTGTCCACTTTCGTGGGTTGGCAGTCTTCTTTGAACGCCATGGCGCGGAGGCAGGTCGTCCTGGATATCGGGATCGGTCCGGCGTAGATCGTGCCTCGCCCCGGCGCCGGCGTGCTGCCGTCGAGGGTATAGACGATCGTGGCGCCGGCGGTCTCCGTCGCGATAGCTACGGCGAACGGTCCATCGTAGAAACCGCGCTGGTGGCTGAGCTGGATGTTGGTGACCGCCGGGTCGTCAGAGGCCGGATCTTCGGGGATGAACGACTTCCCGGCTTGCGCCGCGGTCACCTGGGCATGCCCGGCCCACTTCAGGGCCGACAGCAGGCAGAGTAGGCAGACCATGGTGGCGGTAAGCCGGCGTAATGCGTCCACGAATCTCGGCACCTTCTTCTCTCTTACGTCGTCTGTATGGGCAGAAACACTTCGCGCCGCCACCGCCGGGAGCTGGCCAGACCTTTACCAGCCTTGTTCAGCTTAACATACTGACAGCCCACGAGTCAATATCCGAACGCGGCGGGAAATCGCCTTGTCACTCACCAGGAGGGCAAAATGATGGTCCGGAGCATCTGGAATTGCAGTTCGTAGACCTGGCGCAACTGCGGGTCCGGCAGCACGTCGCCGGTCCCGCCCATGTTGGTGTCGACAAAACGGGACCCGAATCCGACCACGGTAACGCTTCCATCCCCGAATCGCGCGGTCGCGGCCACCGGGCGGCCGTTGATGTGAACCAGGGGCCGCCCGCCTTCGATTTCGCAGGCCGCGTCGGCCGAGACGGTGGCAGGCCAGCCGACGGGTGTTTCCAGCGGGCCCGCCAGGCGAGTCTCGCGCGACACGCTCAGGCCGAAGGCGCCAAGCAAGGCGTTGGCGGTCGAGAAAGCGTTGGCGGGCGAATCGAGAACCAGCACCTTGCCGCCGGCCGCGACGTAGTCGGCCAGTCGCTTGCGAAAGTCCGCCGAGACTTCGTGATTCGGATGCAGGAAGATCAAGGCGTCGCCGGTGAAGGCGTCGTCGGCTTCTCGGCGCGAGGTGAAGTACCCCAGTCGCAGGATCCACCGCTCGAAGATACCGAAGCCGTCGGGCCGGCCCGCGATGAACCCGCTCTTGGATAAGGGAGCGTCACAGACGGTTCGGTCGATGACTACGTGCGTGAAGGGACGTTTGGGTTTGGGCGCAGGCATCGAAGCACGATGCAACCCGTGGACGGTCAGAGTGGCGGCGCTGAGTCCGAGCGTCGCGGCGCTGAACAAGACGAGCAGGCCGCCGGTCCATTTCGAGGCCAGCAGCAAGGCCAGGAGAATGAGCGCGGCGCCCAATCCCATGAGAAATGGTCGCGTGTCGGACGCAGGGCTGCGGTGGTTGAGCCATGCGAGCATGCCCAGCATCAACTCGGCTTTCCCAGGCTCGAAGACGGAGAAATTCGAGAAGATCGTCGAGTCGGTAAACGCGGCCACGCGACCGGCGCCGCGCGAGGTGGTCCAGAGTTGGATGAATGCGCCGTAACGCGATTCGGCGCGGTCTTCGACCTGAGGATAGTAGTTGCTCACGTGATAATCGGCCGGCATGCTCCGCAGTCCCGTCGCTTGAATCGCCGCACGACCCTTGCTCGTTCCCAGAGCGATCGAGCATGAGACCGCGAAGTCCAGCGGCGGCATGTGCTGTACGGTGGGATGCGCCGCGAGTGGTGGGCGATAGACTTGGTTGAAGACGTCGTCGATATCGAACAGGCAGTCGTAGCGAAAGCGAAAGCCGAAACATGCAGCCATATCGTTGAGATAGGTCCCCGAGTTGAACACATTGGTGTGCTCGCCGATCAGGAGCAGCCCGCCGCCGTGCTCGACGAATCGCTCGATGTGCGCGATTTCCTGGGTGTCGTATCGCACGGTCGGGACCTTGACCACGAGCACGTCGCACTCGGTCAGCGTCTCGGCGTCGATGGGCTGGGTGAGCCTGTCCATCTCGTAGAAGCGCGAGCAGTAGTCGTAGATACAGGCATAGTTGTATCCGGATTCCTGCCCGTACCAGTTGGGGTCGTAAGGCCGGTCGGTCCGCTCCCAGTTCGAGCGATGCTCGTCCACCCAGACACGCCCCTCTTTGGAAGGGCCCGAAGGTTCCCAGAGCAGCCCGGTCGCGAGAAGCAACGATCCTGCACACGCCAACGTGGCAGAGATCGCGCGCACCAGAGGGCTGAGGCTCGTCGCCTGCGTCTGTTTACGCGGAGGAACCGAGCCGGCGCGAAAACATCGCAGCGCCAGCAGGACCGGACCGGCCAGCAACGCGAGGTTGACCCACGGGTTCCAGAACTGGTTCATCAGGACCAGGGGAGCGTCGTATGCGGTCCGCAGGGCGCGGTGCATGTAGATGGCCAGCAGCAGGCCTGCACGCACAGGCAACCACAGTGCGACCAGGATTGCGAGGCCAAACGCCGACGCCAGCGCGCGTGCTATCCGTCTGGATCGTGACTCATGCGCGAGCGTAACGAGACAGAACATGGCGGCGCCGCCGGCGACGAACGCCACCGTCGTCGGGTCCAGCAGCAGCTCCCAGGTGGCGCCGAGTTGATGGACGCGACGAATCGAGCCCAGCGCGATCGTGTTGCCGTCAAGGGCAGCGTCCATACCCAGGAGCCTCGCGACGCGATAGACCAGGTGAGCAAGGAAACCGGGCAGTTCGTGAGATCGCGCCGTGAGCGTCTGGTAGGCCAGCAGCGTCAACGCCTGAGCGGCCAGTATGGCGCCTGAGGTCATGGCTGCAACACCGAGCCTGCGAGGCCAGGTCCTGGGGACCGGTGCCGCGGCCAACAGCAGGCCTGTGAGTACCAGGATCGCGCCCGCACGATACGGCCAGGGAGCGACCATCACTGCCGGGACCAGCATGGCCGCGGCTATGACCGATTCGATACGCGTAGGTGTATAGACGGTTGCGCCGGTCAGAAGCCCTGTGCCGGCCAGAACGAGCACAGCCCACACGGGCCAGTTCGGGTCGTGGTAGTAACCGAGCCCGAAAAGCCACGAGGCACTCAGCAACGCCAGGCCGACCCACGCACGCTTCATCGCGACACCTCCTGCGCGGCGTCGTTTGGCGGCGCGCTCTGCAACGCCGGTGGAATCCACACCTGCTCGTCACGCAACAGCGCAATCAGCCAGCGCCAAAAGTCGGCGTTTTCTCGCAGACCCTCGAAAGGCGTTCCGTCCTCAAGCTCCAGGTTTTGGTTCGTCGCGAAGAAAGTGTCGCCGATGAGGACGACCTTGCCGCTCCCGACGCGACGCAGCACGACGACGGGCTGGTTGTCGCGTCCGTAGGCGATCACTCGTGCGTTCGGGTCGTCGCACCGAACCGGCCAGGCGGCGTGGAAGCGGACGTAGACGCGTTGGCCCTCTGCCTCAAGGTACGGCGACTTGAAGTGCCCCAGCGGTGCGGGTTCGGTGCCGTCGTCGGCTCCGATCCCAGACCCGAACCGTCTCAGTAGCGATTGGCTCGCACTTGCCCGATCGTATCCGATGGTCAGGACGAGGAGGCCGCCGCGCTCGACGAATTGCTCGACGGTCTCGACCTCGTTCGCGGAGAACCCGCGTGAGCGTGCGCCGCAGATCAGCAGGCCCGCGCGTTGCAGTCTCGGTGGCGTCAATTCGGCCAGCGAAAGTGGCATATAGCCATTTCGCATGAGCGTCAGAGCCAGGCCGCCAGTGCCGTCGGGACGCCATGATTCGCCGCTATAGGCCGAGAGCCCCGAGGCGTCGAGGTATGCCAGGTTGTTCGGCGCTGTGATCCGTCCGTCGGGCAGCAAGTCCGCTGTCGTCGGAACAGCCGCCAGGCACAGCATCAGGGATACGCTCAGGCCGACGGCGACCAAAGCCGTCCGCCATGGGCTCGAGCGTCTGCACAGCAGCACGATCAGAAACGCGCCGACCACGATTCCAACGAACTGGCGCCAGGCCGGATGCGCATTTCGTCGACCGGCCAGATAGGCGAAGAGTCGTGAGGTGAAGACGTGCGAGGAGACGTTGATGCCGTTGGACAGGCTCGACGTGTCGCCAAAGACGACGACACGGCCTTTGCCAAAGGGTTGCTCCGCGGCCAGCACGATGTCCCCGAGCTTCTCCGGAGTGTCGTAACGGCTGTTTCCCATCAACGCTCGGTCGCTGGCTTCGTCACCGTGATCGGCCCAGCCCCAACGTCCCACCAGCAAGGGGCGCGCGGGCCAATCGGCCTGGACCGACGCGCCGATGACGACTCCGAACTCGTTGCGATCGTCGTCGATTCCGGCCGTGGCAGGATGTTGGAGAGGCTCGTACGAGTGCAGCCAGCCACCGACGGCAAAGGTGGCCGAGTCGAACCGCACGCGCATCGCGGTTGGAGCCAGCACCTCGTTGAAGCGGTTGCTGCCGTTGGCGTCGACCGTGGTGTGCTCGCCCAGGACCAGGAGTGAGCCGCCTTGCCGAACGAAGCTGTGGATGCGATCGAGTTGGTCGTCGGACCAGGGTTCGTCGGGGAAGATGAGCACCAGCGCGTCGGCGTCGTTCAGGTCGGCATCCGACAGATCGGGTGAGACGACGCACCGTGCGCCAAGGCTCTCGACGAACGCAGGCAGCATCCCGTACATGCCGCTCGCCAGACGGCCGTACATGTCATGCGTCGGCTTGAGCCAGTTCAGAAAGCCTTTTTCGTAAAAGACGATCTTCTTTCCCTCAAGGGTCAAGGGCCTGGGGTGGAACGCGGTCGTCACCGGCAGCAGCAGGGCCATCGCCAGCGCGGCGGCTCCCAGCGCCAATCGCGCCGCGGCCCAGGCAACGGGTCTACCGGTCTGTTCGATCTCCACGAGAAAGCTCCACCGCGACCAGCGGAGCATGGCGGCGGCAATCACCAGTTGGATGGTGCAAGCCAGGACCGGGACATTCCACGGCACCGCCTGGCGCAGGAGCCCAGCCAGGAACGAGGGGCCCGAGCCCTGAGCCAGGGTGGTTTCCAGGTGGGGGATATGTGACAGAACGATCAGATAGAGCACATGGCCGACGAGGATGGCCGCGAATCCGTACGCCGACCGCGCTGCTCGTGGTAGACTGGTAGACCGTGCGTACAAAGCCCACAGAACGGCCATAACGATGAGGCAGTCCAGACCCGCGAAGGTTGCACCCAAGTACATGCGGCGCCCTATCGCCACGCCCACAAGCCCACCGAAGCCCTGACCGGCACGGTCGGCCGCCAGCCACATCCAGGGGATGGAGGTCCGACCGAAGTGGTACAAGCCCAGGACAGCTACCGCCACCGCGGCCGCCTGCAAAGCGTCCCTGTTCTGTTCCTTCGCCATGAGCGACAGAAACGCCAGAACGAGCGCCGGCGCCATGATATTGGCGGTGGGTGCCGCGAGAAAAACCAGATACGCGGCGACGCCGGCGACCAGCGGGGTCAGTGCCGTCCGCGGCCAGCACCGCGACGGACAGATCCCTGGCGCCAGCAAGGCTGCGCCCAGCGCCACGAGCGTCAGCGCGCGCCGGAGAGGATGTGCCAGCAGCCCGATCGATCCGGCCGCAATCCAGGCAGCCATAAGACAAGCCAGCACCGCGATGACCGCGCCGAAGGCGACGGGAGCAGCCCCTTCAACGCTGGGCTGCCCTGAGGGACACAGAGACTCGATTGGCCTTTCTTCAGGGTCGTGCACAGGCAGATTATCCCTGGGTTCCCGCAAATCGGCAACATGAAACGGGCGCAACACCACGCCCCCGGCCGTCCCTCAACCCACCCGTGGGCCCGTTTCCGGAGGTCCGTCGCGGTGCATCGGGACCCCTTGCCGGTACGTCGCTCCATCAGCTACCGGGCGGCTGCGATCGTGACGTACTCCGCGACCGTGGGGCACTTGGCTTCGACGACAGGGCAAGGTGCGGCCGAAATCGCCGGCACGGCTCTCTGCAACACCGTCCCATCCGAGACCGATTGGCACGTGATCGGGCATTGGGTCACGGTCATCGGGCACTGCGTGGAAACCGCTGGACACTCCGTGTGGATCGGCGGACAGGCGGTAGAAGTTGCCGGACATCGGGTCTCCGTAACCGGGCACTGGGTCACCACGACCGGGCATTCGGTCGGCGTCGGCGGGCATTGAGTCTGCATCGGCGGACACTGGGTTACCCCGGCGGGACATTGAGTCGCGACCGCCGGGCACTCCGTCTTCATCGCCGGACACTGCGTAGCGGTTGCCGGGCACTGCGTCTCGAAGACCGGGCATTTCGTCGCCGTCGTCGGGCAGCTTGTTTCACTTGGCGGACATGCGGTGTGCAGGGCCGGACACTGCGTCACTCCCGCCGGACATTGCGTTGACACCGCCGGGCACTGGGTCGTCATCGTCGGGCACTGGGTCGCCGTCGCCGGACAGCGGGTCTCCACCGGCGGACATTGCGTTACGGTGCTCGGGCAGGAGGTCTGGCCCGACGGGCATAGCGTCGTGACGGCCGGGCACTGCGTCACCACCGCCGGACACGTGGTCGCCACGGTTGGGCACAGCGTCGTAACGGCCGGACACTGCGTTTCCGTTGCCGGGCATTGGGTCTCCACCGCCGGGCAGTACGTGACTGAAGCTGGACGTGACGTGACTTGGTCGGGTGGGTCCGGCGTGAACAGCAGGCAGAACGCCAGATCGACGGAGTTCATCTCGAGATCGCAAGCCGGGTGGCCCTCCGGATACCGCAGTTCCTGCCACGGGCGCCGGGAGCTGCTGCCGATGTCCATCGTCGCGTCATCCAGAGAGTGGTCGGGCCAACGGCGCACGCGCCAGCCGAACTGGCCCTCGGTCGTCTCCACTGCAACGGCCAGCCAGTAGACCCGTGGCTCTTCGGGTGAGCCCTCCTGGAGAAACGCTTCGCTCGGGTCCACCTTGAGGTCGAGCTGCCAGAGGTTGTGGTCGGCAGCGCCGATGAGATCGCCGGAACTGACGTCCCACCACCACTGGCCCGCGACGCGCGCAGCGTAGTATAGCGTTTCGTCGAACTGACCCGTAAAGAACACTTTATCCCACAGGGTCTCCGGAGCCGGTTTCGAGAACGGGTTGCTGCTATCCGGACCCGCCGAACCGGCCGGATCGTCCGGGTGAATACTCACGTGAATCCTCTTGATCTGGCCGCGCTGCCCGTTCTTCCACGAGCCCCACAGGCGGATCAGGGTCAGCCGATCCTGGCTGGTGCAGACGTAATCATCCGCCAGGACACGCGGCTCCGCGTTATTGCCATCGACACGAATGTCGATGCCTCCCGGCGTCATGTCCGGCCACTGGCACCATTTCGCGTCCCACGGCGCCGGTGGGCGAATCCACACCTCGTGGTCTTCCACCTCCCCATCGGGCGCGGCACCGTTCGGATCGAGGCCGCCGGCGGTGCTGATGCGCAGTCTGGCAAACGTGTGTCCCGTCACCGCCCGCGACGGCATGTCGAACGGAACGCTGTGAACGCCGTCCGGCAGGAAGGCGTCCACGATCTGCTCGTCGCTTTGCCAGGTGAGGTCGCCATCGAAATCGATCCAGCCTTGGACGACTCCGCCGCCTCCGCCGATCCTCAACGTGATCGAGACCGGCTCGCCCAAGACCAGAGGTGGAATCGACACGCCGTTCTCGTCGCTGTTGGCACTTCCATTGTCACCCAACGCCGCGGGGTGTGGCTGGCCGTCGGCCTCGGCATCGGGTTTATCGAGAGCGGTGCCGAACCAAGGCCCGCCGAGGACGTGGCTCGCGCCATCGTGAACCGCCAGGGTAGGGTAGCCGGCCGCGTTGGGCTCGTCGGGAGCGTCGCCCCAGTCGTAGACTGCCGGCTCACGCTCGTTTCTGGGCTCAATGAGGTAGTCCTCGGTTTCGCCGTACTGATAGCCACCCGCCGGGCCGGACCCTCCCGCGCCGGGATCTCCCGCCCAAGGGCGCTCCGACAGCGTGATGCGGACCCACAGAGGAGTCGGTGCGCCGTCCGTTTCCGGATGCCAGCAGGCGAACGCGGGGGTCTTGAGGGTAAAGGTCCCGATTTCGGGAATGAAAGGCCGGTCGTCCTGCACCGCCCACTCACAGACCTTCTTGCCGTCAGGACATTCGATCGTATCGTTCCAGTCGCCGTCACGGTTCCAGTCGCACCAGACGTTCAGGTAGACGCGTCCTGCCAGGCTGCTGGTGGCGGTGAGCGTATAGCTCAGGGTCACCTGCTCGCACGACGGCATGATGACCGGATACTGGAGGCTGTCGTCGGCGCCGTCGCCATTCGCTGCGCCGCTGGCCGGACCGAGGTTGTTGGCGATATCCTCGTCCGGACCGAGATCGGCTTCATTCTCGAGACTCACCCATCGACCCAGGTAGAATGCGTCTCGCGGCGACAGGTGCAGCGGTCCGTACGGTGGAGAGCCTGCCTGATACACCGTCGGGTAGTTGCCGATGACGCCGTTCGTATATGCCGGCGTGTCGGCGGCGGCCAGGCTGTTCGAGCTGTCGGGTGCATCGCCCAGGTCGTGGTCGGATACGGTACCTTCGTCATTCGTGACCGCGAATGCCAGGTCGAGGGCCTGGTCGGCCCAGGGATGTTCTTCGACGTAAGCGAGTGGCAGCCAGTCCTCGCTGTCCTCGGGAAGGTAGACGGCTGCCTCGTTCCAGCGCCGTTGCCGGCCCGTCGACATCCACGCGAAACTGCTCTCGGTATCGACGTCAGGCACGTTCACACTGAGCCAGTACACGGCGCCTTCGCGCTGGACAAACGGTGTGTCGGCGCAGAAGTTGTATTGAAACGTTTGCACGCGATTCTCGGCATGGTATTCGGCTGTCGTGGGCTCGTACCAGGTCCCGGGTCCGTCGTGCACGGCGCGCACGGTGTACTGCCCGGGTGCGAACGTCTGATTCCAGAGGAGCTCTCCGGGCTGACTGGGCGTCTTCTCGTCACCTGGCACGTCGGCGTAGAGGGACAACTCCACCGTTAGGTCGGCCGGACCGTTCTCGGGCAGGACGTTATCCAGGAACGAGCCCCAGAGGTGAATGTTCTGCACCGGCCCGGTGGCCGAGCAGCGAAAGTCGTCGGCCGCGGCGACCCCGGACAAATTGACGCCGACGCCGCTCGCGCCCAGATCGGGCAATTGGGGCCAGTGCATCTTGTGCAGGTCACCACGCTGCCAGTCGCAGGTGCCGTCCTGCGCCGCCGATACCTGCGGCGCCGCCCAGACCGGAAGCAGCAAAGAAATCATGAAAAACGTGCGAAATGAACGAGATTGTGTCGACCCTCTCATGGTCATGCCCTCCTGTCCATAGCCCTGGACAAAACCTAACTCGTACATCAGGACGCTGGTCGGGATCAAACGCCCCCACGGCGGGTTCGATTGCCGAGCGTCCTTGCGATACAGTGAGGTTCGCCATGCGCCATGCCTGAGAGACTCGACGGCACACTTTGACCCTCCTCCGATTGTTGGCCACGAGTATAGCGACGAACGTGGAAAAATCAAAGGAAAATTGCGCTTTTATTCGGACTTTCTCAGGGGTGGCTTGGAGGGAAATGAGAGTGCTGGGACTCGAACCCAGGACCTACGCATTAAAAGTGCGTTGCTCTGCCGACTGAGCTACACTCCCGGCCGTTTCTAAGTCATGGCATTATAATGCCTTCCTGAAGCGGCTGTCAACCACTTTCAGCGGCTGCCTGGTCCTGGCGGCGGCGACGGTTCGCGTGGGTGCAGCATCGATTCCGCCCGGTCGGCTCGGGGGCTTGGTTGACGTGGCGGGCCAGAGGGCTTAGAATCCGCCCAGTCGCTAGGACAGAATGGGAGATTGCCATGCACATGCGCGGAATCGTTCTCGCTGGTGGGACCGGGTCGCGCCTTCGGCCGCTGACGAAGGTGACGAACAAGCACTTGCTGGCGGTCGGGCGCAAGCCGATGATCTACTACCCGATCGAGAAACTCACCGGCATCGGCATCCAGGAGATCCTCATCGTTACCGGCGTCGAGCACATGGGCGACGTCGTCGGCCTGCTGGGGTCCGGCCGGGAGTTCGGATGCCGGTTCACGTACAAGGTCCAGGACGAGGCCGGCGGGATCGCCCAGGCGCTGGGTCTGGCCGAGAACTTCGCCAGCGGTCAACCGCTGGCTGTCATCCTCGGCGACAACATCTTCCAGGGCTCGCTGAAAGGTCACGCCGAGAGGTTTCTCGCGCAGCAGCAGGGCGCTCGCCTGCTGCTCAAGCAAGTGCCCGATCCGACGCGGTTCGGCGTCGCAGAGATTCGTGACGGGATGGTGATTGGCATCGAGGAGAAGCCCCGGCAGCCCAAGTCGGACTACGCGATCATCGGCGTGTATTTCTATGACGGCTCCGTCTTCGACATCATCCGCACTCTCAAGCCGTCGGCGCGCGGCGAGCTGGAAATCACCGATGTCAATAATGCTTACATCGCCAAAGGACAACTGGCTTATGATGCGCTCGAAGGCTGGTGGACGGACGCCGGAACGTTCGAGTCGCTCACCAAGGCGACGGAATTGGTCACGAAGGAACCTCCGAAATGAAGAAGCAAACCGTACTGTTGAAGGCCGTGCGCGTCGGCGACGGTCTTTTCGTTCGCAGCTCTGGCGGGCTTATCGAGGGCTTCGGGCTTCGTCGCGGCCGGGTCATGCCCGACGAACGCGGCCGGCTCGGCGAAATCATGCGGGTCGATGATCCGTGGTTCGAGAAGTTCGGCCAGGTCTACTTCACGACGACCTATCCCGGTGTGGTCAAAGCGTGGCACTATCATGCCAGGCAGACGGACCATTTCTACGTCGTGCGCGGGACGGTCAAGGTCGGACTTTACGACGGCAGGGAGGATTCGCCGACGCGCGGCGTGGTGCATGAGTTCTATCTTGGGGAACACTCTCCCGGTCTGGTGCGCATCCCGACCGGAGTACAGCATGGGTGGATGTGCGTCGGTACGACGGAGGCAATCATCGTGAACGTTGTCTCTGAGCCGTACAACTACGCCGAGCCGGATGAGTTCCGCACGCATCCGCACGACAACGACATTCCCTATGATTGGGCGCGCCAGGATGGGTAGGCCCGTCGTCGCGATTCTCGGCGGCCGGGGGATGCTCGGGACCGACCTGGCGGCTGCCTGTGCCGCGAAAGGCCTGACGGTCAGGACGTACGACCTGCCTGAGTTCGACGTCACGGATGACCGACAGCTTCGAGAGGCTATCGGTCCCGCCGACGCGGTGCTCAACTGCGCCGCTTACACGAATGTCGACGGCGCCGAAACCGAGGCGGAACTGGCGCATCGGGTCAATGCCGAAGCAGTGGGCAACTTGGGCGCGCTGGCGCGCCAGAGCGGCAAATGGGTCCTGCATTTCAGCACGGACTTCGTTTTCGATGGCACGCTGGATCGACCGTATCGCGAGAGCGACACGCCCAACCCGCTCAACGAATACGGGCGAAGCAAACTCGCAGGCGAGCGCTACCTGGACGAGAGCCGTTGCGCTCACTGCATCGTCAGGTTGGAGTGGACCTACGGCGCCCATGGCAAGAGTTTCGTCACCAAGCTCCTGGAGCGGGCCCGACATGGAGAGATGCTGACGGTCGTGGACGATCAGATTGGCTCGCCCACCGCTACCACCCAGGTCGCGGCGGCCGCCTGTCGGCTCGTCGAATCTCGGGTCGAGGGGCTCTTCCATCTTGCCGCCGATGGGTATGTGACCCGTTTCGGGATGGCAGGGTTCATTCTCGACAGGTCGGGGCTGGAAGCGCCACTCCACCCCTGTCGCAGCAGCGATTATGCGGCGCCGGCGGTAAGACCGTTGAACAGCCGTTTCGATTGCAGTAAGATCCAGGCGCTGCTGGACGATCCTATCGAGCCCTGGCAAGGACCGCTCGAACGCTTTGTGAGGCGACTATGCGAAGTATCCTCGTAACAGGCGGCGCCGGTTTCATCGGGAGCAACTTCGTCAGAATGGTGCTGTCCGAGGAGACCGATTGCCTCGTGGTGAATCTCGACAAACTCACCTACGCCGGGAACCTCGAGAATCTCGCGGAGTTCGTCAGCTATGACAACCACAGGTTTGTCCACGGCGATATCTGCGACGGTCCCTTGGTTGAACGGCTTATCGATGAGTACCGGGTCGACGCGATTGTCAATTTCGCTGCCGAGAGTCACGTGGACCGGTCGATTACCGGACCGAAAGTCTTCATCGAGACGAATGTGGCCGGGACGCTGACGTTGCTGGAAGCGGCGCGGGACAAGCACATCGGACGTTTCATCCAGGTCTCGACCGATGAAGTGTATGGCGCGCTCGGGCCTGAGGGCAAGTTTACCGAGAAAACGCCGCTGAGCCCGAACTCCCCGTACTCAGCCAGTAAGGCGTCGGCCGACCATCTTGTCTGTGCTTTCGGACACACTTGGGGGGTGCCGTACAACATCACGCGGTGCTCGAACAACTATGGGCCGTATCAGTTCCCGGAGAAGCTCATCCCCCTGATGATCAACAACGCGCTTCAGGACAGGGATCTGCCTGTCTATGGCGACGGCCTGTACGTGCGAGACTGGCTCTACGTATACGATCATTGCACCGCGGTTTGGCGCGTCCTGGAGCAGGCGCCGGCCGGCGAGATCTACAACATCGGCGGCTGCAATGAGAAGGCGAACCTTGAGGTGATCAAGCTCATCCTGGCGCGGCTCGGCAAGCCGGAGACGCTGGTGCGTTACGTCAAGGACCGCCCGGGACACGATCGCCGATACGCCATCGATGCGAGCAAGATCATGGACGAGTTGGGGTGGAAGCCTTCCGTCACGTTCGAAGAAGGCCTGGCCCGGACGATCGATTGGTATCTGGGCAACACGAAATGGTTGGCAAATGTCGTCTCCGGAGATTACCAGAAATACTACGAGACGATGTACGGCAGTCGCTGAGCGCCGACCGCATGGCAGGGATGGCTCGATGAAACGGATGCTCAGAGCGTTGTGGCGACCTTTCCGCAAAGGACTGGATGTCGAGCGCTCCTGGATGGAATCGCCCGCCAAGTTCAGGGACATGGTGAAGTTTCTTAGCTGGTTCGACAAGACCTCGTCGATCCAGGAGACGATGGACCGAGCAGAGTCCGATTGGGGCAAGCTGATCACCGCGTTCGACGACTATCGTCAGGTTCCGCGCCGGCGGTGTCTGGAGATCGGTTTCGGCGGAGGCCGCTTGCTCGTCGAGAGCAGCAAGGACTTTGAGCACGCGCTTGGGGTGGATATCCACAACGCGTTCGACAAGACCCGCGAGTACATCGCGCTGGCGGGCCGGACGAATGTCACGTTACTGCACAAGGACGAACTGGATACGCTTGAAGATGCCTCGATCGACTTCATTTTCAGCTTCATCGTCTTTCAGCATTTTCACGCACACTCCGAGGTGGATTTCTATCTCGGACAGATCAAGCGGCTGATGAGTCCGGCCGGTTGCGCCCACATCTTCTTTCGCCGCAACGAAACGTCCGGAATCAAGGTCGTGGATCCGAAGGACTTTCGCCAGAGACATTCGAGCCTGTTCATCGAACCGGCCCTGTTCCGCGAAAGGGTGCGCCGGGATTTCAGGGTGTTGGAGTACCAAGACGAGATGAAGAAACACCTCGACCAACCCGAATCTCCACAGAACGTGTCCGGCCAGGCACGCGTGGTATTCGTGCACAAGGTGCGTCACGTTCCTTCAGATCGGGTCGAGGTGGGAACGGAGCAGCCCGGCGAAAGGCGCTGATGAAGTTGGAGGCTTGGCGACGCGCCATGGCGCGGCGTCGATGAGAAGGACCTATGGCGATCGATCTTTCGGTGATCATCGTGAACTGGAATACGCGGGACCTGTTGGGCCAATGTCTCTCATCGCTCGTCCAGCGTTCAAACGAGGTGCAGATAGAGATCATCGTCGTGGACAACGGCAGCGACGACGGTTCGGGCGACTACGTCGCGGCCAGTTTTCCCCACGTTCGTCTCATCCGAAACCGCGACAACCGAGGATTTGCCGTCGCCAACAACCAGGGTATGATCGCGGCGACCGGACGGAACATCCTGTTCCTCAATTCCGACACGGTGGTCAACCAGGGTGCCTTGAAGGCCATGGTCGAATTCCTGGACAGCACACTCGACGCCGGCGCGTGCAGTTGTCGACTGTCCGGTGAGGACGGAAAGCTACAGCGGAACGTCCGTCGGTTCCCCACGTTCTCTGCCATGCTCTACCGTTACACCGTCCTCAAGTACTTCGGCCTCTTCAAGTCGGCTCGAGCCGCCTATCGCACACGTGACTTCTCGTACGACGAGGTCGCGACCGTCGATGAGGTGACCGGAGCCGTGCTGGCGGTCAAACGCTCCGTGCTGGAGCGCGTCGGGGGCATGGATGAGAACCTGAAGCTCTATTTCGAAGAGACCGATCTGTGTCGTCGCATGCAACAGGTCGCAGTCAAGACCTATTTCATTCCCCAGGGGGTCGTCACACACCTCGGCGGGGGCAGTTGCCGCCGGCTGCCCTCGTATCGAATCGAGGCCATGTTCTTCAAGAGTCTGTTCTACTACTTCCGCAAGCACGAAGGACGAGGCCGGACCTTTCTCTTTTCCTGTGTATTCAAACCCGGGCTCTATCTCTACATGCTGTGTGAAACGCTCCTGAACCTTGGCAGTGCAGGCCTATCCCGACTCTTGCGCTTGGGCAACGGGCGCGTTCTGCGACAATATGAGCGCTCGCGCCATGCCTTCTTGTTTCTGGTCAAATGTGGATTTGGCGTCCTGTTCTATTGAGGGGCCCGCCTGTTGTTAGGGTGACATCGATGGCATCTGTCAGCGTCTGTATCCCAACCTTCAACCGCAAGGACTACCTGCGAGAGGCCCTAGAGAGCGTCCAGGCTCAGACCCGGAAGGTCGATGAAATCTTGGTGCTGGACGACGGCTCAACGGACGGAACGGCGCAAATGCTGGCCCGGGCAGACTACCCCGTCCGTTACGAGTGGCAGCGCAACCAGGGAGATGCGACCGCCCGAAACCGGCTGATCGAGATGGCGCAGGGACAGTACGTGGCCTTTCTCGACTCCGACGACCTGCTGATGCCTCGCGCCATCGAACGGATGATGGCGGCCGTGGATCGGGAAGCGGAGGACGTTATCGTGTACGGGTCCTACGTGTCGATTGATGAAGAGGGCCAGCCCCGTCCCGCCAGGTTGAAGCGGCTGTGCAGTGGTTTCATCACGCCGCAGCTCTTTGAAGAAATCCTGCTTCAGCCGAGCGGATCGCTGTTTCCGAAGAGGGCGTTGGAGCAGGCTGGTGGGTTTGACTCGTCGCTGTGGGTCTGCTCCGATTACGACATGTGGCTTCGATTATCGCTGACGCATCGCTTCGTGGCGTTACGCGCACCGACGTGCAAGAGGCGACGCCATGCCACGAATCTCTCGGCCTCCAGCACGCCCAATCGTCTCACCGAGTTGAGCGTCTTGGAGCGATTCTACTATGAGAAAGGCGGGTGCTCGGTGGTGCCTGCGAAACGGGCGTTTCGCCGGCTGAGCCAGGAAGCGTACCGGGCGGCGCGGTGTGCGCTGGCGGAACGAGACTATGAGACCGCGTGTTGTCTGTTGTCAAAATCGATGCGCTGGCATCCCAATGGCAAATCGCTGTTCTACGCGTTCCAGGCCAGAATCGGCAGGCGGTTCAACGGCCAGGAGGTCTCGGCCGTGGTCGACCAGGAGTAGAACGCTCCGACCGTTGCTCTCTGGCGAGAAGCATTGTCGATGGCTTCGTCGGCCTTGTCCGGGCATGTCCGGAAGGGCGGTAGCTACTGGCGGCTGCCGCTGCATGGAGCCGCGACGACCGCGAACTGCCGGTACCGCACGTCTGCGAAGGTATTCAACAGGAGCGCGTTGAGAAGCTTGTAGGTCCGGCTCGTAGTCGGGTGAATCCCCTCCAGGGTGACGATGCGATACCCACGGCCCTCGAACAGGTCGATGATGCTCTTACGCGTGAAGAACCTCAGGTGTGTGCTGTCCATGATGCCGTGTTCCTCGTACTGCCACTCGCCGTGGAGGACGAACTTGAGAAACGTACGATAGAATCGGATGTTGGGAATGGAAGCCACGACGACCCCGTGTGGGGTCAGTTTGGGTTGGACCGCCAGCAGCAGGCTGTACGGATCGACCAGATGCTCGAGGATGTCGAAAAGAACAATGCAGTCGAAGTGGTCGTCAGGCAGGTGCGTCAGCGACGCATGAGCGTCGGCGCAGATGACCTTGTCGAGTCTCTGCGAAGCCTCGCGGGCGGCCGTCTCGTCGACTTCCACCGCCCAACTCTCGGCATCGAGTCGCCTCTTCAACAGAGCGGAGAACTCTCCGAAGCCGCAGCCGAATTCCAGGGTTCGCTTCGCGGTCTGCGGAATGTACTTGAGCATGTCATCTCTACCACCATCGTAGTACTCGCGCGACTTGGCCTGGCGGACCAGCGATCCTTCCATTGCCGGTTTCTCGCTCTGCTTTTCTGTGCTCGTGCGATTCACTGAACTTCCTCGACTCTGGCTCCGGGACGCTGTGGATCATCGTCCTATCATGACGACGCCAAGCTGATCGGCAAGGTCCAGTGTCTCGGGCTTGTCGATGACGATGGTCTTGCCGGCCTCGAGGACGAGGCACGTGCCGCCGGCGGCCGCGAGGTCACGGATTGTCTCGGGACCGACGCAGGGGACATCGAACCGCAGGTCCTGGCTGGGCTTGGCGGTCTTGATGAGCGTCCAGCCACCGGCTTTGCAGAACTGGCCGGCCCGCTGGATCATCTCCGCGGTGCCTTCGATGGCCTCCACCGCGATCACCTCGCGCTCTTTGACCGCGATAGCCTGTCCGATATCGAGCTCGCCCAGCTTCTTCGCCAAAGGCCAGCCGAACGTGATGTCGTTTTCGACCTGGGGCGCCGGCTGTCGTTTTGTCATGACGCCGGGCTCAGCGAGGTCGTCCTGATTGTACATGATGGAGTTCTCCAGGGTGATGCCGCCGCAGGCCAACTCGTCTGCCAGCGCCGACAGCAGGATGTCGGTCTGTTTGGGCTTGCCGCGCAGCCGCCAATAGTAGACGCGGAAGGCCCGCCAGTCGGGAACGTACCGCAATATTCGCCGGGGTGTGAACAGGTGAGACTTCGTGACGCGACCGACCATGATCGCTTCGCTGACGTGGTGCTGTCTGAGGCGTCGAATCCAGCTTCCGGGACGAGCGACGCCAACTTCATAGAAGACATCCACCTCGCTCGCCAAGTCCTTCTCCGCATAGCCCGCCAACCCCACGCAGACTACTCTGCATCCCGCCTTCCTGGCGCCGGCAGCCACCATGAAGGGCAGGCGTCCTCCCCCGGCAATCAAACCCAGTACCCTCGCCTCAGCCATCGCGTCGCCTAAGAAGTCGTTTCGTCCGGTGGTTTCGGATCATCGGTGGTAGCGGAGGACACCCCGCCTCAGCGCCGGTTAACGGACCGGCGGGTTCTGCATCCCGCTCAGGAGGCTTTGCGCCACCGAATGCTGGAGTTCGCAGCACGGCAGGCGGGTGAAGCGATTCTGACTGTCGCGAAAGACGGTCAAGGCCGGTCCGATGGGCCGGTACAGGGCCGGATCGGTCGGTCCGAACATGGCCACCGTTCGCAGCCCCATCCCCGCAGCCAGATGCGTCACGCCGCTGTCGTTGCCCACGAAGGCATCCGCGCAGCCGAGCAGGCCGACCACGTCGGTCAGCGACAGATCGGCTGCGAACTTGGCGCTGCCTCGAATGTGGCTCATTTCGGCGGCGCCGAGTCGCTCCATCTCCGCCGGGCCCAGCAGGAACAGCACTTCCACGTCCGCCTCACGCAGCGTCCTGGCGATGCCGGTAAAATTCTCCAGGTGCCAGCACTTGCGCCGCCCACCGCTGCCGGGATGGAGGATGACGAGCCGCTTCGAAACGTCCACGCCCACCTGATCGAGCAGCTCCAGGCCCTGATTCCGATCCGCCGGCGTGACGTGGATCAGAACGTTCTGCGCCGCGACGTCCGCCAGGCTCGCCGCCAGCCCGCTCTGATTGGCGAATTGCTCGACGTAGTATTCCGCGATGTGCCGACGTTTCGACCGCGGCGGCTTGAGCGACAGCGTGATGATCTCGGCGCTATGGCTGCAATTGGCGGTGAAGATCAGGTTCTGCTCGAAGTTGCCGTTCGCCTCTCCCATGAACGTGACGATCCAGGCGTAATCGGCGAAGGCATTGATGAGCGGATCGCGGTCCTCCAGGTCAAAGGTATTCGCCTCGGCAAACAGGCGGTGCAGGTCCGTCGAGTCCATCGAGCGCACGCTGCTGACGCAACTGCGTCCTGGCAGGATGCCGATATACTCGGTGTGGCCAATGATATCGACGCCCCCCAAGCCCAGCGCCTCCTTCATGACCCGAGCCAGCGGCAGCGTCAAAATGCAATCGCCCAGCGCGCCGGGCTGGAGAATCACGGCACGCTGCGCCTCCCGGGCCACCTGCGCGCCCTTTTCTTCGAGCAAACTCAATATGTCGTCATTGGTCTGCATCCCAACTGATTATACCTTCCGGGTTATCTGGCCTCAATAGTCTTTCGGCTCCGGCGGGGCGTAGGAACATCCAGCGAGTTGGGGTGGGCCGTGCCCGTCGGTCGTCCGGCATGTTGGCGGTGTGCAAGGCACGAATCTAATCAGCCACGGCGTCGATCCAGGCGGCGCCGGCGACCCGGTGCAGGTCGTCCTGCTCGACGTAGAAGACCGCGAGCTGGCCGGGAGTGATGGCCATGTTGGGCTGGTCGAATTCGACCTGCACCGCGTCGCCCTCCGGGTAGACCGTCGCCGGCTTGCCTCGGTCGTTGTAGCGAATCTTGACGGTGGCTCTGAAGTTTGCGTTGGGCTCATCGACCAGCCAGTTGACCCCGGACGCGTGCAGCTTCGGGTGCATGACGTCTTCCTTCGGGCCCAGCACGACCGTATTGGTGGCCGCGTCGAGCCCGGTCACGTAGTAGGGCACGCCCATCGCCACCCGCAGGCCTCGGCGCTGGCCGATCGTGAAGCGGTGGATACCCTGGTGGGTCCCGAGCAGCTTGCCTGAGCGGTCCACGATGG
This sequence comes from Sedimentisphaerales bacterium, assembly GCA_016927855.1. Lineage (GTDB taxonomy): Bacteria > Planctomycetota > Phycisphaerae > Sedimentisphaerales > Anaerobacaceae > JAFGLV01. The sequence continues at coordinate 75,151 of JAFGLV010000101.1, forward strand.
GCCCTTCGCGGACCAACTCGGGGTGACGCTCCTCCAGCAACGCGACGTAGTCGTCGTTGGGGATGAAGCAGATCTCCTGTGACTCCGCTTTTGTCTCCGTTCCCAAGCCTAGTTGTCGCGCGATGCTCCTGGCGTGAGTTTTGGTGTGGTGGCCCATCGGCAGCAGGACATGGCTGAAGACGTCGCGCTGCACCATCGAGAGCACGTACGACTGGTCCTTGGTGACGTCCGCCGCCTGGTACAGCCCGGGTCGACCGTCGCGCGAGAGGATACGGGCATAGTGCCCCGTGGCCAGGAATGACGCGCCGGCCTGGCTGGCGTACTCCCACAGCCTGCCAAACTTGACGGCGCGATTGCAGAGCACGCACGGATTGGGCGTTCGCGCCCTGACGTATTCACCGAAGAAATAATCGAGAATGCGCCCGAACTCACCACGCAGGTCGAGGATGGCCAGCTCGATGCCCAGACGTCGAGCGACCTCCTCCGCGCCCGCCTGCGCATGACGGTTCGTCTCGCTGGTAATCATGAACACGCCGTGACAGTCGTAGCCTGCTTCGAGCAACAACGCGGCGGCGACCGAGCTGTCTAATCCTCCGCTGAGAGCGACGATGACCTTCTGCTTCTCGCCAGCCATGGTTACGAACCCGGTGCAACGTCGTCATAGCGAGCCTCCGACCCGCCCATGCGAAACTCGTCGTGATACAGCACCCGGCTGGTGACCTTGTCACTGGGCCGGTTCGGATCGCTCCAGCCCTTGTAGAGGCCCATCTTGAAGAACGGTCCGTCCTTGTCGTTGAAGGCGTTGGGTCCGTCCTGGTCGATCACCTTCTCGCCGTCTCGCCACACTTCGAGAATCCCATCCGGCCCGTACAACCACTTGACGTGAACGACCCAGTCCGTCCAGGCACCGGTCCGGTAGGGACCGAGGTCGTAGTTGTGCGTGCCGCCATACTCGCGCTTGCCACTCTCGAAGGTATTACGCTTGGCGTCCCAGCGACTGACCCAGCCCCACCGGCCGTTCGTGGTGGACAGCGCCATGACGGGATTGCGCCAATTGTCGCCGATGTCGAAGTCGGGTACGCCGTGCCATTGAGCCACGATCTCCCAGATGCCATCGGGAACGTAGTCATCAGGCAGAAAGATGCTGAAGCCGTACCAGTACTCCTTACCCACATCGGCATGAGGGCCGCTCACTTCGGTCCGGTAGGGGACAGTGTCGTTGTGCCGGTCGAGCGAGGTCCTCATCGCGCGCCGGCCCGCTCGGATCGGATGGTTCGCGACGGTCGGCGTGTTGCCCGACGGACGCCAGCCGGTCAGGTCGCCTCTCTCGAAATCGCTCTCGAATAGCAATCCGGCGCGTGGTCTCGCGCTTGCTGTCACGCGCAACGCGATATCATCGCGGTATCCCGGCGCCGCCAACGTGCGCGATCCCCCATCATGCCGGAACGATTCAGCCTTCTCGATATCACCCGTCTTGGTATTGAGCCATTGGACTTCGTACGACCCTGGCGGCAGGTTGAGTGAAAGCTCGCTGACTCCGTTGCCGTTGACATAGACGGCATAGGCTCGCCCCGGCTCCACCAGCGCTCGCGCGGTGGCGCCTTCTGGCACGCCTGCGGCGATGGCCGAATCGTCGGGCGTCATCCGAACAAAGTCGAAACCGTTGATGAAATCCTTCAGCACGCGGAGCTGTCGCCGGAGTTCGGGTCCGCCTCCGCCTGGCGCGTTGATCCTGGCGGAACCGTCTTCGTGCCCGACGGTGAACGAGTAGTCGAGATTATCGAAGACGGCGCCGCCGGCCATGATGAAGTCCCACCCTTCGAGGCGATACGGATTGACCCGGTCCTCGCCGGCAAAGCCGGTCTCGTCGTCGCCGATCGGTCTGTTCAGATGATAGTTCTCCGTCACCGCCACCGGCGGCTTGGCGTAGTGGAAGTTGAACACCGAGACGTGAGGGCTGGGATTCTCGATCTTCTTGGTGTTGTTAGCGATATTCTGCGCGATCAGGTGCTTGCGCGCGAACGTCGCCTCCGCCTGCGCGATGACCCCTGCGATGCGGTGCTGCCATTCCATGGTCACACCACCGAAGTAGGGCTCGTTGCAGATTTCGTAGTAGACGTTGTCGCAATCCCGCAGCGCTGCCACGATGCGTCGCACCATCGCTTCCTGGACCGCCAGGAGCTCCTGGTGCTTGAGCGTATAGACCTCCGTTCGCGCCACGTTGCCGATCCCGTTGACGTTGTTGCGCGCGTTCATCGGGCTCAGCTCCCACATCCGGTCCTCGTAGAACGGACAGAACAGCACCATCTCCACGACCACGCCGCGCTGCCCCGCCTGCATCACGAAGTCCGTTAGCCGAGCGAAATACGATTGGTCCCAGCGGGTCAGGTCGAACTTGTTGCCGCCGTTGGCATAGCCCGGCGCATCGCTCCGCGCCCATGGACAGAGCAGGTCCCCCCGTGTCGGCGCCAGCGTATTGCCTGCGATCCCGAACGCGCCCTGCGGCTCACAGTACGCTCCGCTGAAGGTCCGCGTCAGATTGAAGCCGTTGGACTCGAGCGTTTCGAGGTACCTGGCATAGTTGAACGCCCGGTTCAGGACGGCGCCGTAGTGCTCGCCGGAGGTGATGAGGATCGTTGGCTTCTTGCCTCGCCAGAGGAAGTAGTGGGGGTTCTCCGGGTGAAGGCTGATGGGCGCCCGTTCGCCTTCCGGTTGGCCGGCAGCTACAGGCAGTGCGAGCAGTACCAGGAGCGTAAGGCTTCGGTACTGCTCGCTCGGCGCCGGTCGGAAGGCCTGACCGAAGTGGGCGGACATGGCATCTATCCTTTCATTTCCATCGTGCTGTGTCTTGAGCACCACGTCTTTCTACGATTGCGTTCTCTGTTTGCGAGCCGGTGTGGGGTGCTGCGCGTTTCAGGACGCCGCTCACGCCGGCGCAGGCCATTATACTCGCGTGCTGCCGTGCGGCCAACGCCGCAGACTCGACCCGCTACCCTCGCGCCAGGCCGGGGTCGATGGGTGCACTGCACGTTTGTAGGCAGCTCTGCGGAGCCAGTTGCCGCGTTTGTCATTCCGACCGGAGGACTGCTCAAGGCAGTCCGGAGCGG
>JAFGLV010000102.1 GCA_016927855.1 Sedimentisphaerales bacterium
AGGGACTGCGCGGTCGGGCTGCGCACGACCAGTTGGAACGGTTCGAACTCGTCCCGCGCGGCCTGGATGCGCAGTGGCGCGCTGGCGGTGGGCACGGCGTGAGTGCGACCGATCTTCTCCACCGGCGGCGCGGCCCAGACGTCCAGGGCGCCGGTGCTGGCCCCGTCGACCTGATGGAAATAGCCCCCGGCCTCCGGGGTGCCCGGCGTGCCCGTCACTGTCGCTGCGCCGAGGTCGTCCAGCGCGGGCTGCGGGTGGCCCTCGTGGGCCAGCGTGTCGAAATAGACGTAGTATGTCGACGTGCTGCCGTCGGCCTGCCAGCGTATCGTGCCACTATCTTGATCAACCAGGCGCAGGTTGTCGAACCAGAGCGTCAGCTGGTCGCCGTCGTCCCATAGGCCGCTGTTGCCGTTGACCGTCTCGTTGTCGCGGGTGTGGAACTCCATGCGAGTGATGGCGTCAAGCGTGGGCGTATCGCAGGTGTGGAGCGGGTCGAGGGAGACGCTGGCGTAGTTCCACCGGTCGAGGGCCAAGGGCGGCCCACCCTGGGTGATGGCGCCGCCGTCGCAGGCGTTGTAGAGCTTGTACCAGTAGAGATCGGGGGCCTGGTCGAGGGCGCTGACATTGACCTCGGGCCAGACGTCATAGATGAACGTTTCGTAGGCGCTCCAGTCGGCCCGCGGGTCGCCGGAGGGGATGAGAAGTTCAACCCCCGGGTAGCCGTAGCCTTCGAACCAGTTCTCGACCACGGCCTTAAGAGAGCCGCTGCCCTGGGTGAAGCGTGTCGCGTCGGCCTGGGCGGTGCCGTCGTTGACGCGCCAGTAGACGTCGGTAGCGCTCCATTCAGTTTGTGGGTTGTCGGCATCCTCCAGCATCGTGGAGTAGGTCTCGGTGTAGGGGATGGACGCGCCGGGCAGAGTGCCGTTGGTGGGCACCACGCGCAGCGAGCGGACGTCGAGCAGCGCGCCGTCCAATCCCAGCACGTCGAACGTGGCACCGAAGTCGATGGTGACCTCGACCACTCCGCTGCCGGTGGCGGTGACGGGGATGCGGTAGGGCCAGGCATCGTCCCACCATCCATCGGCTGCGCTGGCCTGCACAGGCTGTACCACAGGAAGCAATGCAACCAACCAGGTCCAGGCGATCAAGAAAGAGGCGAACCAGCGTACGCATTTCATTGTTGCTCCTCCAGTAATACGGACCGTGCAATGTCCACGAATCGGTCGAACACGGCCGTCGTAGCCTCCCGCCGCCACCACGTCGACCCGCCAAACATCGCCCGCCGCAGTCCGGTCGACAGCTCCAACTGGACGCCCCGCCCCGATCGCCCGCGATTGCAGATGTTCTCCGCCGAGTTTCCGGCGTGATGGCTGTTGTCCTCTCGCGCGTCGAATCCCGCGTCCTTCAATACCCCGATCAGCCTTCCGATCAGCACGTCATCCAGCCCGCCCACGTAGATGATCGCCTCATCGCCCTTGCAGCCGTGGACGGCCACCGCGATCTCCGCCTGCCGGACCAGCGCCACGCATTCGGGTTCGTCGAACTGGACGCTGGTGATGTGCAACCGCCGGCCATGCTCCCCGCGCAGGCTCTCAAAGCAGTAGAGCGAGAAATCGGTACCGGCTAATGCCTGCGCTATCTCTGACGTCCCCGGCTCCATCTCCCCGCCGTGAGGTGCGAGGATGATAATATCTGTTCTCCGATCCTCCACCACCTTTCGATAATCTTGTCCTTCTTGCTCGGTGCGGTCTAATATGCCGAAAGAACCGTATTTTCCACGCTGCATCATACGCGTTCGATCTCCAACGCGACCACGCCCAGAAATTCCTTCTCCAGCGGGTAAATGGCGCGCAGGGCGTCCAGAAGTTCGTCGGGGGAAAGGTCGGGGGCGATGAGTGCGGGGTCCTCTTGCCCAAGCAACTCCTGGAAATTCGCATACTGTCCAATGCGCACGATGCGGAAGGGATACGCGTCATTGAGCAGCAGCCTGTCGCCTACCTCCAGCCGGGTGATGTTCGAGTATCCTACCCGAATCTCGACCGTCTTCCGGCCGGAGAGGATCTGCTGTAAGTAGTCATCTTTGATCCAGAGTGTCTTGATGCGCATTGTCCTCACACCTTTCCTTGGCCTGCCGCGGCCAGCGCAGCGTCGTACAGTTCACGATACCGTTGTATCCAGTCGACTGCCTGGGCTTCAGCCGGCGAGAAGAGGCCTCGTTCCACTGCCTCCTCCGTCACCACAAACGGATCCAGACGCACCACGGTAGCCAAGAAGAAGACCTGGTAGGCAACAGGATGTGGGTATGGGTACCCTTCGGGTTTGGGTGCATCGATCACGATCTTCTGGTAGCCGAAAGGCCACAGCTCACCCAGTCGGGCACGCGTCTCCTCGTACGTCTCGCGGCGAGCAGTTTCCAGGGGCGTCTCGCCAGGCTCAAGATGGCCGCCGGGGATATCCCAGCCACGATGGGCCAGCCGGGTCATCAAGAAGCGATCTCCGTCGAAGGCCAGTGCGAAGGCCGTCGTGGTGAGATCCAAGGGAGGTAATGCGTCATCCAGAATGTAGTGAGCTTCGTTCGGTTGGGGCAGCCACGCGATGTCGCGGTCGATTCGGAGGATCTTCACCAGCCCGCCGTCCCCGGTTCTCCCTTGAACGGCCCCACGATGTCCTTCGTGATCCAGCCGCCGTAGAAACCGCCCGGCTGGGGCGTCACCCGCTCCCCATCGACCGTACACTCATCCATTGGCCCGGCGTAGAACGCGACGTGATCGCGGATGCTCTCGAACCCCTCCGTTGGGTCGGGATAAGCCCATGCCGACTTACTGACCTCTCTATCTCCTACGACGACAGTGTAGTATTTCGCTTGCCCCTTCCACTCGCAGAACGAGCTTCCCAGCGCGTCGACCAGGTGCTCCATCTCGATGTCCTGCGGCGGAATGTAGTAGACGGGAGGGCGGGCCAACTGTAATACGCGCTTCGCTGCGACGGTGTCTGCGATGACGACGCCGTTGAAAATGACCTGTATGTGTTTTGACACCCGCTCCACCCGTGGCGCGCGCGGGTAGTCCCAAACAGACTCTTGGCCAGGGCCAGGCTCGATTCGCTTTGGCTCTGAAGAGATGAAGTCCAACAACACGCGATTGACCTCGTCCGGCGCTTCGTTTTGCACCCAATGCCCGCAGTTGGGGATGTAGTGCAACGTCAGGTCGGGTACCCACGCCTCTAGCCCGTAGGTCAGCGGCTTGCCGAGAGCCACGTCGTCCTCGGCCCAGACGAGTAGGGTCGGCGATTCGATCACCTGGTTCTCCCGCGCCGCAGGATAGCGCACGGCTGCGCGGTACCAGTTGATCATTGAGCGCATCCCGCCGGGCTGAGCCATCGCCGCGG
>JAFGLV010000103.1 GCA_016927855.1 Sedimentisphaerales bacterium
ATGAGATCCAGCATACTCATAATCTCCTTGCCCTCTACTCTAATTATCGGCAAGGAACTGTCTCACTCATTCTGACACAGAGGGCAACCAAGTCTGCTTCACGAATCAAAACCTCCTCATGCAGAAGGCAACTAACCACCAACTCCGAGAGGAACGTCTGGCAGAAGCGCGGCTTGAAAACACTACGGTTGAGGTTGGTTAGGATGAGACGTTGTTTCTGCATTGTTTCCTCTCCACATCAACTCGGACAGTCAGGGTTTATCCTCGTAGTCAGACAGATCACTCTGATTCCAAAAATCGCTTATCTCCCCATATGCTCTGGCCTTGGACGCACTACTCTCCCGTGGATGATGCTTCTCTCATTATAATTTCTTCGCATGTCTTCTTCTCTCCCTTGGTCTTCGTACACCTGATTCTGGCGTGGATATGGGCGATTGTCAAGGTCCGTGAGTTCTATTGTCTGCCTTGGGTGGTCATGTATTTTCTCATGCCTCCATAACACAGGCCAAGTCACCACACGGACCCCGGATCACGGGCAGGATGCCCGCGTTCCTCAGCGATTGCGCAGCAGGTCGATCAGCTCGTCGGCGGTGAGGGTGTGGGCGGTGTCGGTGCCCTCCAGCAAGGAATCCGCCAGGTCGCGTTTGGCGTGGTGGAGTTGGACGATCTTCTCTTCGATGGTCTCGGCGGCGACCAGGCGATAGACCGTCACGGGACGGGTCTGGCCGATACGGTGGGCGCGGTCCGACGCCTGGTCCTCGACGGCGGGGTTCCACCAGGGGTCCATGTGAATGACGAAGTCGGCCGCGGTCAGGTTCAAGCCCAGACCTCCTGCCTTCAGCGAGATCAGGAACAGGTCGCCTTCGCCATTCTGGAAGGCGTCGATCCGCTTTTGGCGGGTCTTTGCAGGCGTCCGGCCGTCCAGGTACTGATAGCGGATCTTCCGCGCGTCCAGGTGCTCGCGCAGCAGAGTCAAGTGATCGACGAACTGTGAGAAGACCAGAGCCTTGTGCTGGTTTTCGAGCAACTCATCGACCAACTCGGCAAAGGCTTCGAGTTTCGAGCCGGTCAGGCCGCAGTCGGGCACGACGAGGCGCGGGTTGCAGCAACACCGGCGCAGCTTCATCAGCTCCGCCAGGACCTGGATGTGGGCCTGGCCTTTGTCCAGGTCGCGGATGCCGTCGAGACGCTCCAAGGCGCGCTGGCGCAGCGACTCGTGCAAGGCGCGCTCCCGCTCGCTCAACTCCACCAGGCGCATCATCTCGGTACGAGGCGGCAGGTCTTCGAGTACCTGCGACTTGGTCCGCCTGAGGATGAAGGGCTGGACGAGCGCCTTGAGCGCCGCGCGGGCATGCGGATCGCGTCCCAACTCGATGGGACGCACAAAACGCTCCTGGAAGCGTTCCTCCGAGCCGAGCAGACCGGGGTTGATGAAGCGAAACAGGTTCCACAACTCCGCCAAGCGGTTCTCAATGGGTGTGCCAGTGCAGATCATGAGGAAATCACCCGTCAGCGTCATCGCGGCCGACGACCGCTTCGTCGCGGCGTTCTTGATCGCCTGGGCTTCATCCAGAACGATCGTGGCGAAATGCACGTCCTTGAGCGCGTCGGCCTCTTGCTGGAGGATGGTGTACGAGCAGATCAACAGATCGAACGGCCCGAGGTTCTTGAGGACGTCGTCGCGGCGACCGTGGTCGGCGAGCCCGAAGCGGATCGGACGCAGGGTCGGAGCGAACCGCAACGTTTCGCTCACCCAATTGGCACAGACGCTGGTCGGCGCCACCACCAGCGTCGGTCCCTTCGCACCGCGATGCACGACCAGCGCCAAAGCCTCGAGCGTCTTGCCCAAGCCCATGTCGTCGGCCAGGCACGCGCCGGCGCCCCACTCCGCCAGGCGCGCCAACCAGAGGAAAGCGTCCTGCTGGTAGGGACGAAGGCTTGCCTGGAGCGTTGACGGGATCGGCACCTGGTAGGATTCGACCGCGCGAAACCGCTCGACGCAGGCGTTGAACGCGGCATCCGCCTCGAAGCGTCCGACCTCGTCTCGCCACTGCTGAAGGCCGATGGCCGCCAGCGGGTGCACGCGCAGCGCGCCGCCCTTACGGACCGATTGACCGCTGATCGCGAGGGCCTGCAATTGCTTGCGGAGCTGTCGCGACAGCGCCACGTACTGGTCTTTGCCGATCGCAATGAACCGACCGTCGGTCTTCTCGATCTGATCGAGCAAGGTCTGCATCTGGACCATGAGGTCTTGATCGATCTGCACCTTGCCTTCGACCTCGAACCAGTTCTGGGCAGAGCGCACGGAAAACTGGAACTGCCCGACCGAGACCGGCCGGACCGTGATCGGATCGCCCTTGGGCCATTCCACCGTCACGAGTTCGGGCGGGACCTCCAGCAACTGCTCGAGCAGCTCCAGGGCCGCCCAGGGGTCGTCCAGAACCCAGGTATAGTCACGATCGGCTTCCGTCCCCAACCTCGGCACGGCTTGAAGAACCTGGGCGGCGCGGGCTCTCTCTTCCCTGAGAGCGCGCTGGCTCTGAAGGGTTCGACCCGCCACCGACTCGATCAGGTGCGCGTTGCCGACGCCCGGGCTGAACGCGCGCTGCGACTGCTGCCCCAGCGGGACAACGATCATCTCCGCCTGAAGACCTTCGGCGAAACGCTGCAACCGCAGGTGGGGTTGGCAATCAGGTTCGACGGTCTCAGCTTCGGCGCCGGTCAGCGCGACGTCGGACTGGATCGCGATGTGCTTGGACAGCCCGCGCAAACGGTCGAGCGTCTGTTTGGAGTGATCCTGCGGAACCACCGCTCCGTGGGGACCGAGAATCTCAGCCATCTTCATGTGCAGCGGCTGGAACGTCACGACGCGCAGCCGCACCGGCGACTCCTTGATGATGAGCCGGTTGTTGCTGTAGTAGTCATCGAGGTGGGGATACGGACCCATCGTGATGCGCAGCTTGCCGGCGCCGGGCACGATGTGCAACTCCGGCGTGCTGCTCACGATTTCCACCGGGATGCGCGGCGCGTCCTCCCAGAAGACATTGGGATGACCCGCTAACGCGCTGAGCGCCTTTTCCGTGTCTATCTCGTAGGTGACGCCGCCATAATAGCCCCGGCTCGTCGCGCTGACGGCAGACAGTGCCGCCTTGTCCTGATCCGTCAGGTAGGTCAATCCCTCTGGGTCGGGATTGACCAGGCGACGCAGCGCCACCTCCCGTCCCTTGGTCCAGCCTCCGGCTTTGGTGCGTTTCTGCTCGACCGGCACCACGCGAACCTGTTCCGGCCAGGGTTCCGACAGCTTCCAGCCCAGCCGGACCGGTCTCTGCTGAGACGCCGCGTGGGCCTCCTGGGCTCCCCGAACGAGCTCCTCCAGAGCGCGGACCTGGCTCTCCCACATCTCTTTGACCGCCCAAAGCTCCGACAGGTCCCGCGCCGGACCCTGCTGGAAGGACGCCTCCGCGCGGCCGGCATACTGGGGCAGCTCCACGCCCAGCTTGCGCATCAGGCATGAAACCTGCATCACGGGCCAGCGGGCCCCCTGCTTGTCGCACTGGTCCAGGAGAGCTTCCGCACAGGTGCAGGCTTCGCCTTTGCGATTCTTGAGCGCCCTGGTGTTCGACGCGTACAAGCAATACAGCATCTGCATCAGGCAAGCCGCCAGGGTTGCCAGCGAACGCTCCGGACGCAACGAGATCTGTGGCAGCGACGCTTGATTTCGCTCGCGGCCCTCGTGAAAGTCCAACAGCGCCGCCAGGAAGCAGTAGGCCGGGAGGTATGCCGAGTCGGCCCGGCCGTCGGCCATCCAGTTCAGCCAGGTCCGCGCCAATTGGCGGTCCTCCGGCTGCTCCGACTGGACCAACAGCAGCATGTGCAGCAACGCCGGGAAGCTGCCCAGGTAGTGCAAGTGGTCGCGTTTGGCCTTGCCGGCACGACGGACGGCTTGCCCATACGCCTGGCGCGCCGTCTGGAGGTCGCCCGACAGGAGCGCCAACATGCCTCGGATCAGGTCCGTGTCCAGATCGCCGAATTCCTCCAATAGCTTCGACGCACCGACCAGGTCGCCAGCCAGAACATCGCGCTCCGCCAGATGGTTGACGCACATCTGCAGCAGACCCTTGTCGAAGGCGGGTCGCTCGGCGTCGATCTTGGCGCGCCCATACGCAAAGACCGGATGTCCCAGGGCCAGGGTGTACGTCGCATGGTGCAGGATGGTGTAGAGCATCTCATGGCGATACGCAGGCGGCAGGCGGTCCAGATACTGAGGTTGGAAAGGCTGGGCACAGACTGCCGACAGCACGTTGACCAACGATCTGGTCTGCTCGTCCTGCTCGCAAAGCGCACCGAGGCGCTCCAGCTCGTCCAGGTCGCCGGCTTCGAGGGCCAGGAAGACGTCGCGGCAAGCATGAGCGAACGAAACGAAGCGGCGCCGGCCCCATTGATGCTCCCAGGTGTGCGCAGCCAGCTCGGCTGGGATGGCCCGCTTGAGGGCCTGCCCCAGGCGCTGCACCCACCCTTTACGACGAGCCGTCTCTAGGATGTCCCCGCGGGCTTCTGGGACACAGAAGGGCGAGTTCGAGCTCCACGTCTCCAGTAGTCCCTTCTGCTTGAGGTGTCTCACGCACGTGCCGGCCTTCTGGAGGGTGAGAACCGAGCCGTCCGGCATCGTCATGCCGGCCTGTTTCAAGGCCCGCACCACGTCGCTCTGGGGCAAGGGTCCGAAGGCCAGCGCGTAGACCGTCAGCACGGCCTCATCCAGACTGGTCGGCAGTCCCACTTCCAACGAGCGTGAGCCTCCTTTCAGCGGCTCCAGCTTGGGTTTTCTTGACTGAGATCGATCCTGGGCCATCTCCACCTGAACGTCACCTCCCTGAGTCGGCACTGCTCGGGAACTACGTCAAGAGCCGTCACGGTCACGAGCGAACCAGCCTCGCTCTCCCGGCTCTCGGGCCCTCAGTCTACTGCATGGAACATGTCATCGCAAGGATGCACCCTGTTCTTGGACATGGACACCAGACGCCCGTCGAGCTTGGTTGTCGCTCCGAACTGCAAATGGGTCATCCTCACATCGACGGTCCTTCTATCCCAAATTCCTCTCTTTCGCCAGAATGACTACAGAAACGAGTTCAGGATTGCCGAATCACCATACGACAGGCCCCCTTGCGGGCAAGTTGCATCCTCAACGATGCTCACCTCGATACTGAGGACAATCTGGGGAAAACGAAGTACGCCGAATGCAGGAGGCTGTGCAAATGGCGGACGAGATGTTAGAATACTTGACTACCGTGGACCGAAGAGGCTCCTGGCAGGTCGTGCCTGTGGGCGCCTCAGGTCAGGGTGGACCCGTCGGGGCCAACAACATAGAAACGACGATACAGGTTCTGAGCATGTGGGAAACGAACGATAATACGGAATACAGGATCGAACCAGCGGCAAGGATTACCCGGTTGCCGCCTTACCTGTTTGGGCGGATAAACGCGCTGAAGCTTGCCATGCGGCAGCAAGGCGCCGACATCATCGACCTGGCGATGGGCAACCCCGCCGACGGGGCGCCGCAGATCGTGATCGACAAGCTTTGCGAAGCAGCCCAGGATCCGCGCAACCATCGCTACAGCGCCTCCAAGGGCATCACGAGTCTGCGCCGGGAGATGGCCAAAAAGTACGCGCGGAAGTGGAACGTCGAGCTCAATCATGAGACCGAGGTGCTCGCCTGCATCGGCTCCAAAGAGGGCTTCAGCCACCTGTGCCTGGCGATGCTGGGCCCAGGCGATACCGCAGTCGTTCCCGACCCCGCCTTCCCCATCCACAACTATGGTGTCGTGCTGGCCGGTGCGAACGTCATCACGGTCCCCTTGGGCAACGATCAGAAGTTCCTCGACACCATTGCGATGGTCTGCGAGCATCTGTTCCCCAAGCCCAAACTGCTGATCTTGAACTATCCGCACAATCCGACCACGATGACGGTCGACGACGGTTTCTTCGAGACGGTGGTCGACTTGGCCAGGCGCTTCAAGTTCACCGTGATCCACGACTTCGCGTACGGCGAGACCGTCTTCGACGGCTACCAGGCACCCAGCTTCCTGTCGGCCAAGGGCGCCAAGGACGTCGGCGTCGAGTTCACGACGATGAGCAAGCCCTACAACATGGCCGGCTTCCGCGTGGGCTTCGTCGCGGGCAACCGCCAGATGATCGAATACCTCGCGACGATCAAGGGCTACTACGACTATGGCATCTTTCAGGCGATCCAGATCGCCGGCATTATCGCGATGAGGCACTGCGAGGAGACCATTCGCGTGCAGAATGAGATCTACCGCGCCCGGCGGGACGTCGTCTGCGAAGCGCTGGAGCGGATCGGCTGGCGCGTGGACAAGCCCCGGGCCGGCATGTTCGTCTGGGCCCGTGTCCCGGATGAGCACCTGCGCGGCAAGGGCACGATCGACTTCGCCATGGACCTGATGGAGCACGCCGAAGTAGCCATGTCGCCCGGCGGCGCCTTCGGCGAAGGCGGCGAGGGCTACATGCGCATCGCGCTGGTGGAAAACGAGCAGCGCCTCCGCCAGGCGGTCCGCAATATCAACCGCTACCTCCAAGAAAAGCCCATCCGCAAAGCCAAGGCCACGAAATAGCGTCGCTAAACAAAGGCCTTTCCACCTTGCTGCCTGAAGGCGTGAGCGCGGCGCTGTTGTCGCCAGTTTCGCCGATTGCGCCCCAAACAGAAAAGCACACCGTGAATTGCGACGTGCGCGGTTGAAATCCGCGCTGCGACATGCTGTAATCGTGTGCGACGGCAGTAGAACCTCCTGTCGATACCGATTTGTGAGGGCGTGACATGAAGCTGCAATCCTTCCTGGTCTGGTCCGTTCTTGCGGGCATAATCTCTTTTCCGGCATTTCTCGAGGCCGCATCGTTCTATTCGACGCGTCTGGACGACCCGGCGGCGGTGTACCTGACGGCTGAGGAGTTCTCCGTCCATGGCGATGGCGTGGGTGACGATTCCGACGCGCTCCAGCAGGCCATCGACAAGGTCGCATCGAGCACCGGTGCTGGGGTCCTGTTCGTCCCGCCCGGGACGTATCGCCTGACGAAGACCGTCTATGTCTGGCCCGGCGTCCGGCTGATCGGCTATGGCGAGAAGCGACCTGTCTTGACCCTGGGCCCGAATACGCCAGGTTTTCAGGAGGGAGAGGACAAATACATGTTGTTCTTCTCCGGCGGGCGCGGGCGAGGCGACGGACCGCCTCGGGATGGCGGGGCCGGCACCTTCTACGGCGCCATGAGCAACATCGACATCGAGATCGGGCCGGGCAATCCCGCCGCGATCGGCATCCGCTTCCATGTCGCACAGCACTCGTATCTGTCCCACATGGACTTCCGGCTCGGCTCCGCTCGGGCAGGGTTGAAGGACATCGGCAACGAGGTCGAGGACCTGCATTTCCACGGTGGCCAGTTCGCAATCGTTACGCGAAGGTCCGCTCCCGGCTGGCCCATCCTGGTCATCGACTGCACGTTCGAAGGCCAGAACGCCGGAGCGATCAGTTGCGACGAAGCCGGACTGGCCGTCGTGCGGCCTCAATTCAAAAACGTCCCGACGGCGGTCTCCATCGTGCCCGAAAAGCCCGATGAACTCTGGATCAGCGATGCGCGGATGGAGAATGTCACCGGCCCGGCGATCAGCAGCAGCAACGAGGACAGCGCCCGGACTCAGATCAACCTGCAAAACGTCGTCTGCAGAAACGTCCCGGTCCTGGCGAAGTTCCGCGAGAGCGGCAGGACTATCGCGGCACCGGGTTTCGCTTACCAAGTTGAGCAGTTCTCTCACGGGCTCCACATCACCGGTCTGGGTGTCGCGCGCCAAATCAGGACCACCTGGATCGCCCACGAGGCAGAAGATCTGCCAGCGCCGGCGCAATCGGATATCCCCGATCTCCCCGACCGCTCGACGTGGGTCAGTGTCAAGACGCTGGGCGCCGTCGGCGACGGCCGGACCGACGACACCGCCGCTCTCAGGGAAGCGATCTCCAAGCACCGCACGCTCTACTTCCCGATGGGCTGGTACAACGTCAGCGACACTTTGCAGCTCAGGCCCGACACCGTGCTGATCGGCCTGCATCCCTCGACTACGGTAATCAACCTGCCCGACGACACACCCGCCTTCCAAGGCTCGGGCGAGCCGAAACCCGTCATCGAGGCACCCCAAGGCGGAACCAACATCATCACCGGTATCGGCGTCTACACCGGCGCGACCAATCTGCGCGCGGTCGGCATCAAGTGGATGGCCGGCGCGAACTCAATGGTCAACGACGTTCGCCTGCACGGCGGGCACGGCACCAGCGTTCCAGGCCAACGCAGCCGGGGCTTCGGCCGGCTCGGCAACCGCGACGCGTGGAACAGCCAGCACGCCAGCCTGTGGGTCACTGACGGTGGCGGCGGGACCTTCAAGGACATCTGGACGCCCAGCCCCTACGCCAGCAGTGGCATGGAGATTTCCGACACGACCACGAGCGGCCGCGTCTACGCGATGTCCATCGAACACCACGTCAGTAACGAGGTCGTGATCCGCAACGCCTCGAACTGGCGTTTCTACGCGATGCAGTTCGAGGAAGAACGCGAGGAAGGCCCAAAGGCGCTGCCGCTGAAGATCGACCGTTCGAGCAACCTCCAGTTCGCCAACACTTTCTTCTATCGCGTGATCAGTTGCTTCGTGCCGTTTCCGCATGCGGTCGAGGTCAGCGATTCGCGTGATATCCGCTTCCGCAACGTCCACTGCTATAGCAACAGCAAGGTCTCGTTCGACAGCACGATCTTCGACGCCACCGCCGATGTCGAGGTGCGTGACAACGAATACGCCGTGCTGGATATCACGGGCATTCCGGCCTCCTCGCGCCCGGCGATGGGCTCGACTGTCCTGGCCGAAGGCGCCCAGGTCGAGAAGCTCGCCGACGGCTTCCTGAACGTCGCCGGCGCCGCCGTGGACAGCGAGGGCAACGTCTATTTCGCCGACGCGCGCGAGAATCGCATCTACCGCTGGTCACAGGAGAAACAGCAGGTCGAGCGGGTTCGCGAGATCGAGCAGCAGCCCGTCAATCTGGCCTTCGACCAGGCAGGCAATCTGCTCGTCGTCGCATACGAGGGCAACGGCACGGTTCTGGCGTTCCAGCCGGACGCCACCGACAGCGAGATCGCCACCCTTGAGCCGCAATCCGCAGCGCCGCGCCCACGCATGACGGCGGCCCTGTCGGTGAATCGTTGGATGGGCGATTCAGGGTTCCTGCGGGACTCGACCGTGCAGAAACCGTCGCATTACATCTCGCCCGACCGCACGACGTTCATCGCGGCCGGGCAGGACTTCACCAGCGGCGCCGTGCAATGGGGCACCAAGATGGCCGACGTGCTGCGCGCCTTCGCTCTGGCGCCGGCGCCGACGGGCCGACGCTTCTACGTCACCAACGAAGCGGAGCTGAAGACCTGGTCGTTCGCCGTCGATCCCGACGGGACCTTATCCGACCCCAAGCTGTTCGCCCAGGAAGGAGGCGAGTGCGTCACTGTCGACGAGAAGGGCAACGTCTATCTCGCCGCCGGCCAAATCTTCGTCTTCGACCCGTCAGGCAAGCAGATCGACACCATCGCCGTCCCCCAGCGCCCCACGTCATTGGCCTTTGGCGGCGCCGACCGTAAGACCCTCTTCATCACCGCCCGCTCGGCCCTCTACAGCGTCCGCACTCGCTTCGCCGGCGCAACCACCAGAAAATAGTTGTGAATGCTGGACAGACCTCCCCCACGACAGTCGCTTCATCACATACGGCGCCTTGGCGGACACCGACGCGCCCAGATGAATCTGCGTCTCCTACAGATTCGTCTATCCGTTGGAATACTCCCTCTTGTCCGGGATCACGCCGCGTACGCCACCTTCCGGTCGCGCTATGTCGCCATCACGCCGGGGAATGAGATGAATGTGGGCATGCATGATGGTCTGACCGGCACTCTTCCCACAGTTGACTCCAATATTGAAACCTGTGACCGCCGGGTCAGAGGCCTCGATCTTGCGACGCAAGAGTTGAATCAACCGGTCGGCATCCTTCTTCTCTTCGGATGTCATCGAGAAGAAATCGCGCGTGTGGCGCGTTGGAACGACTAACATGTGGCCCTCGGTCACCGGATGTTCGTCTGCGATGGCCACGACCGTACCGCATCGTTCCACCACCTTCGCTTCGATATGCGGCGGGCAGAAGGAGCATCGGTGTGGACGACCTGAAGTCATTGGCCGTCGCCCGCCACGACCGAAGACTCAACGACTTTCCTTCTTCGGTGTCTATCCTGAGACATACTACGATACTCCTTGGCGCGGCGCCTTCTAACGACCAAGTAGGACGCGTAAGAGGCCAACCCGATAAGAAAGACAGAAGTCACAAGCCTGAAAAGACCTCTCATCTTGATCCTCCGTATTCATCGGCTGCTTCTGTTCAGTCATCGGCAGGCTGAGCTCGCACCTGTGTGACAGCACCCACTTAGCGCCCAGCGCTCTTTACTACTGAATCGACTTATCGATGTCACCGTTGGGCAGCATATTGTCTGGATGGGGAATGCCTTCTTGCTCTAATTGATACCTGCGGCAGTGGCGCCAGTTGTCCATCGTCCTGCAATAATCCTGAGCCCAGCAAGTGGGTAGCTGTCCCTCGCGTTCCAGTCGTCTCAACGGACACACAGAGTACCAGCGACACGCCATTTCAATCCCATCTTTGAATTACCGGTCGCCAGACCGGCTCCTGACCATCCTCTCAGCCTTCGTGTCTGGCAGCCAACCGGTCTTCACCTCCCCGGCAGGGTTCAAGTCGGGAACATATGGCTTGATGTCCAGCACCGGGGTGCCGTCAATCATGTCGACACCTGATACCTCCAGGATGTTGTCGTGGATACGTTCGAGGCGAACGGTCGATATGCCAATAGGATTCGGTCTGTAAGGACTCCGTGTGGCGAAAACGCCGTGTTCTCTTCCGTCCCAAGGCGGATGTGCCGCCAGACTCGGGCTCGTGACCAAGTGCAAGTGGAAGACCACGACGATGTGGCTGAAGCCGTCCAGGTCCTTCAGTCCTTTCGAGAACTCGTTAAAGACTTCTATCTTCGCTCTTACATCAGCAGCACCTACGGCCTGTCGCGGCACGCCCACATTGTCCTTGAATGGCGAAGAGATCCTCCCAATTGGATGGTACAAAATGCCTTCCATCGTTCAGAGGCCCTGCCCTTTTTGATAGCACCTCGAGTTGCTGCGTTGTACGCAGGGCCGCCGTCGAGCCTGCGCATGATCGTCCGCCTACAGAATCCTGTTCTAAGGGCCGCGTGCCCGTAGTGTAAATCACAAACAACCTCCAGAGCCAGGACAAATCCTCTGTGGGTGTCGTCAACAGCATCTGGGCGCGATCTCGGACCCGACCGAGCAAACTCGTGGGGAGAATGCCCGTTTTCAGGGCCCGAATAAATGCTTGACACTGGTCCGGTGCGTCTCTACAGTAGCCCCTTCGTTTTGTACGCTCCCGTGGAGGGAGGTACCCCAGACGCTGAGAAACGCAAGCAGAGCAGCCGTAATAGAAGGCAAAAGGAGAAAAACCGATGGCAACAAAGGTAGGAATCAACGGTTTCGGGCGAATCGGCAGAGCGGTCGCGCGGATCATCATGCAACGCAAAGGCGAGCTGGAGCTGGTCGCCATCAACGACCTGTCCGACGCCAAGAGCCTCGCCCATCTGTTCAAATACGATACAGTCATGGGTCCCTGGCAGGGCACCGTCGCGGCCAAGGACAACGCGCTGGTGATTGACGGCAAGGAGATCAAAGTCCTGGCAGTGAAGAACCCCGCCGAGTTGCCCTGGAAGGATATGGGCGTCAAGGTCGTGCTCGAATCGACCGGCATCTTCCGCAGCAAGGAATCGCCCAAAGGCGGCTACGGCGACCACCTCAAAGCCGGCGCCAGCAAGGTCCTGCTCAGCGTTCCCGCCAAGGACCAGATCGACGCGACCGTCGTGCTGGGCGTCAACGACAAGATCCTGACCAAGGACGTCCAGTGCGTCTCCAACGCCAGTTGCACCACGAACTGCCTGGCGCCGATCTCCAAGGTGCTCAACGACACGTTTGGCATCGAGAAGGGCCTGATGACGACGATTCACGCGTACACGAACGACCAGCGCGTCGCCGATATGATCCACAGCGACCTGCGCCGGGCCCGCGCCGCCGCCTGCAACATCATCCCGACCTCGACCGGCGCCGCCAAAGCCATCGGCCAGGTCATCCCCGAGCTCGACGGCAAGCTGCATGGCTTCGCCCTCCGCGTTCCGGTCCCCGTCGGCAGCGTGGTGGACCTGGTCGTGGACCTGAAGAAAGAGGCTTCCGCCGACGAGATCAACGCGGCGATGAAGAAGGCCGCGGAAGGTCCGATGAAGGGCATCCTGGGCTACTGCGACGAGCCGATCGTCAGCAGCGATATCGTCAACAACCCCTATTCGAGCATCTTCGACTCGCTTTCGACCATGGTCAAAGGCAACATGGCCAAGGTCGTGAGCTGGTACGATAATGAGTGGGGTTACTCGAACCGTAGCGTCGACCTGATGGAAAAGATGGCGAAGATGTAGCCGGCGTTTCAAAGCCGAAGTTCGTCTCTGAAGCAAAGCACGAAATCCGAATATCGAAATCCGAAACAAACCCAAAAACTCAAAGGCTCAAATGACCCAAATTGGCCTGCCGCAAGGCGCCCGGCGTGGCCCGTCTTGAATCTTGGATTTTGGCCCTTTGAATTCGTTTCGGATTTCGAGATTCGTGCTTCGGATTTCAACAAGGAAGTCCACGCATGGACAGCGATCGACTCGAGCAGACGCTCGTTCTCATCAAGCCGGACGCGTTGAAGAATTCCGTCACCGGGTTCATCCTTTCCCAGTTGTCGGAATTCCACACCGGCTCGCGTTTCGCCGCGGCCAAGATCGTCAACGTCAACCGGCTCCTGGCTGAGGAACACTACGCAGAGCACCGAGGCAAGGCCTTCTACGAAGCGCTGCTCGACTATATCATGGGCAAAGTCCACTACCCGCAGGACCGCTGGAAACGACGCGTGATCGCGATCGTTTACCTGGGACCGGATGTGCTCAAGACGGTGCGCACCATGGCCGGGCCGACGAATCCCCACAAGGCCAGAGAGGAAAGGCCAGGCTGCATACGCGCTCTCGGGACGGTCGTGCCCATCTTGGACGCCCAAGGCAAGCACATCGACGATCGCATGGACAACCTCGTGCACGCCTCCGCCAACCATGAAGACGCTGAGCGAGAGATCAAGCTCTGGTTCATCCCGCACGACATCCCGCCGCTGATGCGAGCTTACCCCACCGAGACGTGCGATACGCACTACTACTACAAGCAAGGCCGCCTTTATGAGACATATGAGCCCAGTAGTGTCTTTCTGCTGGGACCCGGCGACGTCGTCTGGAAATCGGACCTGGACATCCTGCGCTCTTATCGGTCCGATAATCCCGCCCCGAGTGGTCTCAACAAAGTCGTCGCCAAATACCTGATCAACAGGTTCCCCGAGGATTAGGGCGCGTTTTCGACCAGGAAGGCGCCCAACCTCCAGTCAGGCAGTTCCCCTGTGCCGCGTGCGGGAACGGGGTTGACAAGCTCCCGAGGCAGCAATAGTGTAACACCTTCGCCATCCGCGGGCAGCGCGCCGCCGGACAGCGAAGAGGGAACGCTTCGACGAATTGGAACAGCAGGCAAGTGAATGGTTTTTGGATTGAACTATGGCTAAGAAGACAGTGGCTGACATCGAGGTTAAAGGCAAGAAGGTTCTGATGCGGTGCGATTTCAACGTGCCGCAGGATGACGAAGGCAACATCACCAGCGACGATCGCATCGTTAAGGCTCTACCGACGATCAAGAACATTCTCGACCGCGGCGGCGTTCTGATCCTGATGAGTCACCTCGGTCGGCCTGAGGGCAAGAGAGACGAGAAGTACACCCTCCAGCCGGTCGCCCAGAGGCTGTCCGAGCTGCTGGGTAAGCCGGTGGTGTTCGCGAACGACTGCGTCGGGCCGGACCCCAAAGCCAAGGCGGCGGCTCTCAAGCCCGGCGACTGCATGCTGCTGGAGAACCTCCGCTTCCACAAGGCCGAGACGATCAAGGACAAAGCCGCCAAAGAGGACAAGCAACTGCGCCAGGCCAAGGACGACTTCGCCAGACAGCTTGCGGCAATGGCGGATGTCTACGTGGACGACGCCTTCGGCACCGCGCACCGGGACAACGCGTCGATGTACACCGTTCCCGTCGTCATGGAAGGCAAACCACGCGTGATCGGCTTTCTGATCGAGAAGGAACTCAAGTTCCTCGGGGATACGCTCAAGAACCCCGAGCACCCGTTCATCGCCATCCTGGGCGGCGCCAAGGTCTCCGACAAAATCGGCGTCATCGAGAACCTCATCGGCAAGGTCGATGCGATCGTCATCGGCGGCGCCATGGCCTATACCTTCCTCAAGGCCCAGGGCAAGCAGATCGGCAACAGCCGATGCGAAGACGACTTCATCGAGAAGGCCACCGAGATGATCGAGCATGCCAAGGAGGCCGGTTGCGAGATCGCCCTGCCCAAAGACTCCGTCGTGGCGCAGGAACTCAAGGAGAGTGCAGCGAACAAGGTGGTCGGTGAAAATATCGAGGACGGCTGGCTGGGTCTGGATATCGGGCCGGAAAGCCAGAAGCTCTTCGCGAGCAAGCTGGGCGGCGCCAGGACGATCGTCTGGAACGGGCCGATGGGCGTCTTCGAGATGCCGCCGTTCGACGAGGGGACCAAGGCAGTCGCGCAGGCCGTCGCGGATGCGACCGACAAAGGCGCCAAGAGCATCATCGGCGGCGGCGACAGCGCCAGCGCCGTGACCAAACTGGGCCTGGAGGAAAGGATCAGTCATATCTCCACCGGCGGCGGCGCCTCGCTTGAATTCCTCGAAGGCAAGAAGTTCGTCTGTCTGGAAATCCTGGATGAGAAGTGAGAAGTGAGAAGTGTGAAGTTTGATGTTTGAAGTGTGAAGTGTGAAATCTGTAGCCCGTGGCACGGGTCACGGGTCACGGGAAGAAGTCGAGCGGTGCGAATCCCAAATCAACCATCAACCAGCAACCATCAAACTTCGACGAGAAGGCTGCCCAAACCAGGGACAATCGAAGTGGTGCCCTCCATCCTGAGCGCGGATTTCGCCACGCTGGCGGATGAGCTGGCCGTCGTGGCTTCCGCGGGCGTCAAGGTCGTACATCTCGACGTCATGGATGGTCACTTCGTACCGAATATCACCATCGGACCGCCGGTCGTCGCCAAGCTCCGCCAGCATAGCGACCTGGTGTTCGACAGCCATCTGATGATCAGCGAGCCGGCCCGCTACGTGGAGGCGTTCGCCAAGGCAGGCGTCAACAACATCACGTTCCACATCGAAGCGAGCGACGAACCCGAGAAGCTGGTCGATACGATCCACGACCTGGGCTGCACCGCCGGGATCACCTTCAACCCGGAGACCCCGGTCGAAGCGATCCGCAAAGTCGCGCCGCTGTGCGAGATGGTCCTCGTGATGACCGTCCATCCCGGTTTTGGAGGCCAGGAGTTCATGCCGGAAGCGGCCGCGAAGGTCGTCCAGGTGCGCGAAATCGTCGGGCCCGACATCCGCGTCGAGGTCGATGGAGGCATCGACCCCGAGACGACCCCGCTGGTGGTCTCGTACGGTGCCGACACGCTGGTCGCCGGCAGCGCCATCTTCGGCGAACCCGACCGCGTCGCAGCCATCGAAGCCATCCGAAAGGCCTCCAAGTGACGTTGCGGCGCATGACTCACTAGTCATTCAACTGTAACGCCTTGCTGGGACGAGGTTTATATCGTTGCGGCCACGAGAAGCCCGAATATCGAAATGCGAAATCCGAAACAAACCCGAATGATCTGAATGCGAAATTCAAAACCGTTCCCGCCTGGCGCGAGCCGTTTCTGTCATTGGGATTTCGATCCTTTGGATTTGTTTCGGATTTCGAGCTTTGTGCTTCGGATTTTGTGGAGCGCAGCTTCTCCAGCGAGGTCGATTTCGGCCGTCGCCGTGAGTTGCCATAGGTATTCGCCCAGGTTTCTGGTATAGTAGCGACATTCACGTCGGGTGTACCCCCGGCGCGACGGAAACGACCCAAAACACATGACGATGACAAAGAAGCCCAAGACAACCTGGGGCGGCTTTTCCCTGAAGCCCCGCAAGGAAATGCCGGAGGGGCTCTGGACGAAGTGCCCCGCCTGCGAGCACATGCTCTACCGCAGCGCCGTCGAGAAGAACCTCAACGTCTGCCCGACGTGCAGCTACCATTTCCGCATCGGCGCGCCGACCCGCATCGAGTACCTTGCCGACGACGGCACGTTCCAGCCGCTGCTGGACGATCTGACCTCGGGCGACCCGCTCGATTTCCAGTTCCGCGGCACGACCTACAAGGAGCGCATCCTCGCCGACGAGAAGAAATCCGGCGCCAAAGAAGCGATCCAGATCGGCAAGGCCTTCATCAAAGGCCGCGGCGTCGTCCTCGGCGTGATGGAGCCGAACTTCCTGATGGGCTCGATGGGCGCCGTGGTCGGCGAGAAGTTCTGCGCCGCCGTGGACAAGGCGTTGGAGGAATCGCTTCCGCTCGTGGTGGTCAGTTGCTCCGGCGGCGCCCGCATGCACGAAGGTGTCGTCTCGCTGGGCCAGATGGCCAAGACCGCCGCGGCTTTGGCGCGGCTTGACGACGCCAAGGGCCTGTTCATCTCCGTCCTGACCGACCCGACCACCGGCGGCGTGACCGCCAGCTTCGCGATGCTCGGCGACGTCATCATGGCCGAGCCCGGCGCACTGATCGGCTTCGCCGGCCCGCGCACGATCGCCGAGACGATCAAGGTCGAGCTACCCGACGGCTTCCAGACCGCCGAATTCATGCTCGAACACGGCTTCATCGACATGATCGTCGCGCGCAAAGACCTCCGCAGCGAAATCGCCCGCATCATCGACTACTGCCGAAAGTAGCCACGCGACGGGCATTGAGTTCCCGCCAAATGCCACTGGAACACCCTGCCCTCAATCTGCTATACTGTGGTAGCTCGAAAACGGGCAACGACTGGAGGTTCGCGTGAATAGCACAAAGGATGAGATTCAGTCGCTCCTGGCGAGATTGCCCGACGATTGCACCTTCGAAGATGTGCAATACCATCTATACGTCCTGGGCAAAACCCGCCGAGGCATCGAGAGGGCCGAAAGACGGCAGTCCAAATGGACTCACAATTGGGCACAGCCTCAACGAGATTCGCGCAAAAACATATAGGGCCAGCAGGGATGACCTCTACTGCGATGCCTACGGAATAGTCCCCTGCCAGCCCCAAAAAGGGATACTGAACAGCGGGTTCCGCCAAACACGCTCCGGCAAATCATCCCGACCTTATCCCCACAAGCAAGGCATCGCCTTCCTTGATTCGGGACCCCGTTCGTAGGTACCCGAACGGGGCTGGGCGTGTCCAGGTTTCCCGATCTTCATCGGACCTTACTTACACGGAATCCTGTTTTGGCCTCGCCGGCCTGAAAGGAACACCATGCCGGATTACCCGCACGTACCTATACGGAGCAAAGGGTGCCACCTCAATAGGTGTTTCAACATAATGAAATCCTTTCTCCGGAGGGCCAATCCCCCGGTTGTCCACATGATACCGCCAGTACCCGCGAGAGACAACTGGTATTGACGCACGTTATCGCGCGCCGCACAACAACTCAGGCTAAGCAGACCTCGTCCTGAGCGCAGTCTCGTAGGCTGGGCACCGCCCGCCATCGTTGAGATGCTGAGGGCATCGTTGATCCTTTCAGAAAGGCATCGGTGTGTGATCCAAACCCTACTACTTGCTGTAGGCTAATGCTGCCGGCCGAAATAACCGATGTTTGATTGAAGGTCTTCTCGGGAAATGTGCAATCAGGGAGCACAACCTCATGTGCTACGTGTACCATTACACAACTACCGACGGGTTCAAGGGCATACTCGAAAGCGGGGAGATCTGGGCGACCAGCATTCATTGCTTGAACGACTGGACGGAGTTCCAGTACGCAAGAGAACCATTCACAGATAGCGTGAGGGCACTACTGAAAGACAAGGAGGCAGCCGACGGAGCTACACTACTGCTGTCGGACCTGTTCGAGAAGCGTCCGCCCCTCTTTGTGTGTTCGTTTTCGTCAGCCGGAGATGGTGACGACCTCAGCCAATGGCGAGCGTACTCGCATCCGTATGGTTGTGCTATCGGCTTTGAAATGGCCACCCTTCTCAACTACGCAGGCATGCTGAAATTTGACCTGTCCAGGTGTGAATATGGAACAGCAGGCATACAAGAAATGGCCAAGGGCACTGCCGAGATCATGAAAAAGATCATCCAGATGGCCGGCGGCATGAAGAGCTTCCGCTCACAATATCCCTGCGGCGGTCCATTGAAAGAGCTCATCTTCAAGATCGTCGCTCGCTACAAGAACGAAGGATATAGCGCGGAACAGGAGCACCGTTTGTTACACTACCTGCAGCCTGGTGATCGCGAGAAATACACGCCGTGCCCTGGCAAGCGCCGTCCGTATGTGGCCTTGAGCCTCAAGAATGACAAAGACTGGACGAAGCCATTTGTTGAGAAACTCTGGAAAGACGCGAGGATTGTCATGAGCCCACGCCGGCCAGAGAAGGCCCAAGCCGAACGTGAGGTTTTGGCGGCATTTGTCGAATCGCAACTGCGCAAGCAGCACTTGCCCACCGACTGCGCGGGGACTGTTCGGGTTTCGCAGGTACCATACGATCCCGAGTAATCAGTACCTCAGAGGGAAATCAGAGGAATGGCATACGAATTGGGAGTCAGCGGGGCGGGTGCTCGCCAACTCGGCTGGGTGGCAGACCACATGCAGCCCATCTGGCCTATGCGTCGGTCTTGACGGTGACGTGGAGGCCGGCTCGCGTGGCGAGGGCGATGAGCATTTCCACGCTAAACTTGTGCCATTTGCCTCGGATCGGGCCGTGGGGCGAGCGTCCCCGCTCGCCTTGTCGTGCGGGGACCCCTGCCTTGTGCAGGGGGAGCCTGGCCCTGCGAAGGCAGGGCCACGACCTACATTCGGTCGCGTTCCTCCGGCTCCACGTCGGGGACTTTCGCCATGGCTTTCTCGAACTTCTGCCGACTGGCACGTTTGGCGCGCTTGCCGAGGTACTCCTCGGTCATCAAGGCGGAGACCTTCTCCGCCAAAGCCAGGGCAAATCAACCGGTTTATCGAAATATTCTCCCTCTGCGCCAAGGCACGAGCGCTCTCGTGCAGAGACTCAGGCAAACGCAGACTGATCGTACTCATCGCAACACTCCTATCCTCTGCAAGAACTCTCGGGGGGTCACTGCATCTATCCCAAGTCGTCGGGCTGGAGTCCTGTGTGCTTGGCGATGCGGGAGAGCATACGGGGGCCGATTTCGTCGCGATCGTGGAAGGCGAAAACGAAGTCGGGCCACTCCGGGCGAAAAAGCACTTTATGAGACGTACCCGACTGGCGCTTGATAGTCCACCCGATACGCAAGAGGGCCGCGAGCACCAGACGCGCCTTCGTTGATGGCCAGCGACTCATGCCGGTATCGCGAAGACGGCGTGGAGTTCTGGAATGTCCTCGCCATTGTCGAGGCGGTCTGCCAGAACGCGTAAAGCCAGCGCCTTGACCTTGGCGATCGCTTCATCTCGGCCAGCGCTGTAGACCATCACGCCCGGCAGGTCGGGCACCTCGGCCAGCCAGCGCCCGTCCTCTTCTCTTTCAATCTCAATCCGCATGGTTCCACCACGGGCACAGCATGGGTGTGCCCTCTCTACATTTGGGTCATCAGTAGGCCGTCTTCGATGCACTCCTGTAAGTAGGCGAACACGGCTTGCAGATGCTCCGGGATCAGTCTCGGGTAATTCTCCAGCAACCGGGCCTCGGTCCAGCCTTGAGCGAGCCGCTGGATGATGAACTCCACCGAGAGCCTTGTTCCCTTGATGCTCGGCTTGCCCCCCAAAACGGCCGCGTCGGCGATGATGTAGTCTTTCCACTTCATATCTAAGATCATAGCAGTTCAGGCCGCCCGTGTAAATATTCGGCGAACGGCCGCGCCCCCAGCACCAAGGTTACGACATCCCCTAATCCCGTCACGGCCGAGACGCTGGGCGTAAACCGGGCTTTCACCGGGGCTTGGACGGGCCTATCGCGACGGAAATCCAAAGCACGACAACCGAAATCCGAGACGCATCCCAAGCACAGGACGCGGAATTCCAGGAGACGGCGGCAAAGGCCCACTGTTCCAGCATTCCGTTAGTCCAACATTCCAGCGCCCCTTCCACCCTTCCAGTCGTCGCGGCGGCGCGAAGTCGCGTCGAGAGGGGGCCGGAAATCGTCGCGATCGCGCGAAATTTGGTTTGACAGGGGTGGTTTGTGTGCTAAAATTCGAGGTTTCTAAACGGGTGCAAGAAGAGAGTATGTTTATGAAGAGCTTTTTGGCCAAGAAGAACGAAATCGAGCAGAAGTGGCTGCTGGTGGACGCCGACGGGGCGATCCTGGGTCGGATGGCCGCTCAGGTCGCGCCGATCCTGATGGGCAAGACCAAGCCGACGTATACGCCGCACGTGGACGTGGGCGACTACGTCGTGATCGTCAATGCTGAGAAGGTGCGGCTGACCGGCAAGAAGGCCGAGCAGAAGGTCTACGACTGGTACACGCACCATCCCGGCGGCCATAAGTACTTGAGTTTCAACGATATGATGGCCAAGAAGCCGGAGAAGGTCGTGGAGATGGCGGTGCGGCGGATGCTGCCCAAGAACCGGCTCGGACGCAAGATGCTCAGCAAGCTGAAAGTCTACCGCGGTCCCGACCACGAACACCAGGCCCAGCAACCCGAGCGGATCGAACTGTCCTAAGCGGAATTGAGAATTATGGCGGAAAACCACCCCGAAAAGCACGAGAACGAAAAGCCCCAGGACGCCGAGGCCAAACCCGAGGCGAAGCACGAGCCCAGGCATGAGCCGAAACCCGAGCCCAAGCAGGTGGCGCCGCGACCGGGAAACAAGATGAAAGAGAAGTACGGCTACTGGTGGGGCACCGGCCGGCGGAAGACTTCCGTGGCCCGCGTGCGGATCCGGCCGGGCAGCGGTAAGCTCCTCATCAACAAGAAGGAACTCGACGCCTTCTTCAAACGCGAGCAGGATCGCCGCTCCGTCCTGGCGCCGCTCAAGAGCGTTCACGCCGAGAGGGCATTCGACGTCTTCATCAACGTCAAAGGCGGCGGCACCACCGGACAAGCTGGAGCGGCGCTGCTGGGCATCGCCAGAGCCCTGAGAACCTACGACGAGAACTATATTCAGGCTCTGCGTGACGGCGGGCACCTGACGCGCGACCCGAGGATGGTCGAAAGGAAGAAGCCCGGCCAATCGGGTGCTCGGCGGAGATTCCAGTTCTCCAAGCGTTAACAGCAACACAACTACCGTTCACGACAGCCGCCGAGAGACGATCTTCGCGGCTGTTTTTTTTCGTAGCACGGGCGTTCCGTCGGCCTTGCTCAGGACAGGCCCGCCCGTGAACCAAGATATATGGGCGAGACGCCCATGATACTCACGGGCAAGATGCCCGTGCTACGGAGTGCACTTATGATTCGAGTCGCGATCATTGGCGCCAGCGGCTATACCGGCGCCGAATCCATCCGCATTTTGTTTCGTCATGCCGAAGCCGAGCTGACATACCTGACCGCACTGCCGGAAGAGTGCGGGCCGGTGGGCGAGGTCTTCCCCGAATTCCGCGGCCGGTGCCGTCTGGATATCGAGCCGCTGGACCTGGACAAGCTCTCGCAGTCGGCGGACGTGGCGCTGTGCTGCCTGCCCCACAAGGTCTCGATGGGCTTCGTGCCCAAACTGCTGGCGGCGGGCGTCAAGGTGATCGACTTCAGCGCGGACTACCGTATCAGGGACGTGCAGGTCTACGAGAAATACTACCAGCCTCACACAGACCAGGCCAACCTGGCCAAGGCGGTTTATGGCCTGCCCGAGCTGTTTCGCGACCAGATCAAAGGCACCGACCTCGTCGCCAATCCAGGCTGCTTTCCGACCGGTGCGATACTCGCGATCGCTCCCCTGCTCAAGCAAGGTCTGATCGACCCCGGCTCGATCATCGTCAGTTCCGTAACCGGCGCTTCGGGCGCGGGCAAGAACCCCTCGGCCAAGTTCCATTTCCCGAACATGAACGAGAACCTGTTTCCATACGGGATTGGCGTCCACCGTCACATGCCTGAGATGGAGCAGATCGCCGGCGAGGCGGCCGAGACGAAGGCGACGGTTCTCTTCCAACCTCACGTGGGCTGCTTCGATCGCGGCATCCTTTCGACCGTTTACTGCCAGCCGAAGCAAGGCGTCAAAGCCGAGCAACTGCTGCCACTCTACCAGGACTTCTACCAGAACGAGCCGTTCGTGCAGGTAGGCAAGACCGCGCCGGCGGTCAAGGACG
Organism: Sedimentisphaerales bacterium; assembly: GCA_016927855.1. Lineage (GTDB taxonomy): Bacteria > Planctomycetota > Phycisphaerae > Sedimentisphaerales > Anaerobacaceae > JAFGLV01. The sequence goes on from JAFGLV010000103.1 coordinate 22,526, forward strand.
TGGCTGGCACGAACTACTGCCACGTCTTCCCGGCGCTGGTCAAGGGACGCATCCTGGCGTTCTCTGCTATCGACAACCTGGTCAAAGGCGCTTCGGGCCAAGCGATCCAGAACATGAACATCCTCTTCGGCTTCGAGGAGACGATGGGACTCAAGTAAGAGCCTTTAACAGAATGATCTCCATACGGCCATTGTGGTGCGGGCGTTGCAGGGGCAACCCCCTGTGGTTGCCCTGGGCAGGCACAGGGGCCTGCCCTACACGTCACCATCGGTCATTCTGTTGGACGTTCTAAGGGCACACAGCGTTGGTGAGGAGAGCCATGGACAAGATCGAAGAGATCTGCCAGAAACGCAAGCGAGCGCACGAGAAGCTCCTGTCCATGCACTCGAAGGTCTACAAGGCGTTCCTGGACATGGAGGCCGCGACGTTCACCGACGGCAGTCTGAGCAAGAAGTACAAAGAGCTTATCGCGATCGGCATCTCGGTGGTGATCGACTGCGAGCCTTGCATGCAGTGGCACATCGACCAGGCCGCCAAATCGGGCGCGACCGCGCTGGAGGTCCTGGAGGCGCTGGAGGTCGGCATGGAGATGGGCGGCGGCCCGGCTACTGGCTCGGCGCGGTTCGCGCTGGAGGTGATGGACCACGTTTTCGGAGAATGAGTCCGCATGAGTAGCGGGATGCTTAAGGTCGCGACATGTCAGTTTGCGGTCGGTCCGTCCATCCGGCGCAACGCGGCCGGTGTCCACCGACTCCTCCATCAGGCGAAGAAAGGCAGAGCCGAGATCGTCCACTTTTCCGAGTGCGCCCTGAGCGGGTACGCCGGTACCGACCTGGCAACGTTCGATGGCTACGACTGGGCGCTGCTTCGCGAAGAGACGCTCAGGATCATGGACTCGGCCGGCCAGCTTGGATTGTGGGTCATTTTAGGCAGCACGCACCGGCTCACCGAGCCCAACAAACCGCACAACTGTCTGTACCTGATCGATCCGAGCGGCAAGATCGTCGATCGTTACGACAAGCGCTTTGGGATGCCACGGGACCTGCACTATTACACGCCGGGCGATCGGTTCGTGACGTTCACGATCAACGGGATCAGATGCGCGCTGCTGATCTGCTTCGACCTGCGCTTTCCGGAGCTTTACCGGGCGCTGTATCGGGAAGGCGTCCAGTGCATCTTCCAGTCGTTCTACAACGCGCGTCAGAGCGGCCCGACCGTCCACGGGCAGATCATGCGCCAGACGATGCAGTGCCACGCCGCGACGAACCACTTCTGGGTCAGCATGTCGAACTCGAGTGCGTACTACAGTCCCTACGCGTCCTGCCTGATCCAGCCCGACGGCGGGATCGCTGCGGAACTGCGGCCCAATCGTCCCGGCATGCTCATCGGCACGGTGGACCTGAGCATGGACTTCTACGACCCGATGGAGGATTTCCGCGACCTGGCCCTCGCCGACAAACTAACCAACGGTCCCGGCCAACTCGACGACCCGAGGTCGACGGACACGCGCGGGCTGTAAGCTGGAGCCGAGACAGCAGCTCCGCTGATCCGCGCCAAGGCTCTTGCCCAAGGCCAAGAGAATGTGTATGATTTTGAGGTGAATACACATTGCAGGAGATCGACGATGAGAACAAACGTTGTGCTTGACGACGATTTGATGCAGACCGCCCTGAGGCTTTCCGGCTGCAAGACGAAGAAGAAGGCAATCGAGGAAGGTCTGAAGCTGCTTATCCAACTCAATCGGCAGAAAAAGATCAGGACGCTCCGGGGGAAGTTGCGGTGGACGGGCGATCTGGATGCGATGAGAACTGACAAATGATCGTCGCAGATTCTTCCGTATGGATTGACTACTTCAACGGGGTCGCCACAGGCCAGGCGGAGTGCCTCCACACGCTTCTCGCCGAAGAACTCGTCCTAATGGGAGACATCATTCTCGCGGAAGTGCTTCAAGGTTTCAGGGAAGACAACGACTTCCACAAGGCGAATCGGTACCTTGCCACTCTTGACTGTGCAAGGATGCTGAACCGAGACCTAGCCATCAAGAGCGCACAGAACTACCGGCGTCTTCGCAGGAAAGGCGTGACCATCAGAAGGACGATTGACGTGATGATCGCGACTTTCTGTATCGAGCGCAACCTGGCTTTGCTGCACAGCGACAAAGACTTTGAGCCGATGAGCAAGTATCTGAGTCTCAAATCGGTCATGTGAGCCAGCCAAGTACGCTTTGAAGCAGAAGCAAAGGGAGAGCAAGACCATGAGCGAGAAGAAGACCGTTTGTCCGATCTGCAGACACGACCAGGACGTCTCGGAGACACTCATCGGAAACGGCGAAACGACAGCCTACAAATGTCCCATTTGCGGCGGATACACCGTCCCTCACATCTGGTCTTCCCTTCGTGAAGAGTCGGCAGCCGACCACAAGCTCTCAGCGTGCATTCGGGAACGGAACGAGCAAGGAGAGCAACCGGATTTGACGAAACAGGACATCGAGATTCTCCAGGGGAGCTTGCCTGACTACAGACCCCTGGAAAAGCAGTTGAAGCTCATCAAGGCGATCGAAAAGCGGTCCGAACATCCGGGTAGTGAAGTCACTCTGATCTTTGATGAGGATTTCCCCCTCGCGTACGCGGAAGATGCAGACGAGTTCGCTTTCTACCTCCAAGCGCTGAGCGACCGTGGATTGATCGACATGCAGCCCAAGAATGCCCAGGTTACCAACAATCTATATGGCCGACTACAAGAGCTGACAATAACTGCAAGCGGATGGGACTACCTCGACAAGCACGCCTCCGATCTGGAAGAGAAGACGCAGGCTTTCGTTGCTATGTCGTTTTCCGAGGAGATGGAGCCGATATGGAAAGACGCAATCAAGAAGGCCATAAAGGCAGTTGGCTATACTCCGTATCGAGTCGATGAGGACTTGCACAGCGAGAACATCGTCTTCAAGATCATGACCGAAATCAAGAACTCGCGGTTCGTGGTAGCTGACGTCACGGAGCAGAAGAATGGCGTGTATTTCGAGGCAGGATATGGACTCGGTTTGGGGCTGCCGGTCATCTGGAGTGTGCGCGACGACGACACAGGTAACGTGCATTTCGACGCCGCCCAATACAAACAGATACGCTGGAAGTCGGCAGAGGAACTGAAAGAGAAGCTTCTCGACCACATCTCCGCGATCATCGGCAGACGCAACCGCTCGCGGACGTGAAACGCTCTACAAGAGGAACGCTGGAGTCAAATATGACGAACGAGAGCATTACCGCACCGCAGGGATTTCTGGCGGCGGGAGTCAAGAGTGGGATCAAGGTTTCGGGGAAACCCGATGTGGCGCTGTTGGTCTGTCCGACGGGAGCCACGGCGGCGGCGGTGTTTACCACCAATACGATCACCTCGGCGGCGGTCCAGGTCAGTCGCGAGCATGTCACCAGCCGCACGACGTACGCGGTCGTGGTCAATTCGGGCAACGCGAATGCCTGTACCGGGAAGATCGGCATAGCCAATGCGCGGAAGATGTGCGCGGCGACCGCAAAGTCGCTGGGCAGCGTTCGGAATCTGCGCCTCGCACCGAAAGAGGTGCTGGTCGCTTCGACAGGAATCATCGGAGAGCAGCTTCCGATCGACAAGGCTGTCGCCGGGATCGAGAAGGCTGGCGCGGAGCTTTCCGATTCGTCGGAAGCCGGGATGGCCTTTACCGCCGCGATTATGACGACCGATACCAAGCCCAAGTGCGCCGTGAGGACATTGCGGCTTTCGGGCAAGACTGTCACCATCGCCGGGACAGTCAAGGGGGCCGGGATGATCGGGCCCAACATGGCGACGACGCTGCTGTTCATCACGACCGACGCAGCTATCAGCAAGCCCCTGCTCGGCGCGGCACTACGCGACGCCGTCGGCAACTCGCTCAACAAGCTCACCGTCGACGGCCACCAGAGCACCAACGACACCGGGATCATCCTGGCTTCGGGTCTGGCGGGCAATCCGCCCATCGTAGGGCGAGCGTCCCCGCTCGTCAGTCGTGCGGGGACGCACGACCTACGAAAGTTCACAGACGCCCTGCTCGACCTCTGCACCGACCTGGCCCGGCAGATGGCGCTGGATGCCGAGGGCGCAACACGCATGTTCAAGGTCGTCGTAAAGAGAGCTGCGACGCAGGCGCAGGCCGCCAAGGCGGCGCGGGCGGTAGCGGACTACCCGCTGGTCAAGTGCGCCGTCCACGGCGGCGACCCGAACTGGGGCCGGATCATCTGCGCCGTCGGCTCCTGCGGCGTCAAGCTCGACCCAGCCAAGCTCTCCTGCAAGCTGGATAAGCTCTACGTCTTCAAGAACGGCGCGCCGGCCAGGTTCGACGCCGAGAGGGCCTCCGCCATCGTCTCGCAGACCGAACACACGATCACCGTCGATTTGGGGACGGGAAAGGCGAGCGATTTCTGTTATGGCTGCGAACTGTCGGCCGGCTATGTCAGCATCAACGCCGATTATCACACGTAGCGCATAGCGTGCAAGACGGACGGTGCTGCTGCCGGCCCCGACGCAGCCTGGGCGAGTCGCTTGTCATGCGGGCGGTCTTGAGCTAACATGAACGGGTATGATCGACCCGGAAGACATTGTCAGCGGCGAATGGGCCGAGTGGTATCGGCTCACCGCCCTACAGCGTTGGCACGCCAGCGGCGAGCTTTGGGAACACTACCTGCAAATCGGAGGTTCGCTTGATCCCGAGCCGGATACGGAAAGTCCTTTCTACGATGGCCAGCCACCAGGTCCGTGTCCTGCTGATGGGCGGCCAGGCATGCGTGTTTTACGGCGCAGCGGAGTTTAGCCGCGGCACCGACCTGATCGTTCTGGCCGATTCCGCCAATCTGAAGCGACTCGAGGGGGCTCTACGAGACTTGCAGGCCGAATGTATTGCGGTCCCCCCTTTGACCCTTGACTACCTCCAGCGGGGCCACGCCGTTCACTTCCGCTGTCACCATCCTGACGCTGCGAACATACGCGTGGACGTGATGTCCCGCCTGCGCGGCGTGGAAGGATTCGAGGCCCTCTGGGCACGCCGCACTACGCTGACCGATGCGGATGGCATTGTGTACGAACTGCTCGGTCTTCCGGATCTGGTGCGGGCCAAGAAGACGCAGCGGAGCAAGGACTGGCCCATGCTCCGGCGACTTCTGGAGGCCCATTACCTGCGATACCGCGCCGGTGCCACTGCCGAGCAGCAGCGATTCTGGTTGCAGGAGTTGCGTACCCCTGAGTTGTTGGTGGAGGCCGCCCGATGGTGGCCTGACCTGAGCGAGGAGGTCGCCGGGCGAAGACCGCTGCTGCGTCTGGCTCAATCGGGCCAGACACAGGCATTGCAGGAAGCGCTTTCGGCGGAGGAGCAGGCCGAGCGAGAGGAAGATCGCGCGTACTGGCAGCCGTTGAGGAGTGAGTTGGAGCGGCTGCGCCATTCCATGCGAGACAGGCCCGAGGCGAGCGAAGGCACGTCATAGCCGGTGGTTAGGAACGTCGTCGGCACTCGGCGGCGCTTTCTGCCACCCTATCCCGGAAAACAGTTGAAAAAGACCGCCGGTTCGGTAAACTCCTGAGAATTTTACGCGCGTCAAGTTTACCGAAGTGGTCTGTGCACTCGAAAGGAGCAAGGAACGTGAGAATCTGGAGAAAAATCGTGGGGCTGTCCGTGCCGATTCTGGCGCTGAATACGGTGGCGCTGGCCGCCGGAGGTACCGGACCGGCGCCGCTGCCCAGCACGCCGTGGAGTTGGTACATCGCGCCTCTGGCGGCGCTGGCGGCATTAGGCTTTGCCGTCTACTTCTACAAGAAGATGATGGAAGCACCGGAAGGCACGGAGAAGATGATCGAAATCGCCCGCCACGTGCGGGAGGGCGCTTACGCCTATCTGTTCCGCCAGTACAGCGTGGTGACCATCGTGTTCGTCGTGCTGCTGGCTATTTTCGCTTTCCTGGCCTACAAGGGCGTGCAAAACCCCTTTGTGCCGGTAGCCTTTCTGACGGGCGGGTTTTTCAGCGGTCTGTGCGGCTTTCTGGGCATGAAGACAGCCACCAACGCCTCGGCTCGGACCGCTCAGGGCGCCAGCAAGAGCCTCAACAGCGGTCTGCAAGTCGCCTTCCGCTCCGGCGCCGTGATGGGTCTTGTGGTCGTGGGCTTCGGCCTGTTCGACATCTCCATGTGGTACCTGATCCTCGACAAGATCGTCTACACAGAGCCCCACATGGCGGAAGGGCTCAAGGTGTTGGGCCTTCAGTTGGTCAAACCGGGTATGGACCCGGTCCATAAGCTGGTTGAGATCACCACGACGATGATCACGTTCGGCATGGGTGCTTCGACGCAGGCGCTGTTCGCGCGCGTCGGCGGCGGCATCTACACCAAGGCCGCTGACGTCGGCGCCGACCTGGTCGGCAAGGTCGAAGCCGGCATTCCGGAAGACGACCCGCGTAACCCCGCCACCATCGCGGACAACGTCGGCGACAACGTCGGCGACGTCGCCGGCATGGGCGCCGACCTGTACGAGAGCTACTGCGGCTCGATCCTAGCCACCGCGGCGCTCGGTGCGGCACTGCCTATATCAGGCGTGGCAGCCAGCGGCATGGACCCGCTCAAGGCGGTGCTCTCACCGATGCTGGTAGCAGGCTTGGGCATCTTCCTTTCGATTCTGGGCGTGTTCATGGTGCGCTGCAAGGAAGATGCCACACAAAAGAACCTGCTGCGCGCCCTGCTCCTGGGCACGCTGGGCAGTTCGGCACTGATCCTCGTCGCCGTGGCCGGTCTGGCGATGACCGACTGGATCAGTTGGGGTATCTTCGGGTCGGTCGCGTCTGGTCTGATCGCCGGCGTGCTGATCGGCCAGTTCACCGAGTACTATACCTCCGACGAGTACAAGCCCACCAGGGGCATCGCCGCCCAGGCAGTCATGGGCCCGGCCACTACGATCATCGACGGTTTTGCCACCGGCATGTATTCAGCCGGCCTTCCCGTTGTCACGATCGTGATCGGCATCCTCTGCGCCTTTGGCTTTGCCGGCGGCTTCTCCAATCTCGCGATGGGCCTCTACGGAATCGGCTTTGCCGCGGTCGGCATGCTGGCGACGCTCGGCATCACTCTTGCAACCGACGCCTACGGCCCGATCGCCGACAACGCCGGCGGCAACGCCGAAATGGCCGGGCTGGGTGAAGAGGTTCGCAAACGCACCGACGCCCTCGACTCTCTCGGCAACACGACCGCCGCGACCGGCAAGGGATTCGCCATCGGCTCGGCAGCCCTGACCGCGATGGCGCTGTTGGCAGCCTATATTGAGGAAGTGCGAATCTGGATCGGCAGGTTGGCAGCCGAAGCCGGCGGCGAATACGTCGTCGGGCCGGTCACCTTCGTTAGCGACGCCGCGGCGGCGACCGGCGACAAGATTGTCCATTACGCGACGGCCGAGATGGGCGATTTCGTAGAAGCCTACAACCTCACCATTATGAACCCGAAACTCATCGGCGGCCTGTTCCTCGGCGGCATGATGGCCTTCGTCTTCTGCGCCATGACGATGAAGGCGGTCGGCCGGGCAGCCGGCGCGATGGTCGAGGAGGTCCGGCGGCAGTTCAAGAGCATTCCAGGCATCATGGAAGGCACCGGCAAGCCCGACTACGCCCGCTGCGTCTCGATTTCCACCAAGGGCGCCCAGAGGGAAATGCTGCTGCCCTCGCTGCTGGCGATCATCGTCCCGGTCGCAACCGGCCTGCTGCTCGGCGTCTCGGGCGTCATGGGCCTGCTGGCCGGCGGCCTGACCACCGGCTTCGTGCTGGCCATCACGCTCAACAACGCCGGCGGTGCTTGGGACAACGCCAAGAAATACATCGAGAAGGGCGCGCACGGCGGCAAGAAGCTGCCCGACGGCACCAAGAACCCGGTCCACGGCGCCGCGGTCATCGGCGACACCGTCGGCGACCCGTTCAAGGACACCTCGGGACCGAGCCTGAACATCCTCATCAAGCTGATGACGATGGTCAGCGTGGTCTTCTCCGGCGTGATCGTCAAGTTCGCCCCGGCCGTGAGCGAATGGCTCCACCTGGGCGGCCAGTAATCACCTGGCCGCGCTCAGCCGATTGACCCAGTTCACAAGGGGTGGCCGGTTTGGTCACCCCTTTTTCGTACCTCCCTCACACAGCACGCTTCGCCAAAGAAATTGTACCTGAGGAGAGGTTTTCTCCCTTGACAGCGTATATCCCATGATATACGATTAGCGCGTGGCATGGTTGGTCTTGTCCTCGTGTGGGTAGTGCCACGCGAAGGAAGGAAACGAAGATGGCTGACAACGTGGAGTTCTCGAGGGTCCTTGCCTTGTTCGAGGAGCATGGCTGGCGCCTACAGAAGATTCACGAGCCGTACCGGGTGTTCGTCAAGGACGATGAGTTGCCTTGGCTGATCCCGGTGCATGATAGAAAGGTGGATGCCGAGTATGTCGCGAAATTCAAGAGGTTCCTCGAAGAAAGAGGTGAAATCTGAGAGCCTCGACCGACCGTTCGAGCGGTCCGTGCTACGCAAGGCCAAGCAGCTTGCAGGCGAGTACCGCATGACGCTCGAAAGGAACGAGAAGCTCGGTTTCATCGGCAGTTCGGTGGAGTTGCCTACGGTCTTTGCCGATGGTACGACGCCGGAGGCATGCTACCAGGCGACCGAAGAAGCGCTGACGGTCGCTGTCGCAACGATGCTCGAATGTGGTCAGACCCCGCCGCAACCGGTCTCGGCCAGAAAGCGCACAGAACAGGTCAACGTGCGTTTGACCGCCGAGGAGAAGATGCTCCTGAGCAACGCGGCTTCCAGTCTCGGGTTCAAGGGAATCAGCGACTTCCTCCGAAACATTGCGATGAACCGGGTGCTCTCGACCCGGTGACCTCAAGCGAGCGATCCGCTCAACCTGTCGGCGAGCCTGTGAAACGCCACGCGGTTGACGCCGACGACCGGTCAGAGTAAGCTACAGGGTGGTCGGTTTCGGCCACCCTTTTTGTTTTGTGGCAAGGGCTTACACCGTGACAAAGAAGAAGGCCAAGACGTCGGCGGGAGAATTTGCCTTGGCGGCGGCCAAGATCGCAGACGAGCGCCATTGCACGGATATCACCGTGCTGGACCTGCGCGGGATCTCGCCGGCGACGGACTATTTCGTGATCGCCACCGGGACCAGCGACCGGCAGATGCGCACGGTCGCCGACGAGATCTCCGAAGCCGGGCGCAGCTCCGGTTTCCCCCGCTTCGGCCGCGCCGGCTACGACCAGGCCCGCTGGATCCTGCTCGATTTCGTCGAGGTTGTCGTCCACATCTTCGACAGCGAGTATCGCGACTACTACGACCTGGAGCTGCTCTGGGGAGACGCTGAGAAAATTGATTATTGATGATGGATGATTGACTTTTCGACGCGATGCGAACCGTAGTTGACATTTTGGAGCAGCGAATCGGCCGGGCGTTAGCCGACACGGCGGGATTAGACCACAGCCCAGCGATCATCAGGACGACCGCCGACCCCAAGTTCGGGGACTACCAGGCCAACGGTGTGATGGCGGTCGCCAAGCAGCTCAGGACCAACCCTCGCAAACTGGCCGAGCAGGTCGTCGCGAAGCTCGATCTGGGCGAGCTGTGTGAAACACCGGAGGTGGCCGGGCCGGGCTTTATCAACCTGCGTCTCAAGCCTGAGTACGTCGCCAGCGAACTGCTGCGCATCAATGCCGGCGATGCCAACCGGCTCGCGATCAAGCCCACGGAAATGGCTCAAACCGTGGTCGTCGACTTCTCCAGCCCGAACATCGCCAAGGAGATGCACGTCGGCCACCTGCGTAGCACCATCATCGGCGACTGCATCTGTCGCCTGCTCGAATTCGAAGGCCATAAGGTCGTCCGCCAAAACCACATCGGCGACTGGGGCACCCAGTTCGGCCGGGTCATCCTCGGCCTGTGGCATATGTGCATGGCCGAGAAGCGCCAGGAAGAGAATGGTGAGCCACTCTATTTCGCAGAGGAACTCAAGGCCTTGAGGGCCCTCGCCGGAGATGGGCAAGAGCTGCACGCCTTATGTACCAAGATACGAGATCGGCATGAGAACGACTGGCGTGCCGACAAGGACCCGGAGGAGGGCGACGGCGAGTTGGTGTTCGGCCCATTTCTCCAGGGCTTCCCCGAGCGCCCCGCGGAAGAAGTGTGGCCGCGCATTCAGATGGCGTACCAGTATGTCAATCTCCTGGAAGAGTGCGTCGTCGGGATGGGATTGACCATACCCACGCGTCAGGCCGGCGTCATCGACTACAAAGACTTGGGACGGCATGTCACTCCCATGCTCCAGGACAGGGCCAAGGATCCGAGAAACCGGCAGGAGTGGCTGGCGTGGAACCGGGTCCGAGAGCTTACGATGGCCAGTTGCTATGCCGTGTACGAGCGCTTGGGCGTGATGCTTGGGCCGGAACATGAACGGGGCGAAAGCGCATACCAACCCATGTTGCCGGACGTCGTTGACAGTCTCAGGGACACGGGGCTTGCAGCAGACTCGGCTGGGGCGGTCTGCGTCTTCCCTCCCGGTTTCCAGACGAAGGAAGGAGAGCCGCTGCCGTTCATTGTCCAGAAGTCGGACGGGGCGTTTCTATATGCCACGACCGACCTGGCGGCGCTGCGATACAGAGTCGGCCAACTCAAGGCCGACCGCATCATCTATGTCACGGACGCCCGACAGATTCAGCACTTCCAGATGCTCTTCAAGGTAGCCGAGATGGCGGGTTGGGACCGACGGAACGGTCGCAAGGCCCAACTGGTTCACGTCACGTTCGGCAGCGTCCTCGGCGAGGACGGCAAACCTCTCAAGGCACGCTCGGGTGAGAACGTTAAGCTCAAAGACCTGCTGGACGAAGCGGTCGAGCGGGCCAAGGCGGTCGTCGAAGAGAAGAACCCCGACCTGCCGGCCGAGAAGAAGACGCAGATCGCCCAAGCCGTCGGGGTCGGTGCGGTCAAGTACGCAGACTACTCGAACAATCGCACGAGCGACTACGTCTTCAGCTTCGACAAGATGCTCGCGATGGATGGCAATACCGCGCCGTACATGCAGTACGCTTACGCGCGCATCCGTTCCATCGAGCGTAAGGCCCAGAGCAAAGGCGTGGACATCGCGAGTGAGCTGGCCGGCATGGAGACGCTCGACCTGAGCGAGCCGGCGGAACTGGACCTGGGCAAGCACCTGGCGCGCTACAGCGAGGCCATCGAAGCAGCGATTGCGGACTACAAGCCCAACTGCCTGACCGCGTATCTCTACGAGCTGGCCCAAAAGTTCAGCACGTTCTACACGAACTGCCCTGTCCTGGACGCGCCGCCGACCAAGCGTCCGACGCGCCTGCTGCTATGCGACCTGACCGCCAAGACCATCCGCCACGGCCTGAGCGAACTGCTCGGCATCGCCGTGGTCGAGCAGATGTGACGGTGAGTCGAGCACAGAGCCTTCGTCTCTCAGCGGTCTGCCACCCACCTGCGAACACTTGTCGCATTCTGCCGACAGCATGTCAGATCGAGAACAGCCGTAACACCGGGCGCGACTGCGCAACCATAGGAACGACAGGCGTCTTATCGCAAGATCGAGCCTCCCGTATACGCAACGGAGACATGGCATGATGCTGAAAGAGCGCGTCCTTGCCAGAAGCTGGCTGCTCGTGGGTACCTGCTGGTACTCCATGTGCGGCATGGGGCAACCGGCGTGTGGACACGCGCAGCCGACGCACGCAGAGGAAAGACCGACACCCAAGGTCTGGCTCCAGCAATACCTTGGCGTGCAGTTCCCGGATTCAGCCAGGCACTTCGTGCTTTACTACAGGTCCGATGATGAGGATGTCCTTCTGTTCTCCTTCGATGTCGCACAGGACGGCCTTGAGCAACTCATGGACGGGACGGCTGTCTTTCCTGTCCATAGTGACCTGGCGAAGGACGGCGCGGACTTACCCGAGCAGATTGTGCGTGACTCCGCTTCCCGACACTTCGCCCAGAAGGTGACGGCCATGCAGAATGGCCTCTCGGCAAGCAGGAGGCGGACCCGTCCCGCCGAACCGCTGGAGGTGTGCTTGTGGACGGCGGAGGTAGCCGCTGGGACGTGGAGAGTGTGCGTTTCGGTCATAGCCGATGCGCAAGCAGACAGGACGAGCCTTTCCGTCGGGTTCAAGATGCCTGTCGCACATCGAGATATGCGCAGCCACGTCATCATCGACAGTCGTTCCGAATACACGTGTGACACCCATATCTGGCAGCGGTGGAGTCTCGATGGAACCGGCTATCGGGAGCTCGTGCGGGTCATGGAAACACGCCAGGATGTTGCGAGGCGTTCGAGTGTCGCCGCTGAAAGGCTGGCAGCCCGGCTCGACGCGGGAGGACCCGCTCCGGAAGTGCCCTGGTGGAAGCCATCTGAACTGAATCGGAGCCGCGCGGAGGGCTCTGAGCCCCTGGAGGGCTTCCGGCATGGGGATTCGACACTGGTCGTCGGCCGTGTGGACGGCCTTTTCCATGGTTATGCCCTTACGCAGCGCCACGTCCTTGCGACCGATCCGCTTGATGCCATCTGGAGACTGCTGGGGCTTCAGTTGCCCACCGGCGTCCACAATGCACACTACGAATCCGCATCAAGTATGGCGGGAATCGTGTTTTGGATTCGGTTCGACGTACCCTTGCGCGACTTCATGACTTGCCTCGCTCAAGCACCTGCGCTGGCGATACAGGGAGAGTTGACAGCAGGCGCCGTTGTGAGACAATACCTCGAAACGGCGTACCAAACGGGGTCTCCCGACTGGTGGCGCCCGCAGGAGTTGCGCCAGGGCCTCTGCGCACAGCATAGGAGCAACTCGAAAGACCTGACTGACATAACGGCAGGCTTGGGCCCTTTGTCGGAAAGGGACATCCGGGTCTATATCGGTGCCTTCAGTCCTTGGTGAAATATGAAAATCGTGCAGAGTGAATTCCGCGTCAGTACTCGCAGCCGTAATGAGATGATCGACATCACCAGTCAGGTGGCGTCCATCGTCGCTGAGTCAGGCGTCAAGAGCGGCGAGGTCGTCGTCTTCTGCCCGCATACGACCGCCGCGATTACCATCAATGAGAACGCCGATCCGTCGGTGCCGCATGACATCCTGCTGACGCTCGACGAGCTGATCCCGCAATCGCGCCGGGGATACCGCCACTCCGAGGGCAATTCCGATTCGCACGTCAAGAGCTCGCTCGTCGGTGCCAGCGAGCTGGTCCTGATCGCTAATGGACACCTGACGCTGGGCACTTGGCAAGGCATCTTCTTCTGCGAGTTCGACGGCGCGCGGAACCGCAAGATCATCGTGCAGGTCCGTGGGGAATAGCTGCACTTCGTAGGGCGAGCGGCTCGCTCGCCTTGTCGTGCGAGACACACGACCTACGCGCAGAAAAATGGCGAGGTGGTGGTTCCGGCTGGGGGGGAGACCGGTAGACCACGCTGCCTCGCCGAGGTTTATTTGCCAAACATCGGTCAATTCACGAAGTCAAAGAGCAAATTAAGCGCGTCCTGCCGGCCCTTCAAACGAAAACTGCGAAAGTCGAGCAATGTCAGGGTGATTGCTCCACCCCATTCCAGTCCATTGAATAGGCGTATTATACCCCCTTCCGAACGCCGATGCAAGCCAAAAACCCACGAATTTGAGATTTTCGCGGCGTGACGACGTCCTGTCCCTGGCGACGATAACCTCCGTGTTCACAGGGGTTTGCGTCGTTTCTCGTCCCGACCGGATCGGTCCGGCCCGCAAGGACCGCGCCTGAGGCTCTGCCGCCGTGAGGAACGGTGCGGCGCTACCGGCCTGCTCCCAAGCGCCCTCCCCGACCTGCCGGCAGGCGTCTTCGCCCGACACCGGAGGTTCAGAATGATAGTTAAGTGAATCGTGTATGTCTGCATATTAGGACTGGGCGGGACCGCCGTGAACGGTCTGAGACACTGCGGACCGGCGTCTCAAGAAGGCGGCCGGAATCCGCCGCGATTTCACCGCTAATGGCTTGTCGAACGCGGCGAATGGGCATAGACTTGAGAGCCCGATGGGTGCGTAATGATTCAGCGTCTGCATACGGTTTCAGCCTATGACAAAGATCGCAGAGAGAACCAAACGCGTTCAGGAAAACGTGGCGGCCGCCTGTGCCCGCTCGGGTCGTGAGCCGCAGGACGTGCGCCTGATCATCGTAACCAAGTCGGCCGATATCGAACAGGTCAAGCAGGTCATCCGGCTCGGCTTCAACCATCTCGGGGAAAACCGCGTCCAGCAGCTCAAAAAGGTCTCGGCCCAGGTGGCGGAGTTCATAGCCCAGGAAGGCGCCGACGCGGCGCTGCCGAAGGAGATCCACTGGCACATGATCGGCCACCTCCAGCGCAACAAGGTGCGCCACGTCCTGTCGAGCACCTCGCTGATCCACTCGCTGGACACGTTGCGCCTCGCGGAGGAGATCAACTCCGCTTCCGGCAAGATGAACCTGCGCTCGCGGGTGCTTCTGCAGGTCAACACCTCCAATGAGCCACAGAAGTACGGCGTTCCCGTCGGCGCGGCCACCCATCTGGCCGAGCAGATCGAGACACTGCCTCACGTTCAGCTTATCGGACTGATGACCATGGCGCCGCTGACGCGCAATCAGGACACGATTCGCGCGTGCTTCGTGCGGGCCCGCGAGCTGTTCCAGGAAATGCGCGGCGAGAAGATCGTCGGCAGGCAATTCACCGAGTTGAGCATGGGCATGAGCAGCGACTACGAGATTGCGGTCGAGGAAGGCGCGACGCTGTTGCGTATCGGCTCGGCCATCTTCGCGGGCTGAGAGCACTCTGCCCTTCCGTTGCACGCCCTGAGTACCCGTGCGTTTGACCAAGAAAACGCGTGAAAACGCCAAAGTCGCCTCCTTATCCAGACGAAACACAGGTGGTAGCACTGCCTGCGTGGATGGCTGTGCAAAACGAGAAGGCGACTACGATGGGCAAGACTCAACTGGGGAGCGGCATCGGGATCCTGACGGAATTCACCGACGTCATCTATCTGTCCGATAAAACACACCTGCCTGGCGAGATCAGGCGCCTACTCAGGCAGAAGAGGCTGTCTTCCCTGTTGATGCCGCTGGAAGGCTACCGCTTGATCCATCTGCGACCCGACCTGGTGGGGACGGTGGTGATCGACGCCGAAGGCTCCGACGTTACCCAGGACCGGCGCATGGGCCGGATCATCGAGACACTCGAACGTGATAATATCGGCATCATTCTGCTGACCCAGCGGGTCAAGTGCCCCGTCAGGAGCTTCTCGTTGGTTCCATCCGAGAGCAGCTTCTCCATGTCCGGCAGTGTCGAAGCGATATCACTCGACGCGCTATGGGCACGGATCAGCGTCAACCTGGCCTACCGAAAGGAGCAGAATTCCGGGATCGCGGTCAAGCTGCCCACTACCACCAGCGCGATGGAGCGTCACTTGGTCAAACGGCCCAACCCACCGGCCGAGGGGACCGATGCGATCAGCGACAATCTCAAAGAGCAACTGCGCCTGGCCGGCCTGGTGCAAAGAGACTTTCTGCCTTCGAAGCTGCCCAACTGCACCGAGGCTCAGTGGGCGACCTCCTTCATCCCTGCCGAGTGGGTCTCCGGCGATATCTACGACGTCGCGCGGATAGACGAGCAGCACATCGGGTTCTACATCGCCGACGCGGTGGGACACTCCATGCCGGCGGCTTTGCTGACGATCTTCATCAAGCACGCGCTCGTCATGCGCGAGACAACCAATAACAGCTACCGCATCTTCTCACCGACCGAGGCCATCGCGAACCTCAACATGAAGATGCTGGGCCAGAAACTCTCAGGCTACCAGTTCGCCACCTGCTGCTACTGCCTCCTGAATATCAAGACGCGACAGCTCACCCTGGCGCGGGCTGGCCATCCTTACCCGATCCTCCTGCGCCAAGGACAAGCGCCTCGACCCCTGGAGACGCGCGGCTCGCTGCTGGGCGTCTTCGAGAGCGCCGAATTCACGCAAACCACGACCCAGCTCCAGGTCGGCGATCGCCTGCTGCTCTACTCCGATGGCGCCGAGACCCTGATCGGCCGGCTCGAGGACAAGAATGGGTTCCGGTTCACCGACGAGTTCCTGGCGGTCCAGGACGCTTCGATCACTGAAATCGTCGACCGCCTGACCGAAATCGCCAAGACGCGCGATATCGATCCCGCGGAGGTGGACGATTTCACCCTCGTGGGCTTGGAAATCCCCTGAGTCGGCCGACGGAGAGTGTGGGACAAATCAGCGTCTCCCTCCACCGGTTCGAAGCGTCCTGCTGAGAACCTACGCAAGGCAACGGCTCATGGCGTCGCTGCGAACGCCCCCTGCCCCCAAAATACGTAGTTCCCACAATACGCCTGCGTCGGATGAAATGGATATAATGGAGTGATCGCCGACGGCGCGAGGGCGGCTTTGCCTGCCCTTGGGTCGCCGTTGGCTGTCTTCAAGCCGAGCCGCTGTTCACGCCCGGCTCGCAGATCGGCAGGTGAGAAGATGCACGCCGCACGCGGATTCCGGGGGACCATCGGGAAAAGCCTGTACCCACCACGTAACAACCTGGAACCGCAGATCAACGCGAATGAACACGGTCGGGCGCTGGAAATCCGGTTGCTCCGCTGCAGTCGTGCGAGAGTTTTTGGGTCTTTTTTCGGATTTCCTGAGTCATTCCGCCCCGAAAGATCCCATTGTACTACAGAAGTGATCGTTATCGTGAGGCTCTTGCATTGAATCGGAGGTACGTTGTGGTTACTCGATGCACATCTTGGGCGTATGTGGCGGCTGTCCTTCTCCTGACAGGCGTTTCCACCGCCACCGCAAAATACAGCGGCGGCAGCGGGACGGCGGACGATCCCTACCAGATTTGGACGGCCGGGCAGATGAACGTCATTGGGACACGGCCTGACGACTGGGACAAGCACTTCAAGCTCATGGCGGACATTGACTTCAAGACGTTGCGTGGAGTGTCCTTCAACGCAATCGGCGCCGATCCGAGCTACGGACAGCCATTCTCCGGTGTCTTCGATGGGAATGGCAAGACGATCGCCAATGTCACGTGCAGCAAGCCAGGGGCGACAACCCTGGGTCTCTTTGGCGGTGTCCAGGGGAGCAACGCGCGAATCAAGCGGCTGCGACTGACAGGAGTTACCGTTGACGCCGGGGCAGGAGGCCTGGTCGGCGCCCTGGCAGGATATCTCCATAGTGGCAAGATCATCCGATGTCACGTGGAAGGCGGGAGTATCTCCGGTGGCTATGGCGTGGGTGGGCTGGTCGGAATATGCAACGGAACCATCGTCAGTTGTTCCTCGTCAGCGAGCGTCTCCGTATCGGACGTGTGCGGAGGCGGTCTGGCGGGTGAGAATAGCGGCGTCATCATCCGATCACACTCCACAGGCCAGGTATCGGCACGTTCCTCTGGTGGCGGTCTCGTGGGCGCGAGCACCGGCACCGTCAGTGACAGCTACTCGACCGGCAAGGTTTCCGCGACCAAGGGGGTACGCCGGAGGATTAGCCGCATCCAACTCGGGAAAGGTCCGCAACTGCTACTCGACCGGCGCGGTGTCAGCACCGCAAGGCGCGGGCGGACTGCTCGGGGGCACGACAGGACAAGAGGGCGTCACTGACTCCTTCTGGGACAGGCAGACCAGCGGGCAATCGACGAGCGCCGGGGGCAGCGGTATGAGCACCGCCCAGATGCGAACGGCGGCAACATTTGTTGGATGGGACTTTGCCGACACGTGGACGATTCGCGCGGGCGTTGACTATCCCAGACTGCAATGGGAAGCCGACCCCTTCCCCGCGCCTGTGCCAACAGCCATCGAGAAGCTTTCAGGCGATAATCGGTGTGGGGTGGCAGGGTCCAAACTGGCCCTGCCATTGTCACTGTGCGTACGGGATCAAGATGGTGACCCACTGCCTCATGTGTCGGTTGAGTTTGTCGTTGTTATCGGTGACGGCATGATCGAGCCCGTCGCGGCTGTCACCGACTTCGACGGCATTGTCTCCGCTGAACTAACGCTGGATCCGATGCCGGGTCTGAATCAAGTCCATGCTACTGCGAGCGGCCTGTCGGCTGACTTCAGCGTCACGGGCCTGACGCCGGGATACGGCGGCGGCACCGGCACGGCAGACGATCCCTATCACATCTGGACCGCCGAGCAGATGAATGTGATCGGAGCCGAGCCGAACGAGTGGGATAAACACTTCAGACTGATGGCGGATATCGATGTGTCTATGTTTGACGGCAGAGAAGGTAGATGCTTGTTCAACGTCATCGGCACCCAGGCTGTTCCTTTCGGCGGCGTTCTTGCTGGAGAGGGTCACACGATCTCGCATCTGACGATTACGGGCGGCGGTTCTCTGGGCCTGTTTGGCTACGTGGGATCTGGGGCCGAGATCACGGGATTGGGCATCGTGGATGTCAACGCCATCGGCGCCGGGTCCGTCGGTGGGTTGGCGGGGCAGAACCGGGGCACGGTGGCACGGTGCTACGCCACAGGCGTCGTGAGAGGCGGTTCGTCGGTCGGTGGGCTGGTGGGCGAGAACAATGGCGACGTAGATCATTGCTGCAGCACCGCTGACGTCAGCGGCGGTTCGCGTGTCGGCGGGCTCGTGGGGTACAGCGAAGGTGGAACCATAGCCAATTGCTACAGCACCGGTGCAGTGAGTGGCAACTCCGATGTCGGCGGACTAGTGGGCTACAACGTCGGTCCTGTGACACGCAGCTACAGCACCGCCGCGGTCAGCGGCACCCAATGGTCCGTCGGTGGCCTGGCCGGGTACAGTGCTGACCTGGTAGAGCAGTGCTACAGCAGAGGCGCCGTCACAGGCGCCAGCTACGTCGGCGGGCTCGTGGGCGAAAACGCCGGCACGATAACCGAGTGCTACAGCACCGGCGCCGTCAACGGGGACGGGCTCGTAGGGTACGCCCATTCCTGGAGCGAAGTCGTCGCCTCTTTCTGGGACACCCAGACTTCGGGGCAGGCCACCAGCTCCGGCGGCACGGGCAAGACCACGGCCCAGATGCAAACAGCCGGTACGTTCCTGGACGCTGGCTGGAACTTCGTGGATGAGATAGCCAACGGGACGGAGGACGTCTGGTGGATTGAGGAGGGGACGGACTATCCAGGTTTCTTGTGGGAGCGTCACGGAGACAACGAATCTCAATGCGACGACTACGCTGACCTGGGAAATCCGCTCGACGAGATTGGACACAATTTGATTGGATGCGATGCCGTTGGTTCGTGGGGCACCTCCCCCTCTGGGGACACCACGGCTCGCTGTCAACGGCTCGGAGCGGACAACATGCTTGAGGTCTGTGTTGCCCAAACAGGCATTGACTATTTGTTGACGGCAGAAGTGGTCGACGGGACGTGTGACGACAGTTTTCAGATATACGTGAATGGAAGCGGACCGCTTTATTCTTATGTGAGCAATCAAAACGACGGGATCACGATTGAGACCCACCAAGTGGTGATGCCGTCCAGCTACATCACCGGCTTACGAGTCCAGATCAACTTCAAGAACATGAGCAACGACATCAGCTGTGGATCGGCAACAATGCCCTATGGAAGAGCACCCACGTACAATGTGTGGCTTCTTCCGTACCCCCTATGAATTCTCACGGCCGAGACGCAGATAGTCGACACTTTCCTCGATGCCGGGTGGGACTTCGTGGGCGAGGCGGCCAACGGCACCGACAACATCTGGTGGATTCTCGAGGGCCGGGACTATCCGCGGTTATGGTGGGAAGCCATGGCATTGATTATCGATGATTGACGATTGATGATTTAAGGTAGAAAGCGGGTCACCGGTCACAGGCCACTGTTTCCGTGATGTCGTCGAAGCAGGCGGCGGCGCGGTCCTTCAGGATCGAGAGCATCGTGCAGCATGCCTTGCGAATCTCCCACTGGGCCTTGGCGCTGGTGCGCAGCTTGATGATGTGACGCCATTCGCGGAAATCCGCAGAGACGACGATTTCGCTCGTGCAGGCGTTGGGCAGGACGAAGCGTGCGTCCTCTTTGCGCAGGCCTCGGTCGCGCCACTTGCGGTACATCCGTTGAATCGCCTTCATGTCCTGGTGGAAGTCGTCGACAAATTCCTCAGGCATCGATTCCGGCACGACATAGGCGAAGCTGTCCTCGTCCACGTAGCGTTGCGACTGTTGCGAGACCGCCATGAGCCGGTGCCGGACGAGCTGGTGCGTCATCGCGCGCGAGCAGTTCCGGATGCGAAAGGTCGCGTAGGCGTGTTCGAGAGGCGATTCATGGCCCATCTTGATGAGCCGGCGAATGAACCCGCTGCAGGAGTCATCCTCGATTCGGTCAAAACTCAGGTAGCAGGTTCGGCCCGCCTGCTCGATTACCTTTTCGGGATCGGGCGTGATCGCCAACAGTTCCACTTCCAACCGTTTCTCGCAAACCTGCTGATTCATAAGCACTCCCTTGGCACCAAGGTCCTCCGAGCTGATTAACATGACAGGCTATGCGGCCCGGATTTCGCTCCGGCCCAGCACCGCCAGCGCGAGCTCTACGTTACCGAAAGGCGCGCTGACTGCAAGGCCGGCCACTTGTCCGCCGATTGCGGCCACCAGCTCCCGCGCGATTTCGACGCCCAAGGCCAATCCCTGCTCCTTGGTCGTCGCTTGGTTCATGCGCGCCAGCAACTGCTCGGGCACGACGACCCCGGGGACCTCGTTGGCCATGAACTCGGCGTTCTTGAAGCTCGTGAACGGCCAGATGCCCGCGACGATCGGGATGCGGGCCCCCTCGATCGCTTCGAGGAACCGAAAGAGAGAATCCGGATCGAAAACGGGCTGGGTCACGGCGAACTCCGCGCCGGCGCTGACCTTCTGCCTGAACCGCTCGATCTCCCTGGGCAGGTCGGCCGCGACCGGATTGGCGCCAACGCCTATCACCAGGGCCGTCGGCGGGTCGATGCGATTGCCGCCGACGTCAACGCCTCGGTTGAGACTGCTCACCACGCCGGTCAGACCGATGGAGTCCATGTCGAAAACGCCGGTCGCGTTGGGGTACTCGCCCAGCTTGGGCGGATCGCCGGTAATGATCAGCAGGTTGCGCAGGCCCAAGGCGGAGGCGCCGAGAGTGTCAGACTGCATCCCGATCAGGTTGCGATCGCGACAGCACACGTGCAGGACCGTCTCGATACCGGCTTCCTGTTGAATCCGCACAGCGGTGACCATCGGCGAAAGCCGCGAGCTGGCCCGTGGCCCATCGGGGATGTTGATTGCATCGACCCCCGCCTCGGCACAATGACGCGCCTTTTGCAGGATCGTCGTCAGGTCCACTCCGCGCGGCGGCGTCAACTCGATCATAGTCACCTGCTCGCCGGCCGCCAGCTTGGCGCCGATACGCGATCTTTCCGCCAGAGGTTTCGGCTCAGCCAACGGGACTTCCTGCGTCTTGCCCTTGGGCGTGGCGACAGCGCCAACAGAGCGCGCCGACGCCTTGTCAAGCGGGCGGACGGCACGGACGATCTCGCGGATGTGGTCCGGCGTCGTGCCGCAACAGCCGCCGATGATCCTGGCGCCCTTCTCGAAGAAACGTTTGGCATACTCGGCCATGTACTCCGGCGTGCACATGTAGAGCTGCCGGCCTTCGACCGAGCGGGGCATGCCGGCATTCGGCTGGACGGAGATGGGTTTGCTCGTCACCGTTCGCACCAACTCCAGGCTGCTCAGCATGCTCGAAGGACCGACCGAGCAGTTCAGGCCGACCGCGGTCACCGCCTCGGATCGAACGATCCGCGCGACGGCCTGGTCGACCCGCTCGCCGTACATGGTTTCGCTCTGCTCGTTGACCGTCATCTGGGCGATAATCGGCACGTCACCGAGATCGCCGACGGCATTGAGAGCGACCAGCAACTCGTCAGGATTGAGGAACGTCTCCAAAATGAGCAGATCCGCGCCGGCCTCAAGCAAAGCTTGAGCCTGCTGGCGGAAGATCCTTGCGGCCTCGTCGGGCGTCATGGGACCAAAATCAGTCAGCTCACAACCGAGCGGGCCCATCGCTCCGGCCACCAGGACGCGCTCGCCCGCAGCGGATTTGGCCAGGCGAACACCTGCCTCGTTGACGCGCGAGACGTCATTGGTCAGACCATACCGCGCCAGCTTGACGCGGTTGGCGCCGAATGTGTTTGTCTCGATAAGATCTGCGCCTGCCTCGACATACGCGGCGTGGACCCTCTCGACGAGAACACTGTCGCTGAGGTTAAGCTCGTCGAAACACCGGTTGAGAAAGACCCCCGTCTGGTAGAGCATGGTCCCCATGGCACCATCGCCGATGAGCACTCCTCTTGCCAGACGCTCTTCAAAGGCTGAACGATTCACTTGATGCGCACCCCAAAGGAGGATTCAGCTTCTCGATCCGCAGAGGCAAACACAGGCTTCAGAAAGGCTAAAGCCTTATCGTAGAAGCGCTTACATCGTCAGAATGCTCCCGGGCGACGCTGTGTCTATCTGTTGTGGCAGGATATCCCTGCGCCATCGTCGACGCAAGCCTTTTTGCTTCAGGTGCGCCGAGCAGGAGATCGTGTGCCCCGGCTATCCAAGCTGGTGTCTCTCTGGGCTAAGAAGCCGGCAATTATTGGACATTCCGCACCGTCCCCCTCTGAAAGGCCAGGTCACTGTTAGGCGCCTGCACAACTCACTTCTTGCCGAAATTACCACCTCATGGCTATTGACATAAGTATACGAAAAATAGTATAATTAGGAAACTGTATGTGGGAGTCCAGACATTGTGCTTGGGGCCACCGGTATTGTATACTTTGGTTGGAAGAGTACCGGGTGGGCAGTGATGGATGCCCCTGATGGGGGGTAGTCATTGCCATTCAGAGCAGACAGAGTCTTTTCTGTACGCTCGGGATGAAGGAGTGTCAGGCCATGGCTGCAACGACGACAGCTTTCGGCGCGGCTCCAAGCTCATCGGCCTGTTCCTGGACGCCCTTAGCACGATGATGTCTGAGATATCGGCAGTTCCGTCTGCAGGGTGATGCAGGGTTTGAAAGGAGCCGTGTGATGAAGAAGGTGTGGATCGTCTCATTTCTTGTGTTCTTGGCGCTGGTGTCGGGCTGCAAGACGGCTGACAGGGCCCAGAGCCCTCTGGAGCAAAGCAGATCGTCGCGCGCCGGCCGCAGCTACTTCTGGGACAAAGACCTGAGGCCGGCCATCGCCGTGCCCGGGACCGCGGCAGCGCGCACCGAGCCCGCCGTGCAACCGGTCCAGACGCCGCCAGAACGACAATCCACGTCGCCAGTCATCTCCGAGCCGGTGCGACCGGTGACAACCCGGTCGGAGTTGGTCACAGCCTCAGTCGAGCAGCTCTCGCCGGTGCAGCCCCACTATGTAACGCCCGCGGCCACCTACGAGAACAAGCCGGCTCTCGGTCCCGGTCTGGTGGCCGTCAGCGAAGCAGGCGGACACATCCTGTCCATCACCTATCCGCGCCCCGAGTTCGGCATGCTTCAGGTCGACAAGACCATGCCGGAAGAGGTAAGAATCGACACGCCTTTTGCCTACGTCATCAAGGTCACGAACCTGACGGAAGTGATGCTGACGGACGTGGTCATCACGGAGACCGTCTCGAACAACTTCCAGTTCCAGGGCTCCGATCCCACCGCCGTGACGGAAGGCAACAAGCTCGTATGGGAGATCGATTCACTCGGGCCGCGTGCGAGCAAGAGCATCAGAATCTCCGGCGTCGCCACCGGCCCCAGGCAACTTGAGCACTGCACCGCCGTGACACACACGGTGCGCGACTGCTCCATCGTGAAGGTCGTCGAGCCTTCGCTGGAGTTGGCGAAAATGGCGCCGACCGAAGCGCTGCTCTGCGAGCCGATCGCGGTGGACTTCGTCGTCACCAATACCGGCACCGGCACCGCCGAGAACGTCCAGATCGTCGATACGTTGCCCTCTGGTATGCAGACCGTCGATGGCAAGGGCAAGATCGTTCTGGACGCCGGCACACTCGCTTCCGGAGAATCGCGTCGCTTCTCCATCAAGCTGCGTGCCACGCGGACCGGCGCCTACATCAACAAAGCCATCGCGACCTCCGCCAGCGGCCTGAAAGCCGAATCCGAAGCCACGCTGACCACCGTGCGCCAGCCAACACTGGTATTGACCAAGTCGGGACCGCAACGGCAGTTCCTGGGCAGATCGTTGACGTACGAGATCACCGTCGTGAACAAAGGCGACGGCCCGGCCCGCGACACCGTGGTCGAAGACATGATCCCGCCCGGCGTGACGTCAGTGGAGGCGACCTCCGGCGCGCAATTCTCCGGCTCCAAACTGATCTGGCAGCTCGGCACACTGGAACCGAACGTCTCGAAGACGGTGCGCGTTTCGTACATGCCCACCAAGGAGGGCGACGTGATGGCGACCGCCACCGCGACCGCCTACTGCGCTGAGACTGTCACCGCTTCCGCCAAGACCAGCATCAGTGGGATTGCGGCGGCGCGACTGGAAGTCGTCGATCTGGAAGACCCGGTCGAGGTCGGCAACACGACTACGTATCTTATCACCGTCACGAACCAGGGTTCCGCGGCGGACACAAACCTGCGGATCGTCTGTGCGTTGGACGACAACCTCCAGTACGTCTCTTCGGCGGGCGCGACCGCCGGCTCGATCATGGGCAAGACCGTCAGCTTCGCGCCCTTGCGAAGCCTGGAGCCCAAGGCGAAAGCTACCTGGCGAGTCGTCGTTCGCGGCGCCCGGGCGGGCGACGTCAGGCTCAAGGTCACCATGCACACCGACCAGCTCGCGCTGCCGGTCGAGCACACGGAGGTCACGCACATCTACCAGCAGTAAACGCGCATCCTCACCTGAGATAACCGACGCCGTGGCGGCCCGAGCCCCGCGGCGTTTCTTTTTGCCCCCGCTGGCGTCGGCACCAAGGCCCGCCGGCACCCATCCAGCCGGGGAAAATGTGTTGCAGTGGGCCATTCCAGGGCTATATTGGAAGCCATAGTTGAATGAGTGCCCAACCTCCCCGCCAGGGGAGTTTTCGTAGGAACCCTCAGGGTCGTCCCCGACGGCTTCCTGAAAGGACGCAACCATGGCCGACAAAGACGCCGACGTGCAGCGGATCCGACAACTGATCGAGATTATGAAAGAAAACGATCTGGTGAAGATCCACATCGAGCACGGCGACGATCGAATCTGTCTGGAGCGTGCCCAGCCGGTGGCGCCGGTCGCTTACCCGACTCCGTTCGTCGGCGCCCTGCCTGGCGTCGCGGGGCCGGCGGGAGCCGCTCCGGGACGCACTGGAGGGACAGTCCACGCGCCCATCACCCAGACCGAGGACAGCCTGCTCGAAATCAAGTCTCCCATCGTCGGTACGTTCTACGAAGGTCCCAGCCCCGACTCGGACCCGTATGTCGAGCTGGGCTCGCACGTCGATCCCCAGACGGTCGTGTGCATCATCGAAGCGATGAAGGTG
>JAFGLV010000104.1 GCA_016927855.1 Sedimentisphaerales bacterium
AAGCAAGACGATGCCCCCAAGCCACGCCAACATCCACAATGCAACCGCCGTAGGCCAGTACCACCCTGGTGCCACACCAAGTGTGTAAACCCTCGTACTGCGAAAACGCGCCAGGTGGTCAGCGTATGCCGCAAGTTCAGCATCTCTATCGAGCCGTTGGAGCAATTCAAACAACTCACGCGCATCCAATGCAAGTTCTCCATTCGCTGTGGATGTATCATCTCCGCGCAGCCATTCGGACAATCTCTTGGCATCGAGGTGGCGTCGTTGACCCACTGGCACGTTATCCCAAGCGTTGTAGCAGCGATAGTCAAGCCCCAACGTATCTACCTCCATAGCGCTACCATCATGCACCATTATTAGTCGCACGACTCGATGTTGCGACGTAGCTATATCACGAGGCGCTGCAACATGGATTTCATCGCACGCCCCCGATCGGGGCGTTAGCGCCCTCGTGTTTGGTCCACACTCCTTTGGAAAGGCTGCTGCTGTGACGTCCGGGCCGATCGAGAATGTCAGTAACGCAACGATAATGCACAGTATGGACCAAACTCCTAGGGCCACTGACGGGCGCAGACCCACTCGTCGTAAACCGGGAACCGTGTCTGTGTCGGCCAGGGCACATCCACATTCGGGGCAGATACTGGACTGCAATCCCATTGTTATGTAGCCGCATTCTCTGCAGACGGGGTAATGTGCTGTAATTGCTTGCTGCTTCCTATACAACCACGAACCTCCCCCCAAAAGAATCGCCAGCGAGGAGGCAAGGAACAACAGCAACAACCAAAGGCTCATCGTAATGCAGACCATATGATGGATTCAAACGGAAAGACGGTAATATCCCCAAGAACAGCCAAAAACCGGATAGTAGCTCCTTGTACACCCGCACACATTCGTGATCTTACTGCACCCAAATGCCAACTGGTTGAAGGAGAAGTCATTCGAGGGAAATCCTATTTTTCACTCTCTGAGCCTCAGGGTTGCGGCAGGATAGAGGCTACTAGCGCACATCGCTGCGATATCCTGGCGCGGTGCGTAGCCACCTTGGCTACAACCGTACTTGCCGCTTCCTATGACCCGCGCACACGACTTTCCGGTAATGATGCAGCCTGGCAGGGTCCGCACAGCAGACCCTACGGAACTCGGCATGCCCACATTCTACGCGCTCTCTGGAAAAAGCCCCCCCGCTTTCCTCCGAAAAGAGTGGGCCGCGCGCGACTGAAAGCCACAACGGAGAAGCGTTTCGGTCATGTGCTCCCTCACGCCTTGAACAAGGGATGGCCGGTGTTCGAGCGTGCCCCTGGCGGCCTGTCCGCCGGTGAACGCGGGGCAATTATGTGGCCGGTTAAGGATCTCCGCCACGAGTGACGGGCGGCGAGCCGATCCGACACGCCGGCGTCCTTATGACAGGACGCCTTGTCCTGAATCCAGAAGACCCGCGGCGGGTGGCCCGATCTCACAGGAGACTTCATCGATCAACACAGACGCGCGACCGTCGCGGTAGAAGGCCAACGCGCCGGCGAGGACGCCGGGCGTGACGGGCAATACGGGACCCAATTGCGTCGGTGCAGAAGGCAAAGAAGCGAGCGAGTCTCGGTGCACAGTACTACGATATGGATGGCCGTCCCCTCGATCGACGCGTTGCTGTGGTCCGGCAATGATGACCGGCAATCCGTGGCGCGGCGACTTCGCCGATATCGGGCGTTTGGATGGGCAATCCCGCGTCAAGAAACTCGTAATCAGACACGACACCGACTCCGAGCAGAACGTATATTTTTGATTAGAGAAGATAGGTGGTTTAGGGCCTATCCCAAGATCCCCTGCGGCAGAGGCGCCAGAAGCTGTGCGGACGCAAGCTTCGGCGCAGATGCCACAGTCCTGGGAAAGGCTCATGGGGCGGATTGGCGCCGCATCCACCATCCGCTCCGTGCGAAGGGCCCGATGCACGAGCCAGGAGGATCATGGACGCGGGGGCAGCCGACATCTCAAGCCTCGTCTTACCACCCGAAGATGGCGAGGTGGCCCGCGCGCTCACCGATCTGGACACCAAGCTCGCGGCGTGGGAGTCTGCCGTTGTTGACGCGCAGAAGGAACTCGCGGCGCACACCGCCCAGATCGCCGGGACGCGGTCCGCAGCCGAGCGCCAGGCCGACACAGAAGCCACAGCGGCCGCGGAGCAAGCCACCGCCTCCATCGAGGTCGAGGAACTCAACCCGGCCGAGCCAGACGGTGGTTTGGGTGACGAGGACGAGGCGCTGCTCGGTACCTTGCAGCCGGAGATGGCCCAGGTGGTCCGCCTGCGATACCGCCTGTTCAAGGGGCGAAAGACCGTTCAGGAACTCGTCGCCGACGAGGAGGAAGCACTGCTGAATTCGTTGGAGCCCGATGCGGCTAAGGCGATTCGCGTGCAATATCGACTCTATCATGGTCGCAAGACAACACAAGAACTCGTTGAACAATACGAGGCGGAATCCCAACCTAAGCGGGAGAGGAAGAAGACCTGGTGGAAGAAGAGGGTGAAGGGATGAGAACGACCTTGGCAGACAGCGATTACGAAACGACGGGCGAGGATCAGGTAACCTCCTGGCCCGCCGTTGACGAGGCCAAGCTTGACGCATTGGGCACGGAAGTCATCGAGGCGATGCAGTCTCTGCGCCAACTGCTGGAGACCAGGGCAAAGGCACTGGAGGACTGCCGCGCCGCTCTCGAGGAACACCACGGCAAACTGGTCAAAGAGACCGAGGCCTTCGCCCAGCAGGAGACGGAGCTCTGTGAACGGATGGAACAGCGCGAGGCGGAGCTGATCGCCCGCGAGAGCCGGTGCCAGGACCTTGAGAAGCAGGTTGAGGACCTCTCCGGGGCGCATGCACAACGGTCGCAGGAGCTTCTGAAGCAGAAGGAGGAACTGGAGGCCTGCGCGAAAGACATCGAGGCGCGGCGAAACGAGCTGGCCGAGACCGAAGCGAACGTCCAAGAACAACGGGCACAACTCGAAGAAGACCGGCAATCGCTCGCTGCAGAAAACGAAGCGATCGCCTTGCAGCGCGATCAATTCAAACAACGCGAGGCGGAGATGTCGGCCCTGTGTGCCAGCTTGGAGCAGAAAGGGCAAGTCCTTGACCGTCGCGAATCCGAGCTTGCCGCGTTGGAGAAGGGATGGGCGCGCAAAACGGCCGATCTCAAGCAGGCCGAGAAGGACCTCGCCGACCTGCGGCAGCAACTGAAGAACGAGCTGAACAAGGTGGCCGACACCAAGGAGGAGTTGCTGCCCCTGTATGGAATGGCCGCCCACGGCGCGGAGTCCGGCGGGCCGGGGAACCGTGGAGTGCCGAACGTGGCTGAACAACAGGCCCGGGAATCGGTCGAACGCTTCCAGAAGCTCTGTCGTGATGCCAAGCGACGGGTCATCGGAAGCTGAGTGAACATCGAGTGGATGCACACTCTTGGGGGGTGACATCGTGCTGCAAATCTTCTCTCGCAAGGAAACGGTGAGGAAGGCCGGGGCCAAGGGGCCTTCTTTGCCCATCATCGATGACCAAGTCTTTGAGCCGGCGGAATCGTTGCCGCTTGCTCCGGATCCGCTCAGCCGGTGCGTGCAGCTCGAGCGGTTCGGTCACCTGCTGGTCAATCGTCACGAGTGGAAGGACCACCCGGACTTCGAGCAGGTCTGCCGGTCGACGAGCCGGCGGATTGATGAGATGTTCGCCATCGTGCCGGAGGGATTTGCCTCACTGGCCGAGATGGTCAATGACGAACCGGGCGGCCCGGAGGTCACTGTCGAGACCGCCCCGTTTCTGATGGCCCGCCATGCGATCACCCATGCCAGGTTTCAGAAGTTCGTGGATGACGGTGGATACGAGATGCTCGAACTGTGGCCCAGCGAGATCTGGCCGCACCTCATTGACTTCAAGGACCTGACTGACCAGCCGGGTCCGCGCTTCTGGCGAGACGGCCGGCACAGCAAGCAGTTGGCGGATCATCCGGTGGTCGGCGTGTGCTATTACGAGGCGGCGGCATACGCGCAGTGGGCGGGTTTCCGGCTGCCGACGGAGGCCGAGTGGCAGATGGCCGCGACGTGGCGCATTCGCAGCGCGGCCAACGTGCTTCGCCGCTACCCGTGGGGCGACGCGCTGGACACGCGGCGGTGCAATATCTGGGCCTCCGGCAATGGACATACCTACCCGGTTCACGCGTATCCACAGGGCGCGTCGCCCAATCATGTCCTCCAGTTGATCGGCAACGTCTGGGAGTGGACGGCCGGCGATTTCAACGTGGCGGCCGACGAAGGCGGCATGGTCGTGGGTGACATGCGCATGTCACCCATTCGCGGCGGTGCATTCGATACGTACTTCCCCTCGCAGGCAACGGGCAGCTTTCGGACCGGCCTGGTGAGCCTGGCCCGCGTACACAACGTCGGTTTCCGATGCGCATGGGACATTGGCGACAAGGCGTCTCAGACGGCGGCTGCCAGGAAGAAGGAAATGGTTCACTAGCGGTCGGAGACGAGGAAGTCCTGAAGCGGTTCCGAGGAGGTGCCATGCTAGCAAAACACGCCGACACGATGACGAGTACATCCTGTCTGATTTGTGGAACACACAACGCGCCCGATGCCTTGCTGTGCAGTGAATGCTGCGCACCGATGGCCCTCGTGCAGGACGCCGTCGCCCAGGAGAGAGAACCTCGGATCGTCAGCGTCATCGGCGAGAGCAATGTGGGCAAGACCGTTTATCTGGGGTTCCTGCTGGACATGTTGGCCCAGCGGGCGGGCGACTTCGAGGCCGTCCCCAAAGGTGCCCACTCGATCGACCTGCAACAAACAGTGATGAGCCACATGGCCCGCCGGGTGTTTCCGCCGAAGACGCCGATGGAGGCAGACCAGTGGTATTGGGCGTACTATCAAGTCCGCCGTCGCGCGGCCGGCTCGCCGTGGGCGGATCTGGTCATGCCGGACATGGCCGGGGAATCGCTTGCGGCCGAGGTCGCGGCACCGCAGACGTTCCGCGTCATCCGCAATTTGCTGAACAAGTCGGCCGGGATGCTGCTTCTGGTTGACGCCGCCCTGGCCGCCAACGGATCCACGCAGCCGGACTTCTTCGGCATGAAGATGCTCAGCTACATCGACAGCATGTACGCCGCCCAGCGCGGACGGCGCATCCAAACGCCGATCGCCGTCCTGCTGTGCAAGGCGGATCATTGTCCGGAGTGCTTTGACAACCCGCGCGATTTCGTCCAGGCCAATTTGTGCCGCAGTTGGAACCTCTGCGAAAGCCGATTCGAGAACGTGGAATTCTTCGCCGTTAGCGTCGTGGGCTCGCTGGGCTACGCGACGTCGCAGGATGAGGAACACGTCGTGCCGGTCCCGTTGCACACCGCACTTCAAGGTGTACTGGAGCCGTTCGAATGGATCATCGATCAGCTATAGGGACCGTGCCCGCCGACCAGGCCGTCTTCACGTCCGTCCGATCGCCGATGGGAGGGGGCTATCGAATCGTCGCCGCCAGCCCGGGCGTGCGGGCCGACGAGAAGGCGGAGATGACGCGGCGCGCACCATCCCATGCGAGCTTGTGTGGGGATGGGCCGGATGCCGTCGCCGATGAGCCGGACGCCGTTGGCTTGCTCGCCTATCCGCTAGCCAGCGGCCGATACTGCGTAGCGCTCTCCCAGTACGCCGGCTGGGAGCACACCGCCCGGGGTGGACATCGCGTCCACACCCACATCGTCGTGTTGGACCGGCAAGCCTACTTGGAGTTTGGGTGCAACGCCGTACGCGTGCACGCCGCATTAAAGGAAGCGGTCGGCGGCAGGCCGATCCTGAAGCCGCCGCCGAAGCTGGGCCAATTGTCTTTGTCCCCACATCCCTCCGTCGTGAGTCCGTCACTCACTGCCCCGCCATCGGTGTCGACCGGGCCGAAAGGCGGCAACCCGGCGCGCGGCATCCGTCGCGATACGGACCAGGTCTCAGAAGTGCGGAGCAGGTCTCTTGTCGCGAAGACCGCGCGGGCAGAAGCCCGTGGCTCTTGCGTGGTCCACGGAGGCTTTGGCGGCCAGGTCTCGAGCGGATCCCCGAAACAGGTCTCGGACGCGCGCGCGGAACCGGTCTTGCGCGTGGTGCTGGCCATGCTCCAGGGCGAGCGCACGCTGGTCGTTGGTTCGCACGGAGAACTCGATCTTCTCGATAAGGTCTTGGTTTCATTGCCATTGGCGGTGCGGTGCTCACTGGGCGTCTCGGCCGGTCTGAGGTACTCGCCTTCCAGGCAACTGCATCTCTGTCTCGTTTGCCGCGATCAAGGTGAGACGCAACGTGCGGCGCGTGGGCAGAACGTCCAATGGCTCGATATCGAAGCACTGCCGGCCTGTCCTTCGTCGCCATATGACGCATGGCTGAACCTGACGAGGCGCTGGTTGGAGGCGGGCCGTGACGCCGATGTCGAGTGGCTCACCACCGGAATGACGGACGAGATGTCACCGGAAGCGCTGGCGAGAACCGCGTGCATCTGCCGCGCCATCGACTCGGTCGAAACGGCAAGCCTGTCTGAACTGGCCGAACTGATCGGGAAGTTCGTGGCGACCGTCGCCGATAGCGAATTGGAGATGGAACTGCTACGGCGACTCAACGAGGTTGCGGCGCAACGAAGACGTGACAACAACCTCGCGGAGGCGGACATCGACGGATCGCTCGACACCGCCGCGGCGTCTCGCGATCACCACGTCCGGTGTAGGATCACACCTGATACTTCAGGCTGAGAGCCTGTCTTGAAACCTCCTATGGCCCGGGCGCTAGCAGCCCGTGGCAAAACTGTGGCACCGGCGTCTCGCCGGTGGTTTTCACGGTCAGAAACGGCGTTTCCGAAACGTTGTTTTCCCTTTTGCCACGGGCTGCTAAGGCCGTGAAGGAACACCAGCCTTGGCGCCGGTGCCACAGCGTGGCCTCCAGCCGCAGCCAAAGTGTGGCGCGGGCGTCTCGCCGGTGAATCCACCGCCGAGACGGCGGTGCCACAGGTGCATCCAACCGTGAAGTGCTTTAACCGATGGATGCCCCGGTGGGGCCGACCACAATCCGCGATCGCACCTCTTCAGGGAAAGAGGCGCCGCCCCTGATCGCCTCGAGGATGGCCGGCACGATGGTCTGTGGCAGGTCGTCTTTGAGCAGGAAGCCCCTCGCCCCGATCTGAAGGGCACGCTCGACGTATCGGTCACGGATCATCGCACTGATGAAGATAATGCGGACGTGCGATTGCACAGTTCTGATTTCAGTGGCGATTTTGAAGCAGGCTGTCTCGGCCGTGTCGATGTCCATCAGAAGGACGTCCACGCGGTGAGCAGCCACCGCCTCCACGGCTCCGGTCGTGGCGCGAACGATGCCGAGGAGGGAAAAGCGCGCCTCGCTCCGCAGGCGGGCGGCGATCGAGTCCGTGAGCATCGCATGATGCCCGACGAGGAGAATGCCGATGTCTTCCTCGGAATCGCACTCCACACGCGACCTAGACATCGGAGTTCCGGAGTTACACTTATACATGGCCTCACCTCCCGGGTCTCCTCGAAAAGGATCTCCGTCTTCCTGAACCCACTACACCGGAACAACATTGGCGCGAGGCCAACATCCCAGGTGCGACCACACTATTCATAGTCTTCTGAGCAGGCCCGGCGCAACGCGGGTTTCCAACAAAAAAGCGACTGTGGCATCACCGCAGAGTAATCATCCGGTCTTGGCACGGTGGAGGACCAACGAGGCTTGTTTTCGGATCC
Organism: Sedimentisphaerales bacterium; assembly: GCA_016927855.1. Classification (GTDB taxonomy): domain Bacteria; phylum Planctomycetota; class Phycisphaerae; order Sedimentisphaerales; family Anaerobacaceae; genus JAFGLV01. Next base: position 7,747 of record JAFGLV010000104.1, read on the forward strand.
GTGGTACGTTCCTGATTGTTGGCCGTGGCGAAATGCTCGGGCTGTTCGCCAAGGCGGGACCCAGCGATCGATCGGTGCCAAAGCACCAGACGCTGTTTTGGCCGGATTCTCGGTGTTCGGAGGCGGGTGCCGTGTATAATCAGCAGGACCATGCTTAACACGACGGAAGTCACGGATGGAATGGTGTGTGCGGCGGCGGGTGGCTCGCACCGCGACCTGGAGCGCGTTCTGGAGGCGGTGGGGCCGCAGATCCGCCTTATGGTGGCGGCGCGGTTCATCGCCACGCCGGGGCAATTCCACGCCACAGACGAGGTGACCCAGCAGGTGATGGTCGCCCTGACGACGGGAATCTCCCGGCTGGAGCGTCAGACCGTTGACGGGCTCAAGGCCTACCTGTCGGGGATCGTCGTGCGGAAGGTGTCCGACTTGCTCAAGCATCGCGGCGACGGGCGTGGCGGCAGGCATGTCGTCAGATCACTCGACTCGACCGTCGTCAGCGTCTCCGACGCCGGCCCGCTGTGGCAGTTCCTGTCTGGCAGCGGCACGTCACCACTGAGCGCGGCCCAGCGTGCGGACCAAACGGCGAAACTCATCTCAGAGCTGGGGAAACTGAAGCCTGAGCATCGTGAGGTCATCACGCTGGCGTTCTTCGACCAGCTCCCGACCGCCGAGGTGGCCAAGCGGATGGGCGTCTCGCGGCCAGCGGCATCCATGCTCCTCGTCCGAGCGGTCCAGAAGCTGCGTCGAAGCATGGCGGCGTCAGCCGACAGCGGGGCAGACCGGTTGTCGGAGGGCCGCGCGGGCTAGAAGCCCGCGGCTCGTCGTTGCGTGGTTGGGCTTAAGCTGGTGCGAGATTCCCATCTCGCACCTCCGCTTATTGGGCTGGTGCGAGATTCCTATCTCGCACC
>JAFGLV010000105.1 GCA_016927855.1 Sedimentisphaerales bacterium
CCCACCGGCACGTCCCACACGCGCACGCCCGGGTAGACGCGCTCCGCGCACCACGCCTCGTAGGCTATGCTCGCGCCGGCCAGGCCGGCGGCGAGAGCCAACACGCCCAGGACCAGGCTCAGCACGCGATGCAGGAGGGGGACGTCTTTCATTTGACCATCGGGAAGCGCAACGTGAACGTCGTGCCCTCGTTCTCCACGCTCTCGGCCGCGATGTCGCCGCCCACCTCGGTGACGATGCCGTAAGCGATGGATAGGCCCAGTCCGGCCGCCTCACCGACCGGCCGTGTGGTGAAGAACGGCTCGAACAGCCGTTCCTGGGCCTCTGCGGGGATGCCACAGCCGGTGTCGCGCACCGTTGCGACGACCGCCTCGCCATCGACGGTAGTGGACACCTCCAACACCTTCTGGTAGCCGGGGCGCTCGACGTCGCCCGCCTCGATCCGGCGCGCCATCTCGTCCAGCGCGTATTCGGCGTTGCTGAGCAGGTTGAGGAAGACCTGCTCCATCCGATTGGGGTTGGCGAGGATCAGCGGCAGATTCTGCGCCATGCGCAGCCGGACGTCTACGCCCTTGTGTTTGAGCTGCTCGGATATCAGCAGGAAGCTGTTCTCGATCGGCCGGTTCAGGTTGATGCTGGTGGCCTGCCCGCCGGAGAGGCGGCCGAAGGTGCGCAGGTGGTCGGTGATGCGGCGCACGCGCGAGATGTCGCTGGCGAGGTTCTGCCCGATCTCGTACACCTCTTTCCACTGCGCGGAACCGTCGGCCTTGTCCTGGGCAATGGTGGTAAGGTAGCTAGCGTCGAAGAGCATGGCCGTCAGCGGCTGGTTGATTTCGTGGGCCACACCGGTCGCCATCTTGCCCAACGCCGACAGTTTGGCGGCGTGGATCGTCTTGGCGCGCTCGCTCTCCAGTTCGGACACCTTCTGGTCGACCAACCACTCCAGCTCGTGCGTGTAGGCCTGGATTTGCGCCTCCAACTCCTTCCGCTCGGTGACGTCGCGGACGAAACTCTGGTACACCTTCCGCCCGTCGATTTCGACGACGCGGCTGCTGATCTCGACGTCCATCATTGTGCCGTCCTTGCGGCGATGGGTCGTCTCGAAGATAGCGCTGTTGCGCTCGGCCAATTCGGCGAGGATGTCTTCCCGCAGTGTCGGTGGCTGGTTGGGGGCCAGTTCGACCAGTGTGAGCTGAAGCAGCTCGTCCTTGTCATAACCCAAGCGCCGGGCGGCGTTCTCGTTGGCATCCAGAATGCAGCGCGTCTCGGGATCGACGATGAAGATGCCGTCGTTGGCGTGGTCGAACAATGTGCGGTACTTTTCCTCCGATTTTTGCAGCGCATCGGCCGTCCGCACCCGCTTGATGACGCGCCCCAGTTGCTCAGCAACGGCTTTCAGCAGTTCCTCTTCTTCTTGAAGGAAGACCCTGCTGTTGCCGACCGCCTCCATTTCCATTAGATAGACTTCCACCACACCGACTTGTTGACCGTAGATGGAGAGCGGCACGGCGTATACCCAGGGGGTCTCTTGGAAGTTGGGCGTTTGGTAGACCTGGTCGTCGAAACAGATGCGCGCGCAGGTGCAGTCTGAGTACTGCCAGGCTGAGGGGATCATGTCGACGGTGCCTTGGAGGATCTGTTCCAGCGACGTCTCTTGCTGTTCGAGCAGGCGCGAGATGCGGTAGAGGCAGTTGAGCTCTTTCACCCGCTCGCCAAGCTCGCGGGTGCGCATCTCCAACGCTTCCAGCGTGCGCGCGTTGCACAGGGCAATCGCGGCCAGCTCGCCGAAGGCGGTGGCGATGCGCGCATCGTTGTCGGTGAAGTCGCCGGACTTGTTTGCCAGGCCGATCAGTCCCACCGTCACGCCCGCGATGGCCAACGGGGCGAACATGACGTTGGCCATGTAGACGTGTCCTTCGGGCATGAAGCGTTCCCACTCGCTGCGGGCGAAGTCGTTGTGGTAGACGGCTTTGCCGGTGCGGTACGACTCGGCGCGCAGGCCGCGGATGGGCATCGGCAGGTAGGGGTCGACCGTGCAGGGGAGCCCGCCCGCGTCCAAAAAGAGCACTTCGTTCTCGGCCCCATCCTCGGAGAGGAGGGCCACGTACCCGGCCGCAGCGCCGAGTAGATGTTTGCACGCGTCGAAAATGGCGCGGGCCGTGGTCGGAAAATCGTGTTGTTCCAGGACGGCGCGGGCGCTCTCGAGCAGCCCTTCCACCTCGGCGCGGCTGTGCTGCGATTCGGCGAGCGCGGCGCGCAGCGCTTCCTCCGCCTGCATCTGCTCGGTGATGTCCTTGAAGATCGTAGCGAATTGTCCATAGATCGGGCAGAACGCGACGGCCTCGAACCATTTGGATCCCAGGCCACTGGAGGAGTTGACGAAGCGCACCGATTCGCCGCCCAAGGCGACGCGGCCGTAGGTTTCGATCCAGTGCGGCTCGGTCTGCGGCAGCACCTCCAACACAGTTTTGCCGACGATCTCACGTGTGAGGCCCGTCAGGCGCTCGAAAGCCGGGTTGACGTCCAGGAACCGGTAATCGACGGGGTGACCGGCTTCGTCACAGATGATCTCGTGCAGTGCGTAGCCGTCCAGCATTGTCTCGAAGAGCAGTTCGTACTGCCGCTCGCGGATCTGCCTGGCCCGCAGCCGCTGCACCTGTTCCCCGGTGCGGTTCAACGCCGTGAGCAGCGCAGGCGGTTCGACCGGCTTGACGACGAAGTTGGACGCGCCGGCGTGTAACGCCGCGACCATCTGCTCCGGCGTGGCATGCCCCACGATCAACACGATCGCGACAGAAGGATGAGCTTGCTTGCAGGTGGCCAGCCGTTCGAGCAGCTTGGGCGAGATGTCCGCCTCGACGACCAGGATCGTGGCCTGGGTCTCGGTCACGCGTTGCGGCAAGCCGGTCATATCCTCGGTGACGAACAAGGGGCAGCCCAACGTCTCCAAAACGCGCGTGCAAATCTGTCGCGTCGTTTCGTCCCTAACCGCTAGCAGGATCGTTTCGTTCATTTTTCCCGCACCCTCCACTGCCTATCATGGACTGAATCGGTTATTTTTGCAAGTTGGTATCTGCTCAGGCTGTGCGCCTGGCAGGTACCAACTTGGCGCGTCGAAGGGAGAACAGGGGGGGGTGCGGCAAAGTGAGGCGACTGTGAAGCGTAGCTGAGCAGTTACGCACGTTGAATCTTCCGCGTACCTGCACGGTTTCTTCACCGAATCTTCAAATAGGCCGGGTATACTATCCACATCATCAGATAAGGGAGAACGTAAAATGAACAAGGTAAAAGTCAACTATATTCTGGACGCGGTGATCGGGGTTGCTTTCATTCTCTCGTCGGTAACGGGCATAGCCTTCCTGTTCATGGGCAGCGGCGGCTACCAGGGCGGGCGCAATCCGGGCTTCGCCACCGCGCTGTGGGGCATCCCCCGCGAGGCGTGGAGCGACCTCCATCTGTGGACCAGCTTCATTATGATCGCCGGTACGCTGGCCCACCTGCTGCTGCACTGGGAATGGGTCGTCTGCGTGACGAAGCAGTTCTTGCAGGTGCGCAAGGCAGTCAATGCAGAAGAAGTCTGTGCAGTGTAAATTTCGAGGTTTGAGATTCAAAATTCAAAAGGAGAGTTGAAATGTTAAGAAAGGTGTTGGGATTAGGAATTGCAGGGTTGTTGGCTGTGGCGTTGGTGGGGGGCAGTGCGTACATTCTGCTCCGCCCGGCAGAGGCATACGCGGAGTCGGAACGGGTGTCGACCGGCGGGCAGGGTCACGGGCAGGCGGGCGCGAGCGAGGCCGGCGGGCAGGGCCAAGGTCATGGACAGGTGGACGCGAGTGAGGCCGGCGGACAAGGCCGCTCGGACGCGACGATTGCTGAGGCAACAGGCAACGGCCGCGGCGGCGGTCGCTGGACGAGCGACGTCCAACACGGCGGCAATGGTAGCAGTGGCGACGTGGTCAGTGAGGGCTTTGGGTTGGAGAACCCCGCCGCAGGCTGGATCTCCATCTCCGGCAGCGTGGTCAGCTTCGAGGAGGCGCTGGTGATCGCCACCGACGCGGGCGAGATGACACTCGAGCTGGGGCAGTCCCGCTTCTGGGATGAGAACGGCATCTCCCTCAAGGCCGGTGACGACATCGTGGCCCACGGCTTCTACGAAGGCGCCGACTTCGAGGTGGGCGCGGTCGAGAACCTCACCACCGGCGAGACCGTCGCCCTGCGCGACGAAACCGGCCGCCCGCTCTGGGCCGGCGGGCGCGGCCGCGGGTAGTAGTCCCTGTCCCTCCCCCCACGCCGGTGCGCGGGGGGAGGGAACGGTCTCCGTATCGAATGCCTTCCTTGGGGAAGGACTGAGCGGGCTTACGAGTTCAGGATATCCCCAATGGTAGACAGAAGCACGTCGGGCTTTACGGGCTTGTCGACGAAGGCCGCGACGGGCATAAACGTATCATCTGGCTCGACCTCGTACCCTAACTCCAGCACCTTCTTGACACCCGAGAGCATAACGACTGGTGTGTCGGCGAGAACGGGGTCGTTCTTGATTCGCCTCGAGATCTCGACGCCATCCGGACCTGGCGGCCCCGCGAACATCACATCCAGCAGGATCAAGTCTGGCCGTTTCTCTTTTGCCAAATCGAATCCCTTTTCCGCTTGATAGGCCGAGAAAACCTCGTAGCCTACACTTTCCAATAACGTTGTGACAGACTCCACAAGTTGGACGTCGTCATCTATGACTACGATTCTTACCTGACTGTTAGACATTGCTCGATCTCCTTTAGTTATTAGGTAACGTGAAACTGAATCTAACCCACTGTCCTTCTTCTGAATCAACCCATATCTTGCCACCATGTTCTTCGACAATCTCTCTGCAGATGAAGAGACCTAAGCCGGTCCCTTTTTCCCGTATGTACTCAGGATGCTCTAACCGGCTGAATTTTTCGAACAACTTGGGTATCTCGCTTGCAGGAATACCCGGACCTTCATTGTAAACGCGTAACGTGATGGCGCCTTCGTCTCTCCGTGTATCCAACTCAACCCGGCCGCCTTCTTTGCCATACTTGATCGCATTCGACAAGAGGTTATCATAGACGATGCGGATCAAGGTGCCGTCGGCGGTTATCCGCAAGCCCTCTACAACGTTGTTCACGACAGACATCCCCTTGTCTTCCAAACCCTTTCTCAGGCCGTCCAGAACAGGCTCGATCACTTGGGCGCGCAGGTCGATGTCGTGCTTGCGCGCCTTGAGTTCGCCCTTCTCCAGACGCGAGAGATCGAGGTAGTTCTTGACCATGTCCTGGAAATATTCCAAGCTCCGCGCCACAGAGGCCAGACTCCTCTCTTGCACGTCCGTGATCTTACCAAGGTAACCGTCCTTCACTGTGTAAAGGCTCAAAATCGCAGAGGATAACGGGTTCTTCAACTCGTGGGAGACAAAGCCCAGCATCTCCATATAGTTCCGATTCGTCGTCCTCAGCTCGCTGTTCAGGTCCTCCAACCTGCGCTGGTCCTCTTCGATCTGGTGCCGCTGCATCTCCAACTGATCCGCCATCGCGTTGAAGGATACGGCCAGATCGCCCAGCTCGTCATCCCGATGGATGTCAACGCGGTAGGTCAAATCCCCTTGGGAGAGCTGTTGCGTCGCCACAGAAAGCTGGAGGATCGGCCTCACGACCCCCCTGGTCAGAAAGTAGAAGATCAAGAACGCGACCAGCATGCCGCTGAGGACGACCGCCAGATACAGAACGACCGCTTGCTGGCGGATGTCCAGGTACTTCTGCTCCAGCTCACCGACGTAAAACATCCCTATGATCTCGCCATCGGGGTCGCGAATCGGTTCGTACTGAGAGAGGTACCAGGTGTCGACGACGTACGCCCGGCCCGTCCACGGCTCTCCCGCTTGCAGGACCTGCTCGGCGACCTCCTGCGAAGCTCGCGTGCCCACGGCGCGACGCCCCTGGTTGTCTAACACGTTGGTGGAGATGCGGAGGTCGCCCATAAAGATGGTGACGGTGCCGAGTGGCTTTTCCGCGTAGGTTTCGCTGGCGAAGACCGCATCACGAATTCGATCCACCTCTTCGACAGCTCCGTTCAGCAGTGTGCCCATCTCGAGAATGCCGATCATCTCGCCGTCCCGAATGACAGGAACGGCAGCACCGATGAACATCCCCCGCGGCTCCTGGGCAATCGCCAGCACACGCTCGAGCAACCCCTCCCCCTCAACGTCCAGGCGCTCCTGCGAAAAAATGACGTTGCCAGAGATGCTGCGCCCCTCCACCATGACGTGTCGAACGAGGGGGTCGTTGTAAAAGTTGTCTCCATGGTTGTAGGGATAGCGACTCCTCAAAATGACTGCCCCATCGGATGACAGCACGTTCAGGATGTCCATCCCCAGTTCCTGACGGGCTCCCTCAAGGTCCGCCATCACGGCACGACGCAGTGGCTCGTCCTCTGGATGCTCCAGAAGCTCGCCCAAGGAGTCGGAGTAAGCCATAACCTCGAGCGCCGCCTGAATCTGCGCGATCTGGCTGTTGTGGATCTCCCAAGCCGCCCGAGTATATATCGTGACGTGGTTCCTGGCCTCTCGGATAGTGTTGGTATTGACGTATTGAATGCTTAAAGCCGCAATACTAATCGCCAACACGATGAATATGAAGGTGATACCTAGATTGAACGTCGTCTGCAATTTCATCGACGCGCGATGCTCCTACAAGCGGTGTCGGTTGACTGATTTACGTGCTTCATTATACGAGCCCAGGCCGGTGTTGACATCGACGAAAACAATTAACTCCACCTAAGAACGATGCGTAACCCTTGAAGCGACAGCGACGATAAAAACATCTACGTGTATAAGCCAGGATACTCAGGACGAACGAGAAACGCTAAGCATTCTGGCTTACATCTGACGCCTTACCCCTCTCGACAAAGGATCGTGCTTGACTTCCCCTTCAAATCGCGTTAAACTGGCAACACTCACCAGGAGGAACCGAACGTGAAACCGAAATTAGCGCTCTTGTGCCTGCCGCTGGCGCTCCTTGTGTGCGCCCTGGTCGCCCCATCGCCCGCCCACGCCTCGCGCACCCCACCCATCGCCTCCTACACCATCGCCGTCACCCTCGACGCAGACGCCAAAACCCTCACCGCCCACCAGACCCTCACCTACACCAACCCCACCGATACCCCTATCCCCGACCTGGTCTTCCACCTCTACCTCAATGCCTTCCGCGACGAAACCAGCCTCTTCCTCCAAGAAGCCGGACCGCAGCACCGCGGCTTTTTCTGGGACGCGGCCCACCCCGGCTGGATCGAGGTGACGGACCTGCGCCTGGCCGACGGCACGCCGCTGACCCTCGAACCGCTCGAAGACGGCACCCTGGCCCGCGCCGAGCTGCCCACCCCCATCCGCCCCGGCGAAACCATCGATCTCGCGCTCGACTTCCGCGCCCAACTCCCGCGCGTCTTCGCCCGCACCGGCTACGCCGACGACTTCTTCCTCGTCGGGCAGTGGTTCCCCAAGCTGGGCGTCTGGGAGGACGGCGCGTGGAACGCCCACCCCTTCCACGCCAACGCCGAGTTCTACGCCGACTTCGGCACCTACGACGTCGCCATCACCTTGCCCGCCGACTACGTCACCGCCGGGACGGGAACGCGCACCGCCGGCACCGACCACGGCAACGGCACGCAGACCGTGCACTACGCCGCCGAGGACGTGATCGACTTCGTCTGGGCCGCCTCGCCGCACTTCCGCGAGGCCGTCCGCACCGTCGACGGCGTTGACGTCGCCTACGTCTACCTGCCCGAGCACCGCTGGGCGGTCGACCGCGCCCTCGACGCCGCCGAAGCCGCCGTGTCTCACTACGGCCGCTGGTACGGCCCCTACCCCTACCCGCGCCTCACCGTACTGGACGTGCCCGACAACGCCCAGGCCGCCGGCGGGATGGAGTACCCCACCCTGGTCACCGCCGGCACCGCCAGCGCCCTGGGCCTCAACCCACTCGCGCGCGGCGGCCTCGACCGCTCGCTGGAAGCGGTCATCATCCACGAAATCGGCCACCAGTGGTGGCAGTCGATGGTCGCCTTCAACGAGGCCGAGGAACCCTGGCTTGACGAGGGCTTCACCGATTACTCCACCACACGCGTGATGAACGCGCTCTACGGCACGCACACGTCCTTCCTGGACGCCGGCAACCTGGAGTTTGGCTACCGCGACCTGCACCGCGCGATGTACCTGACCGGCCCGCGCCTGCCGATGATCGGCCCGGCCTGGTCGTTCGACATGTTGAACTATTCGATTGCCACCTACTCCAAACCCGTGCTCTCCTTCAGCACGCTGGAGGCCGTGCTGGGCGAAGCGGCAATGCTGGAAGTGATGCGCACGTTCTTCACGCGCTACCAGTTCGCCCATCCCGACACGCAGGACTTCCGCGCCGTGGCCGAAGAGGTCTCCGCGCAGGACCTGGGCTGGTTCTTCGACGGCCTGGTCTACGGCGACGGGGTGATCAACGTCGCCATCACCGCCCTCGACGCGCACAGCGTCACCGTCGCCCGCCAGGGCGACCTGCGCCTGCCCACCGAAGTGCGTGTCACCTTCGACGACGGCAGCAGCGTGATCGAGCCTTGGGACGGGGAGCCGCGCGAGGTGACCTTCACCTACCCCGACCGCGCGCCGATTCAGAGCGCCCAGGTCGACCCCGACGGCGACCTGCTGCTCGACCTGGTGTGGAGCGACAACGGGCGCACGCGCCGGCCGGACCTCGTCTCCTGGCTGGCCGTGGTCACGCGGCTATTGGGCCGCTTCCAGAACGC
>JAFGLV010000106.1 GCA_016927855.1 Sedimentisphaerales bacterium
ACCAGCGACTGCGCGAGCGAGTAGGCGCATTGGATACCTGGCCGATGCAGATCAGCGCGCGAGCTGACACCTCGACCTGGTCACTCTCCGTTGCGAATTCGCATCACGCTCTTGGCTTGATCTGGCAGCCTCCGCCTTATTGGTTGACTATTAGAGTCAAGTATTGCTCGTTGAGTCGCGCATGGCTTGGCACCGGTCAGGTCCAGTCGCCAGGCGAATTGACGATTTGCGTTTTGTTTTGCGTGTGGGGGGTAGCGTATGCGTTCGGTCAGCAATCCAGCCAACGGCTGGAACAGTAGAAGCTCGCTTGAGTGCCGGAGTGAAGCGAGCAAGTGTGAGCTTCAGAGCATTGCGGACGTTGCAGCGAGCGGCACCATCGGCCGCCGCCGCCTCTCGTTCAGGTCCGGCCTCCTGCTCGGCTCGGCCACCATCATGGCCTACTCGGCAAATGCGCAGGAGGCGCCCAAACCCGCGCCCCTTCCGCCGCTGAACGTCGAGACCACCGCCAAGAAGAAGGCCCCGGCCAAGAAGGCGGCCGCCAAGAAGAAAGCCGCTCCTGCGCAGAGCCCTGCACCGCAGGCACCATCAGCCGCCGAGACCGTGGAAGCGGCCGCCACGGCCGCCGGCGCCAATCCGTATGCAAACCCTGACGCACCTTACAAGGTCGAGCGCTCGGGCTCGGGCAAGCTGACCGAGCCTCTGGTGAACACCCCGCGCACGGTGACGGCCCTTCCCAAGGAGGTCATCGAGGACAAGGGCGTGACGACGTTCCGCGATCTTGCTCGCGAAACTCCCGGCATCAGCATCGGTGCGGCAGAGGGTGGAGCGTCGTTCGGAAACTTCTTCATTCGCGGCTTCAACGCCCGCGGCGACATCTTCGTCGATAATATCCGCGATCCCGGCAACATCACCCGAGAAGCATTCGGCATCGAGCAGATCGAGATCTACAAGGGCCCGGCCGGCGGCATCGGGGGACGCGGCACGATCGGCGGCGCCGTCAACATCATCACCAAGCAAGCGGATCTCTATCACGACTTCTATGAGGTGGAGACCACCGTGGGCACCGACAGCACCTTCCGCACGACGATCGATGCCAATCAAACCGTGACGCCGGACTTCGCCGTGCGCACCAACCTCATGTACAATCAGAACGACGTCGCAGGCCGCGATTTCGCGGACAGCGAGCGTTGGGGCGGCTTCATCTCGGCTACCGCGACGCCGTCGGACACACTGAAGATATCGCTCGACTACTATCGCTTCCGCAACGACGCCACTCCTGACTGGGGCGTGCCGATCAATGCGGCGACGCGCGTCCCCTATACTGAGAATGGGCTTCCGCGCGAAAACTGGTACGGGCAGATCGGACTCGATTTCTTCGAAGAGTCATCCGACATCGGAACGGCGACGATCGTCGCCAAGCTCACCGACAACGTAACGGTTACAAATCGATCGCGTGTTGGGACGAACTCGCTCGACTACGTCGCCACGGGAGCAACGGGCGTCAACGCCGCTGGGGACGTGACCCTGAACCATCCACAACGCGATCAGACCGCGGACATGTTCGTCAACCAGACCGAGGTGAACGCAAAGTTCTATACCAGCGGTTGGAAACACACCCTGGTCGCGGGCATCGAATTCTCACGCGAGCAGTTTGAGCGTTATTCTTACGCGGTCACGGGCCCGAATACGACCTCGCTGTTCAACCCGGACCCATATCGCAACACCCAGTTCATCTCGGCTAAGAACTTCGTCTACGACGCCAAGGTCAACACGACCGGCGTATACGTCGCCGACACCATCCATTTGACGGATCAATGGATCGTCAACGGAGGCGTGCGCTTCGATGACTTTGAGCGCGATCAGGTCGGTGCAACAGCGGCAAATACCGCGAAGGTTGAGGCGGATCTGTGGAGCTGGCACGCAGGCATTGTCTACAAGCCGATACCGATCTCAAGCTTCTATGCGGCCTTCGCGACCGCCCAAAGCCCCATCGGCAGCGACCTCGACGCAACAGGGGCTCAGTATAACGGCCTCTCGACGACGCTGGTCGACGTGCCGCCGCAGGAGGCCGAGTCGTACGAGATCGGCACGAAATGGGAGCTGTTCGACCGGCGATTGCTCGCCACCGCAGCGCTGTTCCACACGCACGTGGACAATGCGCGGACCAACGACAACGTCACGCCCACCGATCCAAGCAACGCCTTCCAGGGCGAGTACGAGGTGCAGGGGGTGGAATTCGGAGTCTCCGGCAACATCACCAATCGGTGGAGCGCATTCGGCGGGTTCGTCTATCTCGATAGCGAGGTGCTCGGGTCGGCTAATCCGCTCGATATCGGCCAGCCACTCGCCAACGTTCCGGAGATGCAGTTCTCGCTGCTATCCAAGTACAAGCTCACCGACAGGTTTACGATCGGCGGGCAGGCGATTTACAGCGACAAGGTGTGGGCCGGCCATCTTGCTCGCAACCAGACCTTCCGCCACACGGTCGATTGGTGGCGGTTCGACGCCTTTGCCGAGTACCAGCTGACGGACAACATCGAGATCGAGGTGACGGGTCTGAACCTCACCGATGAACTCTATTACGACGCCATTTATCAGGGCTCCGGCTTCAGTTTTGTTGCACCAGGTCGAGCCGGCTACGTAACGGTAAAATACAAGTATTGATCGCTGCTCCCAATGCTTGCAGTAAACTAGGAGCCTCCGGGCGTTAGCGCTCGGAGGCTCGACCTATTTTGACGCACTATCGTGAGCTTCGCGCCTCAGGAGATCGCATGCTGGTGACCATTGCGGATGTGCTCAGCGCCGACGAGGTTGGCCACGTCCGGCGCGTGTTGGAAGGCACCAACTGGGTCGACGGACGCTCCACCGCGGGCGACCAGGCCGCCAAGGTCAAAAACAATCTGCAGGTGCCTCATGACTCGACCGTGGCGCAGGAGCTCAGCCAGATCGTCATGCGCGCGCTCGCCAACAACGCGACCTTCACGTCGGCGACGCTTCCCTTGCGCGTGCTCCCGCCCATGTTCAACCGCTATGACGTCGGCATGACCTTCGGCGCTCACGTGGATGGATCGATCCGCTCGGTGCCGGGCGCCGGCGTGCGGGTGCGCACCGACGTTTCCTCGACGTTATTCCTCACGCCGCCCGAGGATTATGACGGCGGTGAGCTCGTCGTCCACGATACCTACGGGACGCACAGCGTGAAGCTGCCGGCGGGTCACTTGGTGGTCTATCCAGCGACCAGCATGCACAGCGTGACGCCGGTCACGCGCGGCAGCCGCTGGGCCTCGTTCTTCTGGACGCAGTCGATGATCCGGGACGACTGGTGCCGACACATGCTCTACGACCTCGATAATTCCATCAGATCCGTCAGGTCGCGCCTCCCGGACGACGACCCTTCCGTGGTGGGTTTGACGGCGCACTACCACAACCTGCTGCGGCTCTGGGCCGAGACCTAGCGCCGCCGCGGCAGCAGCAGCTCGCGCCCGGCATCGGCTAGGGTCAGGCACCCCGTCAGAGCCATGGCGATCTCGAGCTCATCGCGCAGCAAGCGCAGCACATGCGAGACGCCGAGTGCTCCCGCGACGGCGAGACCGTAGACGACCGGGCGCCCGACCAGCACCGCGGACGCGCCCGCGGCCATGCATTTCAGCACGTCGGTGCCGCGGCGAACCCCGCCGTCCAGCAGGACGGGCGCGCGTCCTGCAACGCGGTCGACAATAGCTGGCAGCATGTCGAACGTGGCAGGAAAGGTATCCACCGTCCGCCCGCCGTGGTTCGATACGATGATGCCTGACGCGCCATGCTCAATTCCCATATCGGCGTCG
>JAFGLV010000011.1 GCA_016927855.1 Sedimentisphaerales bacterium
CAGCCGTGTGCGGCCGGGACCGTGCAGGAGGCGCTGGCCGGCGAGCTGGGTTGGGCCTACAGCACCGTCAAGACGACCATGGACAGGATGGTCGGCAAGGGTCTGCTGGAGATCGAGAGGATTCGCAACCTCCAGCTTTTCCGCGCTAAGGTCGACCGACGGCAGGCGGCCAAGTGGGAATTCCGGCGCATGCTCGCACGCGCCTTCGACGGGGCGCTGGGGCCTATGATGCAGTACCTCGTGGAGAACGAGAAGCTGACCCACGAAGACCTGTATCTGTTGCGTCAAGCGGTGGATGCCGGCACGAAAAAGAACGCCGGCGATTGACCGTTCGCGGAGGACACCATGAACGCTGCACTGGTCACGTTGAATCAATTCGGCGCGTCGTTCGTCAATCACGCCGGCTCGATGTTCCTGCAGGCCGGGATACTGATTGCGCTGCTCTGGGCGCTCGATCGCGTTCTCCGTCGTCGCTTACGCGCTTCGCTGCGCTACGGTTTGTGGATGCTGATCCTGGTCAAGCTGACGCTTCCGCCGAGCTTCTCCTTGCCCACCGGCGTGGGGAGTTGGACCGGACGCATCGGGCATCGTGTCGCGGGCATCTTGCCCGCGCATGTCGAAGATGTCCATCGTGTCGCGGGCGTCTCGCCCGCGCGTGTCGAAGGCGACTCGCCTTCGCTCAAAAACCAGCCAGCCTGGAATCGCGACCAGAGTCTGCTCCAAACCAGCCTGGGCGCGGGTCGCGAAGCAGAGGATGTCCCCGTGCGGATTGCCTGGCCGGGAGCCCTTCTGGTGGGCTGGCTGCTCGGCGTTTCCGTGCTCGGGTCGGCCTTGTTGGTGCGCGCCTTCTCCCTGAGACGGATCGTCCGCCGCGCCGAGCCACCCGGCGAGGCAATGCTCAGTCTGCTGGCTCAATGTCAACACGAGGTCGGGCTGGCTACATACGTGAACTTGAAGTTGACCCGGGATTTGTCCGGTCCGGCGGTCTGCCGAATCTGGCGACCGGTGATCCTCGTGCCGAAGGCCCTGACCGACAGCCTGCCGGAGGATAAGCAGCGGGCGATCCTGATCCACGAGTTGTGCCATATCAAGCGCGCCGATCCGTGGGTCAACCTGGCCCAGACCTTACTCCAAGTATTCTATTTCTATAATCCTCTGGTTTGGCTGGCGAATGCATCGATCCGGCGCGTGCGGGAACAGGCGGTGGACGAAAGGGTCCTGGTCTGCCTCAAGGGTCAGCTTCAGTGCTACAGTCACACCCTGATCGACATCGCGGCGGTGATGACGTTGCGGGCGAGACTCGGAATAGGCCTGATCGGGGTGCTCGAATCGAAGACACGACTCAATGAAAGGATAGAACTGATGTTGCATAGACCGACACCTCATAACGCCGGACTCGGTATCAAAGGTCTGGCCGCTCTGGTCGCGCTGGGATGCGCGCTGCTGCCCATGGCTGCGGCCGGCGGCGCGGGCGCTTCGACAGACGCCGCCTTCACCCCTGCTGACGCCCAAACCGCCGACAAGCTGCTCGGGGACATCCGGACGGCCTATGATGCCTTCGCCGGTGCGTTCAACAGCGGACGTACCGAAGCGATGATGACGTTTCTTGCGAACGATGTCATGACGATGGCGCCCGGAGCGCCGGCCGTCGTAGGCGCGGACGCACTGCGACAGCAGTATGAGCACGCGAACGCCGACGGCATTCGAATCATGGGTCTCACCGAACAGGATCGACGGATATGGATGTGTGGCGACCTGATCTACACCACCAGGCACCACACGCTCATCACGAAGAGGCCTGATGGAAGCACCGCTGCGGAAGCGCGTTGCGGCGTGGCGATCTGGCAACGCCAGAAAGACGACTCGCTCAAGTTGAAACTCGAAGCCTACAACCGGGTCGACGGCCCCGCCCGCCCTGCCCCAGAGCATCGCCGGCAGCTTATCGCCGAGGCGACGGACTACAACCGGGTCGACAGCCAAGACCGCCCCGCGAAGGCCAACACGACGGTATACCGTTGCACCGCGAACTCACCGACCCTGCCGCCTGACGCCAAGCTCTACGACCAAATCCGCGACCTGGAGAGGCGTTTCGAGCGGTTGTTCACCGAGAATAAACGGGCCGAGGGGCTCGGCTGGTACACGGACGACGCCGTGCTGATGACCGGCGGCTATGTCTTCCAGGGTAAGCCCGAACTTAAGACCATGTTCGAGCAGGACCCCGGCCATCACCCGATGCAAGACATCGCCCTTAAGTTCGCGCGCGTCGAGGGGAATGAGCAGATGGTCTATGTGGTCAAGTGGGTCGGCTGGACGCTGAAGAACCCTGTCTCCGGCATGGACTACACCATCCCCGGCAAGAGCCTTCACGTCTGGCAACGTCAAGCCGACGGCTCGTGGGAGATTCTCCTGGATCTGAACAACATGGACATCGTGCTCTGAGGTCGAACGACCGACGGCCCTGTTCGGAGTTCCGCGTTTACGCGGGTCAGAAAAGACCGCCTGAAGGCGGAACTCCAAACGGGCGCCGGGACTCGCCTCTCGCTAAGAATCAAGCGCCGCGTTGCAGTTTGGAATCGACGTAAGCCTGGATGGTCCGCCGGACCTCGTACATGGCGTCGTTGTCGGGAAGGAAGCCATACAACGCTTCGAGATAGCCGCGTTCGGCAATCCGCTTGAGCGACGCGGCGAAGTTCAGGTCGTAGACCCAGTCGAGCTGGCAGAGCTTCATGTCGGTCAGCGTTCGCAGCTTGGTATAGTCGATGAGCCAGCCGTGCAGAACCGCCTCCAGCACCTCCGGCGTATGCTCCGGCACATCGGGCAGCTCGATCTCGAGCAGAAAGCCCTCCGGCTCGTCGCGATAGCGCCGGTAGGCCTCCACCACCACGCGGAAGATGTCGAGTTTGTCGGCATCGCGGATGATCTTGGCGTGGAGCAAGGTCTGGCCCTTGAGATCGGCAGGCAGGCTCTTGCGGCCGTGATGCTCGACCGCCGCCTCGACCCACTGCCGCTCTTGGCTCGAAAGCACGTCCAGGACGCCCTCTTGCCGCAACACCTCGACCCCGAGACGGCAATGATCGACGCTTCTCGGATCGTTGTACGTGCGATACTGGGCAAACTGAGGGAAACGGCCAACATCGTGAAACAAGGCAACCAGCTCGGCGATCCGTCTCTGACTATCGTCCAGAGCCAACTCGCTCGCCAGGAAGAGGCTCTCCTGGCACGTCCGCCGTGTGTGCTCGCGTTTCATGTGGAGGTTTGCGTTGACGTACTCGTCGTCGCCGAGAAAACGGTTCGTGAATTCGTCGAACCAACGTTTGAGTCTATCCAATTGCTCCTGTTGCATCGCGCCTGCATCTCACTATGAACCCGGAAGAATAACGAGTGCGAGAGTCTATCGAAAAACCACAACGCTGACCAGTCGCTTACAGGAAAAACAGGCGGAGTATTCCCTTACGCCGACGGAAGGCTATAATGAGAACCCCTTGGCACAAAGCGTTTCATGACTGAGTTTCGGTAGAGGAGCAAAGAGGACATGCCAACCGTCAAAGACATCGTGGTGCGCAAGCCGACCGAAGCCGAAATCGCGCGGTGCAAGACCTGGCCCACCTGGGCGTGCGAACCGAGCGCGTTCGACTGGTCGTACACCGAGAAGGAAACGTGCCTGATTCTGGAAGGCAAAGTCACCGTCACTGGTGGCGGGCAATCCGTCAGCTTCGGTCCGGGCGATCTGGTCGTGTTCCCGCAAGACCTGGATTGCGTCTGGAATGTGGAAGAAGCGGTCAGAAAACACTATAACTTCGGTTGAAACCCGTGATCCGTGACCAGTGATCCGTGACCCGGGTCACGAGCCACGGGCCACTGACCAGGGAGGGAACACATGGCCTTCAGAAACATCTTCGTTTATCCACGGTACCCCGAGAACCTCGAAAAGCTGTACGTTCTGGCCTACGATCTGTGGACCACGTGGAACTACGACGCGATCCGGCTCTTCTACCGCGTGGACGCGCACCTGTTTCAGGAAGCCAGGCACAATCCCGTTCGGTTGCTGCTGAGCCTCTCGCAGCAGCGTATCGATGAGCTCGCCCAAGACGAGGGGTTTCTCTTCGAGCTCAATGAGGTCTGGGAGAACTACCAGGAGTACATGTCTTACGACCCCGGCACCGATGCCGGCCGGACGAAAGGCCTGGGCGCCGACGATATCGTCGCCTACTTCTCCATGGAGTTCGGCTTGCACGAGTGCATTCCGATCTATGGCGGCGGCTTGGGCATTCTGGCCGGTGACTTCCTCAAAGCGGCCTCCGACATGGCGCTGCGTGTGATCGGCGTCGGACTGATTTACAAGTACGGCTACTTCACCCAGCGCATCGACCTGGACGGCATGCAGGAAGAGCTGTTCGCGGAGTTCGACAATCACCTCATCCCGGTGCGCGAACTGCGCGACCAGCGCGGCGAAAAAGCCTATATCGACATGACGATCCTCGGCGCGCCGTTGCGGGTGAAGCTCTGGGAGATCACCATCGGCCGCACCCACCTGATCCTGCTCGACACCGACATCGAAGACAACCCGACCGAATTCCGCGATATCACTCACGAGTTGTACGTCGCCGATCGCGAGAAACGTCTGCGGCAGGAGCTGGTGCTGGGCATCGGTGGCGTCAGGGCCCTCGAAGCCCTCGACATCCACCCGACGATCTACCATATCAACGAAGGCCATTCCGCCTTCCTGATCCTGGCGCGCCTCCGCCAGCTCATGGCCGGCGGCAGGCTGGGCTTCGCCGAGGCCAAAGCCATGATACGAGCGTCCACCGTCTTCACCACGCACACTCCCGTCAAAGCGGGTAACGAAACCTTCGACCTGGAGCTGGTGCAGAAGTATCTCGATTCGAAGGCCGAGTCCTTCGGCGTGAGTTTCGAGGACATTGCTCCCTATGGCCTGGTGGGCCAGGAGAAGAAGGTCTTCTCGCTGCCGGCCTTCGCCATCCGGTTCGCTTCGCACGTCAACGCGGTCTCCAAGCTGCACCGGGACGTCTCGCGCAACATGTGGGCGAGCCTCTACCCCAACCGCCAGCCCCAGGAGATTCCGATCGACTACGTGACCAACGGCGTGCACCGCTCGTGGCTGAGCCAGCCCTTCACGGAACTGCTCAACCGCCATGTCGGCCCGGCCTACGTCCACTGCGCCGGCAATCGCGGCCTCTCGGACAAGATTCACGAGGTCCCCGACGAGGAAATCTGGGAGGCCCACCGCAAGAACAAGCAGAACCTGGTGACTTTCGTGCGCCGCAAACTGGCGCGCGACCTGGCCGCCAAGGGCTACATTCAGACTCGGATTCAGGACCTTACGAGACTGTTGCACCCCGAGTACCTGACGGTAGTCTACGCGCGGCGATTCGCACGTTACAAGCGCGCCACGCTCGTGCTCAAGGACAAGGGGCGGCTCGCCAAGATCCTGACCAGTACGACCAAGCCGGTGCAGCTTCTTTTTGCTGGCAAGGCGCATCCCGCCGATCGCTCCGGCAAGGACATGATTCGAGAGATCATCACGTTCGCCAAGGACAACCACATCGAGGACCGCGTGATTTTCCTCGAAGACTACGATATGAACGTCGCGCGGCATCTGGCCTGGGGCGCCGACGTCTGGCTGAATACGCCGATCCGTCTGAACGAAGCCAGCGGGACGTCGGGTATGAAGGCGGCCATCAACGGCGTCCTCAATTGCAGCGTCCTAGACGGCTGGTGGCCGGAAGCCTACGACGGCAAGAACGGCTGGGCCATCACCGCCGGGCAGTTCTACGAACACTCCGAGTTGCAGGAGACCGCCGAGGCTAACCAGATCTACGATCTGTTGGAGGCGGTTATCACAGAGTTGTACTACGAGCGCAGCGAGTTGGGAATACCGACCGCATGGGTCGAGATGATGCGACGGTCCATCGCGACCGCTTGCCGCGACTTCAACATGAATCGCGTGCTGGCCGAGTACAGCGACAAATTCTACGTGCCGGCCAAAAGACAAATCGGCAGACTCAGCGCCGACAACCATGCGGCGCTGCGAAAGGCGGTGCAGGGCGAGCTGTCGATCCTCGAGCATTGGGACAAGGTCGCCATCCGCGACGTGTCAACCAGCGTGGACAAGAAAGACCGTGTCTGCAAAGGCGAGCGCGTGGAGGTGCGCTGCACCGTGGACTTTGCCGGCGCGGCGCCGGAGCTGTTTGGTGTGGAGTTGTATCTGAGTCGCAGCGATAGCGATGGTTTTCGCGTGCTCGAGATGGCAGGCAGCGCTGCGGAAGGCTCGTCGCGTTCTTACACGTGCTCTTTCGACATCGCCGAACACGGCCTGCTGAGTATGAACGTGCGCGTGCGCCCCGCCGACCTCGTACTCCAGGACCTCCACCCCGAACTTATCAAGTGGGCGCAGTGAGAGGCGGCTGATCCTGGGTAGATGCGTATATGCGTAGAAGCGTGGATGCGTTTGCCGCTCCAACGCTTTTACGCTCCAACGCTTCTACGTTCAACCGAACGTTCTCCAGGTGCGGCTGGTGGAGCGGCACGTTGCGTCGCGGGCGTCCCCGCCCGCGCGTGGCGAGGGCATTCCTTCGGCTTCGCTCAGGACGGGCTCTGCCCTCGCTTCGAAGGCGAGACGCCTTCGCTACACGCGGGCAAAGCCTGCCCTGAGCCTGCCGAAGGGATGCGCGCGACACGATGAACTGCTCGGCCGTGACGTCTCTGCCCAGGACCTCGCGCCATGGGGACGGGACCGTGAGATAGCCTTTCTCCAGGCATGCGACCCACGCGGCCGTTCCGCGCTCCAACCCATCCGGATAGAGCCGGGTGCGATCCGACCGTTCCGAGATCATCAGGGTTCCCCGGTCGCTGAGGAGCATCGTACTCGTACACCGCCACGACGGTGTCGTACCACTGGCGTGTCTTCTTGTCATGGAAGTTCGGGCGGCCGCTTGCCAGCACCGCCGCCGGGCGTGCATCGAGAAACCAGTTGTAGACGTCGATCTGGTGCGAACCAAGCTCCACGACTGGCCCGCCGCCCAAGCCCTTGTACCAGCGCCATCCTCGATACTGGGCCATCGACTCGTAGCCATACTTCGTGAGCGTAGCGTGGTCTATCTCGGTGTTCTTCGGCCAACCCAGCGGTGTGTGAGCCAAGCGGTTCCACTGGCCGTTGACCGCCACGATTCGGCCCAGCAGCTCCACCTCTCGCAGCAGCTTCTCGTGGCAGAAGGTATAGCGAGGGTTGCTGCGCCGCTGGTGACCGATTTGCAGGAGCTTGCCGGTTCGGCGGGCCGTCTGGACCATCTGGCGCGCTGCCGCGCGCGTGTTGGACATCGCCGTTTCGCAATAGACGTGCAGACCCGCATTGAGACAGGCAACTGTCTGGCGCGCGTGCCAGAAGTCGGGCGTCGCGACGAGCACGGCGTCGAGGTTGCCCCTCTCCTTGTCGAGCATTTCTTGGTAATCGACATAGGCGTTGACGTCGTGACCGTAGGCTTTGAGCATGCGCGCGGCACGCCTCAGGTTGAAGGCTTCCCAGATGTCGCAAACCGCTTTGAATCGCACACCGGGGACCTTCAGGCAAGAGGTCAACAACACGTGGCCCTGCGCGCTGGCACCGATGAGGGCCACGTTGATATCGTCCGGCCGCGGCTCGTCGCCCATCTGCCCTACGAGTCTCGGACTCAACGCCAAACCGGCGCCGGCGACAGCCGTCGTGCGAAGGAACCCCCGCCGGTCCATCGCGTCTTCTTGCCGTGCATCGTCCATACGCTCACTCCTTCGCCTCAATGCGCGCACCTGCGGCGCAGCGAACGCCCTGGCGCACTGATCGGTTGCGGTTGGGGTTGCGCCGCTCGTTAAGTGGCGCGGTTGGGTCTGTCGGCGCCGCCTGCCGCTGGTCGCAACCGTAACGAGCCGCGCAACCGCAACCGCGTGACGCGTCGCCCAGGGCACGGCCTCTGCCCGACAGCCATGAGGTGAAATTGCGCCGATGCCAGGTGTGTTACGCAGGTTCCGCATTGCCTGCAGCACGCGAACGATCAGTTGCCACGCTTCCACTGCCGATAATCTCGGGTATCACCGCCTGGGATGATGGCGGTCTCTTCGGGCTGGAGCGGCCACCGCGAGGCGAACGGGATCAAGTCGGACGCACCGATGCTGCTTTGGCGGGCAGGTGAGTCTGCCTGCAACGAGAAGTCTTTCGCCTCGACCGAGACGAATTGGGGATCGACGCGCCGCGTCTCGGAACGCCCATCCAATACGATCGTCCCGGCGGCGTTCGGATCGCGACGCCACTGCATCTCCTCGTCGTTGGCCCAGAACAGGCAGCCTTGCGGCAAGACGGGATCGCCGGCTTTGGCATGGGGAGAATCGTCGGCGATGTTGCCGCCGGAAATCGCGACGGGATTGGCGTAGAAGATGTTCACGCGCACGGCCGGCTGAGAGGCGCCGAGAATTTCCAGCCCTGAGCGCTCGTTCTGCGCGAAGGTGTTGCGCACGACGAGGTCCTCATTGCGGAACCAGCAGGACAGGCCGCACATCTCGTTGGCACAGAAGAGATTGTTGGCAATGACCGCCCTCGTCCGGCCGGAAGCGTAGATGCCTGAGCGGGCGTTGCCGAAGATGAGGTTAGACAGAATGTCCGGCGAAGCGTCGTCGTAGCGGATGCCGTGCCACGCGGCACCCGAAATCCGACAGCGTTCGATCGCGACGTCGTCGTTGCCCGGCCGAATGCGGACGCCGGCGTAATGACAATTGCGGATATCGCAGTCGTGGAGGCGCACGCTGGAGGGACGGTCTGCTGACCCTCCGATGGCAACGCCGGTACCCCAGGCGGCAGCTACGAGCGAATCGGCGATCTCGACATTGGACCCGTCGGCGATGTGAATGCCGTCGCCCACCGAGCCGAGCACGGCGCAGTCGATCACCCGCACGCCGGAGTCACGGATGCCCAGGACGGGAAGCGCCAAGAAACGACCCTCGATGCGCGTTCCGGGACACGAGAGTTTGACGTCACGAAGCACCACACCACGAGCACTGGTTACGAGCACCACTGGCTGGTTGAGCTGATCCTGATACGATGCGCGAATCTGCCCGGCGACCGCGCGGCGCTCGGTCTCATCGGCCGCGGTTGCCATGCGTTCCTGAAGGGCGTGTTCTATTTCTTGGGCCAGCGCCGCCGCGTCGACACGCGTCACAATCGTCGTCTGGTCCCAGCCGGCTCCTTGCAGGACCAACGGCTTGTCGATAACCAGTCGTTCTTCGAACACGCCGGCCGGCAGAGTGATGGTGTCACCGGCATCCGCGGCGTCGATCTTCTCCTGAATCGGGCCGGGTACCCAGGTGGCCTGCGGCACTGGCGTCGCATCGGTCGGCAGCTCAAGCCAGATCGGGTCCGCATCGTCGTATGTGGAGGACGTGCCGAGAAAGGCGTGATTGCCGTTGGGGCTGATGTCGTGAACGATCTGGCCGGAACCTTCGTCGAAGGTCCAACACGCCACGAGGTTCGGCTCGCTGCCTGTCACTGTGGTTGACCCACACTGCTTGATGTCCGCAATGGGCAACTCTCTGTTCCAGATGCGAACCTCCGCGATCCGGCCTTTGAAGGCCAGGCCACCGGGAATGGTACTGCCGCCGATGACCAACGGCCCGTCGCAAGGCGCATAGCCGTTCGGGTCATACTGCCAGGAATGAAAGTGCGACCAGCCAGGACGGTCAACCATCAACTGGTTCACGTAAAACGTATTCGTCTGCTCGGCGCTTCCGTCCTGCCGAACCGCAAACAAGGCCCCCGAGCCTCGGCTTATGAAACCCATGAACCCACCCGATTGCAGACGGACGAGGGGATACTGCGTGCGGGGCCAGACAAGGGGCCATTTCTCCGCCTCGATCCCGTCCGCATCCGTCTGGGCATCTGCGACAGGCTGCGTCTGGGGCGCCTCGTGGAGTTCCGCGCCCAGTCGCACGAGACTCATCACCGACCTGTGAAATTCCGCACGTGTTCCGAGCAGAGGCAGGTCCGATGGATCCGCCTGCGCCCAGACCTCAATGAAGAACGGCGGTTTGAACCGCAGCGACGTACTGGCCGGCACGATCAGGCAATCATCGACGCCATCGAAGACCAGGGAGGACTGTCCCAGTGGACGGACGCCGGAAGCTGTGGCAGACTCGCTCCCCGCGCTGACGAAGCTTCGGTAGGTCTCCAGGGCCTCCGGCGTCAAGTCCGACTGTTTCGGCGCGATTCGTAATTCCAGCCCGGCGGACGCCACGTTCACGTTCAGCCTCGCGACGATCTCGCCGACCCAGATTCTGCCATCAGGCTGGACGCGTTTGTCCCGCGTCGCCAGACGTCCGGGCGAGCTGAGGTAGAAGGAGCAAACGTATACGCCGTTGGGAATGCTTGGGTAGGCCGGCACAGTGACGGTCCGAGTCATTGACTGGCCGCTGCGAAGCAGCGTCAGGCCGGTCATGTCGAATCCTTCGGGTGTGCCGGGAGGCTTTATCAGGTCCGTGTTGGCTCGGACCAAGTCGCCTCCGGCAGCCGGATACAGCGACAGAGGCGGGTTGTAGTAGTGAAACAACTCGACACCCATCTTGTCAGGATCGAAGATGTACAGATTGTCGGTGTCTCTGTTTCGCAGCGTGTAGGTGTATCGTACCGATGAGCCATCTTCCCGCGCCAGCGCCTCGACACGGTCCAGAGTCATGTTCAAGCCGGCGTGCAGCTTCCCGCTCGCGGTCAGAGCGTGAAGGACCCGGGGGTCCTCACGAACGTCCACATAGGACTCGCCTGAGTCGGACAGAAGCGCCCTGCGCTCGATGCAAAGGACATCGGGCGGCACAACAATGGCAGGACGGTAGATCAGCGGCGTGGTTCGCTCGGACATGTAGGAAGAGTAAGCCGTCCACAGCGATCCCAGGTAGCACCGTTGGCCGTCGGCCGTGACAACGAAGGGAGTGCCTTTCAGTGAGATACGGCTGGCTGGCTTGGTTTCCTTCAGATAGATGCAATGATTCGAATGGTCGTACATCTCGATGTCGTCGGAGGCAATCCACGGCTCCGGCTGCAACTCGAGTTCCGAAAGCGGTATTGCGTATGCGGTTTCCAGGTCGATGTTCTCATCGGCCAGCAAGTAGATGTTGATGCCAGTCGGCGCGATGCCTGAATCGTCCGCGGCGTCGGCTTGCGCGGCCGCGGTCGGTTTGAGGACTCTGATCTCGACAGGATTGCTCATAGGTCCGCCAGGCGAGCCAGAACTGCGCGCCAGGGCCACCCGGACGCTGTGCGTTCCCGCCGTCAACTCCAAGGGACGTTCGCGCGCTGCCCGGCGCATCCGCCAGGCGTAGAGACCGCCGGATCGCCCCACAACAATCGGGATGTTCCCTATCGTCACCCCGGGTGGCAGTTCCCGTCCAAAATCACCGAGCCCCAGGGACGGCCGATAATAGAACTGCCCATCCAGTTCGAGCTGGAGACCGAGGCCGATGTCTTCGGTGTAAACGCGAAACAGCTGCGACCCTCCGTTGTGTATGTCCAGCGTCAGCTCAAGCGGCCGGCCCGCGACGCCCTCGATCCGCTCCGGCCGCAGTCTCAGCACGACACCGTCGGCCGGCGAGCCCCAGGTATCGTCGGAGCCGACAGGCGCGTCGGCGATGCTGGCGGCTTGTTCCTGCGCCCACCATGTCTTGACTCGGGCTATGATCTCAGCTTGGGTCTGCTCGTCGGCGTTGCCCAAGTAGGCGTCGCGCTCTGTGCGAGGGTCGAACGTCGTGGTATTGTTGGGCAACCTCTGGCCCGCGACGTCCGCCAGGATTTCCAGCGCCACGTCGCAGTGGCACAGAACGTGGCCGCCATTTCGTACCAAGGTCCACGATCGTGTGGGCCGACGATCCGTCAACAATTGGATCAAACGCTCGATGACAATCTCACGGCCCGGCTCTCCTGGCGCCGCCATTTGTCTGAGCCGGCCGGCCGGATTGGGCTGGGATGAGTTCACGTCGATCGTTGCCTGGCGGAGGACTCGGCATTTGTCCGGAATGGAGTAGGCCTGCACAGCGACGTCGCGCAGCGAATAGACAAGCTGTTCGACCTTCTGAGCCAAAGTGGCGACGTCCGCTGGCGTCAAAGCCAGAGGGAGGTCGGACAATCGCACCTGCTCTTCGGCCATCCGTTCCAACCGTGCGCTCAGGTCCGCGGCGCGCCGTCCCCACGGCGTGAAGGGAGCCAGACGCGCACCCGCGCCGAAACGACGGGCTGCCTCGGCTCGGTCCCCTCCTTCGTAGAGAAACCGGCAGGTGCTGGAGTACTCCTGGTAGGCGCGGTTATCGTCCTGACGCTTCTGCTCGTAGAGTTTCGCTGCCTGCTCGCGGTCCGGGCGCATCCGCAGGCGAAGGCTTTCATCTAACGGGCCCCACTCGACCTCGCTTTCAAAAGGCAGGATCTCGATCTCGACGGGATTGCTTCTTCTGAAGACGGGGGTCCCCATGATCGCGTACTCATCAATGATCCGAACGCTGTGGTTGCCCGGCGTTAGTTCCGCAACACAGGTAGGGTCTTCGGTGCTCCGCCAAACGACGGAGTCCGACGTGCGTCCCAGGACAATGGGCACGTCGGCAATCGTCTCGCCGGCGGAGAGCTGTCTCCCGACGAGGTCGCGGCGGCCAGGCATACGCACATAGGTCTGCCCATCCAATTCGAGCTGGAGCCTGAGGCCCAAAGTCAGTGTGGGCCCTTCATTTTGCAGGTCCAGAGCGAGTTGAAGAGGTTGACCTTCTGTGCCAACCAGCCGTTCCGGGCGCAAACGCAGGCGAACGCCGTCGTCTGACCTGCCCCAACCGTCATCTTCACCGACGAGGGCGCCTCCGCCGGCGCCACCCTCGGCGAGTAGCGCAGCCGTCTGGCTCGTGTACTCGATCCAGATGCCACCGTCGTCACCAGGATCGATAGACAGGACAGTCAGGTCGTAAGTGCTGCCTTCGGCTGTCGTGACCTGATAGGAGGCCGGGGCGTCGATGTAGTAGCCCGTGAAGCCATCGCCGGCACCATCCGGAGTCAGCGCTTCAAGGCCTTCTTCGGTGCGACGCTGCAAGGTAGCGCCGCGCATGCAGAGCAGACTGCTTCTGTTGCGAGCGTATTCATAAACGATGTCTCCTTGGCCCAGCCGCTCGAAATAGCCCTCATCCGAATTGAACGGCTCGATGGAGAGCAACTGCCCCGTCGCCAGATCGAGAACCACATTCGCCTCCGGCGTCTCACAATCGGGCAGATAGACCCGATGCGACTGTGACGCGATGCTTGGCGGGAGCCGTCCGGGCAGTCGCAGGTCCTGCCGGACAGTCCGGCCCGGGCCCAGATGGACGGGGACCAGATCCGCTTCCGACGAGATGTTCGGGTGTGACGCTTTGATGTGCCAGTCGCCGGGCGGCAGGCCGGTCATGCGGTAGCGCCCTTGCGAATCGGTCACAGCCGGCGTATAGCCTTCGCTCCCGAACGGTCCCCACGCGCTGAGGTTGGCGTTCGTTATCTTCCAGGTGAACGCCACTTTGGCGCCGCCAACGAATCGGCCGCCCGTGTCGCGTACCTGGCCCTCGATTGCGCACGTTGACTTCGATAGATCGATCAAGGCATCGGTGATTTCCTCGGCTTCATCCAGCTCGATAGTGACTGCCCCGAGTACATCCTCTACCGGTGCCGAAGGCCACCGCTGCCCCGGCTGCCGAAACGCCTGCCATCTGCCGCTATCCACTTCGCTAGCTAAAGGGCCGCTCCACGGATAGTACAGCAGGTGGATACCCGGCGGCACGCTGTCGATTCGGAAATGGCCCGATGCGTCTGTGATGGCGCGCAGATGATTTGACGTCACTCCTCCGCCATCAGTTCTTGTGGTCGTCAACGACAACGGAGCGCCTGCCAGCGGCAAGCCATCCGGTCCCAATACGGTTCCTTCGATGGCTCCGGTCCGTCGCAACGTGAATGTCAGACCTTCGGGCCAGTAGGAGCCGTCCGTGCGGCGTCCGAGGTCGATGGAATCGTACGTACAATAGCCGGCGGCCTCAATGGTGAGATTGATGTGCTCGCCCGGATCGACGGGCGGTACGGCGAAGTGCCCTTCGCTGTCGGTGGTGATTTGCCCCAGGCTCACAGCTTTCCTCTCGACCGCATCCCATCCCTGGAAGTCTAAGGCTGCCCCAACGATGGGGTTGCCCTGGCTGTCTACGACCCGCCCACTGGGAGCGCCGGACGCGTCCTGACGCCGCATCGCGCTGCGGCGCCTCTGCTCGAACCGCGGCGAGCGTTCGAACGTCAGCCAGTCAGTGACAAACTCCCGCGCATAGAACTCGTGAATCGGGGGTCGCTCGCGGGCCGCTTGAACCGAAGGCTTGAACACGAGTCGCCAGCGTCTGTCCCCCACGGTGTCCCAGTCGAGCCCCGGAACATCCCGGTCGCACCAGCAAGCGTACGGTATCGAGCCGGCCACCTTGGCCAACTGCCCGGCCGGGTGCAACTGCTCGCTGCCTTCGGCCTGTGCGTACATGTCAAAGGCCAGATCGAACGGCAGGGTGCCGGCGCGAAGGCCCAGCAGCATATCGGCCAAATGCAGTTCCGACGTGTCATCCGTGAAGAACACCTCGACCTTGCTGCGCAGAATGGCCTCCCACCCCTCCTCATAGACCGGACGATAGTAGTCAGCCGGGATCTGCTCGACGACCTCGAATTCGACGGGATCGGTCAACAACCGGTCGAAATGGACCGGGTTGTCGGGATCGTTCGGATCAAAGACATCGAGCCCCCTCCATCCGTAGGCTATCGCATGTTTGCCCAGCGGCAAGCGGAAGTCGGCTCTACGAATGTTGAGTTGATCGGGAAGATCCAGGGCCGAACCGATGTTGCCGAACAGACCAAAGCCCAACCGGCACTCGTATTCGATTCCATCGATCAGCACGAAGAACACCTCCCTGTCCGTAAGGTGTTCGATTTCATCGAGATTCGGCTTCCACCGCCCGCCTGCACTCTGGAAGTAAACCCGAATGGGCTCGCCCACCTCGTAGTAGGTCTGGGCCGCCAGCGTCGGTAGCGGCATACGGTCGCGTATCAGGGCACGGCGCAAGGCGAG
Source organism: Sedimentisphaerales bacterium (assembly GCA_016927855.1). Classification (GTDB taxonomy): domain Bacteria; phylum Planctomycetota; class Phycisphaerae; order Sedimentisphaerales; family Anaerobacaceae; genus JAFGLV01. The sequence goes on from JAFGLV010000011.1 coordinate 15,120, forward strand.
TTGGGATTCCTCCGTCCAGGTCTCCGGCAATGCCGCCGCCACATCGGCCGGTGAGCCGCCGCCGGGCCGGACGAATCGCAGAATCTCGCTGCGAATTTGTGCACGCGCCAGACCCAGATCGCCAAGCATCTGATACCCGGCGCCCTGCTCTGTGCCGGCCAAGGCCAGGAGAATATGCTCGGTACCAACGTAGCTGTGTCCAAGGGCCTTGGCTTCTTCTGCGGCGCTGTCGAGCAACTGCTGAGCCCGAGGTGTCAGTCGCAGAGGACGCTGTCTGGATGCTTCATCGCCGGGCTGAACGAGCTTCTCGACTTCGGAGCGCAAGTCAGCGATACCCACGCCCAGACTCCAAAGCACCTTGGTGCTGACGGCGTCCTCCTGGCGTGCCAGTGCCAGCAGGATGTGCTCGGTGCCGATGTAGTCGTGGTTCAGAGCGCGGGCTTCTTCCTCAGCCAGGACTGTGACACTGCGGGCTCGCTCTGTGAGCGTGCGAGCCTTGGCCATCGGCAGCAGGACCGCCGCAACCACCAGCAGCACAGCCATACCGAGCAGGCTCAGCTTCGCGGTCTTGGGGATCGGGCGGGTAAGCATGTGTCTGATGCGGCTGCGCAGAGCGCTTCTGGATTCGACCACACCGATCAGACGCAGGCTCAAAGCCGGACGACGGCGAAAGGCCAGCTTGGCAATGTGGAGCAGGGTCTCGGGGTACTGCTCGGCCGATTCGCCCAGCGCCACCAGCACGGCCTCATCCACAGCCTTCTCGCGGACGCGACGAATCATCGCGTTGGCCAGCCACAACAGCGGATTGTAGAAGTACACCACTTGCAGGAGCGTTTGGAAGAGGTTCACCCAGAGGTCTCCCCGCTTGATATGGGCCAACTCGTGCAGCAACACCGCCTCCAGGTCGCGCGGACGCAGTTTCGGGAGAAGGTCTCGAGGAATGAGGATCACAGGATGCAGCAACCCACACACCGCCGGGCTTGTCGCGTTGGCAGAGATGCGCACGCCAAGTGCATCCGCGAGACCCAGACGCGCGCGGCACACGTCGAGCGCCAGCCGCAGCGAATCCGACGCCGGATCGGCCTGAGCGACGAGACCTCGGACAAACACCGCGCGCTGGAGAAGCAGCAGCAACAGCGCGCCGGCTACCGTCGCCCAAACAAGCAAAGCGAGTCCTTGCCAGGTCAGCCCAGGCGAGGGCTCCGCCGCGACGGTTGGCACAGCCGGCGCGGTTCCGGCTGGTTCCGTCGGTGCGCGGGCTTCCGTGGGCCCAGGCGGCGGAGCGGATTGGCGCACAACATCTGGCCAGTCCTGCGGCAAGTTACGCTGAGGCTGCACAACAGGCCGCGACGGCAACGGCACGAACGGCAGCGGAGCCGGCTCGCGCGGAGGCTCGACGCGTTCTTCGAGAGCCACCGTCGGGACGTCCAGGGTCTGACCCACCCAGGAGCCCACACTCAGCGGCGACCACAACGACGGAGGCAACAGAAGCTTGACCAGCACCAGCAGCCAGATCCAATACCGAAAGACCGCCCGGACCTTGCGACGCAACGCCAGATCGACCAGCAGCAGGATCAAGATTAACACGCTCGATTGAATCAACATCGGCAAGGCAAACGTTGCGAAGCCTTGTCCGGCTGAATTGATGGTCTGCACGATTGCGTTCATCATGACATCTCCGCTATCGGTAACACTCACTTGGACCTTCCGTTACGGCAGAGATACAAGGTGCTGCCTTTCTACGGCTGACGGCGCCGCCTGCGGATAAGCGCTTCCAGCTCGTCCAACTCCGTGTCCGACAGCGCATTGCTGTCGAACATGAACTGCATCATCGGGGTAAACGCACCGCCGAAGGCTCGCGCCAGCGTCTTAGTCAACTCCCCCTTCTGTGCCTGGCGGCGCGTGATCGCGGCGCTGTAAAGGATCAGGTTGCGGATGCGCTGGGTGGTGAGCAAGCCTTTGCCGACCATGCGGTCCATCAGAGTCTTGACGGTGCTGTACGTCCACTTCTTGCGGTCGGCAAGCTGCTCCTGCACCGTCGGGGCCGCACACGGCTGATGCTCCCAAACGACCTGGATAATCTCCCACTCCGCCTCCGTCAGCTCGTGGTTCTTCGTCGCCATGCAAACCTCCTTTCGCTTTAACGCTGACGAGCTTACTCTACAGTTGTAAAGAATACAAGCCCAATTTGAAGATTTTCGCATGTTCTTTCCACAAGGAACGGAGGCGAGGGTCATGCGCCCTTTTGAGGTGTGACCGTAAAGCCAGCAGAGATAAGGTCTTAGAGCCTCACAAGAAGCCAAACCTGTGTAGGGGCGAATAATCATTCGCCCTGGAGAGGCAAGCGTCTCACCTGCATCAGAAGACCAGAAGAGCCGAACCGGGTCGGATATCAGCGGCAAGATGCCGACGAGACGCGCGGGCAAAGCCTGTCCTGAGCGATGCCGAAGGAATGCCCGCGACACATTGTCCGGCCCACACAAAGCCCAGCCGCGTAGCGAGCGGACAGATCGCTGTCAATCTGATTTCACGCCGTTTCAGGACGATTCGCTGCGTTGACGCTGACCGGCACGAGGCTATGATGAACATCGAACGCCAAGGCTGCTACGCCGGGCACTTAGGAAGGAGGTTCCGATGGGCATGGGATCGAAGTGCAAACACATCCTCTCGGTGGTGGTCGTCCTGATGGTAGGCGACGCCCTCGGCGGCGGGCAGGCAGACCGATTCACTGCCACTATCCTCTACGATAATTACGCTCATGCCGAGGACCAAGCCATCGCCGCATTCCGCCAGGCGTACGGGGACCGTTTCCTCACCCTGGGAACGGGCACAGTCGTGCAGATTGCCAAGCACCGGGCTTCAGCCGAATTTCCGCGGGTCGCGATGCTGTGGGCCCCGATTCGAGGCGAGCGGTCGGCCGAGAGTATGGCGCGACACGATCTGATCATGGCCGGCGCCGGCAGCTTTGGTCTGAGATACGACCGCGAACCGACGGGCCTGGCCGAGGGCTTCACCGCCGAATCGGTGACGCGGGCGAAAGAACGCCTCGCAGAAATCAGGCGGCTCAATCCGCGCGCTGTGATCCTGTGTGAACTCTATTTCTACGAATACCGCGACGACTGGCTGCCCGAGGACCATGCCTGGTGGCTGCGCAAAGACGGCCATCGTCAGCAGTTCTGGCCGGGAACGCACCGCATGGACTGGGCCAATGCCGAGTACCGCGAGCATGTCGTCAAGGTCACCGCGGCTCTCCGGCCGGTCGGGTTTGATGGCGTTTTTTACGACAACCTGCGGGAAGAACCCGAGCCCTGGGTGGCATTTCTCAAGGAAGTGCGGCAAGCCGTCGGCGACGAGTTCCTGATCCTCGCTAACGCCGGTTACGCGGTGGGCAAGCACGACTTCGCGGCGCCCTACCTGAACGGAATGATGTACGAATCGGGCTGGAGCCACGGCCGCTCCGAGTGGGAGGACTGCATCGCTGCGATGCAACATACCCAATCGCTGCTGCGCGAACCGACGATCAGCGTGATCGAGCGCTTCGAGGAAACCGGCTCCAAAGCAGGCTGGCCCGGCGACCCCAACCGGGGTAAGAAGCCCCCTGCCGACCCCCAAGCGCGGCGCTGGAGCCTGTGCTATGCCCTGACCATCGGCGATTTCTACTACCTGTTCTCCGACAACACCAGCCACCACCACGACTGGTACAGTGAGTACGACGCCAAGATCGGCCTCCCGACGGGACCGAGTGAGGAGATCGGCCCCTATACGTGGCAGAGACGATACGACCGAGCGCTGGTAGTAGTCCATCTGCCGGGAGCGGCTGGGCCTCACGAGGTCAAGCTCGCCGAGCCGGCGAAGGATTCGCTGACGGGCCGTATCGCGACGCAGTTCAGCATGGCTTCCGGCGACGGTGCCATCCTCGTGGCGCCATAGCGCGGTCTCGTGGGTCCCATGGAACCGCGCAGGCTCGATTCTCCAGCGGATGGGCCGGAAACTTGTAACTTTGGCTATACCGTTGCGTCTTTCAGATAGAAAGAACACGGTTTGGCTCAAGTGAGGTGGTGCTGTCCTATGGCTTCGAGCGATAGAATCCACACAGCGAGTGCCGACGTCGCGAGCGAGCGCGGGGTGCGTCCCGCACCGGCGCCGACCGCGGCCGGCGGCGATCACGAACATCTGATAGCGAAGCTGCACGAGGGCTACGCCAAGCTCAAGCAACAGGTGCATCGCGTCATCGTGGGTCAGGACAGGGTCATCGACTCGACCCTTTGCTGCATGCTGGCGGGAGGTCACTGCATCGTGCAAGGCGTGCCGGGCCTGGCCAAGACGCTCATGGTCCACTCGATCGCCGACGCGATGAAGCTGAGCTTCAATCGCATCCAGTTCACGCCGGACCTGATGCCCTCCGACATCACCGGCGCCGACATCATCCAGCGCGACGCCCAGTCGAAGCAACGCAAGTTCGAATTCGTGCGCGGTCCGATCTTCGCCAATATCGTGTTGGCCGACGAGATCAACCGCACGCCGCCCAAGACCCAGGCGGCGCTGCTCCAGGCGATGCAGGAACGCGAAGTCACCGTCTCAGGCAAGACCTATAAGCTCGATCAGCCCTTCTTCGTTCTCGCGACCCAGAACCCGATTGAGCAGGAAGGCACGTATCCGCTGCCTGAAGCGGCGCTCGATAGGTTCATGTTCATGATCTACATCGAGTATCCGACCGCCAGGGACGAACACCTGATGGTCAAGCAGACCACCACCGGCAAGAAATACACCATCGAGAGCGTTCTCAGCGCCGACGACATGGTCCTGTTCCAGGAGATCGTGCGGATGGCGCCGGTCAGCGAAATGGTGGTTGCCTACTGCATCCGGCTGGCGCGCGCCACCCGGCCGACGGACCCGTCTGCGACGCCGATGGTGAAGAAGTACCTCAAGTGGGGCGCCGGACCTCGCTCCGGCCAGTTCATGACGCTCGGCGCCAAGGCGCTCGCGTTGATCCACGGGCGCATCACGCCGGGCTTCGACGACGTCAAAGCGGTGAGCAAGCTCGTGCTGCGCCACCGCGTGATTCCGAACTTCAACGCCGAGGCCGATGCGATCAGCATCGAAGCGATCCTCGACGACCTTGTGGAAAGAGTGCCGGTGCCGAAATGATCGCGTTGGGTGCAACGCGCCCAACGCTATAGGTCCTATAGGACCAATTGGACCCATATCGCAGCGCGAGAAACCAATGGCCGCGTCAACGCGCGAATATCTCGATCCGATCTTCCTGAGCAAGCTGGCCAACATGGAGCTGGTAGCTCGCTGTGCCGTCGAAGGCTTCTTCTCCGGTCTGCACCCCAGCCCTTTCCAGGGCTTCAGCGTCGAGTACAGCGACCATCGCGAGTACCACCAGGGCGACGAAATGAAATTCGTCGACTGGAAGATCTTCGCCCGCACTGACCGGCTGTACATCAAGCGATTTCACCAGGAGACCAACACCACCGTCTACATCCTGCTCGACACGAGCCGGAGCATGTCATTCGCCGGGACCGACGCGGTCCGCAAGATCGACTACGCATCGTATTTGGCCGCGGCGCTGAGCTACCTGATGCTCCAGCAAGGGGACAGCGCGGGACTGATTTCGTTCGCCGAGAAGATTACCGGTCAGATCCCGCCGGCCTCCAGACGGACGCACCTCAGCGCGATCCTCACCGCGCTGGACCGTCACACAACCGCCGACGGCACAAACCTGGCCGGCATTCTCCACACCGTAGCGGAGACCACGAAACGACGCGGCCTGATCGTGCTCATCTCCGATCTGCTCGATGACGAGAACGACATCTTCAAGGGCCTGGCCCATCTGAAGTTTCTCAAGCACGACGTCATCGTCTTTCACGTGATGGACCATCAGGAACTGACTCTCGACTACAAGGGCCTGATCCAGTTCGAAGACCTCGAATCGAAGGACAAGCTGCGGACCTTCCCCCAGTCGATTCAATCGGGTTACCGTCAGCGCGTCGAGGCCTTCCTGGAGGAGGTGAAAAAGACGCTCGGCAATAGCGGGATCGACTACTGCCTGCTCGATACGTCCGAGCCGCTCGATAGAGCCTTCATCGCGTACCTGGTCAAACGCAGGAGGCTGATGTGAGCTTTCTCGGATGGACATTTCTGTTCGGGGCTCTGGCGGTCGCTGGGCCGATCGCGGCGCACCTGCTGTCGAAACCTCGTTTTCGCAAGGTGCCTTTCACAATGTTGCGCTTCCTGCGCAGCGGTCAGCGTGAAAGTCACGCGCGACGACACCTGCGCGACCTGCTCGTCTTGCTGCTGCGTTGTGCGGCCATGGTCTTGATCGCGCTGCTGTTCGCGCGGCCGGTCCTGCATGTCACGCCAGAGCCTAAGGAGAGTCGGTCGGTTCATTATCTGGCCTTGGACGATTCGATGTCCATGGCCTATCGCGATGGCAACCGGACCTTATTCGAGCGCCTCACCGACGCGGCCCTCGAACGCGTGCGCCGCGCGCCGGACGACAGTGTGTTCAACCTTTGCGCCCTGGCCTCGGGCCGGTCCGTCTTCGATCTGAGCAAAGGGCAGGCTATCGCGGAGATCAAGAGGCTTAAACCGGTCCCCAGAAGCGCGTCGCTGGAGGGCTTCTTCACGGCGCTGCGCCAGGCCGGACAGACCGTCTCGCAAAGCGATACGCTCTCCGGTGCCGTCTTGAGCGACTTCTCGCCCAGCGTCCTGGCGCAGCTCGAGCAGGTACCTCAGCCGGCGCTTGTCGATGACGTGCAGCACGAGTCTGTCTTTGCAGTCGAGCCGATCGACAACGCCGCCATCGTCGCCGTCCGGCTGGCCGACGTGGTGGACAGTCAAATCCTGCTCGACGTCGTGGTTGCCAACTACGGCGGTCGCGAACAGCAACGAACCTTGGCGGCGCAGGTCCTCCATCTCGAATCGGCGGTCCTGGAATTGAAGCTGGCGGCGCAGCAGCGCGGTACGTTCCGCGTGCAGGTCAGCCCAGGTCCCAGACTCAGTCGTGCTGCCCAAGCCCATTGGCCGATCGAGCTGTCTCTCTCGCCTCACGACGGTCTGGCCGAAGACGATTCCTATCGCGTCGCGGCCTACTTGCCTCCCACTGAACCGATTGACCTGCTGCTGGTTCACCGTGACGACCAAACCTTCCTGTTCGAGACGGCTATCGAGGCCTTGTCGAAGGCAAGTCATCTGGACGAAGTCGAGATCAGAAAGGTAACGCAAGACCGCTTGACCACCACCGATCTGGCCTGGGCGAACGTCACAGTTCTTTCGTCCCTGCCTGACAGCCCTGCGTGCAGTCCCGCCGATATCGAGCGCTATCTCCGCGCGGGAGGCAAGCTGATTTGTTTCGCCCAGCAAGCCCAGAGTTCGGAGGCTGCTCGACGGTTGTGGCAGGCTGGACTTCTGGCGGCGCTGCCGGACAAGTGGATCGATGAGGTTGCTTACCTGGAAGCGCAGCCTTACACACGCGACTGGTTCGATCTCGATGACCGTGCGGTCCAGTCGCTGGTGGGCTATCGGCTTGACAAGATCGCGGTGAAAGGTGCGTGGCAATGCCGGACCGACCCCGACGCGCAGTGCGTCTGGCGTTTCGCTAACGGCGCCGGCTTCATCTATGGCAAGTCCCTCGATCGGGGCCAGAGCGTATTTGTCAATACAAGCATCGACGATTCGCTCGGACTGCTCGCCAAGTCGCGCGCCTGGGTCGCATTCTGCCGATATCTGCTGAGTAAGAGTGACCAGATGCGACTGTTCTGCTTCTCCACCGCCGAGCGCCCCGCTTTGCGCACCGCCGGCGCCGCCAGCACGTTCGGAGAGCGGATAGCCGTGCAGGATTGTGACGGTCAGCGCACGGCCGCGCGGTTTGAGGGCGCGACGCTGCGTTTTCCCGCGCCGGCAGGAATCGGATGGATGAAGACCTTGGACGAACCCGAGCTGTACGCGCCGATCAATCTGCCTGACGGCGAGACGGATCTGAGCGTGCCAACCGCTGAGGCGGTTGCCGCCGCGGTGCAGCGCACATTCGTCATAGACAAGGACAGGAGGCAGGCGGTGGCGCAGGCGAGCGTCAAGATCGAACGCAAACCCATCTGGCAATTCTTTGCCTGGGCAACCATCGCGCTGCTGCTAGTAGAATCGGCTTTAGCCAACCGGCTCAAGCGGTAGGGGCAACCCCCTGTGGTTGCCCAAGGCGGGCACAGGGGCCCGCCCCTGCAGATGATATGCACGACCTCGTGGATGACATTCTGGATGATTTGATCGCACGTGTGGCCAAGGTGCGACGTTGGCTGCTGGCGCTGGGCGTGCTGAAGACTGCGGCGTTGTGGCTGGTCTGCATCTCGGTCTACATCGGCCTCTATGCGTTGCTCGATCATCGCGTTCACCTGGGTACGTCGGGGCGCCTGTTGGCCCTGGTCCTGTTGATCGGCCTGCTGGCGGTGTTGTCCTACTATCTCGTTCAGACGCTGCGGCGTGACATGACCTACAGCCGTGCCGCTAACCATGTCGAGAACAAACGCAGCTTCGATCAACAGCTTGTCGCGGCGGTCGAGTACTATGAGAAAGGCGATACGTATCCGTACTCCAAGGGCCTGGCCAGACAACTGGTGGTCCAGGTAGACACCGCGTCGCGCGATTTCGCCTTCGATTCGACCGTGGAGAAGTGGCGTGGTTATCTGCTGGCGGGTTGCGTCGTGCTTTGCCTGGCGGTCGTCGCGGTATTCGTGCACCAGAACATCGTCTACTTCTCCGCCTATTTCTCGCGCCTCATCCGACCGTTCTCAGCGATCGCACCGGTCCCGACCACAACCTTCGCGTCCATCACAGGCGACGTCGTGACTGCACCCGACGTGCCTGTGACGCTGACAGCGGAAGTCAAAGGACGTTTGCCGGAAGTTGCAGAACTGGTGCTCACCAGGCAAGACCCAGCGGAACCGAACGAGACATTGCGCCAGTCGCAGCGGATCGCGATTCATCCGACGGTCGATGCTGACGGGAACGTGACGCTCACTGCCGCGCCGTCATTCGCTGCACTTGGACACACGACGTATCGCTTCGAAACACCCGACGCTAACTCAGAGACGCACACGATTACCGTAGCGCAACCTCCTACCATCGAGAGCATTACAGCGCTCGTGTCGCTGCCGAGCGAGGATGAAGGCCAGGTTCTTGCGGTGCGCGAGGAGAAGATCGAAGACCGGACGCTGGCGGTCCTGCCCTCCAGCCGTGTCGAACTTCGGATCGAGACGACCACGCCTGTGCGAGAAGCCACCGCTTGTGGATTGGGCAAACAGCCGGCCGTGCAGACTCTCAACGGCGCTCGGACATTCAGCGTGCGCTTCACGGCCGATCAACCTATGGCCCTGTCGTTCTGCCTGCTCGGTGTCGAAGGGTTGGCCAATAGCGAGCCCGAGGAGCTGCGCGTGGTGCTCAAGGCGGACGAGCCGCCGCAGTTCAAACTGCGCAGCCCCGAAGGCGATTGCCTGGCTACGGATGTCGCGAGTGTCCCCGTCGCGTTCGAGATCACCGATGACTTCGGTCTCGAAGCGGCGCAACTCTATTGCGAACTGCCGAGCGGCGAATGCCTTCTGCTCGATACGAACGATCCGCAGGGCGCCAGGCAGGCGCGTGTCTCCTATACGCTCGAACTGGAACGCTACGATCTGATGATCGGCGACAGCGTCTTGTACTACGCTCAGGCCAGGGACATCGCAACAGAGCAGAAGAAGGCGGATGCCAATTGCTGCAGTGACATCTACTTCGTGGAAATACGACCCTATCGGCAGTACTGGCACCCACAGCCTGGCGGCGGGCCCAGCAACACGCCGGGGGCCGCAGCGGATGACCTCGGCGCCGTGCTCGAATACACGCGCGCCATTCTCAAGAAGACCTGGGCGCTGGCGCAGACGCCTGTGGTCATCCAGCGGGATCGGCCGAAGTCTGAGGCGCTGTCCGCCGACGTCGAGTACTGCATCCAGACGCTGACTTCGCTGCGCGACGACCCGGAGGCGGGCTTTGACGACAGCATGAAGGCTAAGATCGACGAGGTGATCGACCTGAAAACGCAGGCACAACGGCGTCTGTCAATCAGCGATGCCAACGGCGCGCTGTCACCTGAGCGCGACGCCTATCGCCTCCTGCGCAAGCTCATTGACGAATTGCACCTGAAGTGGAATCCGCCGCAGAGCGGTCAGAGCGTGCCGCAGGAGAAGCCCGAGCGCATCACGTTGCGCGAGAATCCCGACGTCGAGACCCCTCAGGACCAGCAGCGGATCGAGAACCAGCTTGAGAAAGCCCAACAGAAGATCGACAAGCTGGCGCGCGAGCAGAAGGCCTTGAGGGCCAACCTGGCCAAGAGCTTTCAGGAGCAGAGCCAGTCCGGCGGTGAATCGCAAGCATCCGAATCTTCGTCACCGAGTTCTGGAAATAGCGGCCAATCGTCCGGTAGCGAGTCGCAAGCCTCGGACCAGCAGGGGGACGGTTCCGGCGCGCAGGTCGCGCAAAATGCAGCGGATCAAGAGAGTCAAGAGAGCACGAAAGGTGAGGAGGGACAGGAGGGTAGGGAGGGCGTGACGACAGAGCAGATGCAGAGCGACTCATCCGGAGCAGACTCCTCTGCGTCCGAAAGCCAGGGCCAAGCAAATCAACAAGACGGCGCCCAAAAGCAGACCACCGAGGGCTCCAGGGGGTCCCAGGGCCAGGGGCAATCGGGCAAAGGGCAGGCTGCAAAGCAAGGCGCCCCTTCGCATACTGACGGCTCACCGTCGGCGCAAGCTACGGCGGATTCACAGAGTGATGCGGTGCAGTCGTCAGCCGCTGCGGATGTGCGCATGCGCATGCTCGAGGCCAGGCAGAAGGCGTTACGCGCCCAGGCGGCCGAAGTCGCGCAAGAGCTCGCGCAGATGGCTCTGCCTGAATCCTCGCGCCAGGCCGGTGTGCGCGACCAAGCCAAGCAGCGTCTTGACGAAGCGGTCGAGAACATGAAGACGTTCGAGGAGAAGCTGGCGGACCTGCGCTACGAACCCTCTGCATCCGCAGACAAGCAGGCCCAAATGGCCGACCTGGCCGACGCGGCTGCGCGCGAACTGGTCCAGGCAGGCGAGGCAATCGAGCGGGGGCTTTCGGCGGGCAAGCCCATGACCGAAGCTGAGAAAGCCGAAGCCCTGGCCAGGCAGCTTGCCGAGGACGCCGCATCGCTCGATGAGTCGGTCAGTCCCGAGGAGCGAGAGGAAATGCTCGAGCGCCTCAAGGCAGCCGAGCGACTGCTCGAAAGCATGGCCACGCCGCAGTGGGCCAACGTCTCGCGTGGCGGCGGCCCCGGTCTTGTCTACACGCGCGGCGATACCGCCGACGACGTCAAGGCGGCGCGTCTGCTGGCCCAGCAGTTTTGGTCCATCGCGATCCAGGCGCGCGACCGGCAAGTGCGGCCCGTCGAGGACGAGCCGTCGGACGTGGAATTCGTCGAGGCCGAAAACGAGTTCTTCGAGAATGCGGCCAAGTTCAAACCCCAAGGCGACCCTAAATGACGCTGCTGGACTATCCGGGACATTTCGTTGCCATTGCGATCGCGCTACTGCTGGCGATCCTGACGGTTCTGGGCTTTCACAGCGCCGAGTTGAGGACGCCAAGCCGCAGGGGCTACCGCTGGCTGCTCGTACTCCTGCAATGGGCCGCGATGGGCGTGCTGCTGGTAATCATCTGGAATCCCTCACGCTGGCAGAGCAGTCCCGTCTATGCGCGCAACGCCGTACTGGCGGTCTTCGACACGAGCCGGAGCATGTCGGTTGCCGAGGACAAGGCGCCGTCCCGCCTGGATAAGGCACTGGAAGGCTTCACCGAACGGTTTCACCCATCCGAGCCAGGCGGTCCCCAATACAAGATCTATGGCTTCGACCTGCATGCCTATCATTGCGGCGCGCCGACCCTGCTGCGTCGTTGGGGCGAGCAGACCGATTTGCACAGCGTCTTCACGCTGCTGTCCGACCTTGATGTGCCCACAAATGAGAGTCAAGAGGCTGGCGCGCTGATCTTTACCGACGGTCGGACGCTCGACCGGGACCCGCGCCGCTATCCGTTCGTGGCGCGGGACGATATGCCTGTCGTGCTGGTGGGCGTCGGATCGCGCAAGCCCAGGATGGATATCGCCGTGACGTCGATCTCGGCGCCACCACGCGTTTGGGCGGACGCCGCCTCGGCCGCGACGGTGACCGTTAAAGGCACGAACCTATCGGAGGATCCCGTGACAGTCGAGTTGGCCTGCGATAGTCAGGTCATAGAAACGCGTCAGCTCGACGTTGGCACCTTCGCCTCCGGCGAAGCGCAGGTCCAATTCGCGATCCCGCCGCAGCCCTTGGGCACGCACGTGTTGACTGTAGAGGCCAAACCTCAGAAAGCAGAGACCAATGTTGTGAACAACCAGCGCAGCACGTCCTTCGAAGCCACCCAGGAGCGCCGGCTGAACGTCCTGCTGTACACGCAATGGGCCAACTTCGATGTCGGCAAGATTCGCCAGGCGCTGGCCTGGGACAAGCGTGTCGACCTGGACCTGGCGTTCGACGTCATCAAGGACCCGGCTCTCGCGAAGAATTCGGGCCAGGTCAGTGGTTACGTGAAGCTGCCGCGCGACAGGGAGGAGTTCTTCCAGTATGACGTCATCATCCTTGGCCCTTGCGACCTGAGCCAGTTTACGCCCGCCCAATTGGACGGGTTGTATCGCTTCGTGGCCGATCGGGGCGGCGGGCTGCTGCTGCTGCCAGGTCCGGCGGTGACGTCGCTGGCCGCCTGGAACGACGAGCGTGGCAACGCGCTGCTGCCGGTCGTACTGGATGAGCGCGAGCCACGGCTCTGGCCGCCCAGACCGGATGTGATCGACGTGACATTCGAAGCCGAGATCGGCCGGGTTTTCGACCCCAAGACACTCGCCGGTCAGGACTTTGCCCTTTCGCCTTACTACAACGTGGCGCTGGTCAAACCCGCTTCGGCGACGCTGGCGAAGGTTCAAGACACGCCGCTGGCCTCGGCGCATCGGCTCCGGCGTGGTCGGGTGTGCCTGCTCAACACCTCCAAGCTGTTCGCGCTCTACCGGGAAAACCGCCAGGGCGGACCGCTGAGCGAAGTGACCTCCGGTCTGGTCGGCTACCTGGGCCGGACGCCGGCGCGCGGCGCCGGCATCGAGCTGTTCGTCGAGCGGGCGGTGGACAACCCGAAGCGCGCCGTCTTCAGTGCGTACGTGTTGGACCAGGAGTTCAGGCCGGTCGATCAGGCCAATGTGCTGTTGAGCGTCGGCGAACGCGTCGTCGCGATGAAACCGCTCGGACAAGGCAGCTACCGCGCCGAGACGGAGCAAGGCTATTCGCAGTCGGTGGTTGCGACGGTCCAGGCCGAGAGCAACGGGATCTTCCTCGGTGAGCGGACTATCGCCGCGACCCTGCCGCCGATCGAGGACGAGATGTCCGACGTCCGATTGGACGAGCCCTTTCTGCGCGAGCTGGCCCAGCAGGCAGGCGCGCGATACGTCCACATCGACGACCTCGATGACAGCGTGGCCGAAGTCTTTGTGCCGACGCAGCAGACCGGCACAACCGAGACCGTCGTCAGTGCATGGCCGAGGTGGCCCTTGCTGCTGGCGCTGTGCGCCCTGCTTTCAGTCAACTGGTTCCTGCGGCGGGCCATCGGGCTCGTCTGAGAGATAGGCCCATGACAGTAAGAATCATCATCCTGTTCGTTTTGATCGCGCCAAGCGTCACGAAGGCGATCGAGGGCAGCACGTTTGCGCTCGTCGTCAACGGGATCAATCGTGACCCTGAGGATCGACTCAGCAAGGAGCACACGGTGCAAAGCCTGCGGCAGTACCTGCTCACGGCTGTGAAGGTCGACCCGGCCCGGCTGGCCGTACTGGATGGCAACGATGCGTCGGCGCCAAACATGGCGAAGGCCATGAGTGTCTGCGCGTCCAGCGTCAGCCCACGGGACCGATTCGTGTTTTACTACTGCGGCCAGGCAAACATGGTGCTGGACAAGCTGCGATTGAACCTGGTGGGAGAGGATGTCACGCATGAGGAGCTGGCCCGGTGGCTCGCCGGAATCCGGGCAGGCCGGCAGCTCATTGTGCTCGACTGCCCCTGCGCGGGGTCGGCTGCCCAGGTGCTGGGCGGACCGGGACGTGTCATCGTCTGTGCCGCGACGCAGGAGCAGGTATACAGCACCCGCTTCGGCGCACATTTCGTGCCGGCCTTGGCGCGACCCGAGAGCGACATGGACGGAGATGGAAGGGTCTCGGTGTTGGAAGCCTTCACTGCTGCCGCGCGCGAAATCGAGCGGTGGTATCGGGACCGGGAGATTCTTCCCACTGAGACACCTTGCCTGGAGGACAACGGCGACGGCCTGCCGAGCGAACGACCTTGGCGCCATACCGTAGAACCTGTCGATGGACTGGCGGCATCGACGTTCATCCCGGCCGACAATTGAGGAGCACGTGATACGAAGCGCAACCGAACCAACATGAAGCGACGCGAGTTCCTGCGGCTGCTGGGCCGGACGGTCCTGGCCGGCGCGGTGACATCGAAGCTGGCTGCGACAGAGATAGAGCCGGAGCCGACCTATCCCCAGCCGGACGATTACGACCGGTACGACTTCGTCCTGCCACGGATCAAGTTCACGGAACTGCCATTCAGGGGACGAGGCAAAGGACCCGACCTCTGGAACAACCGGCCGGGCGGCGACGCCAACCTCCTGCGCGAGCTGTCCAACGTGGTGCGCTGCCGGGTCAAGCCGATCACAGGGGCTTTCAACTGGACGCCCAATTACGCGGGCGCCGGGCAACTTAACGCCGTCCTCACGTTCGACGAGCCCGACCGGCTGCGCGAGTATCCGTTCCTTTTCATGACGGGCGAGAACGGCTTCGAATTCACCGACACACAGAAGCAGAACCTCCAAGATTACATCACCGCAGGCGGTTTCCTTCTTATGGACGACTGCGTGGTGGGCACCGGAGGCGATTTCTTCTATCGCTGCTCCTACACGTTGCTGGAGGATGTTTTCGGCCGGGGCGCCGTCCAAACGATCCCGCCGACCCACGAGATCTTCCACAATATCTATGACTTCGGCCAGACCGGGCTCCCGTCCCTGCGCTATTGCGGCACCAAATATGGTCCCGGCGGCGCTACCCCTCACGGGCAGAACCACGGCGCTCGCGGCGTTTTCGTCGGCGACCGCCTGGCAGTCTTCCTCAGCTCCACCGACCTGCACTGCGGCTGGTGCGACAGCCAAGGCATCGAATGGGGTGTTGAAGGCTACCGCAAGACCATAGAAATGGGCATCAACATCATCCTCTACGCCTTGACCCACTGAAAACGGTTCAGGAAGAGTTGAGCGTAAAGAACTTCTCAATCTGATAACTCCTTTATAGCAGTTCACTTATGACAATCCACGATTTTTTTCTTGACGAAAAGAACTAATGTATTATAGTTATAGTACACTGTAGTAATAGATATCTGTTTCATTGGATGGCTCATTGGAGCTTCGTAATGGTAGAGTTCAAGCTGGACATCAAGAGCGGCGTGCCTTTCCATCGCCAGATTGTGGACCAGATCCGCTATGGCATCGCCTCGGACCGGCTGCTGCCAGGCGAGCAGTTGCCTACGGTGCGTGAGATGGCGGTACGGCTGGAGATCAACCCGAATACGGTACGCAAAGCGTACTCAGAGCTGGAGATTCTCGGCATTCTGGACACGCAGCAGGGAACCGGAACCTTCGTAAGCCATCAGCAGGTCGAAATCGGTCCGGCCGAGAAGCAGCGCATGTTGCGCCAGGTCTGTGACGAGCTTGTCGCTCGCGGACATCAATACGGTCTGACGCTGGGCGAAATCGTCAATCATTTGCATGGGAGATTGAAACATGGCAGCGAAACGCAGAGCCAAACTCAGCCTGCCGAGCCTCACTCGTGAGTATAAGGCGACGACCCAACTGGAGGCGGAAGCCGCGTCTCTCAACTGGGTGGCCGCTCTGGCGGCTGCGATGGTCGTGCTCGCAGGCGCCGGTCTCAACCGGCTGACCGAAGGAACCTGGCGACAGTGGAACGTCTACATCATCATCGTCACCGCCCTCGTGGCGAGCATCTGCTTCTTCGGTATCAAGATCGCCAACCAATGGGAGCGCGCCATCGTGCTGCGTCTGGGCAGATTCCGATCGCTAAAAGGGCCGGGACCGTTCTTCATCATCCCCATCATCGAGAGCGTCGTCCAGTCCGTCGACATGCGCATCCGGGCGACCGATTTCAGCTCCGAGTCCACGCTCACCAAGGACACAGTTCCCGTCAACGTCGACGCCATCTGCTTCTGGATGGTCTGGGATGCCAAGAAAGCGATTCTGGAAGTCGAGAACTTCTACCTGGCGATCGTCCTGTCCGCCCAAACGGCGCTGCGCGACATCATCGGGACCCACCAACTTTCCGAGCTGCTCACGCACCGCGAGAAGCTTGGCAAGCGGCTCCAGGAGATCCTCGACGAGAAGACCAATCCGTGGGGTATTACCGTGCAGTCGGTCGAGATTCGCGACATCATTCTCCCGAAGGACCTCGAGGACGCGATGTCCAAAGAAGCTCAGGCGGAGCGCGAGCGCCACGCGCGGATCATTCTCGGCACCGCGGAGACCGAGATCGCCGAGAAGTTCGCCCAGGCCGCCAAGCAGTACGAATCAAATCCCGGCGCGATGCATCTGCGCGGCATGAACATGCTGTTCGAGGGTCTCAAGGAGAAAGGTTCGATGATCATCGTGCCCAGTTCCGCACTTGAAACAATGAACCTCGGCGCGATCGGCGGACTGACCGCGCTGAGCCAGATGCGCATGGAGAAAGACAAGAAGGGACCTGACGAACCCGTCAACGCATAGTGTGCTACATCCAGGCCGGTCTTGTAAGGAGTCCGATCATGAGACCGCTTCGACTTTCAGGAGAGAGCCAGTTCAACGTCCTGCGGATAGGGGTGTTGCTGTTCATGGCCGCTGGAGCGTACGGCCAGGAGGCAACACTCGTAATCGAGAATGCGCGTGTCATCGTGGGCGACGGCACCGTCAAGGACAGCGCGACGGTCGTCATCGCGGGAAAGCGTATCACCGCGGTGTCGGCGGAGAGTGCCCCGCCTGATGCCGCCAAGAGAATCGATGCGCGCGGCATGACTCTGATGCCGGGTCTCATCGACACCCACATCCACTTCTTCGGTCTGACCGCACGAGGGGAAGCAGCTTTTCGAGCCCAGATAGAGACATTGGCGCCGAAGTATTTGAAGGATTTCCTCCGATATGGTGTGACCACGGTCAAGTCTCTGGCCGACCCTCTCGACCTCGTCCTGGAGCTGCGGACCCAGGTCCGCGAGGGGAGACTCCCGGGGCCGCGCATCCTTCTCGTCGGGCCTTGCTTCACCGCGCCAGGTGGACATCCGGCGGTCACCCTGGGTCAGGATGATCCCTGGATGAGGTCCGAGATAGGCATTGAGGTTGACGATGAAGACACGGCCAGGAGAGAAGTCCGTCGGTTGGCAGCCAAAGGCGTGGACGCTATCAAGGCGGCCCTCGAGGCCGGCGGCGGGACCGGCATGCCCGAGACGATGCCCAGGCTCTCGGTGGAGGTCCTCAGAGCGATCGTCGACGAGGCGCATCAGCACAAGTTGCGAGTAACCGTCCACACGCATCGAGAACAGGACGTGATCGATGCCGTAGCGTCCGGCGCCGATGGTGTAGAACATGGCGTCTCCAGCGCGACCCTGAGTGACGACAAGGTGGCCAACGCCCTGCTCGACGGGAACGTCGCCTACACGCCGACGCTATGGATCATGTCTCAGGATCGCGAAACCGAATCGTTCGAAATCGCCAAACGGAACCTCAAAACGCTGTCCGACAAAGGCGTACGGATCATCGTGGGCACCGACACGCTCTGCTCCATGCCCAGCCCGGGCCTCAACACGATCCAGGAGACGGAATTCATGGCGCAAGCGGGGTTGACACCGGAGCGGATCATCCGGGCCGGCACGAGAGACGCGGCAGAGCATCTCGGCCTGCTGGCCGACCTCGGTACCGTCGAGGCCGGCAAGATCGCCGATTTGGTTCTCGTCGGCGGCGATCCCTTGAAAGACATCGCTCGCCTCCACCAGGTGCAGATGGTCATTAAGGAGGGGCGAATCGTCTACGACGCGGACGAAGAGACCGCCGCGGCACAAGGGGTCCCGTCGGACTGCAATCCGGTGAGTTGGTTTGAGATTCCCGTGACGGACATGCCGCGCGCCAGGGCGTTCTACGAGCGCGTCCTCAACGTGAGGCTGCGACCGCTCAATCTCGGCCCGCTGGAGATGGCGCTGTTCCCGCTGCGCCCGGGAACTCCCGGCGCCGGAGGAGCCCTCATGAAAGGCGAGGCCTTCCAGCCCTCGCAACAGGGAGTCCAGATCTACTTCTTCACGCCGGACGTCGATGGCCCATTGGAACGCGTGCAGAAGCTTGGCGGCAAAGTCGTGTTGGCGAAGACGCGGATCGGCCTCTTCGGCTTCATTGCCTCCTTCGAGGACAGCGAAGGCAACCGGATCGGCCTGCGCTCGTGGCAATAGATGAGCTCAAGACTCAGGGGAGAAAACCACGCGGCGATTTTCCTGTAAACACCGGACGGTCGGGACGACTCTATTAGGGCAGAGATCTCGACGGCGGCCGCCGGGCCTGGGTCAAGCAACGTTCGAATGGAAGGACACTAACTCCTTGTCCGACAAGAGCTTTGAAAACCTGGTCAACGTTCACAGCCGACAGGTGCTCAATACCGCTCTGCGCGTGTTGGGCGATGCGAATCTGGCCCAGGACGTGCACCAGGAGGTTTTCCTGGCCGTCTGGCGGCGCTGGAACAGTTACAACGGCAGCGTCAAGTGGCCGGCGTATCTGTACCGCGCAACGATTCGCAAGGCCCTGGCGGCGGCACGAACGCGGCCGCAGGGCGAGGATCGCAACGGTGAGTGTAGGCCCGAGCGAGCCGACACGAGCGCACCGCCTGACGGTCGGCTGGCGGCCGACGAGTTGCAACAGAAGCTCGGGGCGGCCCTGGCAAAGCTACCCGACCGGCAGGCCGACGCGTTCATCCTGATGCGTCTGGAAGGGCTCGACGCAGGGGGTGCCGCCGACGTGCTGGGCTGCTCACCGGAGACCGCGCGAGTTCATCTGCACCGGGCCCTTCGGCGGTTAAACCGAGAGCTGCACGAGTACCTTCAGCCATGCGGAAGGGTCAAACCATGAATCGTCATAGCGAAATCGACAAGCTGTTGGCCGCGTTCGCGCTGGCCGAGCTCGGTGACGAGCAGACGCGATTGGTCGAGGCTCACTTGAGCGAGTGCGAGACGTGCCGAGACGAGGTCGAGCGGCTCGAGACCCTGCTGGCGGAAACCAGATGTTCAAGCAAATTGTCTGTCGATGAAGTCACGTGTCAGGCAGCCGGCCGCAACGTGTTGCTGGCTGCACGAAAAGAACAGACGACACCCACCCGCGACGGTCACGAACCGCGCGTGGTGGGTTTCTGGAGAATTATCATGAAAAACGGAATCACGAAACTGGCCGTCGCCGCGCTGATCGCTGTGGCGGTGATACTGGCCTACAACGTCTTCGTCGCAGGCAATGGGAGCACCGCCTACGCCCAGGTGGTGGGCAAGTTGCAGAAGGCCCACACCATGACCTTCAGCATCATCACACAGACGGGCATGGAAACTGTCCAGACCGTCCGCACGGACATCGCCCTCAAGGAGCCCGGCTACATACGCATGTCCACGCCGGATGGCTACATCGGCGTCGCCGACACGTCAGGCGGCCGCATCGAAGGCATCATGCTCTTCCCGGAGTCGCGTATGTACATGATCCTCGACATCGACAACCTTCCGACCAAGCAGGACAACGGTACGTTCATGTCCATAGAGAAGCTCCGCACCCTTCCGGCCGAGGCCGACGAGCTGCTGGGCGCGGCCAAGATCGACGGACAGACTCTGGAAGGCTTCCGCGTCCACGACGGCGACACGACCGCCACCGTCTGGGTCCACCCGGCCACGGGTGAGCTGGCGCGGGCGGAGGTGGAGTTCGCCAATGCTCCCGGCATGAACACGATCATGACCGATTTCCAGTTCGACATCCCGCTGGACGATGCCCTGTTCAGCCTCGAGCCACCCGCCGGCTATGAGCAGATGACCATCGAAGCAGACGCGTCGCAGGTGACTGAGGACGATTTCATCGCCTACCTGCGTCTCTGGTCGCGCTGGACGGTCGATGG
>JAFGLV010000107.1 GCA_016927855.1 Sedimentisphaerales bacterium
GCGAGGGGACGCTATGAGCCTGATCGAACAGCATCGCCCCCAACTCGGCACGGCGCCGCTGTGTCAGGCCTTGGAGGTTCCCAGGGCGTCCTTCTACCGGCGACAGAAGATCGACGACCGGCGATGGTTTGCGTGGACGTGGACGGGTAGGAAATCGACAACTTCAAGGCAGAAGTGACCGAAAGCGTCGCGCCGGCGCGGTTCGAGCAGGTCAAGCGGCTGGTGGTACGCGATTCGCCTGTACCCGACGGTCTGGTCGCCAACTGAGTAGTCCACAGGAACGACAACATGGAGAAGCTGATGCGATCGTGCAAGAGGAGTCCTTTCACCGTGGGACGAAGAGCGGCCTGGTGTGGGGCTGCGATGGTGCTGATGATGACTTTGAGCGAGGGTTTCGCCGCTGAGCGGCAGGTCCTGGACTTCAATCTCGACTGGAAATTCGTCAAGGCCGATCCGACCGGCGCGCAGGAGCCCGATTTCGATGACGGGATCTGGACCGATGTCTCGGCACCGCACACGTACAACGACGTTGATACATTCGACGATTGGTCGCGCGAAGGTCATAAGGGCGAATCGAACCAATGGTCGGGACGGACGTGGTACCGCCAGACGTTTACGCTTTGCGAATCCCTTCGAGGCAAGAAGGTCTACATCGAGTTCGAGGCGGTCCGCCAGGTGGCCGAGGTCTATCTCAACGGCCGCTTGCTCGGCGTCTGCAAGACGGGCTTCACGCCTTTCGGCTTCGACCTGACGTCTCATCTGCGTTTCGGGACCTCCAATGTGCTGGCCGTGATGTGCGACAATCGCTTCGTCGATGACGACGCGCACCGGCAAGGCGAAGGCGGCAGTCTCAGCTCGCTCTCGGCCCGCATCAACGAGGCCATTCCTGAGGACATCAGCGAGCTCCAGGCCGATCAGATCCCCTGGAACAACCCACACTGGCATCCGGCCCACGGCGGCATCTATCGTAATGTGTGTCTGCATGTCACCGATCCGCTGCACATTTCGTTGCCTCTTTACAGCTTTCTGAAGACGGAAGGTCCCTACGTCTACGCGAGCGACATCTCCGAGGAGTCTGCGACGATCGGCATCGAAGTGCCGGTTCAAAACGGACGTGCCGCGAGCCAGCGCGTCGAGTTGACCGCCGACGTGCGCGACCGCGAGGACCGGTCGGTGATGTCAGTTTCCGACAGCAGTGACCTTGCAGCCGGCGCGAGCGAGACCTACAAGCTGACCGACAAACTCGCTAATCCCAAGCTGTGGGAGCCGACTTATCCGTACCTCTATCGCGTCGTGCTGACACTCAAAGCCGACGGTGAATCGGTCGACACCTGCGAGGTGCCGCTGGGCATCCGCTGGGCCCAATGGACCATCGATCAGGGCTTCTTCATCAACGGTCATCACCTCAAGCTGCGCGGCTGGGGACAGAAACCAACCGACGAGTGGCCTGGGATCGGCAACGCCCAGCCCGACTGGATGCACTACTTCACGCTGAACCTGATGAAGGAGGCCGGCGGCAACTTCGTCCGGTGGGGCCACTGCGCCGGTGGACCGACGCGGATCGAAGCCGCTGACCGGCTGGGGATCATCACCGACCAGCCCGGCGTCGACGGCGAGAGCGACACACGCGCCGCCGCTTGGACGCTCCGCGCCGCCACCTTCCGCGACACGATCATCTACTACCGCAACCATCCATCGATCCTGGTCTGGGAAGGCGGCAACCAGAAGGTCTCGCGCGAGCACGCCGCGGAGTTGCACGGATACATGGAGAAATACGATCCGCATGGCGGCCGCGTCTACACCCACCGCCGGCCGGACAAGATCGTCGCGGAGTTCATGGACGTCCAGATCGGCACCGAAGGCGGAAGTGACATCGGCGCGAGCATCATGCCGATCTTCGAAGGCGAGTACAATCGCGAGGAAGCACCGCGGCGGGTCTGGGACGATGCGACCCCGCGACACATCGGCGGCGATCCCTGCACGCCCGTGGTGTTCGGATACGTCGAAGGCCGAGGCTCCTACGTGCTGACCTCCGAGCAGTTCGCGGTCAACCAGGTCTCGCAGTTCGTCGGCAAGCTGCACGCGCCCAACCACAGCGGCGGCGCCAACTGGATCTTCACCGACTCCACCAGTGGCGGTCGCGTGCCGAGCGAGGTGGCCCGCGCCAGCGGCGAAGTCGATGGCGTCCGCCTGCCGAAAGAAGCCTACTACGTCTGCCAGGCGATGTTCCGCAATGACCCTCAGGTCCACATCATCGGTCATTGGAACTACCCAGTCGGTACTGGCAAGACTGTCTACGTCGCGTCCAACTGCGATCAAGTCGAACTTCTGGTCAACGGAAAGTCACTCGGTCGGGTCGGGCCCGGGGAGTTCAAAGGGGGTTCGCTGCGTTACCTTTTTGCCTTTCCCAATGTGAGCTGGTCGGCCGGCGAGGTCAAAGCGGTAGCCTACACGGATGGCAAACCGGTTGCCGAACAGGCCAAGGTAACGGCGGGCGCGCCGGTTGCACTGAAGCTCACGCCGGTCACCGGCCCCGGCGGGCTGCAGGCCAATGGGTCGGACTACGTGCTGATCGACGTGGAAGCAGTGGACGACGAGGGTCGGCGCTGTCCGACCTTCGAGCGGCGCGTGGACTTCACGACCGAAGGGCCCGGCGTCTGGCGCGGCGGCTATAACAGCGGGATCACCGACTCGATCAACAACACCTACCTGAACCTCGAGTGCGGTGTCAATCGCGTCGCGGTGCGCTCGACACGACAGGCCGGGCCGATCACCGTGACGGCTCGCTCTCCGGGCCTGCGGGAAGGCAGTCTGACCGTTCGATCGGTTCCCGTCGCAGCAGATCTGCCCTTACGAGCACACTACGAACTGCCGATGCCCGAGCTGCCGGCGTCGCGCGCCATCGAGTCTCCGCAGCGCTGGCTGGGTGCCGTGGCGCAGGACGAAACGATCAGCGGCCGTTATGTCACCGGCCTTTCCTATTCCGGTCCGACCCAAGGCGTGCATGTTGAACAGAACGCCCGGAACGGTAGCATCGTGTACGTGGATCGCGACTTCCGCTTCGACAACCTGCCGGCGGAGTTGATCGGTGCCGACTGGGTCCAGGCCGCCAGCGCAGACAACATCTACAACGCGGCTGACCTGATGGAGATTGCGGTCAGACGCGGCACGCTCGTGTACATCGCGCACGATGACCGCCTGCCCCGCCCCGCCTGGCTGACACGTCAATTCCAGCCGAGCGAGCTTAACCTCACCGTCAACGGCCAGTCCATGAGCGTTCTTCGACGCCACGCAGAGCGCGACGAAAGCCTCACCCTGGGGACTAACACCGAGAACGCCTCCATCACAGCGTGCAACATGTACGTGGTCTTCGCCAATGCGGCCGCGACCAGTGAATGGGTCTACCGGGGCGCTGACGGCAAGCTCGTGTACAAGAGCACCCAGGCGGGCGACAGGATCATGGACTTCTCCCATGCCGGCTACATGGGCGGAGGCGTGGCGCTGCCTGACGTGCCGGTCAGAGTCACCGTCCAGCCGGTCAAGGGAGACAATACCGCCAACATCCAGGAGGCCATCGACAAGGTCTCCGCACTGGAGCCGGAGGGCCTCTTCCGTGGCGCGGTCCTGTTGGCGCCGGGGGATTACACCTGCTCGGGTACGATTTCGATTCGCACCAGTGGGGTCGTGCTGCGCGGCAGTGGCAGCGCCGTCGGCGGATCGACCATCAAGATGACCGGCGGCCGGCACGTCGCGCTGTCCATCGGGCGATCGAGGGGCCGGGGACGAGGTTCGGACAGGACTGAGCAGCCACGTGCGGTCCAGACGCAAATCGCGGATGCCTACGTGCCTTCCGGCGCGAACGCTTTCACCGTAGCCGACGCGTCGGGACTCGCGGTCGGTGACACAATCGAGATCAGGCGGCCTGTCACGGAGGCGTGGGCCAAGTTCATGCAGATGGACGACCTGGTTCGCGACGGTCGTCCCCAGACCTGGATTCGCACCGGGACCAGCATAACCGCGCAACGCAAGATAGCGGCGCTCTCAGGCAACCGGATCACCTTGGAGGTCCCGCTCTCCGATTCTCTCGACGCCAAGTATCTCGATCCGCCGGGGACGGCGGTCGTGAAAGTCGCGCCTCCTACTCTGCTCGCGCAGGTCGGTGTCGAGCACCTGCACATCCAGGCGCCTCCACAGCACATGAGCTACACGGAAGCGCCTTACACGGCGATGCGTATCAACGGCGAGGATTGCTGGGCCAGGGACATCCTGATCGAGGAGACGATGAACAGCGTCAGCGTCGGAGGGCGGCGCATCACGCTCCAGCGGGTGGCTATCCATCGTACCGTCCCGAACGTCGGCGCATCCAAGCCGGCGGAGTTCGCACCGAACGCGGGCCAGGTCCTGCTGGATCGTTGCTCCGGCAATGGCGATAACATCTGGCACGTCGCCACCGGAGGCAGACAGGCCGGTCCCATCGTGCTGCTCAACTGCACCTTCCAAGGCAACGGACACATCGAGGGTCATCAGCGCTGGACCACCGGAATGCTGTTGGACAGTTGCCAGGTCCCCGAAGGTGGTATCGACTTCAAGAATCGCGGCTCGATGGGCTCAGGTCACGGCTGGGGAGTCGGCTGGGCGGTCGCCTGGAACTGCGTCGCGAAGACCTACGTCGTCCAGCAGCCGCCGGGCGCGGTCAACTGGATGATCGGGTGCATCGGCGAGAATGTGCCTACGGCGCGACCGTTCGGTCGGGAGCCCACGCTGCCTTTGGGCACGTCCGACTCACCCGGAAAGCCGGTTGCTCCCCAGAGTTTGTACCTGGCTCAACTGGCCGAGCGCCTGGGACCGCAAGCGGTGAGGAACATCGGCTATTGGGATTTAGGGAGACGACGATGATTTGCAGGCTCGCCCTGTCTTGTCTATCAGGGCTTGTCAGCGGTCGCTGGTACCAGGTCGTGGACAAAGGCGACCGGCCTGACAACTGGACTGATACTTCCGGCAGCGCCATGTTCACCTACGCGCTCCAGAAGGGCATTGAGATCGGCCTGCTGGACAAGGCTCAGTACGCTCCGGTCGTCGCGAAGGGCTATCAGGGCATCATCGCCAACGCGAGGATCAACGACAAGGGACTCGTCGACATCTACAGCGTCTGTGACGGCCTCGGCGTTCAAACCAGCTACGATCGCTACATCAACTACAGGCAATCGATCAACGCCAAGGAAGCGGTCGCCGGCTTCCTCTGGGCCACCGCAATCGTCGAGCGTCCCGAGCTGGAAAAGCTCAAGCGGTAGATCCCATTCGTATCTCGTTGTCACCAGCGCGGTTGGCGAGATACGAGCGATGCACCCTGTGACGTGGCGCATGAAGAAGGGCCCATGCCGAGTTAAGCAGCATGGGCCCCTGCGGTGGTGGTAATCAGCATCCGCGTGGTCGTGGACGAGGCCTTCGCGAGAGGCGAACGCCGCGCCAGGACCTATGCGTTGCCTACTGGAGGATCACACTGTCCACGATAACCGCCGTGTCGGCGGCGGTATTGGATAGTTCCACACCGAGCGGCATGCCCGCAAAGACCGACGCGTCTGCGACCGAGAGCACATACTCGGTCATCGTGTCGGTCACCGCTACGGTTTGCGTGCCAATCGAGACCGCCGTGCCGAACACGTCGGCATAGAGCGTCATCTGGAGCATGGCGCCCGCCGTGCCACTCGCGTCGAGTCTCAACTCGATCGGCACACCCGCCTCAATAACCAGGCTCGACACCTGGCGAACCGCGGGATCGCCGCCGCCCAGATAGGCAACCTGGGTGCCGTCGGTAGTGTTCGCGTTGGCCTCGATGCCTGAATTCGCCACGGGCGCCGCCGTGCTCCAGCCAGGAACGTTGTCGAAGCCGACCTGCGGCTCGGCCGGTTCCTCGAAGCTGCCGTTCTCCAACACGCTGGGCTCAGGTGCTGGCAGGTCCCCAGGCGCTTCGCTCGCCAGGTAACAGATCTCCGACCGCGACAGAGCGACGCCGTAGATGTGTACGTTGTCGATCAGACCGTCCCATACCCAGCGGCCACTGCCGTCACCGTCGGCATCCACGGCGCCGTCCCCGTCCCGGTCCTCCATGCCGATCCGGCTGGCGCCGGCGACGGGCGCGATCACCTTGCCCACGATGGTGCCGTTGCCTTGGGCCAAGCCGGTGGGAACGCCGTTGAGGTAGAGGACCACGTTCGTGACGTCGGCATCAGCGTCATAATCCAGGGTCAGCGCCACGTGGGTCCAGACACCGACCGGAATTCCGACGTCCGACCGCAGAGTGTCGTCCGGCGTTGGCGACGACTGGTCCTTGCCGGTCCAGAGCTGGTCGGCGGGATTCGTGTCACCCTTGATCGTCAGAGACAGCCCGTCGCGCCACTCGCCCTGCGAGAAGATGGCGTTGTGGTTCTTGGAGACGTCCATCAACACCCAGGCGGCGACCGTCGCGTTGCCGCTGACGCTGAAATCGAGCAGATCGTTCGAATCGGGAAGATCCACGAACGCGCTGTTGGCGTCGTTGTCCACGCCGTCCAGTTGCAGCACCTTGCCTCCGGCGACGTCCACGATCGCTGCGGACCCCACGAGCACGCCGTCCAGGCCGTTGCCGGACGTGTCTCTCGCGGCGCCGTCCTCGAACAGGTACTGAGCCAGCAGGTTAGTTGTGTCGGGTGCGCACGGATAGCACGGCAGCATGTACTCAACCGCGTTGAGGAACAACTGCGGACCGTCTCCAATCAGGTCAAAAATACCTGCGCCTTGATCGGGGATGGTGGCGTCCTCATCCCGGCTGCCGCTCAGAAACACCAGCCGTGGAGCGGCCAATACGTCCGTTCCCGCGCCACCTGCGTGTATCAGCGTGGTTCCCGCCGGAAACTCTCCGATGATCATGCCTCCCTCGGCGCCATCGCCTGCCGTTGCTACGGTAGCGAGCACCGTGCCACCTTCGACGATCGGGTCGGTGTTCACCGAAATGCCCCGCTGCGGAAGACCCATGAAATCGACCAGCGTCGCGTAGGGATTGACGGTAATATCGTTGGCGTCCAGTTCAATCCCGGCAAAGATCGGGTGAGCTGGATCATTGACCTTCAGATTCAC
Organism: Sedimentisphaerales bacterium; assembly: GCA_016927855.1. GTDB lineage: Bacteria > Planctomycetota > Phycisphaerae > Sedimentisphaerales > Anaerobacaceae > JAFGLV01. The sequence continues at coordinate 7,114 of JAFGLV010000107.1, forward strand.
CTCGCCGGTAGTGTCCGGCATCGTCGCGCCCGTGGTGAAACCCAACCGGCTATTCCGGAGGGTGTAGCCATGCATGTGGATGATCGGCACGTTCAGGCTATTCCAGGCGGTAGCCCCGTTATTCTGATAGTCCGGGCTGGGACCCGACCGGCTGACGATGACCAGATCGGCTGCCTCCAACACCGCCGGATCAGGCGTCGAGGTGGTCACGTAGCGAGTCACATCGTAGCCATTGGCGGTAAGCAGATCGGTGTAGCCCTTATCAGGCGCCTCGGTGAAACCGGCGCTGACAGCTTCGGCATGGGGTGCGTCATCGGCGCCATGGAAGGAGACCCAAACGACGTTGGGCTTGCGCTCTACGCAGAGCCGAACGTTGTCATAATTGGCTTGGGTAAAGGTCGAGAGCGTCGTCTCGACGCCGTTTTGCGTCCCGGCGTTGGCCAGATCGATCCGAATAGCAATCGGCGCCCCCAGAAGAGGATCTTCGGCAGCCACGTCTAGGATGTAGACCAAGTCCTGGTTGCTGGAGCCGACGACTGAGGTCGAGGGAACCAGGGTTACCGACGCCGGTGTGCCCGGCACGGTACCGCCGCTGGAGCCCAGATCGTTGGGACCGACCACCGGGTCAGCCACTAGGCAGATGCTGTACGTTACGTCGTTCCAACTGCCCGACGGCCGCGCGCCAACCGCCACTGTCAGCTTGTAACTGCCCTCTTCCAGGGTGCCGACCACGCCTGACTGAACCTGGCCGGCCGACGCACCGTTTGCATCGGCTTCGGTGAGGTTCATGAAACCAATCAGGTGGCCGCTAAACGAGCCGGCCAGCACGTTGTCGATAGCCTCAGGTGCGCCGATGCGCAGATGGTGATTGCTCGCGTGCGGGCACTGCAGCCCGTCCTTGCCGTTGGCCGGCTGCGGTCCGTTGGACTGCCAGCCGCTGCCGAAGTTGCTCGGGTTCGTCCAGACTTCATCATTGGTGCCGAATTCCACTTCGATACTTGGAATGCCACCGGACTCGCCGCCCCAGAGGCCGGGGTCGGTCCCCACCGCCAGATAGTCCTCAAAATCCCCGTTGGGCACGGCGATCGGCGCCACGATCGCCTGGGCCGTGCCGGCCGACAAGGCCAGCAACGCTGCCACTGCTAACAACTTCTTACACATAATAGTCCTCCTTCAGCTTGAGAAATGGCATTTCCGGACGCTCGCGCGTTCGGAACCGCGTGGAAAGGTCCAAGAGCATGTATCCACGTCCGATTCACCGTCGAAAATCGCAGGAAATCACCTTTTATGGAGGATTCACCCGACGGACCTCCAAGGAGGCAATATCCCGGAGGCAAACGGATTAAACTGCATTTTGCCGGCTCGCGGCCGTTTTGAGGGATTTTCTCGGCGGCTGAGCCGCCTGGCTCGATGCCCGTTCTCCGCGGCGCCGGCCTTGTCCGCAGAATTACGCGGTTTGATGTATTGGAGCCGCCTGGTTGTTCGTGATAATAGTGAAGAACGATCGTTCCATGCGGCATCGAGCGCCCTATGATCGAAGATGAGCTACTCAAGCTGAGGTTCAAGCTCGGCAGCGAAGAGGCGTTGCGACGGATCTACGAGAAGCACGTCAACTACATGCTCTCAGTGGCAATGGCCTTTCTCAACGATGCCCACGGCGCCGAAGACATCGTACACGACGTCTTCGTCTCGCTGGCGCACCGGGCTGAGACGTTTCGCGTGGCCGGGAACCTGAAGCACTATCTGGCAACGTGCGTGGCTAACCGGGCCCGTGACAGACTCAGGGCGGCAAAGCGACATGATGCTCGACTGCACCCAGACCCTGCGCCGCAGGCAGAGGCGGGCCCGCCCGAGGATAGCCTTATCTGTTCCGAACAGGCGCAGCAAGTGTACGCGGCGCTGGCCCAGGTCCCTCTCGTGCAGCGCGAGGTCATCGCACTTCGCATCGAGGGCGGGATGACGCTCAAGGAGATCGCCGCGATTCAAGGGATTTCCTTCGTCGCGGTCCAGGCTCGCTACCGACGCGGCATAGATACCCTGCGGTCGATCCTTGATGGGAGATTGTGATATGAGACCGTCAGAAGAAATAGAGCAGATGATCCGTTCAGCAACATGTCAAGCATCGGAGCCGATGCGACGCCGGATGTGGAGGAACGTTGTCGATAAGCGACGGCAAGCACGGGCAGCATGTCACATCGGCAGCGCTTCGCCTCTCTGGAGAATACTCATGAAAAGCAGAATCGCACAACTGGCGGCGGCCACGATCGTCCTGGCAGCGGCGTTGGCTATCGGTGTAGAAACACTGCGACCGAAGCGGCTCGACAGGGCGTATGCCTTCCGCGCCCGCATTCAGGCCAATACCGCCTTGGACTTAGACCCGAAGGCAGCGATTCCCTTGAGCCAGACGCAGCCCGAAGATTTCGACGTGACATGGGATAGCGCTGACGGCGGCACGCTGAGAATCATGGCGAACTCCTCCCTGCGCCTCTTGGCGTGTCGATACATCGAACCTGATTGGGATGACGTGGTCTCCTGGGCCTACGAGAACGTCGCGCAATTGAGGGACAGCGCGACTACGGCTGTGACACCCGCACAGAAGACACCCTTTGCCGCCGTGCTGACTAACGAAGGCAATATTGCCGTGATCCACATTGCCGGCTCCGACGAAAACGGCGCATGGTTGTCCTGGCGAGTCGAGAACGCTGCCATTCCCGGTTACAGTCCCGTTCGAACGCTGACACTCCAGACCGTCGACGCGCAAACTCGGACAGAAAGGCAATGCGCCGTCGATCTTGATACCGGCCAAGTCCGGAGCATCCCGGCCGACATGCTCAGCTTGTCCGCGGTCGACACACTCACCTGGTTGGAGGGTAACGGCATTGACGCGGTCGCGACCGCCTCCGATGAAGGTCTGGGTCTCCGCGCGGTCGGTTTGGTCTTTGAGCCGTGGCCACCCGGCGACTGGGCTTCTACCAAAGCTGTCAATCTCCGCGAAAAGATGGCCGGCAAGTCGTTTGAACCGCGTATAGCAATGCTCTTCCAGGAAGGTCAATATCAGACGGTGTACCCATTCAAGACACGCGAAGGCACGATCGGAATGCTGCAAATCCTGACCGCGGATGAGTCCACGCAAACGGTGCGACTGCGCTACCGGGTTGTGCAAACCGACGACAGGTCCCAGGTTACAGCTCAAGCGGAGGCGGATCCTGAATCGCAGCAACTGGCCCAATCCATGCTGAATCTGAGGCGCTTCGGCTTGGTAGCATGGAAGTACGCCGAAGAGCATGACTGGCAGTATCCCGACGCCGTCGCGGAGTTGGAGGAGCACGCAGCCAGATTCGAGCAGGATTTCCAGTGGATTCTCGACAACGTCGGTTACGTCGGCGCGGGCCGGACCGGGCACGACCCCGGCAACATGCTAATCGCCTACGATAAGACCTTGTTAGCCATCGGCAAGGGCACCAACGCCGTATTCCGTGACGGTCACGGTGAGTTCATTGAGCCGGCGAGGCTGGCGGAATACGGTCTGACCGACAAGCCGCCGTCGGTCAGTAGGTAGGCACGTAGCGGGAGAGATCCTCGATTACTTCGGCGTATTTCTCGTCGCCGGCCAGGTTGGTGTATTCGTGGATGTCCTGGGAATGGTCGTAGAGCTCTTCGAAGCCGTTGCTGTACCTGATATAGCGCCAGCGCTGCGAGCGGACGCTGTGTCCGACGATGCCGCGGTAGAAGCCGAAGGTCGTCACCGCCGGAGCGGACCGCTGCTTCGCGACATCCTTCAAGAGCGGCGCCAGACTCTCGCCATCGCACTGGGTCGGAATCGGCAGGCCCGCCAGTTCGCACAGGGTCGGATAGATGTCGATCAGGCTCACCGGAGACGCACACCGCGATCCTGCTTTCGTCAGGCCGGGCGCGACGAAGAAGCACGGCACACGTGTCGATTCCTCCCACAGAGTGAACTTCTCCCAGTTCTCCTTTTCGCCGATATGCATGCCGTGGTCAGACCATAGGACCACGATGGTGTTGTCGGCATATTCGCTGGCCTCGAAACCGTCGAGGAGCCGGCCGAGCTGGGCGTCGGCATAGGAGATGCTGGCCAGATACCCTTGCACGAGGATCTCCCAGTAGTCGTTTTCCAGCACCCACTGGTGCCAGCGCTCACGCCCGTGCGAGAAGGCATCTTTGAGGTCGTCCTGCTGGTGGGGAGGCAACTGAATCTCATCCAGAGGATACATGTCGAAGTACTTCTGGGGCACCTCCCAGGGGATGTGAGGACGGAAAATCCCGCAGGCCAGAAAGAACGGGGCTTCATGCTTCTGCTTCAGTTTCGATACTGCCCACTGCACCACCTGGTGGTCGCTCGTCTGTTCCTCCCGCACTTGCAGGGGCCTGGCGCCGAACAGTTGCCTGTCTCCCAGCGGCCGGCCGCGCGTCAGGCCTGCCTGCTCGTCGGGAACGAGCGTGGGCCGGACCCAGGTGGGAATGGGCTTGTCCGCGCTGGGATAGTATTCGTCCCAATCCTCAGCGGGACATTCGCTGCCGTCCCACCACTGCAAGGCATGATAGATCTTCCCTACACCGTAGGCGCGGTAACCATGATCGCGGAAGTGCTGCGACAGGGTGACCACGTCTTTCAGCACCCCTCTGCCACTGTCGGGTCCGGTGCGCCAGGTCGGCTTGCCTGTGCTGGTGAAGACGTTGTTGATGATCCCCGAACGACTGGGATGTACGCCGGTCATCACCGAAACGCGCGACGGGTGGCACACCGGACCGGCGCAATGCGCGTTGGTGAAGGTGACGCCCTTCTGCGCGAGCCGATCCAGGTTGGGCGTCCGCGCGCGAGGCAGGTGATTGGCCAGCGGTCCAATCCAATCGTTCATGTCGTCGACCGCGATGAACAGGACGTTGGGCCTGGCAACCTTGCCTTGACCGGCAAGCAGCGACGTGTAGCGGCCGAGACCAACGGCGGAGACCCCGGCCCCGAACATCTTCAGGAAGCCGCGTCGGCTGATACTGCGTGTCATGGCACTCTCTCCTACAATCTTCCACCAGGAGTTGAAAGCCTCTGGCAGAATGATCTGTCGCGCTACGGACATTACAGGGGCAATCCCCTGTGGTTGCCTGGGCAGGCACGGGGGCCTGCCCCTACACATCCGTCGGCCATTCCGCTGGCCGCTCTAGATTAGCTCCCAGCCTTTGCGGTACTCGCGCTTCAGCAAGGCGTTAGCCTCGGGCGCATTGGCGAACTGCATCGCGGCTGAATCCCATTTGAGCTTCTTCTCGAAGCGTAGCGCGATCAAGCCCAGGCAGACGGCTTCGGCAAAGGCGTAGATGTTCTGGAAGCTGGCGCCGGAGGGCTCGCCCCCTTGGCAGGCACGAATCCACTGGTCAAGCTCGCCGGCGGGTCGCGGCAGAGCCTGCGGAGGTTGTTTGTACGCGGCCATCTTCGCGCTGGGGATCAGACGCGGATTGCCGCCGATGAAGTCGGCCAGGAGCTTGCCTTTGTCACCGACGAACAGCAGACCTTCGGTCGGCATGTCCTGGCCGTCGGCTTCGAGCTCTTTCGGCAGCGGCGGGCGGAGACCACCATCGTACCAGTACAGGTCCACGGGAGGCCGCTCGCCTCGTGCGGGAAACTCGAAGTGGATCATGCAAGCACGCGGAAACGAAACCTTGTTCTCCTGCTTGACCCAGAGACCGTCAACGATAGCCCAATACTGGCTGCGGCCGGCCTCAACGCTGATCGGTGCGCCGAGGTTGAGGATTTTGAAAATCTGGTAGAAGCTGTAGTTGCCCATGTCGCCGAGCGGGCCGGAGCCAAAGTCGTACCAGCCGCGAAAGACCGCGTGCGTATACGCCGGATGGTATGGTCTATGCGGGACCGGGCCCAGCCAAAGGTCCCAGTCGAGCCCCTTCGGCACAGGCGGCCTGTCCTGCGGATACTCGGTCATCCCCTGCGGCCAGAACGGGCGGGACGACCAGTTGTGGACCTCGCGCACCGGACCGATCGCGCCGTCGGCAATCCACTCGCTGATCGTCGCAGTCGAGCCGATGCCGGCAGCGCAGAACATGTGCGTTGCGGCGCCGGTCCTAGCGGCAGTGTCGCGCGAGAGGCGCGCCTCCGCCAGCATGTTCGACAGCGTCTTGTGCTGGATGACGTGCTTGCCCTTGTTCATGGCCGCGACGGCAATCGTGGCGTGGAGATGCTCCGGCGTCATGATGTACGCCGCGTCGATGTCGCTTTCGCGCTCGAGTAGCTCGCGGAAATCGGCATAGGTCGAGCAACCCTGGTACGAGCCCGACGGTGAGTTCATCGCGTAATAGCTGTCGATGATTTCGCGGCCCACCTCGCGGCCGCACCGGCAACCTTCGATGCCTTCACCCCACGAAGGTCTCTTGAGAAACGCGCGGACCTTGTCGCGGATCTCGTGGCGCGACCACGCGACGTAATCGTTGCTGTCCGCGTTCGGATCGCAGACGGAGACGATCTTGAGCTCCTCGCGCGGCAACGCCTCCATCAGTTGGCGGAGGCCTTGGGTGCCGGCGCCGACATAGGCAACGTTGATCTTTTCGCTGGGCGGGATATGCCTGGCGCCGCCCAGCACGTGACGCGGGACCACGCTGAAAGTCAACGCAGCGGTGGAGGCAGCCGCGAGAAACTGTCGTCGATCCATGCCATCGACAGCGGAGGCTTCAGGGGTGGGCGAAGCGCTGGAGGAACTGGAGGTCGCGTTCGGTCTCATCATCAGGTCTCCTTGTCTGCACTGGGCGGATCAGAGCTGCGCGTGGCTGCCGTCTAGACAGGCCCACGCCGAAAAAACCATCGGCGGTATACTATAACCGCTGGTCACGCGTGATATGTACAGAAAACGACGTTTTCTTTGGCTACGTACGAGCTGGCTATGTTGGAAGATGAGATTCTCAAGTGGCAGTTCAAGTGCGGCAACCGGGATGCCTTGGCGCAAATCTACAGGAAATATGCCGACCCGATGCTGACGCTGGCGATGGGCTTGCTGAACGACGCTCATGCGGCCGAGGACGTGGTTCAGGATGTTTTCACCGCCTTCGCCCGATCGGCCAACGGTTTTGCCCTGCGCGGCAGTCTCAAAGCATATCTGACGACCGCCGTGGTCAATCGCATACGAGACCACTGGCGGCGGAGACTTCGGCGGCCCGGCGCGCTGACCGACGACCTGCCGATTGCGACGGAGACACGCGGTCCCGACGAGGAGCTGATCTTCACCGAGGACGCGCTGCGGCTGAACGAGGCGCTGGCGCAACTGCCAAGTGAGCAACGTGAAGCTGTCCTGCTGAGAGTCAAAGGGAAAATGAGATTCAAGGAAATCGCAAAGCTCCAGGGCATCTCGGTCAATACCGCTCTGGGGCGTTACCGGTACGGCCTGCAGAAACTGCGGTCGAGCCTGAACGGCGAGGTGCACAAATGAGACCCGACGACCAAGTGGCAAAGGCGATCCAAGACAAACTGCAATTCGCCGCCGGTGCCAGGCTGCGCGAGCGCATGCTGGCCGAAGTCCTGCAAGCTCACGACGAATCGAGTAACACGAACCCGGCCCTCACGGCGCCGGTCACAAGGAGAGTCGCTATGAGAAGTCCAATGACTAAACTCGCAGCCGCGGCGGTATTGGTCGCGGCCGTGATATTGACGATCAGCCTGTGGGATCGATCCATTCCCACCGCCTACGCCATCGAACAGACGGTTGAGGCCCTTCAAAATGCACGCTTCCTGCATCTGGTCCGTCGCGATGAAGCGGGGCAGATCAACGACGAGCGGTGGATCGAGATCGGCGCCGACGGCTGGCAAGTCCGTTACCGCCAGGAAAACCCGGCGCCGCGCAACTTCAGCGTCATTGAAGATGGCGAATCGACCGCGGTGTATCGCCACGAAAGACAGGCGGTCATCCTCTACGACCGTGACGACCAGCAGTACCAGTGGGTAGGTGAACTGGGCAAAGCCCTGGAGAACCTCCGCCAGGAAGGCTCGATCCTCGAGGAGAACGCCACCTACAAAGGCCGACCGGCGCACAAGGTGTGGTGGCCTTTCCTGAGCGCCGAATGCTACGTGGACCCGGCGACGAAACTGCCGATCGCGATCGGGACCACCGAGATGAGCTACGAGATCCCGCCGGCCGGGACGTTCGATATTGTCATCCCGGAAGGCTATGTCGTCCTCGACAAGCGACCCGGCGCACCAGAGCAATCGGTGCCGGACTGGCTGCTGGCCGAAGAGCAGGCCGAGAAACAGGCCGACGACGCGTTCGAGCAGGCCACGCACGCGCTGGCAGAAGGCAACCATGCCCAGGCGACGGAACTCTTCGAGCTCGTCACGCAGAAGCAAGCGGCGCGCAACTGGGCCTGGTTCTGGCTGGGCAGCGCCTACTACGCTCAAGGCCAATACGAGTTGGCCATCGAGAAATTCACGAAGGTGCTTGACATGTTCGGCAATGACGCCTGCTACTACTGCAATTACGCTCGCGGCCTGGCCTACGCCCGGATGGGAGCGGACGAAGCCGCGGCCGAAGACCTGAAGCTCTGCCTACCGGTGATGGTCCAGACGTTGCGGACCCCGTCGGCGGCGTCGATGTTCGAATACGCGGACGATCCGCTGGTCCGTTACGGCCAGCGCCGGCCGACGGAGCAGCAAGTCGTCGCCAAGATGGTCAACCGTCTGAGACTGGTAACCGGTCAGAACTTCGGCTACGACCCGACCGCCACCGCCGAGCAGAACGAAGCCGCCATCGCGGCTTGGGAACAATGGCTTGCAGTAGGTGGACAAATCGCCTTCAGACCGGAAGCCGAGCTTGTGACCGTCCCGGGCGCAAGTGAATCGGACCGCTAACCCACACGGACTCGACACACACGAGCTGAATCGAACCGGCCGGGCCCTGATGAGCCCGGCCGGCTTCGTAAGCTATGTTACCGCCGGTATTCGTTGGCTCCCATATCGGGAAGCGCGCTGCCGTCGCCGTCGCCATCTATGGGACGAGGCAGGCCGTCGAGATCATGCTGTGGCAGATCGTCGAGTTCCAGGGTCCCCGTGTCGATACAAGGCGAGCCGGCCGCCAGATGGAAATCACCTGCCTGCGAATCAGCAAAGAGAGGGTCGCGATCGATGTTGCCTGCGCCAGGCCAGCCACCCTGAACGACGCAATACGCGATGATCGGATCGATCGGATCGTCGCACCACAGTCCCAGCGCACCGTCGGCGAAGATGCAATTGGTAGCGCGGAAGACTACCGGGTCTCCGTCATAGTGCTGCAGCGCGACGCCCTTACCGGTGGCGGCATCATTGCCGGTGAGGGTACAATGGACCATCGTCAGAGAGACAGCACCGACCTGCTCGTAGATGGCCCCGCCGTAATCCTCCGCCGTGTTGCTGGCGAAGAGGCAATTGGTCACGCGGAGCTCGGTGCCCTGCGCTATGGCACCACCGCCAAAGTCAGCGCGATTGCCGATGAACGAACAGTCACGCACCTGCACGCGGTCGCCGCCCATGACGGCGCCACCCATGACGTTGCCGTGATTCTCGGTGAAAACGCAATTCCGGATGACGGCGCTGCCACCTTGCAGGGAAATGGCGCCAAAATTGGCCGAGTTGCGCGTGAACTGACAATGAGCGATGTTCGGTTCGCTACCTTCCAGAGCTGCAATGGCGCCACCCTGATAGGCACAGTCGTTGTCGAGGAAAGCGCAATGTTCGATCAGTGGACGGCTCCGATTGTAGCAGCAGAGGCCCGCACCGGCGTACTTCGCCGAGTTGTCAGTGAAGATGCAGTTACGAATCGTAGGTGAGGCGCTGTTAAGAAGGACACCCGCGCCTTTGCATAGGACGCCATTCGAGAATTCCTCATGCTGGTATCCGCCGGTGATGGTGAAACCGTCGATGACTGCCGCACGGCCCTGGCGATCGCGGAAGTAGAAGCCACGGTGCATATCGCCGGCAGTTCCCTGGCAGTCGATTATGCAACGTTCGGGACCGTTGACGCTGCGGAGGGTGATCGTGCGTGCAGGAAAGACAATGTCGCGATTACCCGGTCCGGTGTAGGTTCCATCGGCCACCCAGACTGTGCGCCCTGACCAGCAGCGATCGAGCGCTGCCTGGATCGTGGGATAATCCTGGGGAACGTGCAGATCACCTGGATCCGTGTCGGTCGTGAAGGCGGGGCCCTGACCGTCGTTGCTGTCCGTCGTCGTGTTGCCGACGAGATCGGTCAGCTCGACGCTAACGTAGTAGTCCGTGTGGCTCTGCACGCCGCGCAGTGTCACGCTGTGCGCGTTCGACCACCCTGAAGCGAAAACGCGAACCGGATCGGCCATTTCAACTGAGCTGCTGTATCGTACCGTCGCGGTGACCGGCTCGTCAGCGGTGAAGGTTATCACCGGCTCCGGCCCCGTGTCGAGCACCTGGAGACTCACGAGCGCCGCAGCGCGACAATCAGCCTTCGCGACGTCCGTTACCGTGGCTTTGCCTGCCCGGCTGATGGTGTGCTCGTCGAAGTACGTGGCTTCAATAGAGTCGCGATCAGACAATTGGACCATGCCGTCGTCCTGCGCGACGGCACCCAATCCTGTGGCAATCGTCCCGGCGTACACGCCGGCTACGGAAGTCTCCGACAAGACCACGGTCTCCCGATCGCCCTGGCTCGTCATGATCGTGACGCCAAGGCTGCCTTGGCCGGCCAAGTCGCTGTCAGCCACAGAGATGCCGATGGAGTCATGACCGGAGTAGGTTTCAGCATCGAGCCGAACGTAGCCCTTAACCGGAATGGCACCCTGGAGCGCTTTGAAGAGATTGACTCGTCCGTTGGATCGGCATGTCCCCGGCGTGATGGCATCCGCGTTTTGCATGATGACGTCACGCGCATCGGCCGGCGTCAGGTACGGATTGGCCGACAGTAGCAGTGCGCACGCGCCGGACACGTGGGGACATGCCATCGACGTCCCCTGCCAGACTCTCGTGGTGCTGAAATACAGGGAGAGGATACTGACGCCAGGGGCCGCGATATCAACCCAATTTCCATAGTTCGAGAAGCTGGCTCTGGCGTCCCCTTCGCTGGTGGCCGCGACGCCGATGACGTGCAGGTAGCCGGCGGGATAGAAGACCTGGTTGCTCGCTTCGTTGCCGGCGGCCGCCACGCAGATCACACCCATGCTGTAGGCATACTCGAAGGCGTCTTCGAGAAACGCGCTGGGTGGGTTCATGCCCCAACTGCTGGAAATGATGTCGGCGCCGTTGTTGACAGCATACTCGATTGCCACCGCCGCGCGTGACAACGGACCGAGTGTATCCGGGTCGATCATCTTGACCGCCATGATCCGGCAATCCCAGCAGATACCTGCCACGTCGGTGCTGTTGTTGCCGGCGGCAGCGATGATCCCGGCGATGTGCGTGCCGTGCCCGAAATCGTCGAGCGGTTGACCATGCTCGTTGGCAAAATCGTAACCGTGAACGTCATCGACATATCCGTTGCCGTCGTCGTCGAAGCCTTCGATACCGTCGCGCTCAGCCTCGTTGACCCACATGTTGTCGACGATGTCCGGGTGGTCGTACGTGACGCCGGTGTCGATAACCGCGACGACGACGTCGGCGCTGCCGGTGTGGATATCCCAGGCCGCTGGAGCACTCATCCGGCTCAGCGCCCACTGCTGGCTATAGAGCGGGTCGTTCGGAACGGCGCAAAACTTCACGTAGTAATCCGGTTCGGCATACTCAATCCCCGGGTGGCGCGCGTAGGCCTGCGCCACCTCCTCCAGGCTGTCTCCATGCGCCGGATCGATCTGAAGGACGTAGACTCGCTCCAGCGCGGGGCTCGCCAACTCCCGTGGCGTACGCTGAAGCCTTCGCTTGAGTCGTCTTTCCTGGGCGTTCAGGCGGACATCGCTCCGCGCCGCCAGCGTTCGTAAACGCCGGACCCGCTCGTTGAAGTCTGGGAAGACCTGCCTGACGCTCCGTACGCCGTACTGCCGATGGAGATCGTCCAGCGATCCACGGCCGCCCTGCCGCCCTTCGGATGCACCGTTCGAAATATCGTCTTTGTACTTGACGATGATCCGGCCGGGAACGTACGATGTCTCCGCAAGACTGGGCACGTTCGCCAAACAAAACAGCATCGCCGCCGAGACGACGGACGCCCTCCGTCCCGCACCGACAAACCAACGCACCTCACTCTGAGACACCGCTGCTCCTCTCTGCTCCGCCTGCCCCATGTTATACCTCCGTCCAGATGATGCCGACTACCAGGTGAGCAACCGGCAAGAGAGACGCCATGCGCGCCGCTTTGTTTCACTTTTCTCACTCTGGGTCGGCGAAATGGCCGAGCCGGCCTGCCCGGTGTTTTGTCCTTGCGTACCGGCGGCGCCCCAGAGCACAATACCGTCGGCCGGGGCGACGAAACGCCGTACGCAAGGCTCTGACCCTTCGAGAAGGAGAAACGACCATGACACGACCGATGACAATGCTCGCAGGGGTGATACTCATATTGATGGCAATGGCCTCCGCAGCGGCAATGGGCGCTGCACGCACGGGAACCCCTGCAGAGCTGCTGCCTCTCAAGGTTGTCGGCACGTGGCTTCTCAACAGCAGGAATGAGCCGGTCCGCCTGCGCGGCGTCAACTGCGCCAGCCTCGAATGGACCAGTGACGGCGAAGGGCACATCGTTGAGACCGTTCGGGTTGCAATCGACGACTGGAAGGTCAACCACATCCGCCTGCCGCTCTCGCAAGACCGCTGGTTCGGCAAGGCGCCCGAACAATCGGACGAAGGCAAAGCGTATCGCGCATTGGTCGATGACATCGTGCAGTTGTGCGCATCGAAAGGCGTCTACATCATGCTCGAGCTGCACTGGTCGAATGTGGGCGAATGGGGTCAGAACATCGGACAACATTCGATGCCCGACGAGAACAGCCTGGCGTTTTGGAAGGACCTCGCGCCGATCTACGCGAACCACCCGGCGGTAATCTACGACCTGTACAACGAACCACACGATGTCAGTTGGGACATCTGGCTCAATGGCGGCGAAGTCACCGACAGGCCCAACCGCCGCGGCCAGATGCCCAAGACCTTCAAGGCGGTCGGGATGCAGCAACTGCTCGACGCGGTGCGCGCCGCCGGCGCCAGGAACCTCATCGTCGCGGGCGGCCTGGACTGGGCCTACGACTTCTCCGGCATCCTTGAAGGCCGCCGGCTCAAAGACCCCGACGGTAACGGCGTGATTTACGCGAACCACTGCTACAACAACAAGAACCAAGCGGTCGAGACCTGGATCGCCAACATGGAGAAAGCCGCTCAGACGCTTCCGATCATCATCAGCGAGTTCGGCGGCGCCTACGTCTCACCCGGCGCCGAGACAGACAGGCGTGGCATGCGCCGCGGCGGCTTCGGCAGGCGCGACGACGGCGACTGGCTCATGCGCGTCCTGCAGGCCATCGAGGACCACAACTGGTCTTACACCGCCTGGGACCTGCACCCGGCCGCCGGTCCGACCCTGATCTCCGACTGGAACTACACGCCGTCGCCCTACTATGGCGCTTACGTCAAACAGATGCTGGCCGGAACCTTCCACTACACCCCGCCGGCGGCGACTGAGACACCGGCGGACGCGGCGAACAATTAGACTGCCCGCAGTCTCCGCTCGGAGTCCCGCCTTCAGGCGGTCTGTTTGGAGTTCCGGCTTCAGCCGACATCGTCCTGACCCACCTAAAGGCGGAAGTCCGAACGGGACATCAGCGTGATGAACTCGGCGAAGAGGTAGCGCGAATCGTGCGGGCCGGGAGAGGCTTCGGGGTGGTATTGGACCGCGAAGGCGCGGAGCTTGCGGCTGCGGATGCCTTCGCACGTGTTGTCGTTGAGGTTCAGGTGCGTCAGCTCGACGTCCTTATGCGCCAGCGAATCGATATCGACGCAAAAACCGTGGTTCTGGCTGGTGATCTCGATCTTGCCGGTTTTGAGGTTCTTGACGGGATGGTTGGCGCCGTGATGGCCGAACTTGAGCTTGTAGGTCCGCCCGCCCAAGGCCAGACCGAGGATCTGGATTCCCAGGCAGATGCCGAAGACCGGGACCTGGCCCAGCAGTCCGCGCACGGTCTCGGCCGCGTAGGTTACCGGAGCCGGGTCACCGGGACCGTTGCTCAGGAACACGCCGTCGGGCTTGAGCGCGAGGATTTCCTCGGCGGTCGTCTGCGGAGGTACCACCGTAACCGCGCATCCATGCGAAACTAACAGGCGCAGGATGTTCCGTTTTATGCCACAGTCGATGGCAACAACCTTGTACTTCGTCTCGCAGACAGGCTGCTCTTCGCTGAAGATGTCCAGCAGGCCTTCGTTCCAGGTGTAGGGTTTATCGACCGCGACGTCCTTGACGATGTCCCGGCCGACCAGACCCGGATACTCCTGCAGCTTGGCGGTGAGTTTCCTGATGCTCAGCTCCGACGACGAGATGATCCCACGCATGGCGCCTTCGTTGCGGATGTGGCGCACGAGCTTGCGTGTATCGATACCCTCGATGCCGACGACGCCGTTCTCTTTGAGGTAGTCGCTCAGAGACGCGGTGTCGCGCCAGTTGCTCGGATAGTCGCAGTTCTCCTTGACCACGAAGCCGCTGGCAAAGATCTTGCGCGACTCCCAATCGCCGGGATTGGTGCCGTAGTTGCCGATGAGCGGATAGGTCATCGTCACGATCTGCTCGTAGTACGAGGGATCGGTGAGGATTTCCTGGTAGCCCGTCATGGCGGTGTTGAAGACCACTTCGCCGCACCTGCTACCCTTGGCACCGAAGCCTCGACCCTCGAACACCGTCCCGTCTTCTAAGAGTAGAACCGCTTTCACGTCGCTTGCCTCTGAATGGGTCCTATCGGTCCCATAGGTCTTATTGGACCTATTTCTTGTAGTACGCTTGAATCGGCTTGACTGTTACATGCTTGGCCCGGATCGAGGCGATACCCTTGGCGACCGCTTCGGCGCCGCGGATCGTCGTGACGTAGGGAATCTGGCGGTCGATCGCATTGCGGCGGATAGCGAACGAATCCGTGACGGATCGCTTGCCCACCGTCGTGTTGATGATCAGGTCGATCTGGCCGTTGATAATCATATCGACGATGTTGGGCCGGCCTTCGCTCATCTTCAGCGCGAATTCCGACGGTATGTTGTTCTCGATGAACCTGATGCAGGTGCCCTTGGTCGCGATGATCTTGAAGCCCATCTCGTAGAGCTTGCGCGCCACGGCCACCGCGCGCGGCTTGTCGGCATCGCGGATGCTGAAGAGCACGTTGCCTTGAATGGGGAGGCTGTTGCCCGCGGCGATCTGGCTCTTGGCGTAGGCCGTGCCGAATTCGTCGGAGATCCCCATGACTTCACCGGTCGAGAGCATTTCGGGACCGAGCAGCGCGTCGGTGCCAGGGAATTTCAAGAACGGGAACACCGCTTCTTTGACAGCGTAGTGGCTCGGCACGATCTCCTTCGTGAAGCCCAACTCGTCGAGCGTCATCCCGGTCATGATCTTCGCGGCCAGCTTGGCCAGAGGCCTGCCGATGGCTTTGCTGACGAACGGGATCGTGCGCGAGGCGCGCGGGTTCACCTCGAGGATGTACACCTCGTCGTTCTTGATAGCGAACTGAATGTTGATCAGACCGATGACGTTCAGCTCCAGCGCCAGGAGCTTGGTCTGGCGGGTCAGCTCCGCGAGGACTTTCTTCCTGATGTTGACCGCCGGGATGGAGCAGGCGCTGTCGCCGGAGTGCACGCCGGCCTCCTCGATGTGTTCCATGATGCCGCCGATGACGACGCGCTTGCGGTCGCAGATCGCGTCGACGTCGACCTCGGTGGCGTCGTCGAGGAACTTATCGATCAGGATCGGGTGCTCGCCGGACGCTTCGATAGCTTCTTCGACGCAGGCCTTGAGACTGTCCTCATCGTAGATGATGTGCATCGCGCGTCCGCCAAGGACGAAGGAGGGTCGGATCAGTAGCGGATAGCCCAGCTTGCGCGCGACGTTGAGCGTTTCGTCGTAGGTCATCGCCGTGCCGCTCTCGGGTTGGCGCAACTGGAGCTTGTCGACCAGACGATTGAAGCGCTCGCGGTTCTCGGCGCGGTCGATGCTGTCGGGCGACGTGCCGATGATCTTCACACCTGCCTTCTCCAGCGGAACCGCAAGCTTCAGCGGCGTCTGGCCGCCAAACTGGACGATCACGCCGTCGGGCTTCTCGCGTTCGACGATGGACATGACGTCCTCGAACGTGAGCGGCTCGAAATACAGCCGGTCGGACGTGTCGTAGTCGGTGCTGACCGTCTCGGGGTTGCAGTTGACCATGATCGATTCGACACCGATCTCGCGCAGCGCGAACGCGGCGTGGACGCAACAATAGTCGAACTCGATGCCCTGGCCGATGCGATTGGGTCCGCCACCCAGGATGACGACCTTGCGTCGATCCGTCGGAGGCGCCTCGGACTCGGTCTCAAAGGTCGAATAGAGATAGGGCGTAGCCGCCTCGAACTCCGCGCCGCAGGTATCGACCATTTTGTAGACCGCGTCGATCCCCAGCGACTGGCGATGCTTGCGGAATTGCGGCTCCGGCGTGCCGGCCAGTGTGGCCAGATACCGGTCGCCAAACCCGTATTGCTTGGCCTGAGCCAGCAGATGCGCCTCAGGCAGGCTGCCCTTGCCTGCGATCAGCTTCGTCTCAAGCGCGATGATGTCCTTGATGTTGTTGAGGAACCACGGATCAATCTTGGTCAGCGCGAAGAGTTCGTCGACCGGGACCTTTCGGCGCAGCGCCTCGGCGACGTACCAGAGCTTGTCCCAGCAGTTGGTACGGAGCTTGTCCTTGAGCCGTGCCAGCGGGATACGTTTGTCGATGTGTTTGTCGGCCAGTGAGTAACGGTCGATCTCCAGCGAACGGATGGCCTTCTGGAACGCCTCTTTGAAAGTGCGTCCGATCGCCATCGCTTCGCCGACGCTTTTCATCTGTACCGTCAACTCAGGCGATGTCTGCGGGAACTTCTCGAACGTAAAGCGGGGCCACTTAACCACGCAATAGTCGATGGTCGGCTCGAAGCAGGCCGGCGTCCTCTTCGTGATGTCGTTGGGAATCTCGTCGAGTGTATAACCAACTGCCAGCAACGATGCGATCTTGGCGATAGGAAAGCCGGTCGCCTTCGACGCGAGTGCCGAGCTGCGCGAGACGCGCGGGTTCATCTCGATGACGTAGAGCTTGCCATTCTCCGGATTGACGGCGAACTGAATGTTCGAGCCGCCGGTCTCGACGCCGATCGCGCGGATGATCTTCAGCGACGCTTCGCGCATGATCTGGTACTCGCGATCGGTCAGCGTCTGGGCGGGCGCGACGGTGATGCTGTCGCCGGTGTGGATGCCCATCGGATCGAGGTTCTCGATAGAACAAACGATGACGACGTTGTCCTTACGGTCGCGCATCACCTCGAGCTCGAACTCTTTCCAGCCGACGACGGACTCCTCGACCAGGACCTGGTTCTTGGGGCTCAAGCTCAGGCCCCAGCGAATGTACTTCTCGTATTCTTCGGCGTTGTAGGCGACGTTGCCGCCAGTGCCGCCCAGGGTGTAGGACGGGCGGATGATGGCGGGGTATCCGATCTGCTCGACGATGCGCTTGGCCTCGGCCCAGGAGTGAGCGTACCCGCTCGTGGGGACCTCCAGCCCGATGTCCTGGATCGTCTCCTTGAAGCGGTCACGTTCCTCGGCCTTCTTGATCGAGCGCAGGTCGGCGCCGAGCAGCTTGACGCCATATTTCTTCAGAACGCCGCTCTCAGCGAGCGCCACCGCGGTGTTCAGTCCGGTCTGGCCTCCCAGCGTAGGCAGCAGACTGTCGGGCTTCTCCCGGCGGATCACCTGCTCGACCACTTCCG
Source organism: Sedimentisphaerales bacterium (assembly GCA_016927855.1). Classification (GTDB taxonomy): domain Bacteria; phylum Planctomycetota; class Phycisphaerae; order Sedimentisphaerales; family Anaerobacaceae; genus JAFGLV01. The sequence goes on from JAFGLV010000107.1 coordinate 25,007, forward strand.
GCGTGATCGGCTCGATATAGGTGCGATCCGCCAACTCGGGATCGGTCATGATCGTCGCCGGGTTGCTGTTGACCAGGACGACCTGATAGCCTTCCTTCCGCAGGACCTTGCAGGCTTGGGTACCCGAATAGTCGAACTCGCAGGCCTGACCGATGACGATCGGGCCTGAACCAACGATCAAGATCTTATGGATATCCTTGCGTTTCGGCATACGCTCTCTAGCTGTGACCTCCCAGGCGCAGATCGTCCATCGTCCTACGGTTGCCCTATCGTAGGGCGAGCGTCCTCGCTCGCCGGTCGTGCGGGGACGCACGACCTTACAGTGACCTCCCGTAGGCAGAACTCGTAGGGAGAGACCGTCGCGGACCTTTGCTTAGACCCCTTGACGCAGCCAACGGTCCATGGCAGCAGCGGCCTGACGACCGCTATCGATGGCACGAACGACCAGTGAGGCCCCACTAATGGTATCACCGGCCGCAAACACCCACGGCTCACTCGTCTGATACTGGTCCGCTATTACATTGCCTTTTGCGTCAAGCTGCAAGCCTAAATCCTGCACCAATCCTTCATGGGTCACATGCAGGAAGCCCATGGCGAGCAAAACGAGGTCCACGTGCAGGACGAACTCACCACCTTCGACCTCCTTGATCTTCCAGCCGTCGGGCTGCTTGACCCACTCGACCTCGCAGGCGTGCAATTCCTTGACGCCGCGGCCGTTGCCGGCGAAGGCATTGGTCATGACCGACCAGCGCCGTTCGCAGCCCTCTTCGTGGGAGGATGAGGTCCGCATGATCCTGGGCCAAGTGGGCCAGGGGGTGTCCACCGGACGGCTTTCGGGCGGTTGTGGAAGGATCTCGAATTGGTAGATCTTCTTGGCGCGGTGGCGCCGCGAGGTGCCGACGCAGTCGCTGCCGGTGTCGCCACCGCCGATGACGACGACCACCTTGTCCCGTGCGGTCACCATCGGTCCTTCGACCGGCTCGCCTCCCCCGAGCTTGTTCTGGGCGGTAAGGAAGTCCATCGCAAACAGGATGTTGCCGAGCTCCCGGCCGGGAACCGGAAGGTCGCGCGGCGCGCGGGCACCCATCGTCAGGCACACGGCGTCGAACATCTTGCGCAGATAGTGAGCGGAGATATCGTGACCGACGTCGACGCCGGTCTGGAATTCGACGCCCTCGGCGCTGAGTTGCCGCAGCCGCCTGTCGATAACGTGCTTGGCGAGCTTGAAGTCGGGGATGCCGTAACGGAGCATGCCGCCGATCCGCTCGTCTTTCTCGAAGACGGTCACATCGTGTCCCGCACGGGCCAACTGCTGGGCCGCCGCCAGACCGGCCGGACCCGACCCAACGACCGCGATGCGCTTGCCTGTCTTCCTCAAGGCAGGCAACGGCTGGATCCAGCCCTCTTGGAAGCCGCGCTCGACGATCTGGTACTCGATGTGGCAGATCAGGACCGGCTCGTCGCTGATCGCCAGCGTACAGCTTGTCTCGCACGGCGCCGGACAGACACGACCGGTGAACTCCGGGAAGCTGTTCGTCGAATGGAGCAGACGGCACGCCTGTTCCCATTGCCCTCGGCAGACCATGTCGTTGAAATCCGGGATGTAGTTGCTGACCGGGCAACCCGAACCATGACAGAACGGAATCCCGCAGTCCATGCAGCGGGCCGCCTGTTGGCGGATCGCGTCGGGACTAAGCGGCAGATTGATCTCGTTGAAATCGAGGATGCGCTCCTGCACCGGCCGATGACCGACCTCCTGACGCTCATGTTTGAGGAATCCTTTCACTTCGCCCATATAGAACTCCGCGTTAAGCGGTTGCAGTTGAGTTGCGCGTTACGGTTGCGTCCATCGTCGAGCGGCAGGGCCGCCGCCAGACGCAACCGCCCCACGAGACGAGCCGCGCAACCGAAGGACGATGGCCGTTCCCTACTTCGCCCATATAAACACCTCTTCGGTAGCCGGTGTGGAATCCGTGTCGCGATGCTCGGCAGCTCGCATCTTCTCGAGCGCCTTGCGATAGTCGATCGGGATGACCTTGACGAACCTGCCGATCATGTCCGGCCAGGCGTCCAGAATGAACCGAGCGCGCTTGCTGCCGGTCCAGGCCAGGTGCCGCTCGATGAGGTCGCGCAGGATTTCGTGATCCTGATCCTGCCAGACGGTCTCCAATTCCACCAAATCCAGGTTGCACAATGTGTCGAACAACTGCATTTCGTCGAGTACGTAGGCGATGCCGCCGCTCATGCCCGCGGCGAA
>JAFGLV010000108.1 GCA_016927855.1 Sedimentisphaerales bacterium
AGCGCCGTCTGCGCCAGCTCGACCGTCACCGGCTCGTGCGACGTCGTCGCCAGCGCGTAGATCGTCGTCAGCGCGCCCTCGAGCTCGCGGATATTCGCTTGCGCCTGCCGCGCGATATACTCGGCGATCTCATCGCCGATCTCCAGCCCGCGCAATCGCGCCTTCTTCTGGACAATCGCGACCCGCGTCTCGTAGCTGGGCGGATCGATCCGCGCCACCAGACCCCAGTTGAAGCGGCTGATGAGGCGCGCCTCCAGCGAGGGAATCTCGTTCGGCGGGCTGTCGGCACTGAGAATGATCTGCTTGCCGTTGTTGTACAGCGCGTTGAAGGTGTGGAAGAACTCCTCCTGGCTCTGCTCGCGCTCGCGCAGGAACTGGATGTCGTCGATCACGAGCGTATCGACGGTGCGGAACTGGCTGTGGAAGCCGGCGATGTTGCCCTGCTCGATCGCGCGAATGAACCGGTTGACGAAATCCTCACAACTGAGCAACTGCATGACCGCGCCGTCGTAGCGCCGGCGCACGCTGTGGCAAACGGCGTGCAGAAGATGGGTCTTGCCCAATCCCGAGTTGCCGTACAAGAACAGCGGGTTATACGTCTCGCCCAGCGACTGGCTGACCGCGACGCAACTGGCGTGCGCCAGGCGATTGCTGGGCCCGACCACGAAGTTGTCGAAGGTATAGTCGGGGTGCAGCGCCGGTCCGGGCCAGGCCGGCTGCAGGCGCGGTCCCGACTCTCCGGCCCGGCCGACGAGAAATTCGACCGTGACGAGATGGCCGGTGATCTGCTGGGCAGCCCGCGTGAAGCTCGACCGGCAATTCTCATCGAGGAACCGCACGTTTGACTCGTCGGGACAGCCGATCCCGATCGAGCCGCCGTCGAAATGCTCGACCGTCAGGTCGTCGAACCACTTGCGCGCGTTGGCGGGGTCCAGCATTCTGGCTCGTTCGATAATCTCCGTGAAGAGGTTTTCCACTTCGCGAGCGGACAAGTCATCCTCCTTTACGACCGCGTCCCCCGGACCAATCCGTTTGGCTCGCGTTCGGGATGCCCAGTGGCCCGCACGCCGCGACGGCTGGCGGGTATGTCAAAATCATAGAGCGCATCGACCCATTGCTGCAAATAGAAAAAGGAGCCATCCCCTCGAACCACACCCGGCCTACGCCCACGGGGTGCAAACGAAAGCAGGAAGGTAACGGTCGCGCCGGCGCTTGTCAAAGAAAAACCGCGGCGAGAACTTCGGGACAGCCACGTTTCGCGCAATTCGTCGTCCTGGGGCTTGCCTTCCGTGCTCCATCCCGCTAACATCGACGACCTGAAACACAATCTCCTGAAATGGAAGACACTTATGGGCATATTCTCTAAGACCGCTGATTTCTTGAAGGAACGCCTGAGCAAGACGCGCAGCAAGATCAGCAGCTCGCTCTCGACCGTGCTGAGTCTGGGCCGCAAGATCGACGATGACCTGCTCGACGAGCTCGAGGAGACGCTCATCCGCGACGACATCGGCGTCGAGACCACCGACAAGCTCATCACCGAGCTGCGCCAGGCCTATCGCGCCCGCGAGATCGCCAAGGCCGAAGAGATCATCCCGTTCCTCAAAGAGCACATCAAGGCCTACTGGCCCGCTCACGACCGGCAACTGCGCCTGGCCCAGAGCGGACCGACCGTCATTCTCGTGGCCGGCGTCAACGGGACCGGTAAGACCACCAGCATCGCCAAGCTGGCCCACATCTTCCATCGCAACGGCAAGAAGGTCATCGTCGCTGCCTGTGACACGTTCCGCGCCGCGGCGGTCGAGCAGTTGAGCATCTGGGCCGAGCGGATCGGCGTGCAGATCGTCAAGCACCAGACCGGCAGCGACCCGGCCGCGGTCGCCTTCGACGCGTGCGAAGCCGCCGTCGCGCGTAACGTGGACATCCTGATCCTCGACACCGCCGGACGGCTGCACACCAAGAAGGACCTGATGATGCAACTGACGAAGATCCGCGACGTCGTCACGCGCAAGATCCCCGACGCCCCGCACGAGGTCCTGCTCGTCCTCGACGGCACCACCGGCCAGAACGCGATCAGCCAGGCCCAGCTCTTCACCGAAGCGATCAACGTCACCGGCATCTTCCTGGCCAAGCTCGACGGGACCGCCCGCGGCGGCATTGTCATCGCGATCAAGGACCAGCTCGACATTCCCGTCAAGTTCGTCGGCCTGGGCGAGAAGCCCGAGGACATCGCCGAGTTCGACCCGCAAACCTTCGTCGAAGCCCTCTTCGCCTGACCTCCACTGTCGCGGGTGTCTCGCCTGCGCGTACCGTGGGCGTTCCATCCACGGTCCTTGCCACCAACCCGGCCGAACGGGTTTGTTTTTCCACGCGGGGATTATCCATTTGCGGTCAAGCCCCAATTGGGGTCCCAAGGGGTCAGGCTCTTGACAACACCGTAGATGATCCGGACGTGTTTCATCATGATGACAGTCCAAGCACACGGGGGCGGCGCCGGCTTGCCAAGCGGAAGCGTTCTTGCTCTAATGAAGTCTCTACGGACTCGGCGTAGAGGTTTAGGGATCGGCGGTGAGTACGCTCTTGAATGAGGGGACTCATGGCGAAGGCGAAGCGGCAACGTGGTCGGCGTCCGGCGCGACGGACCGGAAGGGCACCCTCTCCTCCGCAAGCTGCGCGTCGATATGGCCTGAAGGTGGCCGTGGCGGTGGTTCTGGCGGGCGCGAGCGTCGGGGCAGTCGCTCTCCTGTCCCGGCGGCCGAGCAGCGAGCCGGCCCAACAGGCGCAGACGCCCGCGCCGGCGCCGAACAACGAGGGCTCGCTGCCTGGACCCGAGCCGTTGAACACCGCCGAGCAGATGGCGCGGCTTCAGGAGGAGGAGCTGGCGCTGGGAGCGAAGCTGCTGGCCGATTTTCCCGATAGCGACGAGGCGCTCGCCATCGTGGCGAACATGTACTTCCGTCGCGGCCAGGTGCTCGAGGCGCAGGAACTGCGTAGCAAGGCACTGCGGATCAATCCCCGGCGGGCGGATGTGTATGCCGGTCTGGCCTGAGCGTCGCTGAAGATGGGCGCGTTCGAGGACGCTATCGCGCATTACCGCCGCGCCCTGGAGATCGAGCCCGAGCTTGCCGAGGCGCACCTCAATATCGGCCGGGCCTGGATGATGATGGGCCAACAGGACGAAGCGGTCGCCGCGTTGGCCGCCGAGATCGAAGTCGCGCCGGACTCCAGCCTCGCCCACTTCCTGCTGGGCCAGGCCTACGTGCAGCGGCAGGACTATGAGAAGGCCAAAGACTGTTACGAACGGGCCGTGGCGATTCAGCCCGACTACGCCAATGCGTACTATGGCCTGACCACGGTCTGTGCCCGGCTGGGCCAGCGCGAGCGGGCGCAGGCGTACGCAGCCCAATTCAAACAGCTCAAGGCCGACGAGCGCGAGCGGCTCAAGACCAGCAAGCGCAAGTACGACGATCTTGCCACGATGCGGAAGAACGCCGCCGTGACGTTCATTCGTGCCGGACAGTTGTACCGCCGGCAAGACCGACAGGCTCAGGCGGAAGCATGCCTCCAGCGCGGCACCGCCCTCGATCCAGAGAACGTCGTCAGCTTTCTGGAGCTGGCGTCTCTATATCAGCAGAGCAGTCAGCCGGCCCGGGCGCTGACGATGTTCAAGCAGGTCGTCGCGGCTCAACCGGATTCGGCGATCGGTCATCTGATGGTCGGCGTCCTATCGGTGCAACTGCGCCAGTTGGACGGAGCGGAGGCGGCTTTCAAGACGGCGATGCGCCTGGCGCCGCGGAAGTCGGATGCGTATCGCGAACTGGCCCGCCTGTACCTGCGGAAAGGCGAGAAGTTTGCCGAAGCGAAGCAGTTGGCGGCACAGGCGCTTTCCTTGGAGAAGAGTGCGGCCAACTACTTCGTTTGGGGTTGGGCGTGCGACAAGACCGGAGACACCACGAACGCGTTGCCCGCCGTGCGGCGCGCTGGAGCTCGACCCCGACAACGTGCAATACCAGCGGTACTACCAACTGATGCAGCGAAGGAACTAACAGGATGGGCGGTGCGAGCGGACAGGGGCAGCGGTGGATTGTCGGCGTGCTGGTGTGGAGCCTCGTCTGCGCCTCGACTGGTGCCGCTATCACCTTGACCGATGTCACCGCAGTGACGGGAATCACCTTCCAGCACACCGACGGCAGCAGCGGCCAACGCTACATCGTCGAATCTGTCGCGGCGGGCCTGGCGCTGTTCGACTACGACAACGACGGCGATATTGATATCTACTTCCTCAACGGCGCCCCGTTGCGAGGGACCGTGGCCGACGAAACCTTCACGAACAAGCTCTACCGCAACGAAGGCGGTTGGCGCTTCACAGATGTCACCGAGCAGGCACGCGTCGGCGACACCGGTTGCGGCCTGGGCGTAACCGTCGGCGACTACGACAACGACGGCGACCTCGATCTCTATCTCAACAACTACGGCCCGAACGTGCTCTACCGCAACAATGACGACCAGACCTTCACCGACGTCACCGCGCAGGCCGGCGTCGGCAATGGCTATCAAGTCGGCGCGACCACCCACTTCCTCGACATGGACACCGACGGCGACCTGGACCTGTTCGTCGGCAACTATCTCGACTTTACGTACGAGAACCACCGCGTACGCACCGCCAACGGGATTCCCAAGTACGCCGGACCGCTCGACTTCCCGGCCGTGCCCAACACACTCTATCGCAACAATGGCGACGGGACCTTCACCGACGTCAGCGCCGCGTCCGGCATCGCGGCCCACAAAGGCTGGGCCATGGGCGGCGTCTGCGCCGACTACGACAACGATGGCGACACCGACATCTACGTCGCCAACGACGAATACGCCAACTTCCTCTTCCAGAACGACGGGACCGGCCAGTTCGAGGAGACCGGCCTGCTGCTCGGGCTCGCCTACGACCTGCACGGCGACGACCAGGGCAGCATGGGCATCGACTGCGGCGACCACGACAACGACGGCTGGCTCGATTTCTACCAGACCTCCTACGCCGAGGAGCTGACCGCGCTCTATCGCAACGTGGAAGGCCGGCTGTTCGAGGACGTCACGATGGCCACCGGCGCCGGCGCCAGCACGCTGCCGGTCGTGACCTGGGGCTCCGGCCTGCAGGTCAAACGGCGCAGCCGCGGCGCCGCCTTCGACGATATGGACAACGACGGCGATGTGGACGTGGTGATCCTGAACGCCCGCCGCGAGCCGACCCTCCTGCGCAACGACACCAGCCCGTCCGGCCACTGGCTGCAAGTCTGCCTGCGCGGCACCAAAGCCAACCGCGACGGTATCGGCGCGCACGTCAAGGTCACTGCCGCCGGCCGCACCCAGATCGCCGAGGTCCACAGCGGCCGGGCCTACCAAAGCCACTACGGCCTGCGCCTCCACTTCGGCCTGGGCCAAGCCACGCAGATCGACCGCGTCGAAGTCCGCTGGCTCGGCGGCGCCACCGACGTCTCCAAGAACCTCCCCGCCGACCAGATCGTCACCCTGACCGAAGGCGCCTCAGGCTTTTGAGGCCCCCTCGCCGCCCGCCGAATCTGATCGACCAGCCCGTGGTCCCGCGCAATGAGTGGATGCGTGAAAGCGTTGAAGCGTTGGGCATATTTTCGCATCTAGACATGTTCGTATCCACGCACTTACGCAATTACTCATGCAATTCCTCCAACGCCTCCGTCTTCGCACCTTTCTCACCCTCCACGCCAATCCATCCCTCGGGACCAAGAAAATGTGCCGCGTACCTTCTGTTCCCCGACCTTTCTTTCGTCCCTGACGGGAGTTGTTCTGTTCTTGCCCCTTCATGTTACCCAGCAGTGAATCGCTGGGCTAGTATCGTCTGTCCCGCCGGGACAACCGAAAATAGCCCACCGTTTCAACGGTGGGAGAGCAATGTCCAAGGGACCCGCAGCCCCGGCAGGGGCGACAGAATCTGCATGCTCAATTCGAGATTGAGATAAGCAAGCCGTCACCGAAATTGCGAAGAACATGGGTAACCGTGGTTGACATGGGTCAAAACCGACGCCATAATATGCTTGAGGCATCCTGACAGAGGCTTCGGATGATATGCGGAAACCACATGACAACCCCGGCGTCACGCGGAGCGTCGCCAAGGCTTTGGCGTCATGGGCTTCATTCGCCCGAGAGGCGGGCCCTCATAGGGGCGCACCTGCGAGATCAGCGTGTCATGAGGAAACCATGTATGCGCAGTCATATCCCCATAGACCAGTCTGGGAGCGGCTACGATGAAAAGCAGACTGCAACTAAGTGTGATATTAGCCTTGTCTTGTCTGGCCGTTAGTGAAGCATTCGGTTCTATACGTCTCAGAACTTGCACGAGCTTCCAGGAGGCGTTGAAGGACCCAGAGAAGGTTGATTGTCTTCGGATTGCCAATGACGACGAGCTCGTATCTTTTCCTGTGGGAGTCGGCAGACTGACGAATCTACAAATTCTTGTTATCGACGGGAGCAGGCTTTCAGATGTGCCGGAAGAACTGCTGAAGCTGAAAAAGCTCTGGCGACTTGAAATCAGCAATTCCAAACTGGATAGAATACCTCCAGCCATCTATTCATGTCACAATCTAAGATACCTAAGACTGAGAGGCAACAACATCAGAGGAATCTCTGACAAGATTGAGGAGCTTCGAGAACTCATATATTTGGACATATCTAATAACAAAATCAGTACTCTGCCCAATGCGATAACAAGGCTCAATAAGCTCCAGCAACTCTTTGCAGAAAACAACATCCTTACCTCATCACCTCCAGACATTGGAGAACTCTCTTCTTTGATAAACCTGATTGTCAGTTCTAATTCCATCAAGAACCTGCCCCCTGGCATTGGCAAGTTGAGTAAACTGAGGCAAATGGGCTTACATCAAAACAGCCTTGAGACGCTCCCCCCAGAGATTGGAGCATTGAGCAGTCTAGAGGTCCTGCTATTGAACAGCAATAGACTCACTGAACTCCCAACAGAGCTTGCGGAGCTCAAGAAACTAAGACGCCTTAGAATGTCCTTTAACGCTTTTGAAGAATATCCGGCAGTCTTAAGTCACATGAGCATAAAGGACCTGATGTTGCTGAAAAACCCTTTTAACGAAGAGATGTATGAATATCATATCAAGTGTTTGAGGGATCGCACACCAATAGACTGGGATCCGAATAATGCAGCAGGCGGGTCAAGTTCCACTCGTTAATCTCTCAGGGCTTATCCGCAAGTTTGGGCGAGAGCGAGGGACATTGTATGAAATGCCTCAAGTGCGAAGAGGCGGCCCGAGCCGTATGTCAGTTCTGCGGGAGGGCGGTATGCAAACAGCATATTCAACAAAGGCGATTTGTCAGCGGCTTCAGCACAAGAGCTGGTTTTTGGAGCACGGGTGACAATGCCGTCAGTGTTGACGATGCGGTCTGGTGTGGAGAGTGTCATCCTGAGTATCATAGAACCGGGTAGTTATCCATCGCCCGACAGGTCGATCCGCACGAACCAACAACGACTTCTGCAGTCTCGGACGCCTGGGTTTTCGGAGGCTGGATTGGCTGCTAGTGACCTGGGCAGGTAGAGAGGATCGGAATGAACAGAAGAGCCAAGTCAACAATAGTCGTTGCATTCCTTGCCTTCCTTGCTGTCGCGGCGTCTTCCTGCCTGACCTCTCCTCGGATGAAAGCACGAGGACACTTGAGGTTGATGTCGCTGGGCAAAATCACGAATGTCCGCTATGAGTACGACAGACCCTACAAGGGCCTTCCAGCGTACTACCTCGGGCTTGATAACGTTGACACGGCGCGTCTGCAGAAGATCGTCGGTCGTCTCTCCCTCAAGAAATCGGACTTCTTCGCGTACGCGGGTCTGAACCCTCCTGAGTGGTGGCCCAAGGAGATTACAGGAAGGGGACAAGTTGAGGAAGTCCGTTCTCTCGTCGATGCCCTTCGGGCAAGCGGAGATCTTGTCACCTATCGGTTCCACCAGAAGATCAAGGACCCTTCAGTCGGCAAATGCTACCTGATCGAGCTATACCATTACCCGAGAAAGAAACGGGTATTCTATGTGAAGCGATGGGTAGGAGTGGTTGTGCCCGCGACTAATGCCGGTAGCAACTGAGTGGATTTCGGATACGCCGCGCGCCTTGCTCCATCCGGCATCCCAGGCACACGAGTTACGGCTCCGTCGGGCATCATCCAGGCCCAAGCCTCGCACCCGTGGCTGGGACCGTCGTATGGGTAGCCGAAAGGACTACGATACCCATGGCTAGCAAGAGAGAGAGCCTGGGGACGGAGAAGCAGACCGTCGGGGTTATGGTGGGGATGTACTGCGCGGGGCGCCATGGGGGATCGGAACACGCGCTGTGCGCGGAGTGTGAGGAACTGCTGACCTATGCGCAGGTGCGGCTGGAGAAGTGTCCGTTCGGGCCGGACAAGGGGCCCTGCTCAAAGTGCGAGATTCATTGCTATAAGCCCGAACTCAGGCAGCGCATGCAAGCGGTCATGCGGTACGCCGGACCGCGTGTGATGACGCGACATCCGGTCATGGGGCTAAAACATCTCGTGAAGGGGCTTCGGAAGAAGCCCCGTGAACGCGTGAGAGCGTGAAAGCGTTGGAGCATTGGTCGCATTTCCCGCATCTGCGCTTCTACGCTTCTACGCATTCACGCTTCTACACATCTCCGCTTGTACGCCAGAGGCCGGTGTGGCACAGATCGCCCGAGAATCCCGCCCTTTTTCGACCTGGGGCGAGATGTAAGTCTGTGCGGCGAAGGGGATAAAAAAATCTGGCTTCCGGGCGTTTTTGTAGGAAAGGTGTTGCACGGATGGGCCTATAATGGAGGTGCAACGCTTCGTCACCAGGGGGGAAAGTTTTTCCCAAAGTGGACCGGCGTGCGAGCCGATGGCTTAGGAGGGCTCGATCTGCCGACGGAGCGTGCGCCGCAGGAAGCGCATGTGCGTGGATCGGATTCCCAAGTTGAAAGAAGACCTTTGCTAGAGGAGTCTACCCATGACCAGAGTGCAACTGCGGCCGGCGTTCGGATGGATTGTTTTGGTGGTCTTGACCGTCTGGTGCGCCCCGGCCCGGGGCCAGCACGAAGTGCCCGACTTCTATCCCGATTCGTGGTATCGCATTGCGGTCGATGCGGCCGGCGAGATGGTCGAGGGCGACGGCTATGGCTACAACGGCGGAACCTGGTACTACTATCCGGAGACCGGCTGGTACCGGCAGTGGTTCTACAACGGGCCTTACGATCCGGCCCGCCGAGGCGAGCTGGAGTACAAGGCTTATATCACGCCGGGGCCATCGATCGGTCCGACCGACATCGAAATGGAATTCAACTGGACGACGCCTGAATGGTCCGCGCTGGGCCTGGGGTCTCCACCGATGTCGGACGATGTCGCCAACCCCAGCGACGAGAGTCGGTACATCGACTCGCAGGGTTTCCACAGCACCTACGGTGTCTCAGGGTTCACCAGCATCGAGCCCAACCGCGAGATTACAGTCGACGACTACAATCCGGAGTGGACCTGCATCGCGATCCGCGGGCGCAACTTCCGCGTCTATCGCTGGGCGATCCACCGATGCCTGCCGAAAGAGGCCGCACAGGGCGCCTGGTGCGACTACGAGACCGGGGACTGCTACATAGGCTCCGAGAGCGAAGGCAGAGCGTCGTACACCTGGCTTGGCGCCGGCAGCACGTGCCAGGCTTGCACGGCCAAGCCGAGCACACCCATGGATTTCGGCGACGCGCCCGATCCGGGCTATCCCACGCTGCTGGCCCACAACGGCGCGCGGCATGCGATCGTCTCCGGCGTCTTTCTCGGTACGCGGGTCGATGCAGAAACCAACGGACAGCCCAATGCGAGCGCGACCGGTGACGACAACGACGGGATCGACGACGAGGATGGCGTGACATTCACTTCGTCCATCGAGCCAGGCAAGATCGCGACTCTCGATGTCACCGCGTCGGTGCAAGGATACCTCAATGCCTGGATCGACTTCAACGGCAACGGAGTCTTCGACGACGCAGGAGAGCAGATCTTCAGCGACGAACCGCTGATTTCGGGCATCAACGGACTGGCGTTCGTGGTTCCCGACGCGGCACGCGAAGGCGTGACGTTCGGACGGTTCCGTTTCAATACGCGCGGGCTGCTCTCCAGCAACGGTCCGGCCACTGATGGCGAGGTGGAGGATTATCGCCTAACGATCGTTACGGGTTTCGAGCCGCAGCCGACGTCGGGCCTGACGACCGCCCAGTGGAGCCAGCCGCCGTCGCTGCTCGACCCGACCGATCCGTTCACCTTCGACGGCTTTATGGTGCTCTCGTCGTTCGACCGGCACCAGATCGCGGCTGACGACTGCCGGTTCGAAGATAGCCAGCCTATCACCGGCATTCACTGGTGGGGGTCTTTCGACGGTTGGACCCAGCCTCACTTGCCGCCGCGACTGCCGCTGGCGTTCCACATCGCGATCTGGTCGGACGTGCCCGACCCGCAGCCGGGCAATCCGAACACGTTCAATCATCCCGGCACCCTGCTCTGGGAAACCTACTCCACCGGATCAACGTGGGCGGTGGCCGGCCATCAGCAGGACGAGAAGGCGGGCGAGGCCAGGCCGGCGGTCTTCCAGTTCACCCAGGGACTCTCCCAAGATGAGTGGTTCTATCCGATATCCGGCGCAGCAGGCGGAAACCCCCAATCCACGTTCTTCTGGGTGAGCATTGCGGCTCTGTACGATCCGCAGGAGGCACCGCCGGAGCATCCCTGGGGTTGGATGAGCCGCACGCACGAATCCGGCGCGGCTGCGGTCATTGTCGACGATATCGTTCCGGCCGACCTGGCGCCCTGGCCTCCGACGCCGGGCGCGCAGTGGAGCGTCGGCACAGTGGCCCAGGACGGCACGAAGTCACCGCTTGACCTGGCCTTTCAACTGACTTCGTTTCGGTCACCTTATCCGACCGGCGCGACGGTCAAGATCGCTCAGACCACCGCCCGCTCGAGGCAAGAAACCGACGGAACGAAGTAGATTGCGATCATGGGTCCTGTGGGTCCACGCGCGGCCCACAGGGCCCTTTGTCCGCTCAATCCCCTCGGCAACGGCCGCAGGCACGCCTGTATCTTCGCGTCTGATAATATTCCTGCCCTTCTCCGCGCCAGCGCCAAATCGCTCTGGCAACCGCGCCAGCAGCCTTGCGGCAGGCCGTGCTGCGGCTTTTCGCGTTCCACGCGCTTTTTTGGTGGAGATTTCCACGTTGCGCGTCGATGGCACAGTGGAACTATAGGGTAGAGCACTGTCCCAGGGGGGCAGCTTGACCACTCGCACGCGAGTGTGGCGCCGAGATTGCACGGACTGATTTTGGGAGGTCGATTTCATGAACGGGCTCAGAGAGTTGTTCACCAGGCAGCGCATCATGGCAGTTGTGCTTATCCTTTGTGCGGGAATCGGCCTGACCACGGCCGCAGACGTCAAACCCGGCACCGATAGAGACTTCGGTGATGCGCCCGAAGGTGCGTTAGCCTACCCATCTTCGGGGGTTATCGGGCAGTTTCCGACATGCGTCGGCGTCGGCCCGGCGGCATGGGTCGAACACGACGGCAAGAGTCTCTACCTGGGCCCGAAAGTCGATCTCGAAGCCAATGGCAATGCCGGCCAATGTCCTTCCTTCAATCCCAACGCCTACAATCAGGACGAAGGCATCAAGGATGGTGACGCCGGCCTGCTCAAGCCTCGGGCCTACTCGATCAGAGGCGCCGTCGGCGCTGAGGATGTCTACTCGCTGGTCACTTCGATCGGCCTGTTGTATCTCGGCAACGCCAATACCATTACCAGTTGGGGCGTCAACCTCGACCTTGAAGTCCATAACCGCAGAACCGACGGCAGAGACGCCTATCTGAACGTCCTGATGGACTGGGACCAGAACGGCAAATGGCAAGGTTCGGCACTGGGACCCGACGGACCGACTCCCGAACACACGCTGGTCAACTTCCCGATCCCTCACGGTTTCGACGGCCCGCTTTCGGAACTCAGCCCACCCGGCATCGCGCTGGGACCCAACGCAGGCTATGTGTGGGCCAGGTTCACAATCAGCGAACGACCGGTTGCCGAGGGTTGGAACGGCGACGGCGTCTTCACCGAGGGCGAGACCGAGGACTATCTCCTGCGCGTCGCCGAACCAGTGTTCTTCTGCGAATGGGACGAAGGCGATCCGCACAAGATGCACTGGCCCCAAGTGGGCGACATGCGCGAGACCGGCCTGGCGGTCGACATGTTCGAGACGAGTCTGGCGGAGGATTTCCAGTGCGCCCAGACCGGACCGATCACTGACATTCACTTCTGGGGCGCGTTCATGGATGACACGCTGCCCGTTTTCAGCGTGGACAGCCTGAAATTCAAGGTAAGCATCTACGCGAACCTGCCGGCTGACGACAAAATCGCATGGAGCCGGCCGGGGCAACTGCTCTGGAGCAAAGAGATCCTGCCTTACACCTATGATTTCCATCAGACGACCGGCTTCTACCGCCAGGGTTGGTACGACCCGGCCAGCGGCTTCTACCAGCCGTCCAACCACCGCAAGTCCTTCCAGTACAACATCTGCCTGCGCGGAGACGACAAAGAGCTCTTCACGCAACAGCGCGGGACGATCTACTGGATCGAGATCAAGGAGATCCGCGAAGCAGACGCATCGTATGTCTTCGGCTGGAAGCCCACGGAGCGTCGCCTGCAATTCAAGGACAACGCGGTCTGGCGTCACCCGGTGCTAGGTTGGCAACCCATCAGCTATCCCGACGGACACGAATACAAAGGCAGCCGGCTCGACCTGTCGCTGGTCATTACGGGGCGCGCCGCCGCCGAGGACAAGCTCGATTTCGGTGATGCGCCCGACCCGAAGTACCCGACGCTGTTGGCCTCCAACAGCGCGCGGCACACGGTCGTTCCCGGGGTTTACCTGGGCAATGACGTCGATACCGATCCCGACGGCCAGCCTGACGCGACTGCCACCGGCGACGACAACGACGGGACCGACGACGAAGACGGCGTGGCGTTCGTCTCCGTCCCGGTCCAGGGCGACGCGGCGGCGGTCGAGGTGATCGCCTCCACCACTGGCGCGCTGAACGCCTGGGTGGATTTCAATAGCGACGGTGACTGGAACGACCGCGGCGAGCAGGTTTTCGTGGATGAGACCCTGAGTCCGGGCGTCAATACGCTCGCGTTCGTCGTGCCTGACGATGCCGTGCCCGGCCAGACATTCTCGCGATGGCGGTTCAGTTCGATTCGAGGTCTGGGTGTCACCGGCGCCGCGCCGGACGGAGAGGTGGAAGACCACGTGCTGCGAATCGAAATGGCAGGCGCGCCGGGTCAGCCGCCGGTTGAGCATCTGAAGTGGTCGCAGCCGCCCATCGAGCGGACGCCGGGCTCGAATGCACCGGTCTTCTGCGGATGGGACGAGCCTTCGTATACCAGCAAACCGTTCCAGTCGAGCATCAGCTCGTGGCGGATGGTCGCTGACGATTTCCGCTGCCCAGGCAGCTTGCCGGTCGCGTCGGTCCACTGGTGGGGCTCCTACCAGGACTGGGAAGGCAGGGAAGCCCCGAACATCCGGCCGCAATCGTGGCGCATCGGGTTCTGGAGCAACATCCCCGCCGACAGTCGGTATCCGTTCAGCCGGCCCGGCGACCTGCTGTGGGTGGTCAACGCAAGTACCGACAGGGTCAGCGAGCAACGCGTCGGCACCGATACCTTCCCCGGCGAGAAACCTGACACCGCATTCGAGTACCTGCTCAAGCTCGAACCGCAGGAATACTTCCAGCCTGGCGAATACAAAGTCACCGGGGCAGACGAGGGGATCTTCTGGGTGAGCATTACTGCCGTCTATACCGGCTCGCCGACGCCCAGCTACGTCTGGGGCTGGAAGACGCGTCCCGAGCCCTGGATGGATGGGGCTGTGACGTTCGATCTGCGCCGGGACGACCTGCGGGCCGGGATCACACCCGACCCCGCCACCGTCGCGCCGCTGACGAATTCGCTCGTCTGCGAACGTCTCGACATGTACGACATGGCATTCGAGCTGGACACCGATCCGCTCTATGTCAAGTGGGAGCAGCCTTTCACGGGATTGCGCGACTGGCCGCACTATGAGGATGAAGAGTCGGTCGCGACCGGCAGCAGCGGCGCCGGCGCGTCGAAGTGGCTCCAGAACCCCGACCTGACGCGCACCGGCATGGACGTGGACATGACGAAGGATGCGCCGCCCACGTGGCCGGCTCAGTTGTGCGGCGATGACTTCGAGTGCACCACGAGCGGACCGATCACCGGCATCACGATCTGGGGTTCGTGGTATCACGACCTCCTCTCGAGCGGCAGTCCAGAGAACGTGGCCTTCACGTTGAGCATCCGCGAGGATATCCCCGCTAGTCGCAGCTCGACCGGCTACAGCATGCCTGGCAGGGTCCTTTGGCGTAAGCAGTTCGCGCGCGGCACGTTCACGGTCCAGAGCCAGGACGCGGCCACCCAGAGCTACTACAGTCCTGGCAATCTGACCTTCGATCCCGAGAATCATCGGATGGTCTACAAGTACATGTTCGACATCGAACCAAAGGATGCCTTCCGGCAAACCGGCACGGCCAAGGACCCTGTCACCTACTGGCTGTGCGCTCAGGCCTCTCTGGTCCACTCGCCCGGCAGCGTCGCGACGCGCCTCGGCTGGAAGAGTTCCCTGGATCATTGGAATGACGCGGCCGTCTGGGCCAACGCCCAGGAGCCGTTCGACGGGACCTGGCAGAAGCTGACCTACCCCAAGGGACATTCGCTCTCGACGCGTTCGGTCGATCTGGCCTTCGAGATCGAGATGCAGGGAGCTGCGACCGGGCTGACCTACCGCCGGCTCGTGGCCGACGATTGGGAATGCAACAGCACCGCGCCGGTCAGCAGCATCGTCTGGTGGGGCTCCTACCTCGGCTATGGCTACCAGGCCTGCGAGTGCCAGCAGATGCCGGCGCCGCGTCAGCCCGACTACTTCCTGCTGTCGATCTGGTCGGACGCCTCCAATCCCGGCGCCTTCGGTCATCCCGGCGAGAAGCTCTGGGAATATCGAGCCGACGATTTCGACGAGGTTATGGTCGGGTTCGACAAGCATCCGGAACCATTCGTCAGCAGCGTCAAGGGCTTCGAGCCGGTCTATCGCTACACCGTACGTCTGCCGGAAAAGGACTGGTTCAGCCAACGCGACGCGCGGAGTGTCTGCTGGCTGAGCGTCGTCGCGGTCTACGAGGATGCCCGGATGATGACGTATCCCTGGGGTTGGACGAACCACCCGTCCGAGCCCTGGGACGTTCCAGGGCGCAATCTTGTCGGCCACTGGAAGCTGGATGAATCCAGCGGCGAGATCGCCAACGACAGCTCCGGCAACGGCAACCACGGGACCGTCGTCGGTCGTCCCGACTGGCGGCCCGGCGGCGGCACGATCGGCGGCGCCATCGATCTCAACGGCCGCGATGAGTACATCAGGGTCAGCAAGCCCAACGGCTTTGACTTCGCGCCGGGTTCCTTCTCCGCCTCCGCTTGGGTCAAGGCGCGCACCGTGGGCGGACGGTGGCAGACGATCATGGAGTACGATCGCGACAGCTTCAACGGCAATCGCTTCGGGCTCTGGATCGACCCGGCCGGGCGGTTCCATTTCCGCGTCGGACGCAACACCTGGCAAACAACAGCCAGTCTGAAGGCCAACACCTGGCACCTGCTCACTGCCACTTACGACGGCGATACGCACCGCATGCGACTGTATATCGACGGTGTGCTCGACGCGGCCGCGACCAACGTGGCCGGCTTCGTCGCACCGGTTCAATCGACGCTGACCATCGGCGTGCGCGGGTCGCAGGATGACGAGTTCCTCGACGGTCTGCTGGACGATGTGCGTGTCTACGACGTTTCGCTCAGCGACGAGGAGGTCCTCAGGCTGATCGGCGTCAACCGCAACAACGACGCGGTGGCCGGCACGCCCAAGACCATCGGCACGACACCGACCTGGCAGTGGACCGAGCTGTTCGACCAGACCGGCGTCAGCGAGGACATGTCCTTCATGCTCTTCACCGAGCCTCTGACCCAGACTACGGATGACGACAGCGTGCTCTACATCGAGGGTCCCTGGCCGACTGAGGAGGTCAAAGCCACCGGCCAATCAAAGAAGTAACCCCGCTCCACATCCATGTCGGGTCGGACCCTGACGTGGGGTGGCGGCTAACAATAGCGTAAGGGGCGCTGGCTACGGAAACCAGCGCCCCTTTTTTCATCTCATGGGCATTTGCTCACGCATGTCGCGACCGAGCCGCTCGCGTTCGAAGAGAGCGGGTCACCTCGGTTCTTTGCGCCAGGCCCAGCGGATCAACACCACCGCGAGGGCCGCGAACAGAGCGACCGACACACCGAGAAACCACGCGCCCTGGGTATCGAATATTCCGATCAGCGCCACGAATCCCAGCGCCGCGACCAGAATCAGGATGACTCCGTTCGTCGCCTTGGTCAGCTCACATATTCGCGCGTTGCCGGCGCGATCGGCCTCGGCCAGAACCGCCACCGCTCTGTCGCGCTCGCCCGCAGGCACGGCGATGCGCACCTCGTGGCCGCGGTAGGCGCTCATCTTGTCGGGATCATCGACGATCACAGGGTGCAAGCCGTGACGCTCGAGCAACCGCACGATCTTCGACACGTCATCCGGCAGCGTGCAATAGACCGTAACCAATTCCGCCATGATTCGGCCCTCCGAAGCCATGCGCAGCCGTTCACATCCCTTCCGGCGTCGTGGCACGTCGACCGGTGGTATTATCACCGAATCGGCCGAGAGAAGCCAACAGGAAAGACATCGGCCGGCGCCAGGAACGCGCCGGCCGACTGTCGGTGGTTTGGCCTGAACCCTCCGCGGGCTCAGGGTTGATTCGGTTCGTCGATGTCGGCGTCGGCGTTGTACAGGCTGCCCATGCCGATCAGGTGGTGCCTGAAGACGTCGGCGATGGCGGCGTCATTCGGGAGGTTGCTGCGCTGCCGCTCTTCGTTGGAAATCATCGTGAGCAGCTCCGCTTCCGAAGCCACGTGCGGTGTCAGGAAGATCAGCAACTCGGTCTTGGCCTTGTCCTTCTGGGTGCGCCGGAACAGACCGCCCAAGACCGGCACATCGCCCAGCAGCGGGACCTTGTGGACGGTGTCGCGGATCTCATCCTGGATCAGACCGCCGATGACGATCGTCTGGCCGTTTTGGACCGCGACCTTCGTCTCGGAGGCACGCGTCGCGAACACCGGAAGACTCAATTCGTCCGAGACCTGGACGCTGTCACCCGTGGTGGAGGAGATTTCGGGGCTGACGGTCATGATGACCAGGCCCTCGGGATTGATCTGCGGCGTCACCGACAAGATGATACCGATGTCCTGGTAGTCGGTGGTGATCTGGCTCTGGCCGGCCACGGTCGTGCTGCCGGTCGCGAACGGCACCTGATTGACCACGCGCATCGTCGCGGTCTGGTTGTTGCTGGTCAGGATGTACGGTCGCGACAGGATGTTCAGCTTGGCGGTCTGCTGGAGGGCGCGGATCGTCACATCCAGCGTGTTGTCCAGGACCGAGGCGGTGATGCCGGAACCCAGGTCCGGCGGGAAGTTCGTCGAAATGTCCACGTTCCTGTCCGGCCCGGCGCCGCGCAGGTTCCACGCCGAGAACTCCGTGCCGAGGTCCACGTTGTTGCTGTGCGTGATTTCAGCAAACAGGACCTTGATGAGCACCTGTCCAACGGGTTTGTCCAACTGATCGAGGATTGGTTTGATCTTCTCGTAGTTCTTCGTCGAGGTCATCACGAGCAGGGAGTTAGTTTCCTCGTCGGCCTCGAAGTAGGTCTCTTCGGACAGGTCGTTGGCGCTCGAACTCTGTGTGCCACCGGCGGCACCGGCAGCGCCCTGGAACTGCTGGCCGCCGGTGCGGCCAGTCCCTTGCTGGTTGAGCGACTGCATCTGCTCGAACATGTTATTCAGGATCGTCATGAGATTGCTGGCGGTGCCGTTCTTGAGCGCATAAACGAAGATCTGCCGCTCTTGTTCCGGGTTCTCGTCGAGTTCTGCGATCACCCCACCGATGAATTCCAGCGTCTCCGGTGGCCCCGAGACGACGACAGAGTTGGTGCGTGAGTCGGCCGACGCGACGACTTCCACGTCCGAGGCGCTCGTGCCGCCGGTCTGGGTCGCCTGCTGCTGGCCGAAGCCTCCGCCGCGCATGCCGAACTGGACCTGCTGGTTCTGCTGGCTGCTCGACCGGCTGGACGAGGAGGAGGTGCGGCTCGCGCCGAAGACCTCGTTGATCAGCGACGCCGTGTTCTCGGCATCGGCATACTTCAGGTGGAAGACCTTGACATCCGCGACGTTGGGCACCTGGGCATCGAGCCGCTCGATCATCGCCGCGACCACATCCAGGACCGCCGCCGGGCCGGTCACGACGACGCTGTTGGTCCTGCTGTCCGCCGCCGCGACCACCTGGAGCGTGGCGCCGCCTTCATCCTGTTCGGTCTGCATCTCCATCTGCGGGCCGCCTCGCATTCTGAAGAACGCGGCCGGGCCGGTGTCCTGCTGGTTCCGCGAGGAGCTCGAACTCTGGCCGAAAAGTTGATTGATGACCTGCGCGGTATTCAGCGCGTCGGCGTAGCGCAGTTGGAAGACCCTCACGTCGGCCAGCGCCGTGGTCCGGTCGTCCAGAGTCGCGATCATGCCCGCGACGATGGCTAGCGCCTCGCTCGAGCCGCGCACGACGACGGCATTGGTCCGGCTGTCAGCCGCGGCCACTACCTGCACCCGTCCGCCTGAGCTCTGGCTGGTCGAAGTGGTGCCGCCCATGTCGCCGAACGGACCGCCGGCACCGCCCGGACCGCCGCGCTGCATCATCATTTCCATAACGTTGCCGCGACCACCCTGCCGGCTGCTGCGCCCGGTTTGCGCGTCCTGCTGGAACATGCTGTTGATCAGCGTCGCGACGCTGGTCGCATCCGCGTTGACCAGCCGAAAGACCCGGATCTCCGCCACCGACGCCATGTGCGTATCCAACGCCTCGACGATCTGCATCAGGCGTTTGATATTGGCGGCGGTGTCGGTGATGATCAGCGTGTTGCCGTCCTCGTTCGCTTCGATCGTGGCGTACTCGGGCAGTAGCGACAGCAGGTTCTGCTTCAGTGCCGCCGCAGTGACGTAACGTAAGGGCAGCACGTGAGTCAGCATCTGGTCGCCGTCGCCCAACTGCTGCGGATCCGAACCCTCGGTGACCGGGATGTTCATCTGTCTGGCTTGCTGGAATGTGACGATCCTGAGCGTCTTGCCCGTCCGGACCGCGGCCAGGTCCATCTCCTTCAGGACCGAGTTGATCAGGCCGACGGCTTCGTCCACGGTAACCGCCTGGCGGCTGATGACGGTCATGTACCCATCCAAAGACACATTGGACACGACAGCCAAT
Source organism: Sedimentisphaerales bacterium (assembly GCA_016927855.1). Taxonomy (GTDB): domain Bacteria; phylum Planctomycetota; class Phycisphaerae; order Sedimentisphaerales; family Anaerobacaceae; genus JAFGLV01. The sequence goes on from JAFGLV010000108.1 coordinate 19,479, forward strand.
CCGGCCGTCTCGGAGAGGTAGTCCAGCACGGTCTGCAACGGCGCATCCTGGAAGTTCAGCAACAGCTTGATCTTGCCGATGCCGTTGCCATTGCCGCCTGGTGTCGCGAGCGTCCCGCTCGCGTGTGTCGCGAGCGTCCCGCCCGCGTGTGTCGCGAGCGTCCCGCCCGCGTGTGTCGTGGGCGTCTCGCCCGCGTGTGCCGTGGGCGTCTCACCCGCGTGTGCCGTGGGCGTCTCACCCGCGTGTGCCGTGGGCGTCTCACCCGCGTGTGTCGTGGGCGTCCCGCCCGCGATCTCTGACTGGCCGGCCTCCTCCCCCACGATGCCGCTGGAGCCCAACGCCATTGCGACGATTAACGCCGCCGCCAGGATAACCGCTCTTGCCCCCTTCATGGTGGGTAGCTCCTTGGGGTAGCCGCGCCGGCGCGTACCTCCCGCGCCTGCACGCTCCCGCTTCTTTTTCAGTGCCTCTTACAGACGCAAAACCTTGCGTCTCTACCGTACGAACGAATTGCCTGATTCCGCGTTATCGTGTTGCCTTTCCGCGCAGTCAGTGGCAACGCGCGCGCAGCGGTTACACGAGAACACACACATTCCACCGGAGATTCGAGAAGCCCGCACCACCCGCGCACAGCGCGTTCAAAAGAAGTGCATTCGCCTGTAACCCAGCCCTTCTCCGCCACCACTTCAAAAAGGCGGCAGGTTAAGCATCGACGCAGAGGGGCCCGGCGCGGAACAGAGTGGATGGCATTTGTCGCATTGAACCAGTGGCATGTTCATCGCTTCGCCACGCAGAACGTAATCCCGTAGGGTGTGCCTCGCACACCGAGATGGGCTCATTCCGAAGCGGTGTGCAGAGCACGCCCTACCCGGCTGGGTGTGCTGCCCCAGATTTCACTTGTATTACCGTCATGGCGGGCCTACATTGAGGTTATGGTTGTGCGGCCCGGAAACAGGCAGTGCGTCTGACGTAACGAAGAAGCGAGGTGCCGCGCAGAGCCTACGAGGCCAGTATGGAAGCCGTAAGTAACCAGTGGGACACGTTGGTCTTGGGTGTTGAGTCAATCACCTGGGGCTATCTTCGCCAACTCATTGAAGAGCTGTGGCCTAAAGCGGTGGGGCGCCTCGCTGAATTCACAGATGCAGACGTTGCAGGGCCATCGCAGCGAGCGTGGTTTCACGTGCGAAGGACGACGGCCCTATGTCCCAACCGGGTGGAAGTGCTGCGACTGAGGCGAGCGATCTTATCGACTGACAGCAGAGAGAGTGTACGCGTCTTGGGCGAGACAATGCCCGGTGTGACGCTCGCAAGCTGGTGCCCAGAAGCCTTTGAGCCACGGCATGACAATCCATTTCTCTCGTTTCTGCAGAAGCTCAGCGTTCTGCGAGCAATGAGGGGTATCTGCTGTCAAGAGTATCTTGGAAAAGTATCCAAGCCTGAATACGACAAGTGCCCCCATGTCCAAGCAGCATATGAAGTAATGATGAGCCCGAACACAGAGTGGTACGGGCCTTTGTCTCCATGGTTTGATCACATGGAACACACCCAGATGTCCCGTCGGATGACCTATGAGTATGCGCATTGGTTTGGTCACATTATTTCTGGATGGGAGAACACTCGATCGTGCAACAGAAAGTACTGTCCGGGCGGGACCGAAGAGATTCCTTAATCGGTAGGCCGACTGGAGGTCACTTACAGGAGAAACGCAGATGAAAGCGACAAGACGCGTTGCTATGTGTACAGGCTTGGCCGCCTTGATCTCGACCTTAGGCGCCATTGTGTGGGCCACCGAAAGAACGGGCGAGAGTGTTCCACACTTGCAGCTTTCAGAAGCACGTGACACGTTGCGTGGCCTCCAGGGTATCCACGTCATTGTGGAGTATCTGAAGCCGGAGGTGAAACAGCTTGGCTTGACGTGTGATGCACTGCGCACCGATGCCGAGCTACAACTCCGCCAGTACGGGATCAAAGTACTCGACCTACCGGAATCGATTGTGATTTCAGGGAGTCCATATCTCTATATAAACGTGGGTGTACTTAGCAGGAGCATCGAGGTACTCCCGCTTTTGGCCGTGAGCATAAATGTCCAATTGAAGCAGACAGTATTGCTGGCGAGAAACCCGACCATACGGTGCAAAGCCACGACGTGGGAGGTGGGGAGTGTGGCGCAGGTCGGCCGTTCAAATCTCGCCGATGTGCGCGATGTCACAAGCGACCTCGTAGCCAGATTCATCAATGACTATCTCACGGTAAACCCGAAAGCAGATGAGACAAGTGTAAAGGCAGCCAAAGGCAAACGCTTCAATTCTGGGGATGCCTCACTTGGTTCACGCTCGAATTGATGTTGCCGTCCTAGAGGTAAGACTTACCTAACCCAACCCGGAGGTCAACTCTCGCGGCCTCTATAACAGCGCGGAGGCAGTCGCGAGCCGTTACGTATTGCGACTCGATGATCGTGAAGCGGTCGTTTGGATTTGCACCCTTCGGCCTGTCCTTCCACATCCTGTCAAGACTTTCGGCGGCGGCAGGCGAAATCAGAAACGCACCAACAGCAGTTGCACGTTTCAAGTCGGTGTAATTCTTCCGCCAATGGTCAGCCATCTCCTTGTCGCGGATGTCGGAGAAGTCGCGCCCTTCGACCTCCGCGTCGTAGTGCTCTTCGTAGTAGTAAACCAATGCGGAGAGAGCGTCAATGATTCGTATATACGCAGCAAGCTTATGCTCCCACCATCGCTCGCGTATGACACGCTGTAACCGAATGGTGTAGATCGTCACAGCGGCTGCCATGACGTACCCTAGAACCGTAACAATGTAGGTTGGCATTGTCGCCAGTTCCTCAACCTTGCCGATTACGGATCGCACACTGCTGCGTCTTCTCCGCCTCGGAGTTCACGAACACCTCCGGGCCTCAGAATTTTCTGTCTATCATAGGGCGGACGTGCCCCGAGAACAAGAAGAAACGCGGGCGATTCAGGCGGAAGAGACGGCAAGATTCTGCGTCTCGACAGGCCGCCAGCGCGGAGTGGCAGGCGGGTCTCTTCGCGTCACGGTTGGCGCTCTTCCTGATCCATGCTACTGGCGCAAAGCGAAAAATGCCGGGGGTCTGGGGGCAGAGCCACCCAGTGAATCAGGGCGAATGATTATTCGCCCCTACCGGCTGTGAGAGGGCGGGATCGTTCGAAAGGTTACCAGCCGGGGGCGGCGGGGCTACATCGTCAGTAGTAGACGGCGGCTTGGAGGAAGAGGCTGGCGCTGCTGGCGCCGTATTCGCTGCGCAGTTGGGTGAAGAAGGGCGCGGCGCCCCAAGGGATGAAGGCGCTGGCGATGAAGCTCGTGTTGCGGTCGAGGTCCAGGCGCAGCGAGGGGCTCAGGACGCCGGAACCGTCGGTCGGGTTGGTCAGGACGAGGAAGCTGCCGCTGACGGAATCGTCGAAGGGATAGCTCAACTGCGTCGCCAACGCCTGGCGGCCGAGGATTTGCGTGTCGCCGCGCAGCAGGCGCCGCTGGAAGTCGGGGTCCTGCAAGCGCACGAGGGCATTGGCGATATCTTTGATGCCGAAATCCGAGTAATGGTATTCGCCTATCACCATCAGACCGTTGCCGACGTCGAACGTGTAGGAGCCGCCGAGGACCGCTTTCGTCGCGAGCCGGTCGCTGCCCCAGAGCGTGCCGTCGGGCTGGGCTCCCGGCGTGTGGAACGTCGCCAGCTCGCCGTGAACCTCCGCTTCGCCGACGATGGCGGAGAACGTGCCGCCTACCATGAAGTCCTCGGCGCGCTTGCCGACGATGAGCGATCCGTCGATCTCGCCGAGGTAGCCGCGGAACCGTCCGAGCAGCGCCGATTGGTCCCAGCTTTCGCCAAAGACCGCGATCGCTTCGGCCGACGTCGTCGTCGAAAGGCGGTACTCGGCGCGGAAGGCGTCGACGCCGCGTCGCCACTCGCGGTCCACCTCGAGCGGCGAGAACGGGTTGAACACATCGACGGCGCCGAAGAGGACGCCGCGACCGAGGCCGATGGCCTGGCGTCCGATGGTGACGTCGCCCCACTCGGGATGCAGCGAGACCGAGGCGCGGTCGATCTCGTGACGGTAGGCGAAACGGTCCTCGCCGTCGAGCGGCCAATCGAGCTGCGTGACACGATACGGCGCCGCGGCTTCGGAGGGCAGGACGCTGCCGACGGCGCCAAACCCCGCGCCGCCGGAGACCCAGCGGGCGCGCTGCTCGTACGCCAGCTCCGAATCCATCCAGTCGTTGTGTCGCACCTCCAGGCCCAACCGTAGCCGGGTCAGCGTGGTCCGGCTGAGACCGTCGGGAAAGAGAAACGGATCGGCCGGCGCGTCGGAGACGAGCGAGGTCGCCTTGCCGGCGATACTGAGCGTGCCGCTGCGGCTGTCTTCGTCCGACCAGAGGTCTATCGCCGCCGCGCGGTGCGGCGCCAACAGGGCCGCCATCAGCAACAATCCGCGCAGCAGCGCGTTGGTAGTGTGTCCGTAAGGGCATAGGGTTCGTGGTGTGCGCGTGACGGCAGAGCATGTGGCCCAGTCGCCCTCGGCTGGGAATGAAGAAGAGGCCTCAGCCTCGGCTGAGGCGGCAAACCACTCACCCCCGAGGGCGGGGGTGCCACATGAGGCGTCACTACGAACGCAATTGGCTGCGTGCCGCATGGCTATGGCTCCACGATCCCGGTCTGCGAGTCGGCTGATTGGGATGGCCCCTTCGTCTCGTCTTTGGCGACGCGGCCGTCCACCAGCGTCACCACGCGCCGCGCATGGGCGACCACGCGCGGGTCGTGCGTGGAGAAAACGAAGGTGATGCCCTGCTCGGTGTTGAGGCGGCGCATCATCCCCAGGAGGACCTCGGCGTTCTCGCCGTCGAGGTTGGCAGTGGGTTCGTCGGCAAGGATGAGCTTGGGCTTGGAGGCCACCGCCCGCGCGACCGCGACGCGCTGCTGCTGACCGCCTGACAGCTCGTTGGGCCGGCGGTCGGCGAATTCGCCCAAGCCCAGTTCGTCCAGAATCTCCATCGCCCGGCTGGTCCGCTCGGCGCCGACGCCTTGAAGCTCCAGGACGAACTCGACGTTCTCGCGCGCTGTCAGGACGGGAACGAGATTGTACGCCTGGAAGACGAAACCCAGCTCGCGTAGGCGCAGGTCGGCCCGGCGGCGCTTGCTCATGGTCGTCACGTCGTTGCCCAGCACGCGCAAGCGTCCGCTCGTAACCGAGTCGAGCGCGCCGACGAGGTTCAGCAGCGTGGTCTTGCCGCTACCCGACGGTCCCACGATGGCGAGGAAGTCGCCTGCCTTCACTTGCAGGCCGACGCCTCGCAACGCACGCGCCTCGACCTTTCCGGTCTTGTACGTCTTCGTGACCTCTTCGGCCGCGACCAATACCTGTTCTTGTGTCTGAGCCATGTCAAATCGTCCTCAATGCGTCGGCCGGGTCGATGCGAACCGCCATCCACGCCGGGTAGATAGAGGCCCCTACCGTCGCGACCTCGGCAATGACCAAAGCGTACCAGATCAGCCAGAAGCCGAAATCGCCGTAGACGACGGGATCGAGCAGCACGGCGCCGAACGAAGCGTCGCCGCCCATGAGTGCCTCCAGATCGACTCCGTGTGAAGCGAGATAGTACGCACCCGAACCACCGACCAGCACGGCCACCACCATACCACCGAGTCCGATGGCCAGCGCCTCCAGCACGATCAGGCTGATGACCTGGCGTCCTTTCATGCCGAGCGCCGAGAGGATCGCCAGCTCGCGCCGCCGTTCCAGCACCGCGGCCAGTTGCGCCGCAGCGATGCCCAGCGCCACGACGAGAATGATGATACCGATCAATATCTTGGTGAAGGCACGGTCGCTTTCGATGCCGGCGGCATAGCTCGGGTTGATGTCCTTCCACGTCAGCACGGTGTCGCCGGGCGGAACGCGGCGCGCGAGCTGCCTCTGCGCCGCAGTCAGATGCTTGTAGTCGGTCAGCAGGATCGTGATCTCGCCGGGACCGGAGTAGCCGGTGACTTCGTTGAGCGTGTCGAGCGTGACATGGCAGAACGTCGAGTCGATGTCCTCGCTGCCGGTCTCGACCAGGCCGACGATGATGAACATGGCGCCCTGCATGCCGTCGGCGCCCGACAGCGTGACATACAATTCGTCGTCGAGCAGCACGTCCAATCGCTCGGCCAGATCCTTGCCGATGACCACCTTGCCGGCATCGGACGCTTCCAGGTAGCGGCCTTCGATCTCGGCACGCTGGACGATACGGCTGAGTCGGCCCTCGGCTTCAGGCTCGACGCCTATCATTTCTACGCCGGCACTGCGGTTGCCGAACGCTAGGAGCCCATTAGTCCGCGCCCGCGGAGCGACGACCTGTGCGTATCGCAAAGACCGAGCGGCTTCGTAGTCCTCGTCCGGGTGGGACAGGCGCAGCGAATTCTCGCGTTTGTCCAGCCAGGCCGTCGGCACGATCCGCAGGTGTCCGGCGCCGCTCTCGACGGCGGCGCGAATCTCCATGCGTATCGCGCCGCGCACCCACGAGGCCGAGAACAAAGCGATCGCGACGCCAACCCCGACGCCGACCACCGACAGCAGCGTGCGGCGGGTGTGCCGAAAGAGGCTGCGGAACGCGTAGTTGGCGGCGACCCGGCGGATCATGAGCGCATCGCCTCCACCGGTTCCAGCCGCGCGCCGAGCAAGGCGGGCCAGGTCGAAGCGAGCACGGACGTGATCGTCACGGCCATCACACCGAGAATCACGTGGCGCACCTCGAATTGCGGATGAATGACGTACGATATGTTCAAGCCGGCGTAGGCGATCGCGTCCGCGTCGGAACCGGCCAGCGCCGCGTAGTTGATCCCGGTATGCGACGTGACGACAACGAGCGTGGTCCCGACGACCGAGCCGAGCGCCACGCCGACGAGACCGAGAATGACCGACTCGACGATCACCATCGCGACGATCCGGCGCGGCGCCGTGCCGAGGGCCAGGAGCATGCCGAATTCGTGCGTACGCTCGAAGGTGGACATCATTGCGGTATTGGCGATCCCGGCGGCGGCCGCGATGAAAACGATCGCCAGGAAGACCAGGTCGATCCATGACTTCATCTCGATCATCCGCGCCAGCTCCGGGACCACCTGCCGCCAAGGCAACACCTCGGCATCCGCCAGGCCCGGCAACTGCTCGATCTGCTGCGCGAGCGTCTCAGCCTGTCGATAATCGGAGCCATGGACGATGATCTCGTGGGCGCGATCGGGCATCGCGAAAAGCGTTCGGGCCGGACCAATGGCCATCACGATCCCCCGATTGCTCACGATATCCAGACCGCTGTCGATGATCCCGCCAATCGTGTAAAGATTGGTCGCGGGAAAGCCGTCGATGTCCTGGCCGATCACCGCCAACTGCCGGCCTTTCTCGACGCCCAACCGGTTGGCGAGCACGCGGCCGAGCAGGACCGATTGCCCTTGCGGCAGCTCATTGGGCTCGACGCCGTAGAGCATCCCGTTCTCGCTCGCCTCGGCCGCGACGTTAACACCGATGACCACTGCCGGCTCGGCGTCGGCGGGTTCCTCGGTCTTCTGGCCGGAGGCCGCCAGCACCGGCGCGTAGATGCGCGAAGAGACCGCCTGGACGTCGGGCAGCGCGAGAATCTCGGCTTCGACCTGCGAGACGTGGTCGATGGTCAGGTCCATCGCGCGCTCTTCGCGCCAGTCGCGCTGGTGAATCTGGACGTGACCGATGAGCGGGCCGGTGACGGTGCGCAGCATCTGGCCATACGAGCCGGCCATCATGCAGTTGACGAACACGAGCGTCAGTTGGCCCAGCGCGATGGCGCCGAGCGCCAGGAGCGTGCGGCGTTTGTTGCGTCCGAGATTGCGCCAGGCGATATGGGCGGTCGTGTGTCTCATGGGTGCGAGCGAGCGGGACTGGGGACATCCGCTCAGTGCTTCTGCTCCAGTTCTGAAAGGCTGAACATACGCTCCGGCACGTCGGCATTGAAATCGATATCGAGATAGTCCATCTCCGTCTTGTGTCCCTCTTTGTCCTCGTCCTGCGGAATGAGGGTCATGTGCGACGGAATGCGCCGACCGTCGAAGACCTTGACTTGGTCCCAGTACAGCGTACGCGCGTGTCGGTCCCTGCGGTCGAAGTACTTGGCCTCGATCGGCAGCCGCGCGTCCGGCGTGACGATCAGGTCGAAGCGTTCCCAGACGCCGACGGTCGCGGGCTTGGCGATGAAGCGAACCAGCCAGCCGTTCGGGTCCGCCGTTCGCTCGACCAGTTCGTACGTGTAGTCCTCCTTGAAGGAGGTCTCGCGCACGAGGTCGTCGTTGGTGAAATCGGTCCCCATCCACGAGCTTTGCATCATCGACGGCGGGATGCGAATCGTCCGGTCGATGCGCGGGAAGTAGTTCCACAGATTGTCCTCGACCATCAGCGTCGCGATCCCCTCCTCGCGCGGCGGCGACTGAATCACGATCAACGCCTTCTCCTCGCCGTGCGTCCAGCTCTTGAGCGTCATGGTCTTGGTGCGGTTGGGCTTGGTCACCGTAAGCTGCGCGGTGGAGATGCTGCTGTCGGCACGGTAGAGGTTCTCGAAATGATCCACCACCGCGTTGACGTCCACCTTCCCATCCTTGATAAACGGTGTTGCGGGCGTCTCGCCCGCGCGTGCCGAGGGCGTCCCGCCCTCGTCCTGCCCCAAGGCAGGAATGCCACAAAGCAGGCTCAAGGCCATCGCCGCAGCGAGAGCCGCGACCATCGGGTATCTGACTATAGATTCCATCGCACCACCGCCTTTCTCCGGCGTTATCATATCAGGATAAGCGCCGAACACTCTCGTCCGCCGGCGCCAACCGGGTCGTATCTACCCTTAAGACTCTCACGAACCCGCGCCGGTTCATTCTAAGAGGGATCGAATCGGAATGCACCCAGAAACCCGATTTTCGAGCCGGTCGGCCGCGATCCACCTTTGCAGGCCAAGCTGCCGGCGCATGTAGGGTGGTTCTCCAATGTGGCACCGCCGCCCCCGGCGGTGATCCCAGCCGGGGGCGGCTGGGCTACATTGAAGGCCCAACGTCAACCGCGCGTTGTAGGTCGTGCGTCCTCGCGCGACTGGCGAGCGGGGACGCTCGCCCTACGCGCGGCGGCTCGGTTATGTGCCAATGACGACAATGGAGCGATCATGGCTCTTCAACGTAGAAGACGGCGGAGATCGGGGCGAGCTTGAGCGGGACGGTGGTCAGGGGTTGGCCGTCACGCGCTTCGGAGTGGGTCTCCTCGGCCGGCTCGATCTGGCCGTTCATAGGGTTCCAGAGCGAGACGTCCAGCGCGCCGCGCAGTGTGACCTGCGTCTCTATCGGCTTGTCGGACGAGTTGGAGAAGAGGTAAATGTTGCGGCCATCCTTGACTTTGTGGATGTAGGTCAGGGAGCCGTCGTAGCTGGGGCCCATCTTGACCGGCCACATCGGCTCGGTAATCGTGACGTCCCAGACCGGCACTGTCTCCTGCATGATCGCCTGGATCATCTCCGGTGTGTAGTCGGGCAGGAAATAGGCGCGGCCGCCGGCCTCGTTGCGATTGATGAAGTGGACCATGAACTCGTCGAGCCGCCGGTTGAACTGGGCGGTCATGGGACCATCTTCCGGTAAGCCGAACACTTGACCCATGATGCGTTTGATCTCGGCGTCGCGGCCGCGTTCGGCAGACTGCTCGGCCAGGATATTCGTCGCGATCACGGTGCCGCCGGCATCATAAAAGGCTTTGATCTTGCGGGCGGTCTCGACTGACAGCACGCGGCTGCCCGGCACGATCAACACGGAGTATTCCTCGCGATTGACCTCGTTGTTGAGGACGAGCTTCTTGCCATCGACGATGCAGCGCTCTTGCAGCGCCTGGGGATGCAGGAAGGTAAAGTCCTGTCGCAGGCCGCGGAAGATCAGCTCGCCCAGGTCGATGTAGTCGATCTCAGGCGGCACGATGCCTCCCTCGCGCGCGTACGCGACGTCCCCGCCGCCGCGAGCGCCCGCCCAGTCGCCGAACCGGTAGGCGGCCTGGAGCGACGCGATCGGGTAGAGTATCGCGACGTCGGCGACGTGGCGGCCGTGCTGGAGCATGTAGCAGAAGCGCCCGATCATCCGGTCGCTTTCGGGCGTCTTGTCACGCGGCAGCGCGCCGACCTGGAAATTGGCGCCCATCGTCACTTGATCGACCGCGACCTTGTAGACGATCTCGGGGCTCATGTTGTTGCGATAGCCCGCGTAGGTCTCGGCCATGAAGAACGGACGGTCCCAGTTGTAGCAGGCGGAGCTGACGAGCTTGTAGGCGCGGTTGGTCCGTCCCCACCACCAGATGTCGTCGATGGCCGGCACCTGCTGGTAGCGGAACGCGAGCATCAGGTCGCCATTGACCGGGACGGGATTGTCGATCTCTTCCTGATCGAGGTGACCGCTGAGCATGATGTCGTGCGTGCGGCACCAGTCGTCGAGCTGTTTGATGTAGCTCTCGGAGAAGAGCTTGGCGCGGAAGCCCCAGAGAGCGTTGCGGATCGCGGCCGTCTCCAGTCCGATGTCGTACCACAAGGCCGGGTAGTATTTCATCGGATCGTAGCCGTGCAGCTTCTGGAAGCCTTCGTTGAACCTGGGCGTCCAGGCTTTGCCGTTGGTCACGTGCATGGCCGGCTCGTCGTAGTGCGTGATCTTCAGTACCGTCCCCCAATACTTCTTCAGGTGGTCGTAGTGCGCCTGGTAGCACAGGTCGATAAACGCGCGGACCGCTTCGGCGTCGAGGTAGTCGACGTAACCACTCTTGTTGCCTTGGCCGAGCGACGCCTTCGGGTTCAAGTAGAAGCCCATCACTTTCCAGCGCCCTTGCGGAACGTCACACGCCAGCCGCTGTCCGTCGATCTTCGCGCTGATATCGACCAGCTCCTTGGTGTCAAGATTCATCATCACCGCGCCCATGGTGATGCCTTCGGGGATGTCGAGCGCTGCGGAAGTTGGTCCCGTGACGTCCTGCTCGACCTTCTCCAGGCTCTTGGCGCCATATTGCGGATACTTCGAATAGAGATGCCCGCCGGCCATGCCGCTGGGATAACCCCACTCGTCGTAGAACACCAGCGGCGGGTTGCCGTTCGCCAGACCGGCCTCGATGGTCTGGGCATAGACGTCGAAATACTCCTCGCTGAGAAACGCAATCCCCTGGTCCGTCGCGCGCCGGCCGGAACCGCGCAGGTACTCTTCGGAGAGACCTGCCGTGCTGCCGCCTCCCATGCCCAGGTAGAAGCCGCCGGTCGTGTCCTGCTCGGCCCAGCGCTGCACCTGCCGCGCAAGGTTCTCCGCGGTCGCGCGCGACAGGTCGTATGTCAACCACGCGTGCTCGCGGTACTCTTTCGGCGGCTCCGCGAACGCCGCTTTGTCAACGTGCCGAGATTTCTCAAACGCACCCGCCTGTGCGGCCAGGAGTGCCGAAACGAATGCCGATATGATTGCCGAGATTTGCAGTGAATTGTGCTTCATGACGCTTCTCCTGCCGGAGGTTCCACTTTCGCGAGCAGCCCAGAGAAGAGCAGGTGCCCATGGGGATAAGGTAGCGTCAAACGCACGCCGCCGCAAGGACAAGGAACGGCAGAGCGGAGACGCGCTTGTTCGTAGTGACGCCGTCAGGCGTTGTTGGGGCGGGCGAATCATCATTCGCGCGCACCTATGCCCTTACGGGCACACTACGAACGCGCTACGTGCCGATGCAGTAGAGCTTCGCGGCCGTGCGCAGGTACAGGCGGCCGTCGGCGATGGCGACGGAGGCGTGCAGCGGCGCGTCGGGCATGTCCACGCGCGAGAGTATTTTCAGCTCCGTGTCGTTGGCGGCCAGGACGATGGCTTCGCCGCCTTCGTTGACGCAATAGAGCTTGCCGTCGCCGGCGGTCAGCGAGGCACGCCAAGGGCCGCGATTGCCGATCGCGCCTTGCCATTTCATCTTGCCGGTGGCCGGGTCGAGACAGGTCAGGACCTTGTCGCCGCGCGAGCCGTCGAGGACGTAGAGGTTCCCCCGATACACCAGCGGCGTGCTCACGTCGGGCGTGGGCCCGTCGAAGGTCCACACGATCGCGTCGTCGGAGAGCGTACCCTCGCCGTTGGGCTTCAGCGCGAACAGGCCATTGCCGCCGCGCGGAATCGAGGCGAAGATCATCCCGGCGCCGCTGACGGGCGACGAGACCATGCGCCAGTTCCGGCTCTTGCGCGTGACGTAGCCATAGCGCCACAGTTCCTTGCCGGTGGCGGGATCGTGTCCGGTGACGTAGTCGGCGCCCATCACGAAGATCTCGGTGCGGTCGCCGTTCTTCCAGGCGAGCGGTGACGCATACGAGTCCATCGACTCGTTTAGCGCGTCCTGGGGACGCTGCTGGCGCCACACGTTCTGGCCGGTGTCAGGATCGACCGCCAGCAGGAACGAATCGAATGGCTCGCCTGCGCGCGGCTCGCGCCAGGCGGTGTCGCGCCGCAAGACCTGGACGATGAGCTTGCCTTCGCAAACGAGTGGGCTGGCGCCATAGCCGAACTGGCAGGCGAGGTTGCCGTACTCGGTCTCGAGGTTCCGCGACCAGGCGGGGTTGCCGTCGAGATCGAAGGCCGCGAGATGGCCGGAGGCGTAGAGGAAGAACACGCGCTTGCCATCCGTCGTCGGTGACGGCGTCGAGAGCGTGCTACGCGGAATCTGCCGGTCCGACTGGGCGACAGTGCGCCGCCACAGTTCCTTGCCGCTCTCGGCGTCGTAGCAGAGGGCCAGCAGATCGCTGCTGCCGCTGTCCATCGAACTGATGAAGACCTTGCCGTCCCAGACGATCGGCGTCGCGGCCGACGGGCCGGGCATCGGCGCCGTCCACAGGACGTTCTCCGTCAGGCTCCACGACTCGGGCAGCCCCTGCGCGTCGGTCGAGCCATCGAGCGCAGGCCCTCGCCAGTGCGGCCATTGCGCAGCGAACCCGCTCGCGGTGACGAGAAGAACGGCTGCTATGGACATCGAAAGCATCTTGCGCATCATGGCTGCATCTCCATCAGAGGTTGGTGCTGTTCGAGCAGTTTGTACCGCCCCACCGCCCCCATTGTTCTTCTCGTGCCCGCCCTTCTCCGGACGCCGGCGTTCTTACCACGCACCCATTCTACCAGAGCCCCCAACCTCCCGCCAGCCGTGTCGCGGGCGTCCCTCGACTTGGGTGCGGCCGGGATATGGTGACGGAGGAGGGGAGGAGGCGACCAAGATCACTGGGAACCAGCCCCCAGACCCTCGGCATTTTGCGCGTTGGACCAGCAGCATGGTAGCCTCGCAGGTCCGCCATGCCGGCGGTTGTTCCCCAAAGGCCCTGGGGAGCATCAGGTCGCCGTTCGCCTGGCCTGTCGCCGGCGCAACCAGGTCTTGCCTACTCCCTTCTCATGCTGCTGGCGTAAAGCGCAAAATGCCGGGGTTTCAGGGGCAGAGCCCCTGAGAGAGAATGTCAACCTGCGTCGGAGGTCGGGTTCGCCACCGAACCTCGGCCGGCCGCGCGCAATACCGGTATGAACCTCTTTTTGCCGCCTCTGTCGAGGCGGAAGTCTGCCGCTTTTGGCCGCCAACATGGTTCGGCGGTATCACCATCCCCCTTGGGCAGGTTCTCGGGGGCACTTCGCGGACCGCGTGCCAAGCGACACACCGGTCCTGCCTCCATCATGCTGGCGGCCCAAAGCGGTCGACTCCCAATCATCCTTCATCAATCATCAATGCTAGGGTTTCCAGCGAAGCTGGGCCAGTTCTTCCTTGGTGCGGATGAACTTGACGGTGCCGTCATTGAGCAGGACGCAGCCGCCTTTGGGGTCGTGGTTGTCGAAGGTGAACAACTCCGGCCCGCCATGCTGGTTCCAGCCCGCCCTCGTCTCGAACAGCAGCACCGTATCGCCCGGCGAATTCGGCCCGCAGTCTGGGTTCATCGCGTAGTCCGATACCCACGAACGGACGGTTTGGTCGCGCGTCGCACTACCGGCCACTTCCTCCCGCGACTCGTTCGCATCAGCACTCGCCAGTCTGCGCGCGACGGGGCATCTGAACATCGCAGCTATCTGCAGGTCGGTGTAGGTGCGTCGCATCGGTTCACCACCGCGACTCATCCGGTACTGCCGCAAGCTCTCCGCAACAGCATCGCACCAGTGATTGGGATCGGGGTAGGAATCATCGAAGTGTAAACCCCCTATCGAAAATGCACACCACCACCGCAGCCGGAGCCTCTGGATTCCCGCCGGCTCGAGGATCGACCTATCCGCCAGCCTGTCAGGATAGCGAAGGGTCATGCTGCTCCAAGTGATCTTGCTTCCAGTGATCACCTTCCCGTCGTAGACCTGCAACGACGCGACACGAGTGCCGGCACGGTAACAGACGATCTTGATGGGCGCAGGTGAGACGCTCCTGCCCCACATCCGACCCTCATACACCCCTTGACTTGCCTGTTGTGCAAAGGTCTTGATGACATTCGGATCTTCAACTACCCACGTATCGCAGGATCGAATGTACGCCGTTTCGTTTGCATCGAATATGCTCTCCAGTTCTTTGATGGTGAAGAAATAGTGCATCGCGCCGTAACGACAGTGAGCCTCCAAGCGCGTGCACTCGCTCAAGTCCGGGAGACGATTTCTGGCTCTCCAGGTCCATAAGAGAACAAAGATGAGACAAATGCCTAACAGCAACAGCCAAACGACTCGGCCTATGCTCGCTGCGGCTGACTTGCGCATGTCTCGTCCTCTCAGTGATCCGCTGTCAGGTCACGCGGGCGCCGGGCGCAGGCGGCCTGTCGCGCTCGTGCGCGTCTGGATAGAATTGTATCACATGTATGGTCACAAGTCCAGAATCAGGTGCTGGGATGCATCCTGCAGGGTGCTGTGCATAACTGGAAGTGAATTCCTCGACCGACACCGGGCAATAGCCTTGTCATTCCAACCAAGAGCTTGCCCTGAGCGAAGTCGAATGGGCCGAAGGCCGTGTGGAGGAATCTGGCTGCGAATCGGGCTGTTCTTTGTTCGTGACCAGATTTCTCCGCTCCGAACTGCCTTCGCCAGTTCTCCGGTCGAAATGACACACAAAGCCAAGTCGCGCTGATCGCCGACCGGCGTTGCGTTGGAGGGGCTGAATGTGCTATAATCGGATAGCAATCGCAACAGACGGGCTCCGAAGCGAGCCATATACGACGACGCAACCATGCGATGTGAGGAAGGGAACTGGTGATGCACATGTCCCGACGGATGGTGTTTTCGATAGTGGTCGCACAGGCGGTCTGCGGCGTCCTGCTGGGCCAGCCGGGCGCGGTGGTCATCAATGAGATTTATCAAGACCCCGATCTGAACTACGAGTGGGTCGAGTTCATCGAGCTGCACAATCCCGGCGCAACCGACGTGGACCTGTCGGGCTGGTACTTCAGCGACGGCATTTCGTTCACCTTCGGCGCCGGCGCCACGCTGCCGGCGGGCGGCTATCTCGTCGTGGCGCAGGACCCGATCCAGGTGCTGGAGAAGTGGGAAACCAAGCGTGCTGACCTGCCGACAGAGAAGGTCTTCGGGCCCTTTGGCGGCAAGCTCAATAACGAAGGCGAGCGGCTCGTCTTGCGCGATGCGACCGGTGCGGTCGCCAACGAGGTCGATTACCAGCTTGGCTTCCCCTGGCCGACGGTGGGCGACCCGATCCCCGACGGCACGGCCGGCACGTCGCACTCGATCCAGTTGGTCCATCCGCTGTTGGACAACGACCTGGGCGGCAGTTGGCGCTCCGCCAGCCCGACGCCGGGCGCGCGCAATACGCAGGTCTTTACCGATAACACGCCACCGCACATCCGCCAGGTGAAACATCTGCCCAAGCAACCCAAGTCGGGCGACATCGTGTCGATTACGGCCAAGATCACCGACCCCGACGGCGTCGATAGGGTCATGCTGGTCTATCAGCTCGTGGACCCCGGCGCGTACGTCCCGGTAACACTGCCCAACTACCCTTCCAGCAACCCGGCCACCGTCCACAATCCCGCCTACGGCAACAACTGGGTGACCGTCGAAATGCACGATGACGGGATCGACGGTGACGAAATCGCAGGCGACGACATCTACACGGCTCAACTGCCTGCGGCCATGCAGCGGCATCGACGGCTGGTACGGTACCGGTTCTTCTTGATCGACAACGAAGGCAACCATCTGGAAGTGCCCTACGACGATGATCCGCAGCCGAACTTCGCTTACTTCGTGTATGACGGGGTTCCCGCCTGGCGCGGCGCGATCCAGCCGGGCAGCTCGGACCCGAGCCGGAGCGAGGTGGTCACCTACGGCGAGGAGCTGATGCGGTCGCTGCCGGTCTATCACCTGATCTCGCGCGAGACCGACGTCATGAACTGCCTCTACAACAGTGCCTACGACAACACGTCCTACTATTTCTCGGGCACGCTCGTCTACGACGGCGAGGTCTACGACAACATCCACTACCGCGTCCGGGGCCAGGCCTCGACGTTCCGGACGGGCAAGAACAAGCTCAAGATCGACTTCAATCGAGGTCACTACTTCCAGCCGCGTGACGACTGTGGCAACGAGTATCAGGAGAAATGGGACAAGATGAACGTCGGGACCGGTGTCTGTCCCTGGTGGCAGTATCCGCATCCCGGCAGTTGGGACGTGGGCACGCGCGGGATGGTGATGAACGAGGCGCTGGCGTTCCGGTTCTACAACATGGCCGGCGTGCCAAGCTGCAATACGAACTACTTCCAACTGCGGATCATCGACAACGTCGCTGAGGCCAACCCGAACGACCAGTACGAAGGCGATTTCTGGGGCTTGTATTTTGCGATCGAGCAGCCCGACGGCGCCTACCTCGACGAGCATGGGCTGGCCGAGGGCAACATGTACCGGATGGATGGCGGCTACAACGCCACGCACCAGGGACCGACGCGCATCGCCAACGGCGCGGACGTGTCGAGCTTTATCAGCGGCTTGCGCAGCAGCAGTCCGGACTGGTGGGCACAGAACGTCAATCTTCCGGCCTACTACAGCTCCAAGGCGATCGGTGTCGCGATCAACGACTCCGACCGGCGGCCCGAATCCAACTGCATTTACTACTGCGACGCCGAGACGAACCAGTGGTGGGTGCTGCCCTGGGACCTGGACCTGACGTTCGAGTGGGCGACCCACTACACAGAATGGGAGCGTTTTCGGTACGCGTTGACGTATCCGCCGTACGAGATCGCCTGTGCCAATCGCGGTAGAGAGCTGCTCGATCTGCTGCTGAGCAGCGACCAGGCGGGTCAGGTGATCGACGAGATTGCTTCGATCATTGCGGCACCTTACGACGGCAAGACCTTCGTCGAAGCCAACCGTGCCATGTGGGACTATCATCCGCGCACCAGCCGCAAGGGGCAGTTCTACGCCAACAACGAGTTTCTGCGGAGCCGGGATTGGCAGGGCCTGATCGAATACTACAAGACGTTTCTCTCGCCCCAGGGCTTTTCCGACGTCGCTTCGGGCAGCTATGGCGTCTACGCGCTGATCGCGGACACGGCGGACGCGGCCATTCCGAACACGCCGACCGTCTCGTACGCCGGAGACGCCCAGTTTCCCGCCAACGGTCTGATCTTCCAGGCGTCGCCGTTCAGCGACCCGCAAGGCGCCCAGACGTTCGCGGCGACGCAATGGCGCATCGCTGAGGTCGAGCCTAGTACACCTATCGCGCCGCCGGTGGAGCCGACGCAGGATGGGACCATCGGCCTGGTCGGATCGGACAACTGGCGGTACTTCAAAGGGCTCCGGGAGCCGTCGGTGTCGCCGGGCGTGTGGCGCACGGCGGCATTCGACGACTCCGCCTGGCTTCTCGGCAACACCGCCATCGGTTTTGGAGAGTCGTTCATCACTACCGTCCTGGACGACATGCGCGGCAGCTACAGCACGATCTACCTGAGAAAGACCTTCGACGTGACGAGTCTCGACGCGATCGACAGGCTCATTCTGGAACTGCGGTACGACGACGGCATCAACGTGTGGATCAACGGTCACCTGGTCTTCCAGGACAACGTCGCGTCCGCCGAATTGCCTTGCAGCGCCGTGGCGGAGGCAGCGATAGAGATGATCGACTGGGCTCGATACGACTTGGGCAACGTCACCGACGTCCTCGTCGAAGGCACGAACGTCATCACGGCTCAAGTCCTCAATGCCTCCGTCAGCGGCAGTTCCGATTGCTTTGCCGACATACAACTTACCGGCGAGAAGACCCCGGCCACCGTGGAGGAGCCCATTGTGCTGCCGGGACCAGACTATCAGGGCCGGCGTGGCAAGTACGAAATCGACGCGCTCTGGCAGAGCGAGGAGATCACGACGCCGAACAGCACCTATATGGCGATCCCGGCCAGCGTGGTCGAGCCCGGTCGCACCTACCGGGTCCGCTGCCGCGTGAAGGACACGACGGGGCGCTGGAGCCACTGGTCACAGCCCGTCCAGTTCGAAGCAGGCGCTCTGCTGTCGGCGCCCATGCTCGACGGCCTGCGGATTACCGAGATCATGTACAACCCGCCGGCAGCAGATGCAGGTCGAGGCGAATTGGCGGTCGAGAACAACTGCTTCGAATTCATCGAGCTGCAGAACGTCGGCGCGACGACGCTCGATCTGACCGGTGTCTCGTTTGAGGACGGAATCACCTTCTCGTTTGGCGGCAGTCACGTCGAGAGCCTGCCTCCCGGCGGTTTCGTCCTGGTCGTGCAAAGTGAGGCGGCTTTCCTCTCGCGCTACGGCGCACACCTAGCGGGCCTGATCGCCGGCGAGTACGACGGCAAGCTCGCGAACAACGGCGAGACGCTGCGGCTGGTGGATTTCTGGGGCGGTGCCATTGCCGAGTTCGCCTTTAGTGACGACTGGCACAACGGCACGGACGGCGACGGTCTCTCACTGACCCTGGCGAACCCTCAACGCGATCCGGCGACCTGGAGCGCACCGTCCTCCTGGAGGGCCAGTTCGACGTTCGGCGGTACGCCGGGACGCGAGGACTCCGCCAACTGAGCGGAGAGTCGAAGACCCGTAGCAGCAACAGCGGCGCCCCTAGAGCACACTCGCGTTGACTCCCGGCGGCGTTGGGACTATACTGAATCCTGGAACAATGGAACTGACCGGCCCTGTGACGCGTGCTGCGGGAGCCATCGACAGGTGCGAAGATACTGGCATACATGACGTCATCCCATCGAAATGAGGTAGTGCCACATCACAGGCTCGTCGTCAACGTCCTGGTGCTCGTCTATCTTGTCTCCGGTGTCTGCTCGCTCATTGACGAAGTGGTCTGGCTGCGCCTGCTCAAGCTGATTATCGGCAACACGGTCTACGCGTCGAGCGTCGTGGTGTCGGTCTTCATGGGCGGTCTGGCTATCGGCGCGGCGCTGATGGGCCGGATTTGCGATCGGATCAGAAAACCCCTGCGTACATATGCCCGCATCGAGCTGGCCATTACGATATCGGTGCTGCTGTCTCCGACGGCGCTGCGACTTGCGGATACGTTTTATGTGTGGCTCTGGCGCACGTTCCATCCCGGTCAGAACGTAGTGATCTTCTGGCAGGCGCTGCTGTCGGCCCTCGTGCTGCTGGTTCCCACTGTCCTGATGGGCAGCACGCTTCCGTTGCTGGCGCGTTTCGTCACATCCGTCGAGAAGGAAACCGGACCACTGGTGGGAAGGCTCTACGCCTTGAACATGCTGGGTGCCGCGGCCGGGACGTTCCTGGCGGGCTTCGTGCTGATTCGCACCGTTGGGGTGATGGGGACGCTCTACAGCGCGGCAGTTCTGAACGTCGGCGTCGCCTGCGGCGGGTACCTGCTGCACCGCATGTCGAACTGGCGAGCCGCGCCGGACGTTGGAGGGGCAACCCCCCGTGGTTGCCCCGGGCAGGCACAGGGGCCTGCCCCTACGGCGTCGCGGCTCGGGCTCGCGCTGCTGGCCTGCGGCTTCTTCCTGAGCGGGCTGGCGTCTATCGGCTACGAGCTGCTGTGGATGCGCAGCATCATCCACTCGATCGGGACGTTCACGTATGTCTTCAGCGCCGTGCTGACGGTCTATCTGGTGGGCAACGTCATCGGGACGATGATCGGCAGCCGCCTGGTGCGGCACGTGACGAACCCGGCCGCGACGTACGCCGCGGTGCTGTTCGTGCTCGGCGCCACCGGGGTCGGCTACCTGCCCTGGCTGGACCTGTACAATTATCGGCTGCTACCTTGGCCGTCGGGACAGCCCGTAATCTCGCTGCTCGGGATAGAAGTGCCGGTGCTGATGGCCCAGCCGATGATCCGATGCACCATCCTCTTTCTGATTCCCTCGATCGTCATGGGGATCGGCTTTCCGCTGATGGTGCAGGCGTGGGTCAATCGCGTACATCGAGTAGGTCTCTCGACCGGTCTGGCCTACAGTGTCAACACGATCGGCGCCGTGCTCGGCGGACTGCTGACCGGCTTTGTCCTGATGCCTCTGCTCGGCTTGCAGGCGTCGATCATCACGCTGGGCCTGGTGGTCGTTTGGGTTGCCGCGTTGATGTGGCTGGCCTTCGTATTCCCGGCGACGCGCAAATGGACGATTCGCGCCGTCGTGCCGGTCGCGGCTATGTTCGTCTCGGTCTGCGCGGTCCAGATCCCGCGCGAGCTGTTCGTCCGGACCGTCGCGCTGTCGGGGCGCGAGTTCGGTCACGATATCGTCGCGATGCGCGAGGGGATCAATACCACGGTCTCCGTGCACAAGGACCCCAGGTACGGCGCGTTGTATCTGTACACCTCGGGTCGGATCGTCGCCGGCACGTCGCGCGGCTTCCGCGGCGACCAGAAACTGCTGGGGCATTTCCCCGTCCTGCTCAACCGGTACGCCCAGCAAACGCTGTCGGTCGGTTTTGGTACCGGCGAGAGCACCGCGTGCCTGGCTATGCACGAGATCGAGCAGATCGACTGCGTCGAGATCGCGCCGGAAGTCGTCGATTTCGCGCTGGATTACTTCGGCGAGCTGAACCTGGGCGACCAGCTTGCCGAGAGCGTCAACATGATCTACATGGACGCACGCAACTATCTGCACCTGACCGAGCAGTCGTACGATGTGATCATGAGCGACTGCACCGGCATGACGCACTTCGCGGAAAACGGCTCGCTGTTTGCGCGGGATTACTTCGAGATCGCGCGGGACCGTCTCAACGAGCATGGCATGTTCATGTCGTGGATCGACACGTACACAACTCAAGGCCAGGCAGTGATGAACAGCGTGCTGGGCACGATGACGGAGGTCTTTCCGTATGTGACGCTGTGGTATCCGACGCCGGAGCCGGCGCCGTTCTTCGTCGTGGTCGGGTCGGAGCAACCCCAGAAGATCTCGATTCAGCACATCGCGCGCGAACTCGAAAAGCCGGCGGTCAAGGAGAGCCTCGCCAAGATCAACATGCGCGACGTTATCGACGTGCTGAGCTGCTACATCGCGGACCAGGACGACCTGCGGCGTTTCGTCAAGCAGTACGCGACCAACACGGATGATTTCCCCTTCATCGAGTTCATCACGACCCACGAGCGGGCCGGTCGGACCGTCGAGCGGAACTTCTTCCAGACCGTTCGCTCGGACTCCGTCTACAAGCATCTCGACTGGACCGGCGTCGATGAGACCACGCGGCAACAACGCCGCGAGCGGCTCGACCGCGTGCGGCAGGTGGCTCGCTACGTTCAACTGTCGCAGACGTCCAACATGTACGACGAGAGCCTCGCGTACTGCCTGGAAGGTCTGAAGGTCATCCCCGACTTTCCGGCGTTGCTGATCGCGAAGCGATCGATCGAGCGCGAGATGTTGCGCGCCGGTTTGCAGGGACTGGCCGCCGGCGATCCCGACACCGCGCTGTCCATCGCGCGCGTCCTGTTGGACAAAGACCCCAACGCCGCGGCCGCGTGGGTTCTTATCTCCCAGGCCAACCGCGCGCAAGACCGGACGCCCATCGCAATCGAAGCCGCACGGCGCGCCGTCCGATCGGCGCCCTACGACATGAGCGTCTACCACAACCTTTGGAGCATCCTGCTCTGGGCGGACGATCCGCAGGGCGCTCAGACGGTGCTGAACCAGGCGGTCGAGGCTTTCGGCAGCGACGCACGCCAGGGAACGCCAGCGCCGGTAGACCATCTGGGGTTCTGACCGGTAGGGGGCGAACAATCACTCGCCCACCTCGGACGGACAAGCGATGACACTGACACCGTCGATCCTGCTGAGCGCTTATTGCCAAGGCTGCTTTCCCATGGCCGAGGAAGACGGGACCGTCTACTGGTACGATCCCGACCCCAGGACCATCATTCCGTTGGATGCTTTTCAGGTCTCGCGGTCGCTGGCGCGGCGCCTCCGTCACGGCGGCTTCACGGTGTGCTACGACACCGCTTTTCGGGAGGTCATGACCCGCTGCGCCGAGCCGGCGCCGGGACGCGAGCAGACCTGGATCAGCAACGAGTTCATCGAAGTCTACAGCCGGCTCTACGAGGCCGGCTTCGCGCACAGCGTCGAGACCTGGATGGAGGATGAGCTGGTCGGCGGCGTCTACGGCGTCAGCATAGGCGGCCTGTTCGCAGGCGAGAGCATGTTCAGCCGCCGGGCCGACGCCAGCAAGATCGCGTTGGTCCACCTGGTCGAGAGGCTGCGCCAGAAAGGCTTCAGCCTGTTCGATGTGCAATTCACTACGAGCCATCTGCAGCGTTTCGGCGCTATCGAGGTTTCTCGGGATCGATATAAGCAATTGCTCGCTCAGGCCTTAACGCTCGACGTGCGGTTCGCCTGATGACGAGAGATGTAGGGTGGGTTCTTGACCCACGCGTCAAAACGCGCGCCGAGCAAACGCGTGGGTTAAAAGCCCACCCTACGATGCGTCTTGCCCTTTACACGCAGGCGAGGTAGTGCTATCGTCGCAGGAGATACAAATGCAATGTGACACGTATCGGGCCAACAGAAAGGATGACTGCCATGTTCCAGCAACGCGGTATACAGATGCTTCTGACGATTGTCGTATTGAGTGCCTTTCCGGTCATCACGCGCGGCGCAGTCTGGCCGAGCGGTCGCGAGGCGGTCGATCTGCAAGCCAAGCCCTTCGACCTGCGCGACGTGCGGCTGCTCGATGGACCGTTTCGCGACGCCATGCTGCGCACGCAAGAGTACCTGCACGAATTGGAGTCAGACCGGCTGCTCTGGCACTTCCGCCAGACCGCCGGGCTGGCAACACCAGGCGAGCCGATGGGTGGGTGGGAGCAGATGGAATTGCGCGGCCACACGATCGGTCATTACCTTTCAGGCTGCGCGTTGATCCACGCGAGCATGGACGACGCGGCGCTCAAGGCCAAAGCCGACGCGATCGTCGCGGAGCTGGCCAAGTGTCAGGAAGCCGTCGGGACCGGCTACCTCAGCGCCTTCCCCGAGGAGTTCATCGATCGCGTCATTGCACGACAGCGCGTCTGGGCGCCGTGGTACACTTTGCACAAGATCTACGCCGGCCTGATCGACATGTACGTCTATTGCGGCGATACGCAGGCGCTCGACGTCGCCCAAGGGATGGCTCGGTGGGCCAAAGGACGACTCGATCCGCTCGATCGTGACGCGATGCAGGCGATGCTCAACGCGACCGAGCAAGGTGGGATGAATGAGGTCCTCGCCAACCTGTACGGCGTCACCGGCGAGAAACAATGGCTCGACCTGGCGGAGCGTTTCAACGCGGATGCCTACAACAATCCGCTACTGCTGCACCGCGACGAACTGACCGGCCTGCACGTCAACTCGTTCATTCCCAACATGATCGGCACGGCGCGCCAGTACGAGCTAACCGGCGACCTCGATGACCGGCACATCGCGGAGTTCTTCTGGGACATCGTCGTGCATGGACGCAGCTACTGCACCGGCGGCACCAGCAACCACGAAGGCTGGCGCAGCGGGCCGTACCGGTTGGTCGACCAGCTCAGCGTCGAGTCGCAGGAGAGCTGCTGCACCTACAACATGCTCAAGCTGACCCGTCATCTGTTCGCCTGGCGACCCGACGCGGAATACATGGACTACTACGAGCGGAACCTCATCAATGGCATCTTCGCGACACAGGACCCGAAGACCGGGATGTGCATGTACTACGTCTCGATGGAGCCGGGACACTGGAAGGTCTTCCACACACCACGCAACTCGTTCTGGTGCTGCACCGGAACCGGGATGGAGAATCACGCCAAGTACGGCGATTCGATCTACTTCCACAACGACGATACGCTCTGGGTCAACCTATTCATCGCCAGCGAGCTGAACTGGAAAGACAAGTCCGTCAAGATCCGACAGGAAACGAGCTTCCCGGAAGATTCGGCAACGACACTGACGGTCCAAACGGCGCAGCCCACGACGTTCGACCTGCGCCTGCGCGTGCCGTCCTGGGCAACGGAGGGCGTGACGCTCAAGCTTAACGGCCAGACCCAGACGGTGACGGCCCAGCCCGGTTCATACCTTTCTATCGCCCGGACCTGGACCAATGGCGATAAGGTCGAACTGACCATGCCGATGAGCCTCTGGCTGTGTCCCATGCCGGACGACCCGAATCTGGCAGCCGTGATGTATGGCCCGCTCGTGCTCGCCGGCGAGTTGGGCAACGAGGACCTGACGGATGAGGTCACATACCTCGTCAACCAGCGTAGCCAGAACCGGGCCCGCAACGTCGAGGCCCCCGTCATGGCCGTCGATCCGAAGACGGACCCACAAACGTGGGTGAAACCGGTGGCGGGCCGGCCGTTGACTTTCAGGACGGCCGACGTTGGGCGCCCACGCGATGTCACGCTCGTGCCGTTCCACAAGCTATTCGGGCAGCGCTATACGATCTATTGGCGACTGACCGGCCGGGAAAACAACTGACCTTTGAATAGCAGGACAAAGGTGGTCGTCCGTTTTCAGGGCCGCGACAGAAGCATACGTGCATGCAGGTTCACTTAGCCGGCAGTCCGAAACCGCAGGCCTCGAGCCGAGGTCCGCGGTATGTGCAAGGCGCTCTCGGCGCCCGTCAGTCGCGGCAGGCAAGGCCGTAGACGGTCTGGTTCGGGTCGTCGAAGGCAAAGTAGACCAGACCGGCGTTGTACGCCGCGCCCCCCGGCGGTGTCCACCACTGCCGAACGTGTTTGGCAGTTGGCGGCAGCTTCCTGTCCGGCAGAGTGGATGGCTGTACATTGTCGTGGGTGATTCTTGTCTTGAAGACCTCATACTCATTGGAATCCGGAATGACGAACCGTAGATAGGTCTCCGAGAAGAGCCACCCCTCATCGTATTCGTAGACGCCCGCGACTTCTCGCGGAGCATCATCGAGCCACCAAAGGAAACGTCCCGCTATTTCAGGGCTGATGACATTCGCATCTTCAACGAGCCAAGTCCCGGAGAAGAACATCTGACGAGCAAGCCAGTGTCTCGCGGCAAGAGCTGCGAATACTGCGGCCGCCACCACTACCAACGCTCCCACGAACAAGCGCTTGACGGACATGGTTACCTGTTTGCCTCGAACCAGGCGTTGACCTCAGCGTCGAGGGCTTTCAGGTCGGGTCGGGTTTCGGCGCTGGTTTTGGATTCGGCATACTCCTGGTTCAGGTCGCCAAGCTCCAGGCCGGAGCCGACGCGGACGAACAGCGGTATCTGGTGCAGCTCGGCATCGACGGTGACGGTCTGGCCGCCTTCGTAGACCTTGTCAGGCCGCCACGCGTTGCGCCACTTCTGTCCCGAAGGCAGGTAGACCTCTTGCGTACGCTTGTCCTTCTCCCAGATGGGCGAGACGAGTAGGTCGGGGCCGTACTGATACGTCCACCAGTTCGACCACGCTGCGTCAGCCTCGGGCTCGACGAGAAACAGCGGACGGACGATCGGCATCCCGGTCTTGCTGGCGACCTTGGCCTGCGCGTAGCTGTAGTCAGCCAACCGCTGGTGCAACCTCGCGTAAAGCCGCCAGATGGCGATCAGCTCGGCGTCGTAGACACTCTCTCGACCGCGCGGGACGTTCCAGAAGCCTTTGTCACGCGTCGGGCCCACTTCCATGATCGGCGTGAAGCAACTAAACGCCAGCCAGCGTCCGCAGACCTCCTGCTCCATCAATTGCTGATTGTAGCCGCAGGTGTCGGAGCCCCAATTCGGATAGCCCATCACGGCCGCACGCTGCACCGCGATGATGGAGGCCCGCAGACCCTCCTGCGTTCCGCCGATGTCACCACCCCAGAACACACCGTAGGGCGCACTGCCTGTGTAGGCGGCGCGGGGCATCAGTGCGAAGTTGTTGCCTCGATACTTCTGCGCGACCTCGTAAGCCGCCTTGAGGTACATGGGCGGATAGGCGTTGCGGTTCTCCCGAATCGAGCGGCCGTCGAAGATGTTGTAGGGACCGCTTTCGGGAATGTTCTCTTCGGCGCGATCAAGTTTGAAGCCTGCTACACCCAGCCTCAGGAGCTTGCTGAGTCCCTTCTGCCAGTATGCCTTGGCCTCGGGATTGGAGAAATCGCACAGCGGATAGTTGTTACGTTGCGGCCGCTGGCCTGCCAAGTTGTAGCCCTTCTCCAGCGCCACGCGTTCCATCTCACCCTGGAAGAACGGGCCGATCCAGAGCACTATCTGCATGCCCTTCTCGTTGAGCCACTGGACCATCTCGGGAAGGTTGGGCAGGCGGTTGGGATCGACTTCGAAATCATCGTAGCCGAGCCGGCCGGGCCCGTACGGCCGGTCGATCCAGTACACGCCGCACGGAA
>JAFGLV010000109.1 GCA_016927855.1 Sedimentisphaerales bacterium
ACTGCCTCGGAGAACGCATGTACACCCACGAGAATCCTCGGTTTTGGGGAGGAAACCGTGTTTCTGGCCCCCGGAACCCGCTAATCAGTTACTCTCGTTTTACCGATCCTCGTTGTGCGTAAGAGCCGCCACGTCTCCCGCCGATTCGCTTTTTGAGGGGTCGGCATCCATCCGACCTTTGATCGCGATCCAATCATGCTTGAACCGCGCAGAAAAGATCCTGTCCTTGTCGGAGGTGCGACGGTAACGCGGTCTGCAAGGCCACATGCTCGTGCTTATGTCTTGGTCGTCCCGGCGGGGTTTCGACAGTTGTTGGTGGTCCCCTCCAACCGTGTTCAGTACCCGAGCCTGCGCGATCATGAGGTTTGTGTAAGACGTCAGGAACCTGGCGCGTGCTTTGAGTCGCTTCAACCGATGATCGATGATATCACCAGAGTGGGATTTGCCCTCAGTGGCCGCATTCTGGATGGCTCTGACAAGTTCTTCGTACTTGTCCGCGATGACCTTGCTGAACTCGTATTGATCCAGCGCCTGACGACAGTCAATTGAAGATAAGTGCAACTGCGTTAGTATCGCGACCGCGATTGCGGTTCTCCGTTTGGCGAGTAGCTCGGTGTTCTGATTGATCAGGTCGTGTTGTTACAGCCGATGGGGGACCGCCAGCAGGTCCCATGATGCATTGATCCCGATGGTGTTCCAGTGGCGGAACGCAAGGAAGCGATTGCTGTCGTACGCACATCGCCAGAACACGGCCGGACTGGGCAGCATCTGTGCAATCGCGACGTATGCTTCATCACGTGAAATCACCTGTTCGAGATCCTTCTCGAACAGCTCAGGTCGGCTGCGAAGTGCCTGCCACTCCAATGTCACCGTGTCGTGTTGTACCGTGTTTACATGCTCCTGGAAATCAACAGGGGCCAGGACGAACGGCGTGTTTGGCGACAGACCGATCAGGTTGGCAAGTTCGGTCTTTGCCGAGAGGTACTCGCGCTCATACTGCCGGAGTTCGTCCTGTCGTTGCATGAACGACGTTTCTCGTTTGAGTCCCTCCACTTGCGAAATAGCCTTCGCTGCGATCTCGTTGCGTGTCTTCTCCAGCAGTGCCGAGATATCGGCGTTCAGGAACTCCGCTTGCCCTGCGATCTCCTTTGCCGCGGCGGCACGCCAATATGCCCGCACCACCTGGAATGCGAGGTTCTGTCTCGTGCGGCGTTCACGCTGCATCGATATAGATGCACGGTTTTCTTGTTGCCGCGCGCGCAAGAAGGAAATACCGAAATCCAGCAGGTTCCATGTGGCTGAGATGTCGAACGTCGTTCCGCGCTTTTCTGACGAGAACGACGGCTCGAGGCTCTCGTTACCGGTCTCCAGGCTTTGGGAACTCGACGCATCGTACCGCGATCGTTCCTGATGCCCCGTGCCGAGCCTCAGCGAGGGCAACATCCTTAGGGTCATCTGTGTTACTGATTCTTGCTGGATGCGGACTTCCTCCGCCGCGATCCATGCCTCGATGTTGTGTCTTGCCGCGTAGTCGAGGGCATCTTCCAAGGTCAACGCGCCCTCGATAGTGGGAGCACGAGACCGATACAGTCTCATATCCTGTGCGGCATTTGTTTCACGCGTCTCCTGTAGTCCGCGTTGCTGCGCGCAGCCCGTCGGCGCTAGCACGAGTGCCGGCGCAGCGATCATCAGGCTGCGCACCGATCGTGTTGTGAAGGTCGACTTCACCACTGACGCTCCCGCGATGACAGACCGTCCCTACGCCCCTCCACAGCCGGATATCGGCCCCATAACATGACCCATCAACTTGATTCGGTGTGGCCGACTGCTCCGGGCAGCTCGTTGCAGCGAAGATTCAAGCCGTGGATTGGATACTTCACCTGGACGCGATGTCATTCCGCGATTCGACAGGGTCGATGATGAGACGAGGTCCCCGCCGAATCGTCTGCCGCTGTAGTGTCCGATAAGGACGCGTGACTCGCTGGACCGCAGGTGTTTACATGGCTAGGGACGATGAACCGATTGCTCCGGAGGCGCGGACGCTCATGCCCTCAGGCCTGATGAGGTTGGAGGAGCGGATCGTCCTGGATGCCAGCGGTATTGTCGATGACCACGCAGCGGCCGATAACGCTGCGGACCATCCGAACGACAGCCATCCGCCAAGTCATCATGACGGCGTGACCGATGCCCATGCCGATGGTGACGCTCATATGGACTCTGTGGGTTCCACCGATCCCATCAGCGACGTCGTCCGAGCCGCCGTCGAGCGGACGGTGGCGTCACTTCTCGGCCATGATGCGGCCGAAGGTGGTCCACCTCGCGTCCTCGCTGTTTCATCATCGGTACATCAAGCCGACGCGCTGGCGGCGGCGGCGGATGGCGTGCACACTGTCGTGTTCGACGGTGAACTCGCCTCGCTTGACACACTCCTTCAGCAGATTCGCCAGGCGCTCGGCGGCCGGCTTGCTGAAAGCATTGCGATTGGCACGCATGGTGTGGAAGCCGGCGGTTTCCATCTTGCCGGTGGGGCCGTCGTCGATCTGCAATCCCTGCAAAACCCGGACATGCAGGCCTTCTGGCACGCGCTCGGAGCGATGGTGGCTCCAGGCGGGCGGATTGACCTGCTGGCCTGCGATGCGGCTGCCGGCCCCGAGGGGGAGGCACTGATCGAGTCGCTCGAACAACTGACGGGTGTGAACTTCGCGGCCTCGGTGGACCGTACCGGCAACGTCGAACTCGGCGGTGATTGGGTGCTCGAGACGGATGGCGTCAGGGCCGGCGCGATCTACTTTGATGCCGGCCGGCTTCCTCGTTTCTCCGAAGTTCTCGACAACCAGCCCACGATTACGGATACGGACCCCGGCAACACCGCTGCGGGTGGAGGTAGCGCGGTGGTCGTCGATGCGGGAATCACCGTGGACGACGGCGATGGTGGCGGCGATACCCTGCAGGGGGCCGCGGTGCGCATCAAGTCCGGCTTCCACGCGGGCGAAGATCAATTGGCCTTCAACACCGGGCTCGCAACGGGCTTCGGGATTTCCGGATCCTATGACGCCGCGACAGGTGAGTTGATTCTGTCCGGCGCCGCCTCGGCGGCTGAATATCAACAAGTGCTTCGGACGGTCACCTACCAGAACACCAGCGGCACGCCCGACACGACGGCCCGTGAAATCATCTTTGTCATCGGTGATGATTTCGACACGCCGGGCGGGTTCAGCTACAACGCGCAAAACGGCCACTACTACCAGTTGGTTGACAACCAGATCACCTGGGCGGCAGCGGAGGCGGCGGCTGCGGGAAGCAATCTCGGGGGGCTACAAGGGTACCTGCATACGCTCACGTCCGCCGGCGAGAACACGTTTGTCACGAACCTTATTCCCGGCGGCCAGGTATTCTGGCTGGCCGCGAGCGATGCGGGCACTGAGGGGGACTGGACTTGGGTGGCCGGGCCGGAGACTGGAACACAGTTTTGGGATGGAAACGCTAGCGGTACGCCGGTCGGGGGCTTGTACAACAACTGGGGTGCGGGTCAACCGGACAATGACAGCGGCGCCGATCATAGCTGGATACAGGACGACGGCGCATGGTATAGCGAGCTGGGGAGCCAGAACGCTCGCTATTTTGTTGAATACGGCGGCATGGGGACGGACGCGCAAGGCCAGTTCGTCGCTGCTGTCACACTCAACGTGACGAGCTCCAACAATGCGCCGGTCCTGGACAACACCGGCGACATGTATCTGAGCGCAATCGACGAAGACGACGTCGCGAGTTCGGGCACGACTGTTGCCAATGTCATCGCGTCCGCCACCGGGGATCGCATCACCGACGTGGATGGCGGTGCCCTGGAAGGCATCGCGATCATTGGTGTGGACAGCACCCACGGCGACTGGCGATTCTCTACCGATGGGGGCACGACCTGGAACGACATCGGCGCCGTCGCGAACAACAACGCCTTGCTCTTGCGAGACACCGATCTCATCCGATTCCAGCCGGATGCGGACTGGAACGGCACGGTGGCAACTGGCATCACGTTCCGCGCCTGGGACCAAACGGACGGATCGCCGGGTGCGTACGGCGATGCCTCGACCAGTGGTGGTACGTCGGCCTTCAGTACCGCAACGGAAACCGCATCGATCACCGTCAACAGCATCAACGATGTGCCAACGGTATCGACTCCCCTCGTGGATCAGCCGGCGACCGAAGATGTGCTCTTCACGTATCAATTCGGTGCGGCCAGCTTCA
>JAFGLV010000110.1 GCA_016927855.1 Sedimentisphaerales bacterium
CCTCTGGGGCAGAAGAATGGGGACAGCCATACGCGACCGAGCAGGGCTGACGATGGCGCCTCCTACCGCGAAGCGGTTTAGTCCAACAAGCACGAATGTACCAAGGTTCGAAATCCAAAACAGTCCTCCCGTCAGGTCAGTTTTGGTCATTGGGATTTGGGTTGTTTGAGTTTGTTTCGGATTTCGGATTTCGTGCTTCGGATTTTGAGGAGCAGGGGTCTCCGTGAGTATCGGTGGACGCCTTGGGGGAGAAATGCCTCTCGGTTTTGCTTGCCATCCCTGCGGGGATGCTATAGACTCCCCACTCACAATCTGGCCGTGGCAGTAGGGGTATAGGGGTATATGGAACTGATAAAGAAGATCAAACAGGCCGAAGCCGAGGCGCAGGAGATCGTCGAGCAGGCGAAGGCCCAGGCCGCCGCGGAAGCCGAGGAGGCCCGCAAGCAGCGCGCCGCGGCCCAAGCCGAAGCCGGGCAGGCACGCCGCAAGGCGATCGCCGCCGCCGTCGCGGAGGCCCGTTCGCAAGGGCAGGGAGAGGCCGCCAATCTCAAAGTCGATGCCGAGGCCAAACGCGACAAGCTCCGCCAGGAGACCGAAGGCAAGATCGGCGCCGCCGTGGACCGCGTCATGAGTTACCTGAAGGGCTGAGCATGGCCATCGTGCAAATGGCGAAGGTGTTGATCGTCTGCCACCGCTCCCAGGCTTCCGATCTGCTGGAGGCCTTGCAGCGCGAAGGCATCTGCCAGGTGCTCAACGCCCAGGAGGCGGCGGTCAGCAAGGAGTTTCCCGAGCTGGCCGAGGCGGTGCGCAAACCGAAAGATATCGAGCAGATGCTCGCGCGCCTGGAGAAGGCCATCACTTTCCTCAAAGGCTACGCGCCGCCGGCCAAGGGCCTCGCGGCCGCATTGGCGCCCCGCGCGGTGGTCGATGAGCAAGCATACGACAGAGTGGTCTCCGACCGGGCGATGCTCAAGATCGTCGAGCAGTGCGAGCATCTGGAGACGTCCATCGATAAGGCCACCAGCGAGATCGACAATCAGCAGAGTATCGTGGAGATGCTCCGTCCGTGGGAGCCGTTGCAGACGCCGGTCGACGAGATCGGTCGCTTCCATCGCGCTACCTGTCGCGCCGGCCTGATCCCCGCCCAGCATCTTGAGCAGGCCCAGGAGAAGATTGCCGAGCTGGGCGCGGCGCTGCAGCGCGTGGGACCGGCCGGCACCAAGGTTGCGTACCTGGTCGTCTTCCTCAACGAGACGGCCGAGGAGGTGCAAAAGGCGCTGCGCACCGTGGAGTTCGAGGCCGTGAGCTTCGAGGGCATGCGCGGGACCGTGGCGGAGCTCATGGGCGAGCACCGCGAGCACCTGGAGCGGGCTCGCGCGCACCTGCAGGAGCAAACGAACGAGGCCGCCGGCCTGGCCGAGCACTTGCTGAACCTGGAGATTCTTCACGACCACTATCTCAATCTGCTCGGCCGCGAAACGGCGCGGGACACCGCACCGGCCACCAGCCAGACGGTGCTCTTCGAAGGCTGGGTCAAGAAGCATGATTTCAGCCGGCTGCAGAACGTGGTGTCACGGTTCAGCGCCGCCGGCGTGACGCAGGTCGAGCCGGCCGAAGGCGAGGAAATCCCGGTCGAGATCGAAAACAAGCGTCTCGTTCAGCCGTTCGAGGTCGTGACGCGCCTCTACGGGATGCCGCAGTATGTCAACATCGATCCGACGGCGCTGCTGATGCCGTTCTTCGCGATCTTCTTCGGCATGTGCATCGCCGACGCCGGTTACGGATTGCTGATGATCGGCCTGCTGGCCCTCTTCATCAAGAAGATCCAGGGGGACAAGAAGCTGCTGGTGATGCTGGGCATTTGCGGGATCGCCACCATCGTGGTGGGCGCCCTGACCGGCGGCTGGTTCGGCGACGCGATCCAGAAGTTCATCCCGGCGCTGGCTCCGGTGCGCGAGGCGATGATGTGGTTCGACCCGTTCGCCAATCCGCTGATGTTCTTCGGAATCGCCATCGGCCTGGGCTACTTCCAGCTCATCTTCGGCCTGGTGATTGCGTTCGTACACAATCTGCGACGCCAAGACTATGTCGCGGCCGTCTTCGATCAACTCACCTGGATCGTCATGCTCAACGCGCTCGTCCTGTTCGGCGCCAGCAAGGCAGGCGTCGTGCCGGCGGGGCTGGGCAAGATGTTCGGCCTGCTGGCCATCATCCCGGCGCTTGCCATCTTCCTGTTCAGCCACCGCGAGGGCGGCATCGGTGCGCGGCTCGGAATGGGCTTCTACAACGTTTTCAGCAGCGTGTTCTACCTGGGTGACGTACTGAGCTACCTGCGGTTAATGGCATTGGGTATGGTCGGCGCCGGTCTGGCGATGGCGATCAACGTGATCGCGGAGATTGCCGGCAATATCCCGGTGATCGGTTTCGTGTTGACGATCCTGATCCTGGTCGGCGGGCACGTGTTCAACCTGCTCCTGGCCATGCTCAGCGCGTTCGTGCACACGCTGCGGCTTCAGTACGTCGAGTTCTTCCCGAAATTCCTCGTCGGGGGCGGCCGGCAGTTCGAGCCCCTGACCCGGCAATACAAGCACATTTACATGCGGACACGTCAGTAGTTGATTCGGATAAGAAAGGCAGGTTGCAGAAATGGATTACGGAATGGCTTTGGCTTTGTTGGGTGCGGGATTGGCGGCGTTTCTGGCCGGCATCGGCTCGGCGTTCGGGATCAGCATTGCCGGTCGGGCTGCCACCGGCGTGCTGAGCGAGAAGCCAGAGAGGTACGGCCAGATGTTCGTCATGGTCGTGCTGCCGGGCACCCAGGGCTTCTACGGGTTCCTCGGCGCTTTCATCGTCATGCTCCAGATGAACTTCTTCGGCGGCGGGCTGGCCCAGGAAGTCGGGATCAAGCTGGGCTTGCAGATTCTGGCGTCCTGCCTGCCGGTCGGCATCGCGGGTCTGTTCAGCGCCATTCAACAGGGCAAGGTCTGTGCCGGCGGTATCCTCATGGCCGCCAAGCGGCCCGAGATGGCCTTCAAAGCCGGTGTCGTTTACGCGGTCATGGTCGAGATCTATGCGATTCTGGGTCTGCTCGTGACGTTGTTCATCCTCTGGTTCGGCATCAAGTGGCCCGAATTTGCGACTGCGGCCGCCGGCGCGTAAAGCCCCAGCCGGCAAGATACCCGAACCCTCGATGACTGGACGGTACCGATGGAAGCTGAACAGGTCATAGACAAGATATTGTCCGACGCCAAAGCCGAGGCCGACAAGATCGCCCAGCAGGCCCGCGAAAAGGCCCAAGCCGAACGGGCCAGGCTCGACGAGCAGTTGGCCGAATTCAAGCAGGAGTCTGCTGCGCTGGCCGAGAAGGCCGCCGAGGACGAGAAGTCCCATATCCTCGCGGCCGCACGCATGGAGGCCGCCCAGGAATACCTCGCCGAGAAAACGCGCATCCTGGACGAGGTGTTCGCCCAGGCACGCCGCAGACTCGAGCAGTTGCCCGACAACGAGTATCGCGATCTCATGGCCCGCCTGATGCGCGAAGCGGTCGAGACCGGCGACGAAGAGGTTGTCATCGGACGCCACGAGACCCGCATCGATCAGACGCTCGTCGATGCCGTCAACGGCAAGCTCAATGCCGGAGGCAAGGGCAACCTGAAACTGGCTGCCGAGCGAGCTAACCTCAGTGGCGGCTTCCTCCTGCGGCGCGGCAAGATCAAGACCAACGTCTCGATCGACGTGCTACTGGGTCAGGCCCGCAACGACCTGCAGATCGAATTGGCCAAGGACTTGTTTCAGAAAGGTTAGACACTAGCCTCAGAATGCCTGACGGAATGACCACGATGTTCTGTAGGGGCAGGTCCCTGTGCCTGCCCAGAGCTTGCCCTGAGCCTGCCGAAGGGGCAACCACAGGGGGCTGCCCCTACGACGCGTGCAGTGAAGACGCCGTCGAAAGGCCGTTCTGTTAGAGACTATTAGACGTGAGGACGATGCCCAAAGCACGACCCGAACAATCGGTATTCGAGTTCCTGACGTATCCGCAAGTCGGCGGCGACGATTGGGCCTACATGTCCCAGAGTGCCCAGGTGCGGACGCTCGAAATGCAGTTGTTGTCCCGCACGGTGCTGATGGACATGGCCAACGCGCCGGACTTCAGCGCCGCGGTCGCGTCCCTGGCGGCCGGCGAGTACGCCTTGCCCCAGGGCAGCGCCCGCTTCGAGGACGTCCAGACCGTTCTGCTGGAGAAACGCGCGAACGTGCGCGAGCTCTTCGCGGACTGGATGCTCGACGCCGCGGTGGTCGCGCTGTTCAAGAGCCGCCACGACTTCGCGAATCTGCGCCTGGCGCTACGCCGGACCCTGACGGACAGGCCGTTCGGTGCCGACTACAGCGAAGAAGGCAACATGCCGCCCGAGCTGATCGAGCACGTGCTGGAAGAGGAGAACTACGACCTGTTTCCGCCTTATATGCGGCGTGCGACCGAGCAAGCGGTCCTGGGGTACTATCAGAACAAGGACATTCGCCAGATCGACTACGCGATCGACCAGGTCGAGGCGGACCACAAGCTGGCTGAGGCGGCGCGGATTGAGAGCGTGTTTCTGCTGAATCTGTTCCGCATCCAAGTCGACCTGACGAATATCCGTACCATGTTGAGATTGCGTTTTGCCGACGCCCAGCACCGTCAGGGCCTGCTGGCCGGCGGGTTCGTCGAGTTGGAGCGGTTTCGTCAAGGCCTGGAGCTGGGTAGCGAGGCGCTGGGCCAGTTGTTCTTCGCGACGCCCTATCATCGCATCGTGGATGCCGGCGTCGCGTACCTGACGTCGAGCCAATCGTTCCTGAAGGTCGAGCAGCTTTGCGACGAGTACCTGATCGGCTTCCTCCGTTCGACCGGCCAGGTCACCGCCGGGCCGCAGGTGATCGTCGCCTACCTGCTGATGAAGGAGCACGAGATTCGCACCGTCCGCCTGATCCTGACCGCCAAGAAGAACCTCCTGGACACGAAGCTGATTCTGGATCGTGTTGCGTGAAGCGTATCTCGTGAAGCGTGAAGCGTTATTCGTGAAGCGTGAAAAGTGAAGCGTGAAGCGTAATGAATGGAGAGGGAGGGTGAGATGATGAGAGAGCATGAGCATAAGAAGATAACGAACTTCGGGGATTTGGATGTCTGGAAGAAGGGAATGGAGATCGTGAAGGCGACCTACCAAGCGACGAACGGCTTTCCCCGTCAGGAAATCTTCGGATTGACCAGACAGATGCGCCGGTCGGCGGTCTCGATCCCGTCCAACGTAGCCGAAGGCTTCAATCGATTTCACAACAAGGAATACCGGCAGTTTCTGTACGTGACACTGGGGTCGTGTGCCGAGTTGGAAACGCAGACGGAGATAGCCGCCGAGCTCGGTTACCTTGGATCGGACGCGAAGGCGGCCCTCCTGGAAATGCTAGATCATGAGAGCAGAATGCTAAGGAACCTGGTGAAACGTCTCAACTGAGCGCCCAAGCGAATCCGTGGGATTTCGCTTCACGCTTCACGAGATACGCTTCACGAGATACGAGTATGGAAGGCAAAGTTGCAGTCTTAGGTGACGCGGATTTTGTGATGCCGTTTTCGACGCTGGGCGCCGATACGTTCGCGGTCGGCCAGCAGCGCGAGCAGGTGATCGAGGCCGCCGAGAAAATCGTGGCCGCACAGTATGCGCTCGTGGTGGTGGCTGAGAACATCGCCAAGAGCGCCGAAGAGGCCTTTGCGCCGACGGAGAGTAAGCCGGCGCCGTGCGTGGTGGTGATACCGTTCACCACCGAGTCGGAAGGCTTCGCCACTGAGGCGCTGGGCAAGGTCCTCAAGATGGCTACCGGCATCAACATCCTGGCAGACAATTGAGAAGGTTTTCGTGATGGCAGAGCAACGAGTAGGTCGCGTGGTCAAGGTGGCGGGTCCGGTGGTGGTGGCCGAGGGGATGAGCGGGGCGCGGATGTACGACGTGGTGCGCGTCGGCAAGATCAACCTGATCGGGGAGATCGTCGAGCTGCGCGGTGACACCGCCTCGATCCAGGTGTACGAAGAGACGACCGGCATCGGCCCGGGCGAGCCGGTGCTCGATACCGAGGCGCCCCTGAGCGTGGAGCTGGGACCGGGATTGATCGAGAGTATCTACGACGGGATCCAGCGGCCGCTGGACGAGCTGGTCAGTGCAGAAGGCGAGTTCATGAGCCGCGGCAGTGACATGCCGGGCCTGAATCGCGAGAAGAAGTGGCACTTCAAGCCGACCGTCGGCGACGGGACCCAGGTGGGGCCTGGGGACATTATCGGCGAGGTCGAAGAAACGACGCTGATGGTCCACAAGATCATGATTCCGCCGGGCGTGCGCGGCACGATCCGGAGCATCTCGGAAGGCGACTATACCGTCGAGGAGACCGTGGCGGTTTGTGCGGGCGAGGATGGGACCGAGACGACGCTGACGCTGATGCAACGATGGCCGGTACGAAACGCGCGGCCGATTGCCAGACGGCTGGCGCCGGAGAACATCCTCGTCAGTGGGCAGCGCGTGATCGATACGTTCTTTCCGATCAGCAAGGGCGGGACCGCGTGCGTGCCGGGTCCGTTCGGGACGGGTAAGACCGTGGTGCAGCACCAGCTTGCCAAGTGGGTCGATGCCGATGTCGTCGTCTATGTTGGCTGCGGCGAGCGCGGCAACGAGATGACGGATGTGCTGACCGAGTTCCCCGAGCTCAAGGACCCGCGCAGTGGCGAGCCCTTGATGCGCCGGTCCGTCCTGATCGCCAATACCTCGAACATGCCGGTCGCCGCCCGCGAGGCGTCCGTCTACACCGGCATCACCATCGCCGAGTACTTCCGCGACATGGGCTACACCGTCGCCCTCATGGCCGACAGCACTAGCCGCTGGGCCGAAGCCATGCGCGAAATCTCCACCCGCCTC
The DNA here is from genome assembly GCA_016927855.1 of Sedimentisphaerales bacterium. Lineage (GTDB taxonomy): Bacteria > Planctomycetota > Phycisphaerae > Sedimentisphaerales > Anaerobacaceae > JAFGLV01. The sequence continues at coordinate 6,933 of JAFGLV010000110.1, forward strand.
GAAGAAATGCCAGCTGAGGAAGGTTATCCAGCGTACCTAAGTGCCCGTATAGCAGCATTTTATGAACGGGCGGGGCGGGTGAAGTGCAGTGGGAATCCGCAGCGGGAGGGTGGGCTGTCGGTGATTGGGGCGGTGAGTCCGCCGGGGGGCGATTTGTCGGACTCGGTGGTGCAGGCGACGCTGCACGTGGTCAAGGTCTTCTGGTCGCTCAAGGGCGAACTGGCTTACCAGCGTCACTTCCCGGCCATCGACTGGCTGACGTCGTACTCGTTCTACACCCAGTATCTCCAAAGGATGTTCGACGACAAAGAGCAGGGCGACGCGATGGAGCGGATGCGCAAGGAAGCGATGGGTCTGCTCGAGCAGGAATCCGAGCTGCGCGAAATCGTCCGCCTCGTCGGCGCCGAGGCCCTCTCGCCGCGCGACCGCCTGGCCCTCGAGACCGCCCGCGCCCTCCGCGAGGACTACCTCCACCAGAACGCCTTCCACGAGGTCGACACCTACACCTCAATGGCCAAACAGTACGAAATGCTCCAGACGGTCCTGCACTTCCATCACCAGGCGCTCGAAGCCATCGAAGCCGGCGTCGAAACCGCCGAGATCTTCAAGCTGGCCGTCCGCGAGGACATCGCCCGCGCCAAGTACATCCCGCAGGACCAGATCGACAAGATCGGCCAGATCCGCTCGCGGATCGAAGAGCAGATGAAGCAGCTCCAGGGGACCGTCGCCGCCAAATAGAAGGAGACCATGCCGTGGCGAGGGCGTCCCGCCCTTGTGTGTCGCGGGCATCTTGCCCGCGAGTCAAGGCCGAGATGGCCTCGCCACTATAGGAGTGCCACATGCTATCGGTAAAAGAGTATCAAACCGTATCCAGCATCCAGGGCCCGCTGATGATGGTCGAGATGATCGACGAAGCCAAGTACGGCCACATCGTCGACATCGAGCTGCCCGACGGCTCCATCCGCCACGGCCAGATCCTCCAGGTCGAAAACGACCGCGTCCTCTTCCAGGTCTTCGAGGGCACCAGCGGCATCGACGTCAAGCGCAGCACCGTCCGCTTCCTGGCCAAGCCGCTGGAGCTCGGCGTCTCGCCCGACATCCTCGGCCGCGTCTTCAGCGGCCTGGGCGTCCCCAAAGACGACGGCCCTGCCATCATCCCCGACAAGCGGCTCGACATCAACGGCCAGCCGATCAACCCCTACGCCCGTGACTATCCCAACGAGTTCATCCAGACCGGCATCTCCACCGTCGACGGCCTCAACCCGCTCGTCCGTGGCCAGAAGCTGCCGATCTTCTCCGGTTCCGGCCTGCCCCACGACGATCTCGCCGCCCAGCTCGCCCGCCAGGCCACCGTGCTCGGCAAAGGCGAGGAGTTCGCGGTCGTCTTCGCCGCGATGGGCATCACCTTCGAGGCCGCCCAGTTTTTCATCGACGACCTGCACAACACCGGCGCCATCGAGCGCGCCGTCATGTTCGTCAACCTCGCGAACGATCCGGCCATCGAGCGCATCGCGACGCCGCGTTTCGCGCTGACCGCTGCTGAGTACCTCGCCTTCGAGCGCGGCATGCACGTGCTCGTCATCCTCAACGACATGACCAACTACTGCGAAGCCCTCCGCGAGATCAGCGCCGCCCGCAAAGAGGTCCCCGGCCGTCGCGGCTACCCCGGCTATTTGTATACCGACCTCGCGACCGTCTACGAGCGGGCCGGCCGGATCAAGGGCAACAAGGGCTCGATCACCATGGTCCCGGTCCTGACGATGCCCGAAGACGACAAGACCCACCCGGTCCCCGACCTGACGGGCTACATCACCGAAGGCCAGGTCATCCTCTCGCGCTCGCTCGGGCGGCAGGGCGTCTCCCCGCCGGTGGACGTGCTGCCCAGCCTCTCGCGTCTGAAGGACAAGGGCATCGGCAAGGAGAAGACGCGCGAGGACCACGCCGACCTCTACAACCAGCTTTACGCGGCCTACGCCCGCGGCAAGGAAATGCAGGAGCTCGCGACGATCATGGGCGAAGCGGCCCTCTCCGACGAGGACCGCAAGTACATGGAGTTCGCCAACAAGTTCGAGGCCCGCTACATCGGCCAGGACTACTACGAGAACCGCACCGTCTTCCAGACTCTCGATCTCGGCTGGGAGCTGCTGAGCATGTTCGAGAACGCCGAACTCAAGCGCATCGACGTCAAGCTGATCGAGAAGTACATGCCACGCTTTCGCGAGAAAGCGTGAGCCTCGTGGAAGCGTAGATGCGTAGAAGCGTAAATGGGTAGATGCGTGGAAGCGTTGGAGCCTAGAAGGGCTATAACGTGGATGTGTGCAGGTCAGGACTACAGCGATGCAGAATTGAGGAGGGGAATGATGGGCAAGACACACAAAGACCTGGGTATCTGGCAGCAGGGGATCGACTTGGTTGACCACGTTTATCAAGCCACCAAGGCGTTTCCGAAAGATGAGGAGTATGGACTGAAGTCACAAATGAGAAGAGCAGCGGTGTCCTATCCAAGTAATATCGCGGAAGGCGCCGCCCGATCTTCGAGAAATGAGTACATCCGTTTTGCTTATATCGCTCTCGGCTCGCTGTCCGAGTTGGAGACACAGCTTGTGATAGCCGGGAGGCTGAAATACCTGCAGCCGACAGCCCTGCTCGAAGAAGTCGAGTCGCTGCGGCGAAAGACGTTGAACTTCATCAAGTACCTGAAATCAGGCAAGAACAAAGGCACGAGCAAATAGAACCATGAACCGACTCCGACACATCCACGCTCTGACTCTTCTACGCTTCTACGCATCTACGCGTTTACGCATTCACGCTTCTACGCATCCACGCTCCAACAGGGTCTTGCCATGATATCCAACGTAAGTGCCACACGCATGGCCCTCTTATCCCTGCGCAAGCGCGTCGCGCTGGCCAGCCGGGGTCACCGCCTGCTCAGTGAGAAGCGCGACGAGATCTCGCGCCAGTTGATCAAGATCGCCCGCGACATCCAGCCGCTGCGCCGCCAGGTCGAGAGCGAGCTGTCGCAGACGTTCCGCCGATTCATGCTGGCCCGCGCCTCGATGGAGCCCGAGCACGTCACCGCGGCATTGGCGGTCCCGACCAAGAAGTTCAGCATGGCGATGGAGTTCGCCTCCGTAATGAACGTCAAGGTCCCCCACCTGCTCAAGGACATCGAAGGCGAGATCATCTGTTACGGCTACGCCACCACCTCAGGCGAGATGGACGTGGCCTTGCTGTCCCTCGAACGCGCCTTCGACCTGCTAATCGAACTGGCCGAAAAGGAAAAGCAAGCCCGCCTGTTAGCGGTCGAACTGCAAATGACCCGTCGCCGGGTCAACGTATTGGAGCACGTAGTCATCCCCGAAATCCACGAGACCATCCGCTACATCCACGACAAACTCTCCGAAGCCGAACGGGACAATACCAGCCGCCTCATGAAGATAACGGATATCATTCGGAAATGACGGCCCCGCGTCCTTTCCGGCGTGCCCCGTGCCCCGTCGCTCGTCGCCGTCGCCCGCGACGGTGTTGATGCGTGGGAGCGTAGAAGCGTGAATGCGTTGTCGTTCGGAGTGACGCCTTTAGGCGTTTCTCTTTTATTCCTCGCCTCCACATGGTGTGCATGTCCATCCGAGGGTGTGGTCGGGATATGCTGGCGATCAGTGCGGCTTTCGTAGCATGGGCGTCTCGCCCGTGAGTCGCAGGGCCATTCCTTCGGCTTCGCTCAGGACGGGCTCTGGCCCTGTTTCCACGGGCGAGACGCCCGTGATACTCATGGGCAGGATGCCCATGCTACGTGCTGACAAATGCCTATCAATGTGGCCCAGCCGCCCCCGGCTGGGAATGGAATTGAGGCCTCAGCCCCGCAGAGGCGGCAACCGACCCACCCCCGAGGACTGGGGTGCCACCTGGACCCCATCTTGGCCTTGGTTTGCCCTTTATGCGTGCCACCCGCGGACCTGTGGAAAAGCTGGAAAGGCCAGCCCAGGTGTGGTATGCTCAGCCTCATGCAGAGTGAGGTTCGCAAGCAGAACGGGGTATACTACACACCCGAAGGGGTCGCGGCTTCGCTCGTTCGGTGGGCGGTTCGACATCCAACCGATCGAATGCTCGATCCATCGTGTGGAGATGGGCGGTTTCTTGCGCTGCACCGCGAGAGCACCGGCGTGGAGCAGGATAGCTACGCCCTTCCGAAGGCGACGGCCGGAGCACCATGGGCGACGATCCATAGAGGTGATTTCTTCACGTGGGCCGAGAGGACTAACCAACGCTTTGATTGTGCAGCGGGCAACCCACCGTTCATCCGTTATCAAAGGTGGACCGGAGATATACGCCAGCGAGCATTGGCGTTGTGCTCGCGGCACGGAGCAAACTTCTCTTCCCTATCGTCTTCCTGGGCACCGTTCCTGGTAGCAACAAGCACCCTCCTCAAGAAGGGCGGGCGCATGGCCTTTGTCGTTCCTGCAGAGATTGGACATGCGACCTATGCTGTTCCGCTGTTGGAGTATTTCGCTGGCAATTTCTCAGTAGTTCTAGTTATCGCGATTCAAGACAGAGTATTTTCAGGCTTGTCTGAGGATTGCTGGCTGCTCTATGCTGACGGGTTCGGCGGGAGCACGGACCATATCCGTCTGACGCAACGACAGAGCTTCTGCTACGACCCGCAAGTCCCCCAGGATTTCGAACGCGTATCGCTGACCGACTGGCGGCACTGGAGGTCGCGACTTCGTCCGTTTCTCCTGCCCGGCGCAATTCGATCGTTCTATCGTGAACTGGCGGATGGTCCGACGACGGTACGGCTGGGTGATGTGGCGCGCGTAGGAATCGGATACGTGACTGGGGCAAATTCGTTCTTCCATCTGCGCCCTTCGGAAGCGGAGCGTGCGGGCATACCGCAGAGGTTCCTGCATCCTTCGGTTCGCAACGGGGGAACCCTGCCCCGCGCGGCTGTCACCCATGCGACTGTCCGGGCCTGGCTCAACCAAGATAAGCCGGTTCTCCTTCTTAGAATCGGTGACGGCCAGACGCTGCCTTCAGCCGTTGTGCGCCATCTTCAGACGTCTGAGGCAACGCAGGCGAAGCAGGCGTACAAGTGTCGCATGAGAGACCCGTGGTATGTGGTTCCTGACGTTCACGTTCCGGATGCCTTTCTGGCGTACATGAGCGGTCACGAGGTGGCGTTTGTGGCCAATTCCGCCAAGTGCGTTTGCACGAATTCAGTGCATACAGTCAGGTTGAACAATGGCGTCTCTGTTGAAGCCCTGCGCCGTGGTTGGTCGTCCTCGCTTGCCCGGCTGAGTTGCGAAGTTGAAGGGCATCCTCTGGGCGGCGGACTTCTGAAGTTGGAGCCCCGAGAGGCAGCCAATCTCGTACTCCCGAACGTCCGGAAGGCCGAACTTCGTCCGCTAAGGCTGCTTGATGAAGGTACTGAGATAATGAGGCAGTGGCGTCACTATGGCCAAAGAACCTGAAGCGTGCCGATGGATCGGCCTACGTGCAGCTCTGCGTGAGTTCGCGCTTGCGACGTACGGCACTACCAGTCAACGCCACATCAAACCTCTGCATTGGTACATGGCGTGTCGCCTGTGCCTGGAAGGTGGATTCGATCCGGACGAAATCACGCCGAGACCTCCTTTCGTCGTCGAGGAGACACGAGGTGGTCTGCGCACGATCTGTTTTGTTCCCGAATCAGGCGGGTTTGGCGAACAGACAATAATCGGCGGGCTCAAGACAAAGCAGGTTGATGTTGTCGTCACCAAGCGGGACATCGGACCTGTGATTGCGGTTTCCATGAAGGGAACGCTCAACGCTTTCCGAAACCTGACGAATCGCCTCGAAGAGGCTGGCGGCGATTGCACGAATTTGCATATGACCTACCCATCGCTCGTCTACGCTTATTGGGGCCTCATCCGTGTGAATCGTCCCGGCCCCGTTCCTCCGAATGCGCCCAAACCTCTTCAATCGACCGAAGGCGTAGTGAGGACAAACGATGTTTCTGTACTCAGCGACGGCCAGCCTCATCAGGCTATTCAGCGCTACCATCTGGCCCTGACCGGGCTGACGAATCGAGTCGGTCTTCGGAATGACGTGTCCAAATATGAAGCTATTGCGCTAACGCTCGTAAACACGGACGAGCAGTCGCTTGGGACCATCTTCGAGAGCTTCCCTCCGCCCGGCGATCCTCTGGATTTCTCTAATCTGATGCCGACCCTCTACAGGCAATACGACCAACGGTTTGTCTATCAAGCGCCTGACATGAAGAAGCTGACGTTGCGAAAGGGATGGGCGGCGGATTCCCCGGCTCTCAGTGATTGGCACCACATTGAGTACGAACCCCGCCTTGTAGTACCGGAAGCCGATATCTGAGTAGTGCCGCGTTCCGTGGTCTCTGCCCCCGAACTCTCCCGTTTCTGGACCTGTGCCAGGGACGACCTCAATGCTCAGCCGGCAGGGGCGCCGGAAACCTCTCATCTATGATGGGGGTGTCCTTCGGCAGCGGGATGCGATTGAGATCGACGATATTGCCGTCGACCACGAGGATGATGTCCGTTCTTACTCGATATATGCCCTCCGGATGGTCTACGGTTCCCGTCAGTCGCGTGCCCGCGTCCTGGTAGGATTCCCACCTGTTGTCCTTGACCTGGATGTACTCAGGCGTTGGGCCGGGAGAGCCCAGGACGGTGTCCAGGAGATTTGGGTCGATGCCCGGCCTCGTGTTCCGGGCCGGACCTCTCATCGGGTACAGTATGTACACGCCGGAGGAAATGAGGAGTTGCTCTCGGCAGGAGGAGGGCCCTCGCCTCAGTATCAGAGGGGCGCCCTCCGTCTTCACGGACAGCACGGACGGCCAAAGCTTCGCGAAATCATCCCGGCTCCTGAATTGGATCGCGTGTACAGACTCGCGGACGTCATCGTATTGGAAGTAACGTCCCGTGACCTGCACGATCACATCCCGCGGCCAGGGTTTCGGATGTAGTTCCAGCGGCACTGGGTGAAAAGTCCCGTATATCCTCGCGGCATGGCAACTGTGGCCTGGTAGTGCGAGGATGAACAACAACAGAAAAGCCGCCGCTCTATTCTTCATGTATCGCGCCCTTTCAAAAGATCCAGTCCTATCATAGAGAACATTGTCCCTCGCTGCAAGCAATAAACGTGGGCAGTCTGCGGAGTAACGCCTTCATGTCTTGGTTCATAGTGGCGTCGTCAGATGCTATTCCTCGTTCGTAGTGGCGTCGTGAGACGCTATTCCCGGGCTGGCTGCATCTGAGGTTTCATATGCCCTCACGGGCATACTACAAACCCTATGCCCTGACGGGCACACTACGAACGGTGCTTCTACTTATTCACACCATCCCGGCGACAGCCGGTCCCGAGATGCGAGATACGAACAACGAGATACGAGTCACGAGCGACGCGCGACGCTTGCGCGGTACTCCGCGTGAACGCGCTGGCGTCGCTCTTCCGGCCATTCGTCGGGGAAGTTAGGGCGGGCGAAGGCGCCGAAGCGTTCGATGGCGGCCTTGTCGTAGGCGCGGGCGGCTTCGATTTCGGTGGGGAAGGTGCCGAGGTTGATGTTCTTGCCGTTGTGGCAGATGCGGGCGTACCACGTGCGGCGGCGTTTGTCGTAGTAGACGCCTTTGAACCGCGAGGCGCCGCCGAAGGTCTTGCGGATGTTCTGCATGTTTTGCTGGTTGGTGCAGTTGCGCATGTTGCGGCGGCGGTTGTCGAGGCTGTTGCCGTCGATGTGGTCGACCATCTTGCCCGGTGGCGGCTGCATGATCTCGCGGTGCATGTAGATCGTTTTGCCGCCTTCCTTGCGTCCGGCGTAGAGCTTGCCCGGCGCGACGAGGTGCCATTTGTACCGGCTGAGCCACTCGTAGTCGGCCGCGTCGACGATCGCGAACTTGCCCTGCGTCAGCGGGATCAGGCGGGAGTCCTCGTCGGGCGGCGGAGGCGGTTCCAGGCGCAGCGGCGGCTTGGGCCTGGGTCGGAAGTTGGGACAGGTCCCGTGGGGTGGGACGCCCAGCAGTTGGCCGGGCGCGTCGGGATGGGACAGGCACGTGAGCAGGCCCGGCCATTTGTACAGGACGATCCGGTACAAGCGGCCCGTCGGCCGGACCGCGTTGGCACAGTGCTCGCAACATCGCTTCCGCATGGCTTCACCTCCGTTTCACGTCATACTCGCGTCCCGATCGTACATCACACGTAGGGGCAGGCCCCGGTGCCTGCCCCGGCAACCACAGGGTCGGGTTCCCAAAACGCGGAAATAGCGTTTTGGGGTCCCGGTTGCCCCTACGGCGCATGGCCGACACTGGCATGTATGATACCATGAATTTCGGTGTATAGCAAACAAATATCTGCAATTCACGTAATTTCACGTAACAGGGCGAATGGTAAGGACTTAGGGGGAGGGGGAAATGTGCGGTAAACGCGTCGCTCGTCGCTCGCGTTTCGTATCTCGGTGTTCGCATCTCGTATCTCGGCGCTCCTGGCGGAGCGTTCAAGCGTGGGAGCGTGGAAGCGTAGAAGCGTAGATGCGTGGGAGCGTAAGAGGGTGAATGCGTGGGAGTGGGAACGCGGGTCTCAGTACTGAAAACGGCGGGGCGTGGCGACGGGAAAGTGTGGGGGTCGGTCTTTCGGGTTTCCGCGGCGCGCCGGCTGGCCTGGGAGCGGGAGGATTATAGGGCGCGTCACAGGTGTCGCAGGATGGGCGTTGGCGCCAGAGGCGCGCGGCGGTGGAAATTCGCTTCGATATTCGGTTTGGAGCCGCCCAAAAGACTTAAGCGGGTCGGCGCGTGAACCGATAAATCTCATCGAAGGATTCAATTACTGTCGATTCGTGAAGGTTTCAGCGGCGGTCGGGATCGCCGCGACGTGAGGAGTACCGGCGCTATGACGAGAGTTCGCAAGGCAGGCTTGTGGGTGGCCATTCTGGGCCTGAGTCTGCCCTACGCCGGGTGCAGCACCAAGACGCTCGACCCGACGCAGATCGGGCGGTTCCGTCCGACGCCGGCGGTCAACGTCATTCTCGATTCGCTGGGCGTGGCGGAGGAGGCGGCGCCGGCCTGGCACGATGCCCAAGAGCCCCAGCCGAAGGACATCGTCGCGGTCAAGGGCGACTACATGCTGCGCGCCGGCGACCTGGTGCGCGTCACCATCTTCGAGCTGTACCAGGACGGCCAGACGGTGACCAACGACTACATCATCTCCGAGACCGGCAAGATCTCGATTCCGGTCGTCAACGTGGTGCAGGCGGCGGGCCTGACCGAGACGCAGTTGGAGGAGGAGATCAAGCAGATTCTCTCGCCCAACATCCTGAAGGAGCCGTCGGTGACGGTGACGTTGCTGAACTCGCAGCAGCGGACGTTCTCGATCCTGGGCAACGGCATCCCGGCGCCGGGTCGTTACCCGATCCCGCGGTACGACTTCCGGCTGACCGATGCGCTGGCGATGGCGCAGGGGCCGAACCAGTTCAACGTCAGCAACATCTATGTCACGCGGGCGGAGGACACGCTGGGCGGCGTGCCAGGGCAAGGGCCCTCGATGGAGGAGCTCGAGCTGATCACGCCGGAGTCGTCGAGGTCTTCGCCAGGGCGACGCATACCGAGTCCGGTCGCGCCGGAGCCGAGCGGTTCTGTCACGTCGGTGCGGCAGCGTGAGATTCCCGAGCCTTCCGAGCCGGCGGAGCGGTTCGAGCTGGAACGCGAGATGCTGGATCTGATCGCACCGTCGGCGCAGAGTGCGTGGCCGGCGACGGACAAGGTGGCCGGCGCGTCGCAGGTCGAGCCGGCGAAGTTTGCGGTCGATGTCCCCAAGCCAAAGGACAATGTCACTGCCCCGGCACGACGGCAGGTTGTGTCCGCGTCGGTGCTGCCCGAGGGGTTTCGGCTGCTGACAGACCCCGAACCGGTGCCGCCGAGCAGGATCAATCCGAACCAGATCGTGCAGTCGATGGCGGAGTTCGGCGACACGAACCAGAGCCAGGGTGAGAACCAAGGCACGTCGACGTCTGCCGGCGAGGGCGAGCAGGTCGAGTGGGTTTTCCGCGATGGCCAGTGGGTGCCAATCACGGTGCGGCCGGGCCAAGTGCCGCCGACCGGTCTGGTGACACCGCCAACCGCGCGCGAGCTGCCCACGCTGCCGATGGAGGAGGAATGGGCCGAGGCGGTCCAGACGCGCCTGCTGAAGATTCCCGCCGACAAGCTGCTCAGCGGCGACCCGCGCTACAACATCGTCATCAAGCCCGGCGACACCATCCACGTGCCGGTCGACGTCATCGGTGAGTTCTGGATCACCGGCAACGTCGTGCGCAGCGGCGCCGTCAACATGACGGGCCGGCCGATGAACCTCAAGCAAGCGATCGCAGCGGCCGGCGGGCTCGGGCCTCTGGCCTACCCGAAATACTGCGAGGTGATCCGCCGGATCGGCGAGAAGAAGGAGGAGATCGTCATGGTCGATCTGGACAAGATCGCCAGCGGCGAGCAGCCCGATTTCTTCATCAAGCCGCACGATTTGATCAACGTGGGAACGCATCCGACCTCGCGCTGGCGCGCGGTGCTGCGCAGTGCCTTCCGCGCCGCGTACGGATTCGCGTTCGTGTACGACCGGAACTTTGCGGATGCAGACTACGGCGATGGCTTCCGACTGCCGAGCTGGCTGTGATGGAACTTCGGATGTATGGTCGATAGGGTTGGCTCCACGATGGCCCAGGGACGGGCTGCCAGTGCGTCCGGGCCGGACCGAGGGTCGAGCCCGCTCGCAAGGTCTGCATACGTAAAGGCCGCGTTCATTGCGGTGCTGCTGGGGTTGCTCTTCCGTCACGAAATCACGCATATCGTTCGCCTCTGGACCACCGACCCGAGCTGGTCGCACGGTTTCCTCATCCCCTTGTTCAGCCTCTACTTCCTCTATCGCCAACGCGCGGAGATTCTGGCGCTGCAGCACGTACGCGATCCGCTGGCTGAACTGCTGGCCGGCGGGCGACCGGCGCCGCTAACGCCGGGGCAGACGCGTCCCGACTACCTGGGGCTCGTCCTGCTGCTGGGCGTGCTCGCGTTCTATGCGTTCAACGTCGTCAGCCCCGCCGGCTACGCGTACTTTCGACCGCTCTCGCTGATCGCGGCCCTGGGCGCGGTGGTGTGGTTTCTGGGCGGGCGGCGCCTGCTCGTTCGCACGTGGCTGCCGATCGCGTTCCTGATCTTCGCGGTGCCTTTGCCGCGGCGCTACTACGTCGAGCTGACCATCCCCTTGCGCCGGATCGCGGCGACGACGGCGACGGCGCTGTTGAATTCGGTCGGCGGCATCGAGGCGCATGTCAACGGCGTGGTCATCGACATCGCCTACCACGGCAGGCACCTGGAGCCGGCGTTGGACGTCGAAGAGGCATGCAGCGGGATGCGCCTGCTCATGGCCTTTGCGGCGCTCGGAGTCGCGATGGCCTACCTGCACGAGCGTCGGTGGTGGCAGCGGCTCGTGCTGCTGGTCAGCACGGTTCCCATCGCGATTCTCTGCAACATCGTGCGCGTGACTGCTACTGGTTTCATCTACGTTCTCGTCGATCCGAAGTATGCGCAGGGTGTCTGGCACGATGCGCTCGGTTTGGCGATGTTACCGCTCGCTCTCGGTTTCTACGGGTTCCTGGCGTGGTTCATGTCGAGCCTGTTCGTGGACGAGACGCCGCGGCGCGAGGAGCACGTGATCGTCCGCACGAGGGTGGCGCGATGACCGGCCCGACGCGAACCAATTCGACTTTTCTCCAGCCGGCATTCGTGATCTGCGTCGCCGTGCTGACGATGGCAGTCGCGAGCATGTCCATCGCGACTCGCACGCTCGGCGTCTATCTGGAAAAAGAGCCGTTGCCGTTGCAGAAATCGTTCGATCTGTTGGACGAATCAGCGCTGGCGCCCTACCGGGTCGTGAGCAAGCAGACCATCGACAACACGGAGGTGATCGAGTCGCTCGGCACGACCGACTACATCCAGTGGGTGCTGGAAGACCCGAACGAGCCCGAGGCCAGCCCGGTGCGGCGGATGCTGCTCTTCGTGACATACTACCCGACGCCCGACCGCGTGCCCCACGTGCCGGAGGAGTGTTATACCGGCAGCGGTTATCCCCGTCTGGAAACCGAGGACGTCAGACTCCTGACGGGCCCAGGCAGCCAGACGCGCAGCATTCCGGCGCGCTACCTGCTCTTCGGCAGCTCAGGCCGGGAGGCGTTCCTCATGGCCGGCAGGTTCCCGGTGCTGTATTTCTTCCGCGTCAACGGGCGGTACGAAGGCAAACGCGACGATGCCCGCGCGGCTTTGAATCAAAACATCTTTGGTAGGCATTCGTATTTCAGTAAGGTCGAGCTGGCCTTCAATCAGGCGTTGACGGGGCCGACCCGCGAGCAGGCTATCGCGGCCACCGAGAGGCTCCTGAGCGTGGTTTTGCCTATCCTGGAGCGGGAGCACTGGCCATCGGCAGGTACAGAAGACTGATACAGGGCCTCCCTTTCGCCGTGCAGGCTGGAATGTGAATAGCTGAAAACAGGAGAAATTGATGGCGAGAAGACGCCTGAACCGGAAGGTCGCCTTGATCGGCACGGCGGTGTTCGTCGCTCTGGGACTGCTGGCAGTCGTGGTGCTTCTGTCGGGCACGCACGACCCGGCCCAGCTCATCGCGGATGGCGACGCAGCCTTCGCCGCCAGGCAGTACGAATCCGCACGCGACAACTATGCCAAGGCCTTCGAGGCGAGCGACTCGCTGGGCCAGAAAATCGACCTGCTCTTCAAGCTGTCGGACGTGTACCAGGCGCTGGGCGACTGGCGCCGCGTGCTGGCCTGCTGGGAACAGGTCATCGTGTCGGACCCGAAGAACCTGCCGGCCCGGCTCGGACGGCTCAAGCACGCTTACATCCTGGCCGACAGCCTCAGCGAGTTTGGCCGGGACGTCGATCGCTACTGGAAAGACGTATCGGACCAGGCGACGCAACTGATCGGTCAGGCCGGCGACGAGGGTTGGCTGGCCCAGGACAAGACCGCGTGGGAGCCGAGCTTCGGCGTCGCCGAGCCTCCCGGTTGGGACAGTGGCATCAATGCGATCGGGCCGTATCTGTATTTCCTCAAAGGGCGAGCGGCATATGAGTTGGCGCGCATGGGTGCAGTCACCGCGCCGGAGCGGTCGCTTGAAGAAGCCAAGACTGATCTGGACCGGTCGAGACAGCTTGATCCCAACCATGCCGCGGTCTATCGGTATCTGGCTGCCGTCTACCTGGAGACGGCGCAAATCGCGGCCTCGCGAGCCAACCTCGATGGGCGGCAGACGGCCATCCAGGCGGCCGAAGCGGTTCTTGCCGAAGGCGTTGCCGCGACGCCGGAAGCGCCCGGCGCCCATATCAACGTGCTGGCGCGAAAGCTCACCCTGGCGCAGGACGGCAGCCTTGCCGAGGCGCGCGCCAGGATGAAAGCCCTGGAACCGGAGTACCAGGCGCTCACGGAGAGATTTCCCGGTTCCGCCGAGGCGCAGGGGGCGCTGGCGGAATTCTATTCTTACTGTGCAGCCAGTGTGCGCTTCGAGGACGGTCGCGAGCCGCTCGACCGAGCCATCGCGGCCGCTCAGAAGGCTGCTGCTCTCGACCCGGCGACGGTCAAGTACGCGCGCTTCGCGGCCACCCTGCACTACCGCCGGTCTTCTCTGTGTGGCGATCAGGCGGCGCTGCGTAAAGCGATCGATCTGGCCGAAGCGACCCTGGCCCGGCCGGAGATTCAGGATACGCCCGGCCCGCGCCACTACGCGGTTCTGGCGGAAAGGCTCTCGCTCTGCTCCCTGCTGGCGACCTGTTGTGTCGAGCGTGTGCTCGCGCTGCCACAGTCCGCTTCCGAGCGTGCCGACTTTCTGGTCAAGGCCGAGGGTGCGGTCCACGAGATCGGGCAGATCCAAGGTACGGCGGACAATCCCCAAGCCGTCAAGTGGCAGGGCATGCTGGAGCTGGCTCGCGACAACACCGACAGCGCGATCCGGAGCTTGTACGCGGCCTACGAGCAAATCGGCGCCACCAGTGCCACCGACGAGGTGGATGCACTACTGTCCTACACGTTGGGCAAGGCCTTCGAGGATACTTCCGAGGTCGGTGCCGCGATCGAGTTCTTCGAATCGGCGCTGCGCGCCGGGATCGCGACCGCGCGGCCCGAGGCGCTGCTGGATTATGGTAGAACGTTGCTGCGCGCCGGCCTTTACGATGCCGCTCTGAACGCGGTCAACAGCTTCGACGACCGATTCGGCGCGACGACGCGCAGCCGGCAGCTTCGCGTCCGCACGCTGATCGCTAACGGCCATCTGACCGAGGCCGAAGAGAACCTGGCCGGCCTCGATCCGGCCGACCCCAATACCATGCGCGTACACCTGTCACTGCTGGGCGCCCAGGCGGTGCAGTTGCAGGAGGCGATTCAGCGCGCCGGATCGCGCGCCCCTTCAGCCGACGGTGCCGACCAGAGCGTCGCTGCCATGAAGGCCGAGCTGCTGGGCTATCGCAAGCGTCAGGCCCAGCTCGCCGGACAGTTATGGCAACGGGAGGTGGACGTCAGTCAGCAGGAACATCTGGCGCTCTTGTGCGAGACACTGATCGAAGGGCGTCAGATCGCGTTGGCGCGGGACATCGTCAAGACGTTTCTGACTCGCTTGCCCAACAGTCCGGTAGCCTTGTTCTACCAGGAGCTGCTGTCTGAGCCGGATCCCGGCGCGTGCTCGTCGTCTCGACGACAGGAGCTGAGGCTCCAGGCGATCGGCCATATCGCGGACTCCGCGGCGCGCGCCATGGCCCTGGCGGGTTTCTATCAGGAGAACGACCGGCTCGACGAAGCCATTGCCGAGTGGCGCAAGGTCCTGGACGCCACGACATCCGCCCAGGGTCAAGGCGAAGCGGTTTTCCTGGACAGCAAGCAGTTGAGCCCGCGCCAGGCGGCGGCCGGCCGGCTCTTCGACGTTGCCTGCTACCGAGAGGATTGGCCTCTGGCCGAGGAGGTGGTCAAACAGGCCAGGACGGACAACCTCGACGGCTGCGCGGGTCATCTCTTTGCCGGCCGTCTGGCCTTCGCGCGCGGCCGGCAGACAGAGGCGCTGGCGGAGTTGGATGAGTGCCTGCGGCGGCGGCCGGTCTTTTCCTACGGCTACATGCTTCGTGGTAACATTCACGCGCAGGCCGGCAACGAGCGCGCCGCGATCGAGGACGCCCGCACGGCATCGAACCTCAACCCGATCGATCCGGTCATCGCCAAGGCGCTGACCAATGCCTTGCTGGTCCGCAACCATCGCCAGGGCGCCGGTGTCTCAGAGGCCCAAAGCCTGGAGGCGAAGCGCGCGTTGGAGCACGCGATTCGATTGAACCCGCGTGACACGCAGGTGCTGATGGCCTACGCCGATTTGATCGGGGACAGCGAGCCGCTCAAGGCGCTGGCGATTCGCCAGACGATCCAGGCCAATGCGCCCACCCTGGCCAACGCGGTCATGCTGGGCAGACTGGCCACCGGCGCCGCTCTGAAGGAGACGGATGACGCCAGAAGGCAAGCGCTGTTTGCGATGGCGGAAACCGCCTTCGAGCAGGGTCGCCGGATGGAGCCGTCCAACGCGCTGCTGTTGGAAAGCTATGCGGAGTACTACCGCGCCCGAGGCCAGAACGACAAGGCCAGGCAACTGCTGGTCGAGTCGCAGGACGGCCGCCTCCTGTGGCGGCACTACTTCCGTCTCGGTCGATACGAAGAGGCGCGGCAGCTTCTCGAACCGATGCTCGACGACCCGGCGCTGCGGACCGATGCGTTGAAGGGGCTCGTCCTGATCGCTGAAGCCACGCGCGACCGACAGGCGGTCAAGACGTACGCCGAGCAACTGCTGGCGCTCGAAGACACCGTCACGAACCGGCTGGCCCAGATTCGCGCGTACCTGGACGCCGGACTGGTGCAGGACGCCAAGCACCGGTTGCAGAGTCTCAAGGAGCGCTACCCCGACGATGCTCACCTCGGGCTGCTGGAGGCGCTGTTGGCCAAGCGTCAGGGACAGGTCAAGCGCGCGCTGGAACTGGCCAACCGGAACCTGGAGACAAACCAGCAGGACGCCTTGGCCTGGCGCCTGCGTGGCGAGATCTGCGTGCTGACCGGCGCGTTCGATCAGGCGGTCACCAACTTCACGAAGAGCCGTGCGCTGGAGGACGACCCGGCCACGACCGTCGCCCTGGCGAAGGCGTATCTCTGGGCCGGCAGAGATGACGAGGCGGTCAACGAATTGAAGGCAGCTCTGGAAGCACCGGCAGTGCCTGGGGAGGCGTTCACGCTGCTGGAGAGCATCTACCGGAGACTGGGACGCGAGGAGTCCCTGCGCCAGTTCTATGCCGATACGCTCGCTCGACTGCCCGGCAGTATTCCGTGGCGGCTCCGCGCGGGCGCTTTCGCTATCGAGCAACGTGACTTTGGCAGGGCGCGCGAGCTGTATGAGAAGGCCTATCGGCTCAGGCAGGAGCAGTTGGCGGCGGTCCCGGGCGGCGCGCGAGACGCGCAGTACGGCGCGGCGCTGGACGGCTACCTGCACGCCTTGATTCTCAGTGCCGCTGCGCCGGATGGCGCGTCGCGTTCCGAGTCGTTGGACCAGATCCAGCAGGAGGGGGCTCGCCACCTCGAGACGCCGTACGCGGCCGTGGCGCTGTGCCGCATGGCGGAGGCGAAGAAGGCGCAAGGGGATGCGGAGGCGGCCAGGGACTACTGCCGCAAGGCGATCGACCGGGTGTACGACGACGAGATGCTGGCGGCTGAGGTTCTGTCACGCGTTTGCTCCATGTGGTCCGCCGAGGAGGTTTCCAATTACTGGCGTCAACGGCTGGAGGCCGATCCGTCTGCGTTGACCGCGAATCTGATGATGTCGCATCTCGCTCGGGTGCGGGAGGACTATGGCGACTCTGTCGATTGTATGGACAGGTGCATTGCCTTGTGCGTTCCGCAGAGCCAGGACCAGAGCGCGTACCTGCAGCGGAAGGGGGACCTTTTGGTCGCGGCGTATCGTCGGACTTCCGATAAACAGTATCTCCGGTGGGCTATCGACGTTTACGAAAGTCTCGCTACCCGAATGCCGACAAACAGCAGTGTTCTGAACAACCTGGCCTATCTGTTGGCGCAGGACGACAGGGACCTGGACCGCGCGCTGGAATACGCCGGGAAGGTGCTAGCGGTCGATCCGGATAACGCGATCTATCTGGATACGTATGCCTATGTGCTGCACAAGAACGGCAGGAACGTCGAAGCCGACGAGGCGATCGTGGCGGCCGTTCAGCAGTATGAGCTTGTGGGGACACCGCCGGCAGCGGTGTACGAGCACTGGGGTATGATACGAGAAGCGCTGGGTGAGAAGGACAAGGCGCTGGCGGCTTATCGCCAGGCGTTGCAGGTCGCCGGTGAGACCGCGTCCGATGCCGTCAGAGAGCGGATTCGCCTGGCCGTGGAGCGGTTGCCCTAGTGCCGGCGACAAGCGTTAAGCGTTCCGCATCCTTGCATGCGATAAGGCAGATGGATGCGAATCGGAGAGTGATACAATGACGAAGAACCCGACGGCGTCAGGCAGGAAGCCGAGACCTGCGCCAGCTCCGCGCGCTTCCGCCTCGGCGCTGACGCCGAAGGACATTCTGGGGATGCTGCGCCGCCACCTGTGGCTGATCTTCCTCATGACCCTGTTCGGGGCGCTGGCGGGCGCCGGCGGCTGGTATCTGGTCAGACGCTATCTGCCGTTGTACCGCGCCGAGACGGCGCTGCAGGTCCTGCCTCCGGTCGAGACCGATCCCATGGAGATTGTGACCACGCAGGTCCAGCAGGACATCCAGTACGGCCATCGGGTCGCGGTGGCCAATCTCATCAGGAGCCAGAACAGCCTGGTGGACCTGCTCAACAGCGACAAGGTGCGTAGCACGAAGTGGTTTCGTCGGTACGTCGGGAGTGACACGGAAGGTGAAGACCAGGCGGATCCCGCGAAGATCGTCAAAGCCGTCCGGTACCTGGAGAAGAACCTGACGGCGTTTCCCCACCGCGAAGCGGACCAGATTCTCCTGTCGATGACGTGCGGCAGTCCGACGGAGGCGGCCTTGATCGTCAACGAGATGGCACGCCTCTTCGTCAGCCGGCACGGCGAAAGCAAGCGCGAGGAGCTGAGCAAGAGACTTATCGAGCTAACCAGCCAGCAGAGCGCCATCGAGGGACAGATCGCCGCGAGCGAGCGCGACCTGCAGCGTCTGCGCGAAAGCTCCGGCATTACCGACCTGGAGCAGCCGGCGGGCCGCTACTTTCAGCATACGATCACGCTGGGGCTCAACGATCTGCAGCTCCAGGAGAACGAACTGATGCTGGCGGTCAAGCAGCTTCGCGCCGACGTCGGGAATCTCAAGGCGCTGGCGGAGGGACCGATTACCGAGCAGGTCGAGTATGCGATCGAGCGCGACCCGGTGATGGTCTCGCTGGCGGAGCAGTTGGTGCTCTTGCAGGCGCAGTTGTCCGGCCGGCTCACCAAGTTCGGGCCGGGCCACGCGACCGTGCGCCAGACGCAGGAGCAGATCGTCGAGATCGAGGCCAAGCGCAACCAGCGCAAGAGCGAGATCGCCGAGCAGACGCGCCTGGCCAATCTCTACAACGCGCGTGACACACTTCGCGTCCTGGAGGAGCGCCTCAGCGAGCTCCAGCGGATGCGCAGCGAGGCCCAGAAGCAGCAGGAGGCACTCGACCAGGCACGGATCAGCCACGAACAGATCGTGCAGAAGCGCGACGAACGCATCGAGGTGCTCAACCAGATCAAGGCCCAGATCGAGAAGGTCACGCTCATGCTCAACGACCCCGAGACGCCCAAGGTGCAGCGTCTGCGGGAGGCGCCGCCACCGTTGGAGATGGTCTTGTCGCGGCACATCCTGTTGTGGATTCCCGGCGGGACGGTGCTGGGCCTGATGACCGGCCTGGGGCTGGCGCTGCTGCTGGAAACGCTCAACGATCTGGTGCGCACGCCCAGTGACGTGCGTCGCTTCCTGCACCTGCCTCTGCTGGGTGTGGTTCCCGACGCCGACGAAGACCGCGCGGTGGACGATGTCGACCTGTGTCACGTGGTCCGCCAGGCGCCGTACTCGCTGCTGGGCGAGTCGTACCGGCGCTGCCGCACCAACATCGATCTGGCCGGCGAAGCGGGACCGAAGACGTTGCTGGTGGCCAGCGGCAACCCCAGCGACGGCAAGACCTCCCTGGCCTGCAACCTGGCGGAAGCGTTCGTCGCCAAGCACGAAAAAGTCCTGCTGATCGATGCGAACCTGCGTCAGCCGCGACTGCATCTGGTCTTTCCGCGCGGCGCCTCGGAAGCGAGCGGCGAGCGCCGGCCGGGCCTGACGAGCCTGCTGCTGGGCCAGTGTGCCGTCAACGAGGCCATTCACCCGAGCGGCATCGAAGGTTTGCACTTGATCTATGCCGGCCCGGCTACCGCCAACCCCGCCGACCTGCTGGCGGGACAGGCGATGAGGGAGCTCATCCAGAGGGTGCCGCAACACTACGATCGCGTGGTCATCGACAGCCCTCCCGTCCTGCTGGTCAGCGATGTCAAGATGCTCGCTCGACTTACCGACGCGACCTTGCTGGTGTTCAATGCCACCGCCACCCGCCGCGGGGCGGCCCAGCGGACGATCTTCGAGCTGCACGAAGTCGGCGCCAATGTCATCGGCTGCGTGCTGTTCGGCGCCGAGGCCATAAAGGGCGGCTACTTCCGCAGAGAGTTCAAAGCCTACCGGAAGTACCTCAAACCGCAACTGGCCGCCAATTCCGCTTGAGGAATTTGAGATTTACGAATCGTGATGCATGATTTAGTATCATGGCCATCCCGTCGGGCGTGCCTGGGAGTTGGCCGGCTGCGGCGGGAGACCCAAGCGTGAACAGCAAGTAGGAAATCGCAAACTCTGAGGGTTCGGATGGAGAAGTTTCTGGTAACGGGCGGGGCGGGCTTCATCGGCTCGAATATCTGCAAGCGGCTGGTGGCCGAAGGCTGTTTCGTGCGCGTCGTGGATAATCTGCTCACCGGCAAGCGCAGCAATCTGGACGGCGTCATCGACAAGATCGAGTTCGTCGAGGCGGACATGGGCGACGAGCACGTCGCGCGCTCAGTCGTCAAGGACGTCGACGTGATCCTGCACGAAGGGGCGCTGCCGTCAGTGCCGCGCAGCGTGGACGACCCGGCCGCGACGCACCAGCACTGTGTCGACGCCACGTTCACGCTCCTGATGGCGGCGCGTGACGCGCGCGTCAAGCGCTTCGTCTATGCCGCCAGCTCGTCCGCCTATGGTGACACGCCGACGCTGCCGAAGGTCGAGAGCATGCCGACCAGTCCGCTGTCTCCCTATGCCGTCGGCAAGCTCGTCGGCGAGTACTACTGCTCCGTGTTCTCGAAGGTCTTCGGCCTCGAGACGATCTCACTGCGGTATTTCAACGTGTTCGGACCCCAGCAGGACCCGACCAGCCAGTACGCCGCCGCCATCCCGGCTTTCGTGACCGCGATCCTCAAGGACCAGCCGCCCACCATCTACGGCGACGGCGAGCAGAGCCGCGACTTCACCTACATCGACAACGTAGTCGAAGCCAACCTCTGCGCCGCCCGCGCCGCCAAGACCGATGGCGAGGTCGTGAACGTTGCCTGCGGCGAGAAGATCACCGTCAACGAGATCATCGCGATGATCAACGAGATCGTGGGCAAGAACGTCAAGCCCATCTACGCGCCGCCCCGTCCCGGCGACGTCAAGCACTCCCTCGCCGACATCACCGTCGCCAGAGAGCTCATCGGCTTCGAGCCGGTGGTCCTTTTCCGCGAAGGTCTCGAACGCGCCATCACCTGGTACCGCGACAATTGGACGTAGTGGCACGCATCAGCAGAGACAGATTGCAGCCGGCCGCGGGATGCTCGGTACCTACACCCGCCTACCTCGCCCCGACAGACCGGGATCGTGGAAAACGACGTTGACGTATTCGATGCATCGTGCTATTGTCTCGGTTGCGTCCAGGGGAGAATTCGATGTTGAGAGTGCAAAAGCTTGCCCTGAGCTTGTCGAATGGGACAGATGGCCGGGCCGTGCCGGCCCCGACCGAGCCGGCTGCTCCACGAGGAATCGAACAGACCCCCTCTGCCTCCGGCCCGAAGTCGCTCGACCGCCCGCGTCAGCACGACCATGATCTACACCCACGTACTGAACAAAGGAGGACAGGGCGTTCGCAGCCCGGTGGATGGGCTTTAGGCCGGTCTATACAGTCTGTATAAGCCAGAGGCGGCCGACGGAGAAAAACTTGGTAACTATTTGGATTGAAAGATGTTATACAAATACGTGAGAAGAGCCGGGAACTTCTTATACAGAAAGAGACAGTTTGTGTTTCCCGTTTCATACAGACTGTATAAGCATTGTCGGCCGTGAGGAAGATGAACCGAAGGATCCAACTCAGTTCACAGGTCGTGGACCGTGTTCAGAAAGCACTTGAGCACGAGTCTCCCCGAGGCATGATCATGCTTGTTCTTTCGTGGATAGACCACATGCTCGAACGCAAACTATGTGCTGAGTTTGCATCTGGGAACAGGAAAGCTCGGGAATCTCTTTACAGCCGTGGGGGGGCGTTCAGTAGCCTTTCCTCCAAGATTGCTGTGGCCTACTGTGCTGGCTGGCTCGATAGCGACTTGTTTCATGACCTGAGCCTTTTACGCAAGGTACGGAATGGCTTTGCTCACGAGTTGGCACCGTGTTCACCCGATGCCAAGGACATACGGGAGCAGCTAGAGAATCTCAAGACTCCCCACAGAATCTACTCGGACTGGGGGGAGGTCAGAGCTGCGGAAATCGAGAACGGAATCATCCTCTATTCGGGCGACAAGCCTGAGGAAACCCAAGGTGATTTGGCGCTTCCTGGGCTCTTCGCACTCAAGATGGGCATTCCAGCAGTCATTGGCGTTCTGGCTGATGCATTGCAGATTGAGATTGAGGGGACTGAGGGCAGTAGTTCCGCAGCAAGCGAGACCGGAGGCCAACCAGCGGGTGGAGCTGACTGAGCGCGCTGCGCGCTCTCGGCAGCTCACCCTATCGTTCGGCAGGGGAAGGAAGCTATGAGCACCGTATTCAGCCACATTATTCAGAAGCGATTCTCGCAGGTGAACGAGGATGTCGCCACAGATGCACTTGCCTACGTGCTCGAATCTAGTGAAGCTGCTAGAAATGGCATGACAAAGCTGCTACGTGGCATTTCACCCGACCTGCCTTCGCTTCGCTTCAAAGTACAACAGATCGAGGGCACAATCCGTCCAGACATGTGGGGCTTTGCGGACGCGGAACCCCGTGTATTCGTTGAGAACAAATTCTGGGCGGGTCTCACAGACAATCAACCGGTATCGTATCTAAAGCAACTTGCTGCCTACCCCAAGTCGACTGTACTTCTTGTCGTCGCACCGGCAGCCCGAGAGCACACACTTTGGCGCGAGTTAAGTCGCAGGCTTCTCGATGCCGGCATTTCCGTGTCCGTGCGAGCCGCTCCCGCAGGCGTTGCATATGCTGTTGAAACCCAGCTTGGACCAATATTGGCTCTGACCTCGTGGACAAACATCCTGTCAGTTCTGGAACACGAAGCAGTAGATGACCCTGGTGCCAGAGGCGATCTTGTCCAGCTTCGAGCCCTTTGCGACTCGGTGGATGCTGATGCGTTCCCCCCTGTCACTCATGGCGAAATGTCAGACCAGCGAACCCCGGCATTCGTTCTTCAACTCTCCTCGATTGTACAGTCTGCTGTTGACCTTGCCGTAACCGAGAAGGCTATCTTCATTGGCAATCTCCGTCCGCAGGCTTCCTGGGACAGAATCGGGCGCTATGCAAGGCTGTCCAGTGAGCCTACTGGAGGGGCAGGTGCATGGTTCGGTGTCCATTTTGACCTTTGGAAGATTCATGGCACGACGCCGCTATGGCTCGTTTTTAGTGACGGCGACTTTGGACGTGGACAGGAAGTCGGTCCACTCATTGAGTCTTGGGCCACCCAAGAGGGCATTCTCACAGTAAGCAGGGGACATGACATCGCCGTAGCCCTCGAAATCCCAGTGGGAGAAGAGAAGGACGGAGTCATCCGTTCTCTAGTTGACGACCTAAAGGCTGTTACGACATTGCTTGAAGCATTGCCGTCACAGGCGAGCCAAATAGCAGCGCGGAGGGGCGATGACGAACCTACCCCCTAAACTCAAGGCATTCGTTGACGGGAGCGACTGGACGTTCGCGAAGACCTATGCACAGACATGGCCTCACGAGTATATCGTGCGGGATCGCGTGGACGAGAGTCTCTTCCTCTCGCTTGTCAGACATATTCGCGAACATGGGTACGAGGGCAGATTCTACAGCAAACCAATCACGTACTTCGATGAAGACGGGAAGGTTTACTGGACGATGGGGGCACCTATCGAGGAAACAACCATCGTGAACAGATGCACGAAAGAGGAGACCTACGAGTACCGTCTAAAGCACGGCACTCTTCAAGATTAAGCGGCAAGAGTGCCGAACATGGCGATGCACTTGACGGGGATTCCGCTGCGCTTCATCCCCGCAAGCGAGCTTGATCGTTAGCCCGAGCGAAAACGAAAGGACACGATGGCCACGAACTCAACACTTCCTCCTCAGGCCGCCTTTCATCACGCGGTGTTGCGTCATCTCGCTCAGCATCCTGAAGGCGATCGCCGACGCAACATCCGCGAAGCGATACCCGATTTGATGGGTCTGAGTGACGCGCAACGCACAGAGCGGCTGGCGAATCTCCCGCACCTTCGATACCGCCATCGGAGCGGGTGGGCGCTCAGCATGCTCAAGGCTGCCGGATACGCTGATTCTGCCGCGCCCGGAATATGGCGTATCACGGAGCGGGGGCGAGACTTGCTGGCGCGCTACCCGGACGGGTTCGATGAGGAGACTGGCCGCCAGGTCATCCGAGAAGGTCGTCGGGAAATCCAAGGCGAGGATGCCGGTAGCGTTGGGGCGGCGGAGGTTGGTGAGGCTGCCGCGCAGCAGACCCCCGACGAGCGAATCGAGGGCGCACTGGAAGAACTACGTCGCGCGGTCGCCAGAGAGCTGCTTGAGAAGATCGCCCAAGCACCACCGGCTTTCTTCGAGGAACTGGTCCTCGACCTCCTACACGCTTTGGGCTACGGCGCGAGCGACGATGATCTTGAGCGAGTCGGGCGGGCCGGGGATGGTGGAATCGACGGAGTCATCTCCCTCGATAAGCTCGGTCTCGAGAGGGTCTGCATTCAAGCAAAACGCTGGCAGGGGTCCGTCGGTAGGCCAGAGGTGCAGGGGTTCTACGGAGCGCTCGCGGGCCGGCGCGCGAGGAAGGGTGTCTTCATCACTACGTCCTGCTTCACCCGTGAGGCGCGAGAGTTCGCGAGGCAAGTTGCAGATAGCATAGTGCTGATTGACGGTGTGCGGCTCAGCTCGCTGATGATCGAGCACGGTGTCGGCGTGACGCACTACCGAGTTGTTCGTTTGCCCAGAGTCGATGAGGATTACTTCGATGCAGACTGACCGCCGGGCCAACGACAGCATGCAACGGACGGTGCTACGCGCCGCCGCTGATGCGGAGCGTTAGCCGGGTAGGGTGTACCATGCACACCGAACTTGACCGATGTGGAGCGAACCGATACGGAATGGGAGTGCGGGGCATACCCTACGAGATCACGTCCTGCATGGCGAAGCGATGAACATGCCATTGGCTCCATGCGACAAATGCCAGCCACTCTGTTCCGCCGGGACCGGCACACGGCTGGAAGGGCTCGGCGGATCCTTGGCGGCAGGGCGGCAGGGTTGACTCTGGGGCCTCTGCGGTTAAGTGCTTTCTTTATAGGGGCTTACGTGCGTCGCGGGGGGTCCGCGTCGTTGGCGGGAAAGCCTGCAATGCGACAATGTAAGCTTACAACGCCACGATGTAAACTTCCAACGCGACGATGTAGGCCTGCACTGCCATGATGTAAGCTTACACTACGGCGATGTAAGCCTGCATTGTGGCAATGTAAGCCTGCAAGGCGGCGATGTGGGCCTGCAATGCGACGGTGCGAGCCTTCAGTGACGCGATGTAAGGCTGCAATGCCCCGCTGCACGTTATCCGCCGGATTGGGGCAAGGTAGGGGTGCAACTACTGTAACCGTCCGGCGAAGGCCATCTGGTTTGCCTCTTGGCGAGGGAGATAATGCTGCCATTGGAATGAAAGGAATGCATCAATGGCAGCAAGTAAAGGACGTAAGCAGTTGACCGAGCGCGGCCGGTTCTGGTTGAGACATCTGGAACGGTGGCAGCCGTCCGGCTTATCCCAGGTTCGGTACTGTCGGGAGCACCAGCTCTCCGTCGCCGCTTTTGGTTGGTGGAAGGGGCAGTTGTCCTCCCGACGAAAGCAACCCCAAGCGGGGACGGGCGCGTGTGACGAGATCGGGGATGAAGGGACGTTTGTGGAATTGTCGTGGCCCGACATCGGTCAGAGGGAGACCTCGGCTTCGGTGGTCTACGAGATCGCGCTGGCCGGCGGCCGTCGTCTGCGTCTGGGCCCTCACTTCAAGCCCGAGCAGGTCCGGCAGTTGGTGACGCTGCTGGAACGCGGATGTTAACCTGGCCCCGCGCGGTACGCGTGTTCGTCCACACCCAGCCGACGGACATGCGTCGCAGCTTTGACCGGCTGAGCTGGATGGTCCAGGAGGTCCTCCAGCAAGATCCCTTCTCGGGCCATCTGTTCGTGTTCGTCAACCGTCGGGGCGATCGGATGAAGATCCTGTTCTGGGACCGCAGCGGCTTTGTGCTGTTCTACAAGCGTTTGGAAGAGGGTATCTTTCATCTGCCTGACGATGACCCCGGTGGTGTGGAGATCGATGTGCCCCGTTTAACCTTGATCCTGGAGGGGCTGGACCTCTCGCAGGCCCGCCGGTGCAGACGATTTACTCGCGCGCCAGTGGTGTCACCGTAAATTCTATCTATTTCGGGTAGATAACGGTTGACACAAAGGAACATGTGACATAGAGTTCATGCGTGGCCCGCGATCGAGCAGGACAATCCGAATTCGAGAAGATCATCGACGCCCACACTTCGGCCGAGCAGCTTCCCAGCGATACCGCACTGCTGCGGCAGATGGTTCTGACGCTGCTGAGCAATGTTAATAGTCTCCAGCGAGAACTGGCTCAGTACCAGCGGTATCTCTTCGGCCGCCGGTCGGAGAAGCTCGATCCGCAGCAGCCGACGCTGTTCGATTTGCCTGAACCGGCCGTCGCGGAGAGTGAAACCGTATCAGAAGCTCCCGTCCCGGAGCGGTCCGGCAAATCCTCGCATCGTAACGGCCGCGTCCCCTTGCCCGCTCACCTTCCACGCGACCGCAAGGAATACCATCCGCCCGCCGAGGCCCTGGTCTGCAGCCGCTGCGGACAGGCCAAGGTGCCGATGGGCGAGGAGATCACCGAACAGCTCGATTACCTCCCGGCCAGCTTCATCGTCCGCCAGCATGTGCGGATCAAATATGCCTGCAAACAGTGCCAGGACGGTGTGGTGATCGCCGATCTGCCGGCCCGTCCCATCGAAAAGGGCCGCCCCGGCGAAGGCCTGCTGGCTCACGTGCTGACCAGCAAGTATTGTGACCACCTGCCGTTGCACCGGATGGAAGGGATCTTCCAGCGGCACGGTCTGCAGATTGCTCGTTCGACCTTGTGTGATTGGGTGGGTGACGGTGCGACGCTGCTGACGCCGCTGGTGAAGGAGATGCATCGGCAGATCCTGCTGTCGCCCAAGATCCATACCGATGACACCCCGGTCCCCGCTCGCAACGGGGCCGGCAAGGAGATCCACAA
Organism: Sedimentisphaerales bacterium; assembly: GCA_016927855.1. GTDB lineage: Bacteria > Planctomycetota > Phycisphaerae > Sedimentisphaerales > Anaerobacaceae > JAFGLV01. The sequence goes on from JAFGLV010000110.1 coordinate 33,786, forward strand.
AGGCTACCTCTGGGCGTACATCGATATCGCCAACAACGTGGTGTTCGACTACACCCCCGGGCACAGCCGGGCCGGCCCGGTGCAGTTCCTCGGCGACTATGCCGGCTACCTGCAGGCCGATGCGTACCAGGGTTACGACGCGATCTTCGAGAAGGGCTGGGCCACGGAGGTGGCCTGCTGGGCTCACGCCCGCCGCAAGTTCTTCGAGGCCCAGAACAGCGACCCGGCGCGAGCCGTGGAGATGCTGGTCCTGATCAAAGACCTCTATGAGATCGAACAGCGCGCCCGCGACGACGAACTTCAGCGCGATCAAATCCAGGCCCTACGCCAGCAGGAAAGCAAGCCGATTCTGACCACCATCGAGAAGCGTCTGGAGCTATGGGCGACGCAGGTGTTGCCCAAGAGCCCGATCGGCCAGGCGATCAGCTATGCCCGCGGCCAATGGCAGGCCCTGAACCGCTACACCGACGACGGCATCCTCTCGATCGACAACAATCTGGCCGAACGGGTCCTGCGGATGGTGGCGATCGGTCGCAAGAACTGGCTGTTCGTCGGCCACGACAACGGCGGTCATCGGGCGGCGATCATCTACAGCCTGGTGGCCAGCTGCAAGCTCTGCGGTCTCGATCCGTTCGCCTATTTGCGGGACGCCCTGGAACGGATCAACACCCATCCGGCCAACCGCGTGGCCGAACTGCTCCCCGCCAACTGGCAATCCGCTCGGTCGTAGGGGACTTCCCACTATCTCCGTCTATCCACTCCGACAAATATCTATGCGGTCACGTACTTCGCCGGACGGTTACCAACTACTGGAGTTGCGTTCGGAGGGCTTCGGCGTCTTGGAGGACCTGCTCGCGGGTGGGGGCTTGACGCGGTTCCAGTTCGAAGGTCCATTCGTAGCGATCCACGATCCGGCCGGGGTAGAGGACCTGGGCGAAGAAGTCGAAGGGCGCGAAGTCGTGCAAAGGGGGCTTCAACTCGCGGGACGTGTCAAGGGTCTCGTAGCCTTCCTTGGTGAGGCGCACGCCGTAGTTGCCATACCAGTTGAAGGGGACCGTAACCGGCGAGACGCCGATCTGCTCGTCGTTGAGTGTGACCAGCGCCCCCTGCGGTTGCGTATTGATCGTCAACTCCCGCTCGACACAGCCGGTCAGCAGTGTCGCCGCTGACGCGATGCCGACGAGAAACCACGCGGAACTTCTCTTCAGGCGGACTGCTGTTGACTCCCTCGCGTGTATATTTCGAGCCCAAGTGGGACCCTCATCTGTCATTTCGACCGTAGGCCGCAGGCCGAAGCGGAGAAATCTGGCTGAGAACGAACGCCACGCCGTCTTCGGTGCCAGATGTCTCGACTCCGCTTTGCTCCGCTCGACATGACAAAACGTGGTCAAGGCTGAGTGCTTCCGATTCCATGCCATATCCATAATTCCCTTTGGATGTCGTGAAATCCTTCGTTGCTGCCTATTATAGAGGGACGTCTTGCGGGGGGAAGACAAAACTCAGGAGGTCTAACGGAACGACCGATGTGACATGTAGGGGCAGGCTCCCGTGCCTGCCCAGGGCAACCACAGGGGGTTGCCCCTACGACGCCCATGCCGCTACCGCCATACAAAGATCGGTCTGTTAGAGGCCCTTGGGCCGGGTGTTCTCACTCGGCGGACATGCACCGGCCTTTACCCCACTGGCGCAGGACGCTAACCCGCTCGGCCATGGTCGCCGACAGCGGCGGCGACGCCTGGATGGCCGCGACGAGACGCTCTGTATCCAGCTCGGCTTTTTCCGCATAGGCTTCGTGCAAGGCGGAGACGACCGCCTGCTCGATCTCCGAACCGCTGTAGCCTTCGGAGGCCTCCGCCAGCGCCGACAGCTCGAACTTCTGGGCGTCGCGGCCGCGTTTATTCAGATGGATGGCGAAGATCTGCTCGCGCACCTCGGCGGTCGGCAGGTCCACGAAGAAGATCTCGTCGAACCGGCCTTTACGCAGCAGTTCCGGCGGCAAGGCCTCGATGTCATTGGCGGTGGCGACGACGAAGACCGGCGCCTCGCGCTCCTGCAGCCAGGTCAGGAGCGTCCCGAACATCCGCTGCGAGAGCCCGCCGTCGGCGCTGCGGCTGGCGGCGGACGCGAAGGCCTTTTCGATCTCGTCGATCCACAGGATCACCGGCGCCATCATCTCGGTCTGCTTCAGAGCGTCGCGCAGGTTGTGCTCCGATTCGCCGATGAAACTGGCGTAGAGCGTGCCCGGGTCAAGGCGCAGAAGCGGCTGGTGCCACGCGGTGGCGATGGCTTTGGCGCAAAGACTTTTGCCGGCGCCCTGGACGCCCAGCATGAGCACGCCTCGCGGCGGTGTGAGCCCGAACTCTCTGGCTTCGTGGCTGAACGCGTCTCGGCGCTGGTTGAGCCAGGTCTTGAGACGCTTCATGCCGCCGATCTCACTGAGGTCCAGCGGCGTCTGGATGTATTCGAGCAGGCCGCCTTGCTGGATCATCCGGCGTTTGTTGGCGATGATGACATTGATATCTTCATCGCTGAATCGCTGGTCGGCCGCGACGGCATCGCTAATGATCTGCATCGCCTGTCGACGCGTCAATCCGCGCAAGTTGCGCACGATGGTGTCCAGCCCTTTCTGCGTGATGCCGACCTCGATGGGCTTCTTGCGATGGAGCCGCTGGAGCGTGGCGCGGATGATTTGGAGCAGTTCCTTTTCGTCGGGAAAGGACAATTCAAACGGTCGGCAGTGGCTCTTGACCACCTCGGGCAGCTTGTCGGCGCTGTCGATCATCACGATCGTCAGGCCACTCTTGTCGAGGTTCTCGATCATGTCCCGCAGGAAACGCAGGGCTTTGCCGCCGCGTATGTGCTCGGCCAAGTCGAGCGTGACGAGGATCGAGCCGGGTTTGGCCTGCGCCATATTCACCAGCCCGGCGGCGGGTACATCGGTATCCGCGATGGAAGGGCTGCCGTCGATCAGCCCGTCGCGCACGCCGTCGGCGATCGACCAGATCCACATGTCGCGCTCGAGCTTCTGGGCAACCTTGCGCACGATGTCGAGCGTGTGCCGCTCTTCCTGGGTCACGATGGAGACACAGCCATAGCCGCTCTCGATCAACTGCTCGAATCGTTCCGCGTCGTTCATAGCGACCTCGGGACACAATGGTCTGCAAGGAATCGCAAGCTCATCAGATTGCCACTTCGAATTCCGCCAGCTCGCGGGCGTAGTCCAGACAGGCAGCGATTTGTCTGTGACTGAGATCGGGGAATTCCGCGATGATCTGCTCGGCGGTATGACCTGCTGCGAGATAACCAAGGATCAGCCTGACCGGAATCCGAGTGCCTTTGATGCGTGGCTTGCCACGCAGGACATTTGGGTCGCTTTCGATGTGGTCTTTCCAGGTTACATCCATATCCGTCCTCGTCTTCGTGGGCATTGCGGCCTGACAATGCCCGCGCGTTCTGCCCCCGCGCACACTATTCCCCGTCACTACCGTTACCTGTCTCCATAGTATCCTCATGAGCGCGGGATTACAAGGTGGAATCTGCGTTCCTACCGACGATGCGAAGGTGCTGCGCCCAAGCGGCGGCGCATGGCGGTCGGATGCGGGTGCACTGCATGCTTGTAGGCAACGCAGACGGCCAGCGCATTTGTCATGTCGAGTGCAGCGAAGCGAAATCGAGACATCTGGCTGCGAATGAACCAGCCGCTTCGTCCTTGCCCAGATCTCTCCATTCCGGCCTGCCCGTTCGACTTCGCTCAGAGCTTGCCCTGAGCTTGCCGAATGGGGCAGGCTCTGCGACAGTCCTCCTCAGAAAATGGCGAGGGCATTCTCATCCTCTCATAGTGGGCCGAAGGCCCATGAACGGCTCCGGTCGAAATGACAAAGATATCCGCCGGTGGGGGGAACCTACCAACAAACGTGCAGCGCACCTGTCGAGTTCGGCCGGCGCTCTCGACGGTTGACACGCCTGACCGGCGGCAGTACTCTATCGCCTTACGTTTGACGCAGGTAAGGGTCTGATTCATGAAGATATCACTGAACTGGCTGAAGGATTATATCGATACCGGACTGGGCGGCGAGCAAATCGCCGGCATTCTGAGCGATCTGGGATTTCCCTGCGAGGGGATCGAGAGGCTGGCCGACGACGTGGTGCTCGACGTCGAGGTCACCAGCAACCGCGGCGACTGCCTCAGCCATATCGGTGTGGCGCGCGAGCTGGCAGCCGCGACCGGCAAGGAGCTGTGTTTGCCTCAAATCGAGCTGGACGAGATGGAGAAGGGGGCGTCGGAGTTCACCCAGGTCGAGATTCGCGAGCCCGACCTCTGCGGGCGATATACCGCTCGGATCATTGAAGGCGTCAAGGTCGGTCCGGCGCCGGACTGGATGGCCCGGCGGCTGGAGGCGGTCGGCATGCGCAGCGTCAACAACGTGGTCGACGCGACCAACTACGCGATGCTCGAGACCGGTCAGCCTCCCCACGCGTTCGACTATGCGACCCTGACGGAAGGCAGGATCATCGTCCGCAAGGCCGTCGCGGGCGAGCAGATCGTCAGTATCGACGGGAGCAAGTGCGAATTGACCGCCGACATGCTCGTGATCGCCGACGCCAAGCGTCCGGTCGCCATCGCGGGTGTGATGGGAGGCCTGGAGACCGAGGTGGGCGACACGACCACGACCATTCTGCTCGAAGAAGCCTGCTTCGACCCGGTGTGCATCCGCACGACGTCGCGGCGGCTGGCGCTGCCGTCGGAGGCGGCCTTCCGGTTCGAGCGGATCGTGGACATCGAACGGATCGACTGGGCGTCGCGGCGCACGGCGCAGCTTATCGTACAGGTGGCCGGCGGCCGCATCGCCAAAGGTGTCGTGGACGCCTATCCCAAAAGACGCCAGGCGGGCCAGGTCACCCTGCGATTGTCACGCCTGGCCAAGCTGCTGGGCATCGAAGTGCCCGCCGAGACAGTGCTGAGGATTCTGTCATCCCTGAGCTTCGAGCCGCACCTGGCGGCCGGTGTCGTGACATGTTTGCCACCGACGTGGCGCAGCGACATCAGTCGGGAAGTGGACCTGATCGAAGAGGTGGCGCGCGTGTACGGCTACAACCAGGTCCCGACGCGCCGCAAGATTCAGATCGAAGCAGTGGCTGCCGATCCGCGCCAGAAGCTGGCGGCTTCCGTGCGCAACTTTCTGACGGCGTGCGGTTTCTACGAGACCGTGACGGTGACCTTCGTCGAGCAAGCTGTGGCGGAGCTGTTCAACGACGGCAACGCCGGAAAGCGTCTGGCCGTCAAGGACGTCTCGCGCAAGGGCGCCAATCTGCTGCGGCAGACCGTGCTCGGCTCGCTGCTGGGCGTGCTCAAGACGAACGCGAACGCGCGGAACCTTCCCTGTCGCCTCTTCGAGATGGCCGATACGTTCGTGGCCTCCGACGACAAGGACGCACTGCCGACGGAGGGCATGAAACTCGCTCTGGTCTGTGACAGCGATCTGCGGCAAGTGCGCGGCGCGGTGGAGGGGTTGATCAAGCGTCTCGATCCACACGCCGACGTGACGTTCGTGCCGGCCGACCTGAACTGGGCCGAGGTGGGCGCGCATGTCACGGTAGGCGGCAACGTCATCGGTACCGCCGGCATCTTCGCGCAGGCGGTGCGCGAGAAGCTCGATTTCAAGGACATGTCACCGGTCGGCGCCGAGCTGGATTTCGAGGCGCTGTTGGCGCTGAAGGCAGGGCCGATCAAGATCCGACCGATCCCGCGTTTCCCGGCCATCGAGCGCGACCTTTCGATTGTTGTTTCGGAAGAGACGCCGTGGGCGCACATCGCCAAAGCCGTCGAAGACAGCGCGCCGGCCGAGCTGGAGGACATCCGGTTCGTGGATATCTATCGCGGTAAAGGGATTTCCTCAGGCAGAAAGAGCGTGACCCTGTCTTTGCGGTTCCGCGATGACGATGGCACACTGACGCATGAAACGGTGGATGGCTATCAGGCCGCGATCGTCGAGAGCTTGAGTCTCGCCGTCGAGGCGCAGTTGCGCACGCTCTAAGCAGGTCCACAGAGATGTTTTGACAACGTGCCCGGGGTCGAAATCCGAAGCACGAAACTCGAAGTACGAAACAAATTCAAAATCCGAAGCACGAATGACCAAAATGCCGGCGCCGGTCTTGGCCCCTGTTTTGAATTCTTGGTTTTGGTTCTTGATGCTTGTTTAGGATTTCGATATTCGGATTTCGGATTTCGAGGTGCGGTGCGTGTCAACAGCTCAAAAGAGACTTCTGCGGACCTGCTTGGACATGTGTGCAAGCGCTGCGCCAGACGGTGTCGCCGGCGCGAGTTTTTTGCTTTCAAGATAATGGCCTCTACCTGCCGATAAAGGGCAGAAATGGGTGGTGATGCATCGGTATTGATGACGTTGCCGGCCGAGCCGTATTTGCTTGACTGGGAACGTTTGATCTGCTATAAGAGAATTGCAGGCTGACCCCTGCGATGTACGTTGAGAGAGCGTGCTGTTGAAAGAACCGATACCCGTTCTGAGGGAAATCAGGCCTTGACGGACCGAACCAGCCTACGCGTTAGGACTTTCGGACGAGAGCAACGATTGCCCACCTAGCAGTAATGGGTTCTCTTCAAAAGCCTCTCTTACGGCATA
>JAFGLV010000111.1 GCA_016927855.1 Sedimentisphaerales bacterium
GTGAAGGAAATCGTCTCTGCCATGTCATACCCCCTGTCGATCGCGGTCTATTGAACGTCCGTCGTATTTGGCCTGCACGGTTGTCTCATAAACCGTGTCCCGTCAGCGTGCGCCGCCGACGCCGAAAAACGTCCTTTTGCCTCTGGCCGCTCAAGTATACAATCTCTGAGCAAGAATCCAGATAAAAATCATGCATTGAGCCAGAACACTCCAAGTAGGCGGCCATTAGGTTACAGCAGACCCGCCGGTGCGGTTCTGCGATTCAATGAACGTACGTCGATTCGATGGATAACCCTGAGATATTTCAAGAAGCAGGCTCGATCCTGGAGACCGGACGCAATGTCGCCTTGGTGACTGTCGTCGCGACGATCGGCTCGACGCCAGGCAAGTGCGGCTACAAGATGCTCGTCGGCGCAGACGGCCGGGTGTTTGGCACGGTCGGAGGCGGGCTGCTTGAGTCCGAGATGATTCAGGAGGCGCAAGCGCAGCTCGCGCAGCCAGGCGTGCGGCTCTTTCGTTTCGATCTGGGCGAATCGTCCGAGGATGCGAAGGGAATCTGCGGCGGAACGGTGGAGTTCTTCATCGAGACGTTCGACAGTAAGGCGTTGCCGCTGTTTGGCGATTTGTCCATTGCTGCCAACGGTGCGGATGGCGTGCTGGTCTCGGTCATCTCGTCGGACGGTCTCCCGCGCAAGATTCTGTTCAAGGACCCTGGGGCGATTGACGCCGCGGGCACGGACCTCGATCTTGAAATCGTCCGTGCCATTGCGGATACGGCACAGGCCGGCAGGGGCACGACACGTGTCTCCGCCGGCGGAATGGATGTGTTTGTCGAGAGCGTGGGCCGCGCGCCGGTGGTCGTGCTCTTCGGTGCCGGACACGTGGCCAGCCATATTGCCAAGTTTGCCAAATCCGTCCATTTCGACGTCATCGTCTGCGACGACCGCGACGAGTACGCCAATCACGAGAGGTTTCCCGGCGCCGATGACATCGTCGTGGAGGACTTTGGCCGCGTCTTCGACAAAGTGCCCATCGACAGCCACTGCTACCTTGTGATCGTCACGCGGGGCCACCAGTGCGATGAACTCGTGCTCGAACAGGCGGTCAAGACCGAGGCGCGGTATATCGGCATGATCGGCAGCAAGCGCAAGACGCAAACGATCCTCGACAACCTCAAGCGCAAGGGGGTTGCCCAGGAGTTGCTTGACAAAGTGTATTCGCCCATCGGCATTTCCATCGGTGCCGTCACCGCCGAGGAGATCGCGTTAAGCATCGTTGGCGAGATGGTGAAGGTACACCGCCTGGGCGACGGCGCCGCGATCGGCCACTTGAGACTATCGGCGTCGCAGAAACGGACGGGAGCGAGTCATGATTAACGCGGTGATTCTGGCAGCAGGCGAATCCCGCCGCATGGGCATGCCCAAACCGCTCCTGCGCTTCGGGAACACCACGTTCCTGGGACAAATCATCTCGGTCCTTCAGCATGCGGCGATAGAGAGAATCACGGTTGTGCTCGGCGCCGAAGCCGAGAGGCTTGTCGAATCGGTCGATCTCTCGGGGACTGAGGTGGTTGTCAATCATGACTACCGGGACGGGCAGTCGTCCTCGCTGGTCGCGGCGTTGCGAGAGGTGCCCGCTGAGACGGAGGCAATTCTCCTCTGCCTCGTGGACAACCCCTTCATCACGCCCGAGATCGTCAACGAGGTTGTCGGTGCATACCGCCAGACGAACCATCCCATCGTGATACCGGTACAGGACGGCAAGCGTGGTCATCCCGCGTTGTTCGCGCGCTCGGTGTTCGGCGAACTCCTCGATGCTCCTGCGGACCAAGGGGCCCGATACGTCGTACGTTCGGACCCCGAGCGCGTGCTGGAAGTCGAGGTCGCCGATCGCGCTGTCGCCGTGAGGATTGACACGCCGGACCAGTACAAGGAGCATTTCGGGATCGTTCCGCAGATACGTTCTCGCATGCGGGAGACATCATGATCGAATTCAAGCAGGCTTTGCAGATCGTTTTGGATTCCGCTCGACCGCTGGGTAGCGAGCGCGTCGATCTAAACCAAGCGCTCAATCGCGTGCTGGCGGAAGATGTGCCGTCGGATATGGACATGCCACCCTTCGACAAATCCAAAGTCGACGGTTACGCCTGCCGCCGCGCGGACCTCTCGCGCGAGCTGGTGGTCGTGGAGACAATCCCGGCCGGGACGCAGCCTACCAGACAGATCGCGCCCGGCCAGTGCGCCAAGATCATGACCGGCGCCGTGGTCCCGCCAGGCGCCGATTGCGTCGTCATGATCGAGCAGACCGAGCAAACCGGCGACGGTCGCATCAGGTTCACCACGAACGAGACGCCTGACAACATCTTCCCCAAAGCCCAGGACGTCAGACAAGGACAGGTTGTTCTGCCCAGAGGCGCGCGCATCGGTCCTCAGTATGTAGCGGTCCTCGCCTCTGTCGGTCGCGTCAGACCTGTCGTCGCAAAACTGCCCAGAGTCGCAGTCGTCGCAGGCGGCGATGAGCTCGTCGATCCTGGCGTCAAGCCGGGCCCTTCGCAGATTCGCAACAGCAACAGCGCCCAACTCATCTCGCAACTGGGCGCGATGGGGATTGCCGCACACGACTACGGCGCCGTCAAGGACGTCGCGGCCGAGGTCGCGCGCGTGCTGAAAGCCGCTTTTGCTGAAAACGACGTCGTGCTCGTCTCTGGCGGCGTCTCGGTCGGCGATTTCGACCTCGTGCCCTCGATTCTCAAGCAGCTCGGCGTGAAGCTGCTGTTCGAGAAGATCGCGGTCAAGCCCGGAAAACCCACCATTTTCGGCTTGGCGGAGAGCGGGTACTGTTTCGGTCTGCCTGGCAATCCGGTCTCGACGTTCGTCATCTTCGAGCTTTTCGTCAAACCGTTCCTGTACAGACTCATGGGCTGCGATTATACGCCGGTCGAGGTCCAAATGCGTTTGAGCGAGCCTGTCTCACGAAAAGACACTGAGAGGCAAGAGTGGATTCCTGTTAAGATAGTCAGCCGAGAAGAGGTTCGACCGGTGGAGTATCATGGCTCCGGCCATATCCTGGCGCTGTGCCAGGCCGACGGGCTGATTCGCATGGAGATTGGCGTTTCACGAATAGAGAAGGCAGAACAGGTGTCGGTCACGCTGTCGTAGTTGTAGCACGGGCATCCCCTCGGCATGCTCGGGGCAGGCTTTGCCCGTGCTACTCATGGGCGGGACGCCCATGCTACTGTGCTAATGAAAGTGGATTATCTTAGAATATCGGTCACGGACAGGTGCAACCTGCGTTGCGCCTACTGCAATCCTCTGGGCGACCACGGCCTGAAGGATGACGAGGAGATTCTAGCCGCCGAGGAGATCCAGCGCGTGGTCAGGTTGAGCGTTGCATGTGGCATCACGAAGGTCCGTCTCACCGGCGGCGAGCCGTTGGTGCGCGCCGATATCGTTGACCTCGTGCAGCGATTGTCCGGCGTCGAGGGAATCGAAGACCTGGTACTGACCACGAACGGTGTCTTTCTCAGCGGCCTGGCCGGCGCGCTCAAGCAGGCTGGGCTCAAGCGGGTCAACATCAGTCTCGACGCCGCCGATCCGGAGTGCTATCGCTGCATGACGGGCTGCGAAGCGCTGTCCGAGGTGTTCGACGGTATCCACCGAGCCCTCAACGTGGGGCTGACGCCGGTGCGTATCAACTGCGTCGTTGTGCGCGAAATCAATCTCTCGCAGGTCGCAGCGCTGGCGGAGATGGCTCTGCGCCTGCCGGTGTCCGTCCGATTCATCGAATATTGCCCGACCAGTGAGGACACCGGGCCTGTCGGTTCCTATGTACCCAATCGTGAGGTCCGCGAGATCGTCGAGTCGCGGTTTGGAGCGCTCTCCAGTGTGATGGCACCGGAGGCGGGAGGACCGGCCGTGTACTTCAAGACAGGCGGTTCGCTCGGAACCATCGGTTTCATCAGCGCGCGGTCGTCTATCTTCTGCCAGCGGTGCAACCGCCTGCGCCTGACCAGCGACGGCGCGATCAGACCTTGCCTGCATTCGGCGCGCTCGTACGATTTGAAGACACCGCTGCGCGGCGGCGCCGACGATGAGACTATCGTGCGATTGCTGCGCAGGATCGTAAGCGAGAAGGCTCTCTACACGCGTCTAACCGCGCCGGCAGGGGACTTTTCGATGCAGCAGATCGGAGGTTGAGGTTTGTGGAGAAGTCTAAAGGCATGATCGACATCGGCTCCAAGGAGATCACGGTCAGAACCGCGAGGGCTTCGGGTTCGGTCGTGCTGGGCGCCGAGGCCTTCGCGGCGCTTCAGCAAGGCACGTGTCCCAAAGGAGACGTCCTCACGACCGCCAAGGTCGCGGCGCTGCAGGCAGTCAAAGCGACGCCAAGCCTGATCCCGATGTGCCACCCGATCCTGGTGGAGGGCATCGAGGTGGAGTTTGCCTTGGACGAGTCGGCGCGCGCGGTCAGCGTCATGGTCGCAGTGAGGTCTTCGGGCAAGACCGGCGTGGAGATGGAAGCCCTATGCGGCGTTGCAGTTGCCTGTCTGACGATCTATGATATGCTCAAATACACCGGCAAGGGGATGACGATCGAACGCATACAACTGGACGAGAAGACGGGTGGACGAAGTGGCGCGTACAAGGGATCGTAGCACGGGCGTCTCGCCCCGTTCCGAGTTCCGCCTTCAGGCGGTCTCTTCTGACCCGCCTAAAGGCGGAACTCCGAACAAGGGCCGGGTGAGGGCCATATCGATCTCCAGGCAAAAGGGGATACCCAAGACCAACGTCCCGCAGGCCGAGCTCCAGGTCGACCACGGCATCCCGGGCGACGCGCACGCCGGCAGCGGGCTCAGGCAGGTTAGTTTGCTGGCCGGAGAGTCGATAGACAGTTTGCGCGCCGAAGGCGTCGAGATCGCTCCCGGCGATTTCGCCGAGAACATCACCACCGAAGGAGTGGACATGAGCACCCTGAAGGTCGGCAACAGGCTGAAAGTCGGCGCCGAGGTCGAGCTCGAACTGACCCAACTGGGAAAGACCTGTCACGGGCGCTGCAAGATCTTCGAGCGCCTCGGCGATTGTATCATGCCGCGCCAAGGGGTCTTCGCGCGCGTAGCGAGTTCGGGTCGAATCCAGGTGGGAGACGCCATCGAGGTCATCCATGATTAGGGTTGCCATCGTGACGGTCAGTGACAGTTGCGCCAAAGGGCAGCGCGCAGATCTCAGTGGCCCGGCCATCTCCGAGCGGCTGCCGCGCAGCGGATTCGAGGTGCTGGAGAAGACCGTCGTTCCCGACGACCGCGAGAGCATCGTCACCGAATTGATGCGTTTGTCCAACCAGGCGGGTACCGACCTGGTCCTGACCACGGGCGGCACCGGACTGGGTCCGCGCGATATCACGCCGGAGGCGACTGCTTCGGTGTGCGAGAGAATGGTCCCCGGCCTGGCGGAATTGATGCGCCTCGAAGGGCTCAAGCAGACGCCCAACGCCGTCCTGTCGCGCGCCGTCTGCGGCGTTCGCCACGATACGCTCATCGTCAATCTGCCGGGCAGCGTCAAAGCGGTGCGCGAGTGCCTGGAGGCGATCTTGAATCTCCTGCCGCACGCAATCGAAATGATGCACGGCGGTGGACACGAACGAAAGGACACGTGACATGGCTCTACTGCACCTTTTCTGTGCGTTCTTCAAGGTCGGGCTCTTCGCGATCGGCGGAGCCTACTCGTTCCTGCCCTTGATGCAGAAAGAGGTGGTGGAAAGCCATAAGTGGATGGACGAGGACGAGTTTTCTCACATCGTCGGGATGGTGGAGCTGTTCCCCGGCGCGATCTCGATCAAGTTCGCGACCTACACCGGCTACAAAGTGGCCGGCGTGCCCGGCGCGATCGTCGCGAACGTAGCGAATCTGCTGCCCCCGGTGTTGTTCATGACGGTCGCTTCGCTGCTCTATCTGCGCTACGGCGGCGTGCCGGCGGTGAAAGGAGCGCTCGCGATGGTGCGCTGCGCCGTGATCGCGATGCTGATCGCTATCGCGATCAAACTCGCTCAGACGCATGTCCCGTTGAGTCTCAAGGCGGTGCCCGTTCTCGTGGCGTCCTTTCTGCTGTTGACTCTGACGAAGATTCATCCCGCACTGGTCATCATCGGAGCCGCTCTTTATGGAGGACTGGTCCGATGAAGCTCGTCGGTGGCAGTTGCGCGGCTCGTTACGTCGGACGGTTACGTCGGGCGTGCCGATCAACGATACACGCAACCGAAACGAGCCTCGCAACGCCAACCGAAAGACGTGCTTCAACGGAGGTTTCTTATGGAAGTAACAGTAACTCTGACGGTCAACGGCATCGAGCGGACGATCACGACCGATTCTGAACGTCCGCTCATCGATGTGATTCGCGAAGACCTGCAACTGACCGGCACGAAAGAGGGTTGCGGCGAAGGGCGCTGCGGCGCCTGTTCGGTCCTGATGGACGGCCAACGGGTCCTGTCTTGCGTCACAGCCATCGTGCAGGCCGACGGCAAGTCAATCCGAACGATCGAGAGCCTGGCGCAAGGCAATACGCTGCATCAGGTCCAGGAGGCGTTCCTGGCCGAGGGTGCCATGCAGTGCGGCTACTGCACCACGGGGATGATTATGACTGCCGTCGGTCTGCTGGAAGCCAATCCCCGCCCGACCGACGAGGAGATCATCGCCGCGATGAGAGGCAACATCTGTCGGTGCAACGGATACACCAAGATCTTGAACGCTATTCGCCGGGCGGTGGGCAGACCGCAGGAGGTCAGCGCGATATGAGTACACACAATCAGGTTCTTGAGACGGTCGAGGACTACCAGGGTACAGACGCAACATCTTGTGTCTCTACCGGAGGGTTCGAGGGTTTCAAGGTCGAGATCAGCCGGCGCGGCTTCGTGAGGATGCTCGGCGCCGGTCTGCTCATCACCGTGACGGAAGGTGTCTCGCTCGCTCAGCGGCGGGGCGGCGGCTCGCAACAACCCTCCACCGTGGTGGCACGGCTCTTCATCAACGAGGATGGCACGTTCACTTGCCTCAGCGGCAAGGTGGAAGAAGGCCAAGGCGCGCGCACCGAGTTGAGCCAGGCGGCCGCGGAAGAGCTGCGTGTCCCATTCGACCGCGTGCGCTTGGTGATGGCCGATACCAATGTTGTCCCCGACGACGGCATTACTGCCGGCAGCCGGACGACGCCCTACAACGTTCCACCCATGCGCCAGGCCGCCGCGACGGCGCGCGAACTGTTGGAGCGTCTCGCGGCGCGCCAATGGCAGGTCGATCCGGATGGTTTGGAGGTTCGCGACGGCAAGGTCACGAACGCGGCTACCGGTCAGACCCTGACCTACGCTCAATTGGCCAAGACCGAAGGGGTGGACGAGATGTTCCGCCAGCGCGTTGACGGAGGCATCGCTCTTACCTCGGTGGACGACTGGAAAGTGATGGGCCAGCCCATCTCCAAGCCGACCCATCGCGACATCGTGCTGGGCAGGCACCGCTATCCCTCCGACATCGTCCGTCCCAACATGCTCCATGGTAAGCTGTTGCGCCCGGTTTCATACGGTGCAACACTCGAATCGATCGACCTGTCGCCGGCGCAGGCGATGAAAGACGTGGTGGTCGTTCGCGACGGCCAGTTCGTTGGCTGCGCGGCGCCCATGGTGTTCCAGGCTCGCAAGGCTTTGGAAGCTATCGCCGAGACGGCCACGTGGAAAACCGTGCCACATCCATCGAGCCGGGAAATCTCGACGTACCTCAAGGAGCACGCGCGTACCGACAGGGCGCGTCCCAACGCCAGAGGCTCGACGGAGACCGCGTTCGGCGGCGCTGCCAAGACGCTCAGCGAAACGTACGAACTGGCCTACATCCAGCATACGCCGATGGAACCGCGCGCCGGAGTCGCCGAATGGACCGATGGCAAACTCACCGTCTGGACGGGGACGGACGGTCCTTATCGGGTGAGAGGCGACCTGGCCCGCGCGTTTGGCTTGCGCGACGATCAGGTTCAGGTCATCGTGCCCGACATGGGTGGTGGCTTCGGCGGCAAGCATACAGGCGAAGCCGCCGAGGAGGCCGCACGGCTGGCCAAAGCGGCCGGTCGTCCCGTCCACGTACGCTGGACGCGAGCCGAGGAGTCCACCTGGGCCTACTTCCGCCCGGCCGCGGTCATCGAGTGCAAAGGAGCGTTGGACAGCAACGGCTCTCTGATCGCGTGGGACTTCACTAACATCAACGCCGGCGGCGCCGCGATCGACACGCCTTACAACATTCCGAATACCAGGATTCTCTCGGTCAGTTCCGATTCGCCTTTGCGTCAGGGCGCTTACCGGTGCTTGGCCGCGACAGGCAACAATTTCGCGCGCGAATCGTTCATGGACGAGTTGGCGGCTGCCGCTGGAGCGGACCCACTGGAATTCAGGCTTGCTCACCTGCAGAACGAACGAATTCGTGCGGTCCTGGTGGAGGTCGCCAAACGCTTCGACTGGCCCGCCCGTAAGAAGAAAGTCACACCTGAGTTGGGTGTCGGGCTGGCCTGCGGTACCGAGAAAAATTCGGTCGTCGCGGCCTGTGTCGAGGTGGCCATCGACCGCCGTAGCGGCGAGATCAAGGTGCTCGAAGTCGGCGAGGTCTTCGAGTGTGGACCGGTCATCAATCCGGCGAATCTGACCAACCAGGTCCAGGGTTGCATCATCATGGGCCTTGGCGGCGCGTTGAGAGAAGAAATGGTCTTCGCCGACGGCAAGATTCTCAACGCGAGTTTCTCGCGCTACCTCGTGCCGCGTTTTGATGACGTTCCCAAGATCGATGTGTACCTGCTCGAGAACAACGACATCCCTTCGGCCGGCGGCGGTGAGACACCGATCATCGCGATTGCGCCGGCTATCGGCAATGCAGTCTTCGCCGCGACCGGCGTGCGCGTGCGTTCGATGCCGATGCGAGCGCGACAGCTTCGAAGTGCCTTGGCATGAGGGCGAATGATTATTCGCCCCTACGGCTGCGTGTGTGAGGCGGCATACTACAGAAACCAGGTTTTTCAGGACGGGGAGACTATGGACGACAGATACAGTCGAAGAGACCTGTTGAAGCAGGGCGGCATTCTTGGCGCCGGCCTGACACTGGCTAACACGGGCATTCTGACCGCGAGGGCCGCGGAACCTGCCTCCACGGCCAGACCGCTGCGCATCGGTTTCGTCGGGGTCGGGGCGCGCGGATCGTGCCTGCTGAAAATCCTGCTGGAGCTCAAGGGTGTCGAAATCCGCGCGCTGTGTGACATCCGCGAGGATCGCGTCAGTCGCGCTCAGCGTTGGGTCACGGAGGCCGGCCAGGCTGAGCCGCCGGGTTACTCGCGCGGCGAGACGGACTTTAGGCGGATGTGCCAGCGCGACGACCTCGACCTGGTCATGACTGCCACCCCGTGGATATGGCACGTGCCTGTCTGCGTCGCGGCGTTGGAAGCCGGCAAGCACGCCGCTACCGAAGTGCCGGCGGCGCTGACGCTCGACGAATGTTGGCAGTTAGTCGAGACCACCGAGAAATCGGGCAAGCACTGTATGATGCTCGAACAGTACTGCTACTTCCGCAAGGCGATGACCGTCGTCAACATGGTCCGGCAGGGCGTCTTTGGCGAGCTACTGCACCTGGAGGGGCGCAGCCAGGAAGACTGGATCCGCGAAAACTGGCACCTGTTCAACTCCGACGGGACCATCGACTGGTGCGCCGAGTACCTGGCGCAACACAATGGCAATCTGTATCCGACCCACGGCTTCGGTCCGATGGCGATCTGGGCCAACATCAACCGCGGCGACCGGCTGGA
>JAFGLV010000112.1 GCA_016927855.1 Sedimentisphaerales bacterium
GTAGAGGGGACGCGGTTGATCGACGAAGTAGCAAGGGCGGGCATCGAGCCCGCCCTTTTGCTATATACGGAGGCGTGGGCGGCGAGCAACGCCGGCAGGGGTCTGCTGGCGCGCCTTGCAGCGCCAACCGACGGCGCGTGGGCCGTGAGCGACGAGGTACTGGCGGCGTGCGCCGACACCGAAGCGTCGCAGGGCGTACTGGCGGTAGTGCCCGTGCCTCGCATCCCACCTGGGCCTGGCCTGGTGCTGATCATTGACGGCGTGCGCGACCCCGGCAACCTCGGCACCATCCTCCGCTCGGCCGAGGCGGCGGGCGCGGGGCAGGTGCTCCTCGCCCCCGGTACCGTCGATCTGTACAACCCCAAAGTCGTGCGCGGCGCCATGGGCGCCCACTTTCGCCTGCCGGCGGAAGCGGCAGGGTGGAAAGCGATCGTCGAGCGGCTGGCCGGGCACACCGTGTGGCTGGCCGACGCGGCGGGCGATGTGGCCTACGACAGGGTAGATTGGACCGCACCTTCGGCCCTGATCGTCGGCGGCGAGGCGGAAGGGGCCGGAGAGGAAGCGGCGGCGCTCGCCGGTGGGCGCGCCTACATCCCGATGGCCGGCGGAACCGAATCGCTCAACGCCGCGATGGCCGCCACAGTGATCCTGTTCGAGGCGGCGCGGCAGACGCAGCCGGCCGTAGAGCGCCTGTCAGGCATCCTGTCGCAAGACGTCAGCCCCGCCGACTACCATCGTTATCTCGAGGAGAAGCATACCGACTAGCAGCCAGTGGGAGCATGTTCGTAGTCACGGCTTCAGCCGTCCAGAAGCGGCTTAACCCGCCACCATGAACAAGAATTGCTTTCTTCCCCGACCACCTGCCAGGCTCGTAGACAACGTGACAGTACATGCTCCAAAGCACGCCGGTTGTGAGTATAATCGGCTTTACCAGATGACTTGGACGAGATCCGTTGATG
Source organism: Sedimentisphaerales bacterium (assembly GCA_016927855.1). Classification (GTDB taxonomy): domain Bacteria; phylum Planctomycetota; class Phycisphaerae; order Sedimentisphaerales; family Anaerobacaceae; genus JAFGLV01. Next base: position 960 of record JAFGLV010000112.1, read on the forward strand.
CGATCTGGGGATCGGCAGTAAGCAAGGGTAGGTCCAGTGCGCGCGCGGTGACAGCAATAACGCGGTCGGCCAGTTCGGGTACTGCTGCAGGGCCAAAGTCTCGTGCGGCCTGGGCAACTGCCAGGTCGAGAGGTACGACGCGCAGATTTGCATCGGTCGCGTCCGTCAGTGCGAACACACGATCCAGGATCTCGCGTGCGATGCGGTTCCGCGCAAAAATGAATGCAGTTTCTACCAGCACAATGCTCGGTACGAGAATTTGAACAAACCCGTGCTCAGCATCCCGAAAGGCACGAGCGGCTTTCGACGAGAGCTTGCGGCTCTCCATCATGTACCAAATGAGCGCTTGGGTATCCGCGACGTACCGGTTCACAGATCGATCTCGCCGAACCCCTTGGACATTTCCTTACGCGCTTCCGCGATGTCCTGTTCGCTGATCGGATAATCCTTAAGGATGCCGCCAAGTTTTGCTACGACACGGTACGGCGTCTGCTCCTCGGCAACGCGTTGCTCAGGTTCTTCAGCTTCCTCATGCTTGTGCATCAAGAACTCGATATATTCCAGCACCTTGCTCAGATAGTCTGGCGGAAGCTCGTCCACCTTCGACTTGACGTCCTGGTATGTGACATCTGAAGACATGGCATCCTCCAGCATTCCCCTATCCAATACTTGCGCGAACCTCTGTCGTGGATTAGTATAGCACAGTCGTTCGTTGCAAGCAAACGCCGTTTTCGGCGAGAATGGAGAACGTCCATGCGTATTCGCTCAATCACCTGCTTTGTCACCATCGACGACCCGGCCAGCCAGGCCGACACCGTCCGAGACGCCGGCCTGCTCGCCGCCGATGCCCGTGAAGCGCTCGAGACCGCCGGCTTTCCCGTGCAAACGGCGCGCCTGGCCACCCAGCCGCTGTCGCTGCTCCCCGCCCCACCTCTCGACGTGGCCGCCGAGCTGTGGCCCGCGTGCCTCGAAGCTGGATTCGAATACCTGTCGCTCGGTCCCGTCCTCGGCGGCGGGCCGGATGCCGACCTGTCGCGCCTCGACCTCATTCCCGAGCTGATCCAGAGCACCGACGCGGTCTTTGCCGGCGTGCTGGCGGCGGACGTCGAGTGGGGTATCCGCTTCGAAGCGGTGCGGCGCACGGCGGGGCTGGTGCGCGCCATCGCCGGCAGCACCGACCAGGGGTTCGGCAACCTGCGCCTGGCGATGCTCGCCAACGTCGGCCCGCACGCGCCCTTTTTCCCCGCCGCCTACCACGACGGCGGGCCGCCGGCGGTGGCCCTGGCAACAGAGTCTGCCGACCTGGCGGTGGATGCGTTCACAGATGCGAGTTCCGTGGACGAGGCACGCGACCGGCTGGTGGGCATGGTAGAGGACAACGCGGCCTTGATCGTCGACGCCGTCGCCCCCCTGGCCGAGGCGCATGGGTTCCGCTTCCCGGGCATCGACTTCTCACTCGCACCTTTCCCGGAGGAAGCGCGCAGCATCGGCGCGGCCGTGGAGCGACTCGGCGTGGACAGGTTTGGCGCGCCGGGGACGCTGTTCGCGGCGTCGCTCTTGACAGAGTGCCTGCGCCGGGCCGAGTATCCACACACCGGCTTTAACGGCCTGATGCTGCCGGTGCTCGAAGACGCCGTGCTGGCGCAGCGGAGTATGGAGGAGATGTTTACCGTCAACGACCTGCTTCTCTACTCGGCGGTGTGCGGGACGGGGTTGGATACGGTGCCGCTGCCGGGAGACGTGAGCGAAGAAGAGCTGGCGGGAATTCTGCTGGACGTGGCGGCGCTGGCGGTGCGCCTGGACAAGCCGCTGACGGCGCGCCTGATGCCGGTGCCGGGGCTGTCGGCGGGGGATGTGGCGGGGTTTGAGTTTGAGTATTTTGCGAATGGGCGGGTGTTGGGGGTGAAGGGGTGGGGGAGTGAGAGGTTGTTTTGAGCGGAGTAGTGCGCGGGGGCCTGATGTTTGGAATGAGCGCCAGCGGCTGAGCTGGCGCTTTGTTTTGTGATCGCCACGGGACGTGATTGCCATTTTTCATCACTCATGCTAGAATTGACCATGTCAAAGGTGGCTCACAAGGAGAGGGGTTCGGCACTCGGTTTGCGCATTCTGAAAGTTTATTCTATTGGGACCGGCCAGTAGGATGATTGGTCGTGCATTCTCTTCGATTCGGGCAGACCTGGCCTTGCTTCTCCGTCGACTACGCTGGTACCCGAGTCCTATCGTCTCTCCATCGAAACCGTCAACCTTGGGGCTTTACAAGAAAGGAATTGTGTGGTAGAATGATAAACGTAGATATTTGTATTGAATTGAACATTTGTTCCAATAACTATTACACGGCACAGTCGCCATCAAAAGTCGGAGCGCCGCGATGACGACATCAAGACCCCTCCATTCCGCAAGGGGGTGCTATTCAGAAACAGGTCGGCTGCGCAAGGTCATCATGTGCCCTCCGACACATTTCGAGATCGTGGAGCCCACGAACTATATGCAGTGGGTCTATTGGAGTGATGGACTTCCAAGACCGAATCCCTTGGTTATGACCCAACAGCACAATCGCCTGGTCGAGATCCTGCGAGAAGAAGGGGTCGAGGTGGAACTTTTGCCTCCCGTGCCATCTTTGCCTTATCAACACGCTACGCGCGACGTCGGAGTGGTGATCGGCGATACCATCGTGTTGGGCAATATGAAGGAGCGCACACGCAAGCTTGAAGCAGAGGTGACTGAGCCGGTGTTGGCCGAGTACAAGCTCCGAATGGTGCGTCCAGAGCGGGGGTTTGTGGAAGGCGGGGACGTGGTGGTGGAAAACGGCAACCTGTGGGTCGGCGTGGGCCGCCGAACTGATGAATGGGGAGCAGAGTTTCTGCACGAGACGTTTGCAAGGGACCGTGAGGTCATCCCGCTGCGGTTCGATCCGCACTACACCCATCTGGACACTATCTTCAGCGTGCTAGGCCACGGGCGAGCGCTGATCTATGAGCCCGCGTTTGACGACGCGTCGCTGCAACGCATCAAGGAGACGCATCCGCACCTGATCTCTCTAACAAAGGAGGAGCAGGAAAACGGTGGGGCGAACGTCTTGTTTCTGAATCCGGAGAAGGTGGTTTCGATTGCCGAGAATGCGTCGGTGAATGAGCGGCTGGAGCAGGCGGGATTTGAGGTAGTGACGGTCTCCTACTCTGAGGTCATCAAGAGTGGGGGGAGTGTGCGGTGCGATACCTTACCTGTCGAGAGACAAGGCGCGTAGTACGAGGTTTGGGCAATGAAAGCCTCACAGACGTTTGAGATCAGCGGATATAAGTACCGCCCCGGCTCCCGAATAAAGGTGACAGTTCGTAAGGTCACATCTGCAGGCGTCCTCGTTCGTACCGAAGACGGAGCACCTGGAGTTATTCGTCGATACGAGTTGTCGTGGGATCGTGACATTTCTGATGCCGAGGTGCTGAGCATTGTCTCAATCGGGCAAGAGCTGGAAGCCGTGGTTCTTGGGCCGGATGAAGAACAGAGACGCGTCATGCTCAGTTTGCGTCGCGTCGATTATGAGCCATGGGAAGTCCTAAAGGCCGAAAAAGACCAGTGGATCAAAGCAGTTGTACGAGGTGAAGTGGTTTCGCTGCAGTCCTATGGTGCATTTGTCGAGTTGGCCGACATCAAAGGAGCGGAGGGGCTGCTACATATTTCGGGGATCCCTGGCGGCAAGGAGAAAAACATCGAAGATCTCCTGTGGGTAGGTGATTACGTGGAGGCTGTTATTACAGAGATTGATGTAGAAGAGCGGCATCTCAGATTGAGCATCAACAGCAGGTTGGCCAGAAATGATTCAAGGACTCGAAGAAAGTCAAAGGGAAGACATAGGGAGGGTGAGGGTGCAGTAGATGATGCAAGTCAAACTGCCGATCCTGTGGCGCCACCTGGTAGCACACATACTTTGCGGCTTCACAAGACAGGTAAAATCAAAAAGATTCTCCTTATCGATGATGCTGTAGAATTCGTCAAGGCGTTCGGCCGCTTGCTTTTGAGTTTTGGATATCCGGTAGACATTGCGAACACTGGTGAGGAGGGCTTTGAGAGGAGTCTATCCGGGGAGCACGATCTGATCTTTCTTGACGTACATCTCCCCGATACGTCTGGCGTGAACGTAGCGCGTCGAATCCTTCAGCAGAACAGCAAGGCCAAAATCGTACTCGTGACTGGGTTGGATTGGCTGGAAAGAGATCTCGATGCCGATGGCCTGGGGCTAGTAGGAATACTTCTAAAGCCACTCGATTCCAATGAAGTTATACAGATCCTTCAAGCACTGGAAGCGGGTCGAGAAGTGCAGACACCGAACATCGTTGTCAAGGATATTGAACAGGAGGATGAATTCCTGTCTCAAATTCTTCCAGGCAGGAGCTCGAGTTTCACACTCGCTTCAGAGCTTGGTAGATTGCTTGGACAACTCTGTAAGAGTACCCATGCAGATAACGCGATCGTTTTCAAGATCGACGTAGTCAGTCGCCGAGTGTCTGTTGTCGCATCGAATCATCAAGTTCAAACGCACGAAGATGCTCTGCATGACTTGCGGTATAGCCCTGTCAAGGATGTAGCATGGGACAGAGCTGCCATCTTTGAGAATGATGTGTATCGGACCGCGAA
>JAFGLV010000113.1 GCA_016927855.1 Sedimentisphaerales bacterium
CTGTTCACATCAGGCCAGGAGGGAATCGAACCCCCAACCTTCGGTTTTGGAGACCGACGCTCTGCCAATTAAGCTACTGGCCTATCCGAGGCTCCTCTCGGAACCCATGCAACCGTTCTACTTGCGTCTGAGCTTATGGACCGTGTGCTTGCGCTCGTTCTTGCAGAACTTCTTGAGCTCCAGCTTGGGAGCCCCCTCCGCGACGCTGACGTCGGTTCGGTAATTGCGTTGGCTGCACGCGGTGCACTCAAGCCAGACATACTCTCTCTTACTTTTCTTCTTGGCCATTGCCTTTCTTCCACCACACCGCACCGGCTCCAAGCAGGCGCTCCAGGTCGCACGAATCCCCTTGCCGGTTCCAGTGTCGAAGAGGATTCGACGTTCACGTTGAGCCGTGATGCAGTTTGTCTGCGTTACGCAAGGATCTTCGTGACCACGCCGGCGCCGACCGTTCGCCCGCCTTCGCGAATGGCGAAGCGCAAGCCTTCCTCCATAGCAATCGGCTGGATGATCTCGACGTCCATCGTGATATTGTCGCCGGGCATGCACATCTCCGCCGCCTTGCCTTCCTGGCTGAGCAGCCCGTGAATCTGACCGGTGACGTCCGTCGTCCGGAAGTAGAATTGCGGCTTGTACCCGGCGAAGAACGGCGTGTGCCGTCCGCCTTCGGCCTGGGTCAGAACGTACACTTCAGCATGGAACTTCGTGTGCGGCGTGATGCTGCCGGGCGCCGCGACCACCTGCCCTCGCTGGAGCTCCTTCTTCTCGACACCACGCAGGAGCAAACCGATGTTGTCGCCGGCTTGTCCCTCATCGAGCGTCTTGTTAAACATCTCAACGCCGGTTACGACCGTCTTGCGGATCTCCGTCGCCATCCCGACGATGTCCACCTCTTCGCCCACGCGGACACGGCCACGATCGACGCGGCCCGTGCCGACCGTCCCGCGACCCTTGATGCTGAAGACGTCTTCGACCGGCATCAGGAACGGCTTGTCCACATCACGCTCCGGCAACGGGAAATAGGAATCGACCGCCGCCATCAGCTCATCAATGGCCTTGCAGGCTTCGTCGTCCTTGCCCTCCGACTCCATGGCCTTGAGGGCCGATCCCTTGATGATCGGGATGTCGTCGCCCGGGAATTGATACTTGCTGAGCAGCTCTCGGATTTCGAGTTCAACCAGATCCAGCAGTTCCGGATCGTCGACCTGGTCCACCTTGTTGAGGAACACCACGATGCTGGGCACATTGACCTGACGAGCCAGCAGGATGTGCTCGCGCGTCTGCGGCATCGGGCCGTCGCTGGCGGCCACCACCAGGATCGCACCGTCCATCTGAGCGGCACCGGTGATCATGTTCTTGATGTAGTCCGCATGGCCGGGGCAATCAACGTGAGCGTAGTGACGATTGTCCGTTTCGTATTCTACGTGCGCCGTATTGATGGTAATGCCACGCTCCTTCTCTTCCGGAGCGTTGTCGATCTCCTCGAACCTTTTGACATTGCCCTTGCCGGCCTTAACCGCCAATCGCATCGTAATCGCCGCGGTCAGCGTCGTCTTGCCATGATCGATGTGACCGATCGTCCCGATGTTGATGTGTGGTTTGGTCCGCTCAAACACTGCCTTAGCCATTTTAACATATACCTCCAATGTGCCTGGTTAGCGCTTATTCCGTCTTTTCCGGTGGACCGAGCGACGGTTGCCTCCGCGCTCGTCCGGCGGCTGGCTGCCACCGCGTTGATCGTCCTATTTTCCGCAAGCCGCCCAGGCTTGCCGTAATACATGGAGCTGCTGAAGGGACTTGAACCCTTGACCTCGTCCTTACCAAGGACGCGCTCTACCGACTGAGCTACAGCAGCATCGTCGCACCCGCGACGGAAAGGGCCTTCCGCCGGGCTTATCTAAGGTGACACCTCACCCTTTCCGCAAGGCCTGGCAATAGGCCTTCCGGCACACCTTCTCCTGTGTCGAGGGCAAGACTGCGACCGCGTTCAGAGCATCTGCGAGCTATAAATCGATGAATATAAGGTGAAGGGCCTGCAAGTGCAAACAGAAAAAGCGAAAAAAAACGCAAATAAAATGCGCCGGACGCCTGTATTCGCCCAGCATCCCGCCCCGACACGGACCGAGACACCAGCCTGGCGACGAGACCGGAGCCAGCCTAATTGCTGACCTGCTGCGCCTCCTGTGGCTTTCGAGCGGTGGCGAACGACTGCCATTGCACCAGGAGCCTGCGCCACAGGCTGCGCTTATCCGGCTCAACCACCTTGATCTGGCGGAGTCTCGTCACCAAGGCATTGGGATCCGCCCCGTTCGGTGGCTGGTTCAGATACGTGCTGACCGCCACAGCAATCGGATTGTCGGGGCCCAAGTCCCTTTCCGCCAGAAAACTCTCAACCACGGTGACCGCCAGGTCGATCTGCGGAATTGGTGAGGTCAGGCAAACGCCCAGCAGGCGGGCGCTGGTGGCAGCCCTCTCGCGGTCGTCCGCCGCAGCCGCCAGCAAACGAGTCATAGACTCCGACGCACGGACCGGGTCGTTGGCTGCCACGTGCAGTGTGAAGAGCTGGGTCCAGATGTCTTTCAGCTTGTCAGCGTCGTTCCCGGCCTGTGCAGTCTTCTCAGCTACGGCCAGAAAGGCCGCTTTCTGCTCGGTGGAAAGCGCGATCACGTTTCCCGGCGCATCGAACTCGGCCATCCATTTGTTGACGACCTCGGGCCCTGACCGGCCCAACACTTTGAGCATTGCCTGCCAAGCCGGCTCGCCTTCGGAGTTTTGTCCGATCTTCTTAGAGAGCCAATCAAGGTCGTCCGGCCCGCCCACCTCCCCGGCCAAATCCACCAGCCTGGCGCGAACGGCGGGGTTGGGATCATTGACGAAATCCGTCTTCAATCCCTTCAGCGCGGCGGCTTTGTCGATATTGATGAGCCCGTCGACGGCCGACTGACGTACCCCGTCCGCCTCATCGCCCAGCGCTCGCTCGAAGACCGGCGTGTAGAGGCCCGCCGCCTGCGTTCTACAGGTACTCCGAGGGGCGCAAAGCCCGGCCATTACGCCGAGCAACTCGCCTCGAAGCCCGTGGTTGACGGTCGGGCTGATCTGTTGGTACTTCTCGGCAAGGGCCTTGAGGTATCGGTCCACCTCCTCACGCGTCAGTCCGTCCTGCTCCAGCAGCTTCCCGATGACGTCGGCGCCGCTGCGCATCTTCGCCGGATCGGGCAGATTGAGGAACCCTACAGCCAGTTCCAGAGTCCTCTTGCGGATGTCCTCGGGCACCTTGATGGTGGACGTCGGCATCGAGGCATAATAGCATACCCCGCCGAGCGCGACGAAAAGCCCGTGGCGAACCTCCGGGTCCTCCTCAACCTGCAACTGATCCAGAATCTGCTTGGTGGAGTCCAGTTCCCGCATCCTGGCCAACAGAGCGACTGTGTTGAGCCGCACGCGCTTATCCCGATTGGAGATCAAGCTCAGCAGCATGCTCTCAAGCTGCTCGGAGAATCTGAACTTGCTCGTTCCCTTGCGGAGATTCTCCAGTTCCCGCAAGGCCCATAATTTGACCGTGGGCTCAGAGGAACCCAATTGCTGGGCGAGAAACTCGCTCTTGGCCTTCTCGTCCGCCTGCAGGGCATACAGCCTGCCCAGGGCTGTCTCGTACCGTTGCTCCCACGCCGTCACGGCGTTTCGAAGCTCGACAATTCTGTTCTCCCGGCTGACCAGCCAGTTCCTCATGATCAGCGGGTTTCGCAGAAACGCCTCCGGACCGCGTCGTTGCAGCGCCTCCGTCAGCGCTCGCAGACCGTTCGGATCACTGGGCACCTCGATACCAAGCAGCTCCAGGGCTTTTCTCGACTCGGCCGCCAACTCCGCGTCCGCACTCTCGAGCAGGCTGACCAGCTTGAAGATGGCTCTATCATCCGGCTCGTATTTCAACGCCCTGATCGCGTTGACCTGCGCGGTCTTGGACACGTTGGGATCAACGAACAGACTGTCGAGATGCTTCTGGATGTCGTCATAGGTGAACATCAGCATAGCCTGAGCCGCCAACTCGGCTCGGCCAGCGTCTGTTTCGGTCTTAAGAACGGCCATCAGGGGCTCGATGAACTCCACCTTGCCGGCCACAGTGACTTTGTTTTCCCGCGCCAAGATCAGCGCTCGGCACACAGCCGCCCGCGCCTGGGGAATCGTCTCATCCCGAAGCACTCGGAGTACTTCTCTCCGCGCTTCCGGCGTCTCGCTGGACAACAACAGGGTTGCCGCATCGACGCGGGTCTGCTCGTCGGTTCCTTCCAGCAGTTGTCTCTTGTTCACCCTGATCTGTCTCTCGAGCTCGGTCTCCTGGACGGGCGGGGCGGTCGTCTCCTGGACTTGTGCGGCCTGTAACAAGCCGCCGGCCAAGACTGAGATGAGGACGAGGAGTCGCGCAGCGCTCATTGGGACAACCCTTAGAAGGCCCCTGCCGGTCAGTTCATCGACTATAATAGTCCTTGAGTCGGAAAAAAGTCAATTCTCTTGGCGGGAATTTCGCCCATTAAACCCGGTTTCTACGTCTAAAAAGGCAGTCCGTCCCCTCCCGGCAACAGCATGGTTGCGGGTGTCGGCCCGCCGCCGGGACATCAGGGTCTGGGATGGAACCGCTTATGTATTTCTCGGAGGCGTTCGGAGTCAACGTGGGTGTATATCTGAGTCGTGCCGACGTCGACATGGCCGAGCATCTCCTGGACGCTCCTTAGATCCGCCCCGCCACTGAGAAGATGCGTGGCGAAACAGTGGCGTAACGTATGGACGGTCAGATTATGAGGCATCCCTGCGCGGAGCGCATACTTCTTGACGAGTCTCCATACTTCAATACGCGTCAAGGGACGCCCTGTTCGTGACAACAACAGGTGGTTGCCGCTCTCAGGCTTGGCCAGGGTGGGACGCAAGACCCGCAAGTAGTCGCGCGTGGCAGCGATGGCTGGTCCGCCTAGCGGAATGACCCGCTCCTTGCTGCCCTTGCCCAGACACCGCACATAGCCGACATCGAGATTCAGGTCGCTGCTTTTCAGTCCGGCCACCTCGCTGGCACGAACCCCGGTGGCATAAAGCAATTCGAGCATCGCTTTGTCACGGAAGTAGAACGTTTCCTTCGGACTCGGCGCCTCCAGCAACCTGGCCACCTGCTGCTTGTTGCAGACGGTGGGGAGCCGCTGCCAGGTCTTCGGCGTGTCAAGCGTGGTGGCGCCGTCGTCTTCAATCAGGCCGGTCAGCTTGGCGAATCTCAGGAGCATGCGAATCGCCACCAAGCTACGTTTTATCGTGCTTTCGCTCCTGCGGCGGTGTTCCAGTTCGATCAGGTACTTCTGGACCAGGTAGAGCCCCAGGTCCGCGATGGTAGCGACCTGGTTGTCGCGACAGAACGATGCGAACTGCCTCAGGTCTCGGCCGTAGGCCAGCACCGTGTTTTCGGACAAACCGGCCTCGACCGCGAGATAGTCGAGGAAATCGACCACGGTCCGGCCCAAGGCCGACCCGCGAAGGGATTCAACCACCGACTGTCTCTGGGCTAGCGACATGACAAGAACCCACTCCCAAGAGTCAATTTGTCAACATTGGAGATATCGGTCCACAGAACGGTCCTCCTTTAGCACATACAGGCCGACTTGTAGCCGACGCGCGAATGTTTTTTGATGTCGAGCGTTCAGACTTGAGAGACCGACATCGCCACCGTATAATCGCCCTCTCTTTCCGTCTAGTTCAGGGTGGTTTTCATGCATAGGCTTCAAGGCTTGGGCGTCTTGGCGCTCTTGGTGAGCATGGTGTTCTTTGCCGGCTGCGCCGGTCGGTTGGCATCTACGCCGGGAACCACGCTACACGTTGGCGACGTGAACGCCGCTGACGTCGTCGGTGCGGCTCGAACGGTCCTGAGCCGGATGTCTTTTGCCATCGACAAGGCCGATCCCAACGCCGGCATCGTGAGAACCAAGCCGCTGGCGGCCGCCCAGTTCTTCGAGGTCTGGCGGTCCGACAACACCAGCCTGGCCGACGGGCTGGAAGCCAACCTCCACAGCGTGCGCCGATCCGTCGAGCTGGACTTCGCTCGCGATCGAGGCCAATGGCGCATCGACTGCACCGTCCGCGTGCAGCGACTGAGCGTGCCGGGCGAGGAGGTCGCCAGCGTCTCGCAAGCGTACCGGATCCATTCGCGCAGCGATCCGGACCTTCAGACCTTCGTCCTGACGCCGGCCCAGAGAGCCCAGATGACCTGGATCGACCTGGACAACGACGAGGCGCTGGCGGCGGTGATCCTCCAACGCATCGAAAAGCAGCTCACCCAACGAAGGGGAGAAGAAGAGGCATCATGAGAGTACTGGTTTGCGGCGGAGCCGGCTATATCGGCAGCAATATGACTGCCCTGCTGGCGGCCGAAGGGCATCAGCCCACCGTCTTTGATAACTTCAGCAAAGGGCACCGAGCGGCTGTGAAAGGTGTCGAGGTCGTTGCAGGCGACCTGGCAGACTACGACCTCCTTGTACAGACGCTCAGGACGCGCCGCATCGAAGCGGTCATGCATTTCGCGGCCTGGATCGAGGTCGGCGAATCGGTCCGGCAGCCGCTTAAGTACTATCGGAACAACACCTCACACACCCAGAACCTGCTCTCGGCGATGGAGGCCACCGGCGTCGCGAAGTTCGTCTTCAGCAGCACCGCGGCGGTCTACGGCATGCCGTCGACCGTCCCGATCACCGAAGACATGCCCAAGGCGCCGATCAATCCGTATGGCGAGAGCAAATGGGCCGTCGAGAGAATGTGCCACTACCAGAGCCAGGCAGGCAAGCTGTGCTACGCAGCGTTGCGCTACTTCAATGCCTGTGGCGCCGGCAATAACGGCCTGCTGGGTGAGGACCATCGTCCTGAATCACACCTGGTCCCGCTAACGATCCAGGCGGCGCTGGGCCGGCGCCCCGACATCAAGATCTACGGGACCGACTACGACACGCCCGACGGGACCTGCATTCGCGACTACATCCACATCGACGATCTGTGCCAGGCGCACCTGCTGGCCTTGAGCAAGCTGGACGAGCGCACCGAGATGATCTACAACCTGGGCAATGGTCAAGGTTACTCCGTCAGACAAGTCATTGACACGGTCAAGCGTGTCTCGGGCAGGGCGTTCAGTGTAACTGAGGCGCCCCGCCGGCCGGGAGATCCGCCTGTCCTGACTTCGGATGCCACCAAGGTCCGGGCCGAACTGGGCTGGCTGCCACAGAAACCGCGACTGGAGATGATGGTGGAGACGGCCTGGCGGTGGCACACCAGTCATCCCCATGGCTACCCCGACTGAACTGAGAACCTTCCGAACGATAGGAGATGGCTTCGTGAATGAGACGAAAGACAAGGTGGCGGCGTTCCTGGCCAAGCACGGCATGCACTATGCGGACATCAGCGTGGAAGAGGTCTGCGGCGTGTTTCTCGATGAGATGCGCCAGGGTCTGTCCGGGACCACGAGCTCACTGGCGATGCTGTCGACCTACATCGAGACTGAGCGCGAGGTACCTCGGAACAAGCCGGTCATCGTCATGGACGCCGGCGGGACCAACTTCCGCGTCGCGACCGTGTGCTTTAGGGACGAGGGCGAGCCGGAAATCAGTGCCTTCCGGGTTTTCGCGATGCCCGGCATCAAGGAAGAGGTCGGCAAAGATCGCTTCTTCGGCGTCATGGCCGGGTACATCGCCGACATCGTGAACACCAGCGACAGCATCGGATTCTGTTTTTCGTATCCGATCGAGATGTTCCCGACCAAGGATGGGCGGGTCCTGTATTTCTCCAAAGAGATCAAGGCTCCCGAAGTCGTCGGCCAGATGATCGGCGCGAGCCTGAACGAGGCCATCAGCGATTCTACGGACGCCGGTCCCAAGCAGATCGTCCTGCTCAACGACACGGTTGCCACGCTACTGGCCGGCAAGGCCCACTCGTCGGGCGCCCACTTCGACAGCTACATCGGTTTCATCCTGGGCACCGGTACGAACACCAGCTACGTCGAGCAGAACAAAAACATCGCCAAAGCCAAAGACCTCGACCCAGCCAAGGCCCAGATCGTCAACGTCGAGTCCGGCGGCTTCGGCAAGGCGCCGCGCGGGACGGTGGACAAGCAGCTCGATGCCGATTCTGCCAGCCCGGGCGTTAATGTCTTCGAGAAGATGATCTCCGGCGCGTACCTCGGACCCATGTGCCACGCCACGATGCGTCTGGCCAGCGAGGAGGGGCTGTTCTCGAAGGACGCGGCCCAGAGGCTCATGACCGTGCGCGAGACCAGCACCAAGGACATCAGCGATTTCCTGAGCAACCCGGAGGGAAGCGCCAATCCATTGGCAAAGGCCCTGAAGCGGGCGCCTCACGCAGATACCGTGACGCTCTACTACTTGGTAGACGCGCTCATCGAGCGTGCGGCCAAGCTGACCGCCGCCAATCTTTCCTCGGCCGCGATCAAGTGCGGCAAGGGTCGCGACCCGAGCCGGCCGGTCTGCATCGTCGCCGAGGGCACCACGTTCTATCATCTGACCTCGCTACGCCAGAAAGTCGAATACTACCTCAAGCAGTACCCCGTGGACGGTCAGGGGGTCTATTACCGCATCGTGACCGTGGAGAACGCCACCCTGATCGGCGCCGCCATCGCCGGTCTGACCAACTAGCCCGGGTGAGGAGCCCTATGCAGACCGAAGATTTCGAGTTCGTGCGTCTGGTCGGGAACGAGCGGCGTGTCGGCCCTCGCCTGGCGGACGTGTCTCGTCATTGGCAGGGAGACGACGAGCGGTTTCTCTTCGTCAGCCCCCACGATGACGACGCGGTCCTCGGCTGCGGGCTGCTCATCCAGCTCGCCAGGCGCGAGAAGGTTCCGGTAGACATCCTGATCGTCACCGACGGCAGCATGGGCTATTGCAGTCCGGAGGAGAGGAGCACCATCGCTCAGATCCGACACCGCGAGAGTCTCGAATGCTACCGGGCCCTGGGCGTCCCCAAGACCAACATCACCTGGCTGGGCTATCCCGACTGCCGCCTGAACGGCTTTCGCGGTCGGACCCCCACCGACAGCACCGACCCGCCTGCCGTCGCCGGGTTCGTCGGCCTGCAGAACAGCTTCACCCACTGCCTGCGCCGAATCAGGCCTACCCAAAGCTTCGTGCCGACCTGCAACGACCTGCATCCCGACCATCGCTTCGTCTACGACGAGTTCATGATCAGCCTCTTTCACGCCGGCGGTAATATCTGGCCCGAGTTGGGCGAGCCGTTGCCCAGAATCCCCTACGTGAACACCTACGCGGTCTACTGCGACTTCCTGGCGGCGCCGACCCTGCGCATGCGCACGCCGGCCTCGTACCTGGAGAACAAGCTCAAAGCCATCGGCGCCTTTCGCTCGCAACGACAGATCTCGTCGCTGATCGAGAACGTTCGCCATTGCGGACCGGAAGAATACATCCGCGCGATCGACTTCAGGCTCTACCACCCCGCCGACTACCACAATCTCTTTGAGCAGAGACAGCCGTACCGGCCCATGCAGTAGCGTCCTGGCCCCACGGCGCGGCCCAGACTTGACTGTCGGCCGCCGGCATATCGAGGAAAATCCTCGCATCGCCACGTGGCGCCGGGCGGTACACTGTCCCGTCGAATAGGCGCTGTGCCCCATGACGCAGCAAGGTAGCTGCGATCAGATATGACCGAGTCGTGCGTATGGGAGGTATGGATCATGAGACAGTGGATCGTAGGGTTGGGAGCGTGTGTGGTGCTGCTGCTCACGGTGGCCGGTTGCCGTAAGAGCGACGAAGGCGCCGGCGGCGGCGAGCAGACAACGGCCGATCAGGTCAAGCAGCAGGCGGGTCAGGCCATGTACGCCGCCTCCGAGTTTGCCGGACAAACAAAGGACCAGTTCGTCACGACTGCTCAACAGAAGCTGGATGAGCTGCGACAGAAGTACCAGCAATGGAAAGAGGAGGCGCCCGCCCAGACCGAGCAGGCTAAAGCCAAGCTAAGCGAGCTGCAGGCCCAGGTCGAGGCGCAGCTCAAGTCCGCTTCTGAGTCTCTCGGCAAAGCCAAAGAAGCCGGAGAGGATGCCTGGCGCACGACGGCCGCAGCCGTCCAGGACGCGCTGCAAAGCGCCCAGGCCGCGTTCGACCAGCTCGTCTCGTCCGTCAAGAGTCAGGAGCCGAACCAGCCGACGGCGGGGCAACAATAGGGTCGAACGCCTGCTCTGGATTCGAGCGGGCACATCACTCTGTCATTGGCCGATCGAGCCCAGAGCGTCGAACATGGCCTTCGGGATCTTCCCTCCGGCCTTCGCGACGCCTTCGAAGAAGTCGATCACGCCCTCGGAGACGTCCAGCGCAGGTTCTTTGGAGACAAGTTGCGACGGAGGCTGATCCCAGGTGCCTTCCACGTGGACGCGGATCAGCTTGTCTTTGAGGTTGTTGAGCAGATCAACCAGCGGTAGTGCCTCGAGCAGGCTATCGGCCTGCTTGATGGGCACCCAGACCGCGTAGAGATCGACCTGGCGAGTCTTCAGATCGACCGTGCCGCCGGGCTCGGCCTTGATGGCGTTGATGGAGTTGGCGATCGAACCGTCGCTGATCGTCAGCATCGATCCCTGGTTGTCGAACCAGATCATGGCATCGGACGTGCCCAGGATATCGGCGCCGACGACGTCCAGAGCCTCCAGGACCTGCGAAACGATCGGCAGCAGGTGAACATCCATGTCCTTGACGAAGATCCCGCCGGCGCCGTTGACATCCGCCAGGGTAAGCCGGTCGAAGGTCCCGTCAAAATGGCCGGAAGCGATTCCCTGCGTGAAGGAATCCCAGTCCGGCACGCGCTCGGCGAGTCCCTCCAAACCAATCCCATCGGCCTCCAGGCTCACGCGACCCCGGTTCACAGTCAAACCCGAGTGTTCGAGGGACAACGTCCCCCTCAGGGCGCCTTCCAGCAGCCGGCCCTCAATCCCTGCCAGACAGAAAGCGTCGTTTACGTCGCAGGCAAGACGCAGGTTGGAGACGATGGGCGCCCCCTTGAACGACACCGTCGCGTCGTTGAAATCCACACGGCCGTTCGTCCGGAGGCCCGTCAGTTCCCTCCAGCTTCCTTCGACGCGCATCTCGACGTCGAGCCGCCCTTCGCAGCCGTAGTCAGTAGGCACATCGATCCAGGCGAGCAGGACCGAGGTCTGATTGGCGTCGAGGGCGCGGTCGATCCGGCCATGCACTTGCAGTTGAGCCGAGCGCGGATCGAGCGTCCCGGTGACGTCGATCTGCCCGTCGGCCGGGTCCGCACCGTGCCTGAAGGAGCCCTCATAGACGCCCTGCTTTCGCGTCGCGCTCAGGTGGGCGTCGTCTACCCAGGTCGCCGCCGAGTCGCCGGCGTGGAGATTGACGACGATGTCGTTCACGAGCACGTCGAGAGTCCGGTTCTCCTGCGAGGGACGTCGCGACTCGCGCAGCCAGGGCTCCGTTTCATCGCGATAGACGTCCACCTTCAGAGACCCGACCGTGAGCTTCGAGAGATAGACGTCGAAGCTCAGCAGGCCGCTGAGGTTCAGCCGCAGGTCCTGGGCCCGCAGACGCGGCCGGCCCTGCCCATCCGTTAGGAGCAGCTCGCCGGCCCTGACGCCCCCGTCGAACCCGAACCGCGTTCCGCGCACGCGAACAGTACCGTTGCAGACGCGTCGCACGAAGAAGGCGATCCGGTTGGCCGCGACCAGCGGCGCGACCCAAACCTTCGTGACGACCAGCAACAAAACCATCCCCCCCGTGCCGACAAGCACGCGCCGGATGACGCTGGTCCTGCGTGAATCGCCCTGATTGCCGGTCTTGCCCACGAACATGCTCCTGTTCGGTCTACCTGCGACTGGTCGGGCCCATCATCCAGTAGATCGTCTCCGAGCCGAAGTTGGCGGGGGGAAATACCGCTTTCGATAGAGGGAAAAGCCCATATCGCATTCCTATTGACGCTTGACAGGCACGTGGAAATCGTTGACTATCATAGGTGAGCAAGTATGACAACCAGGAGATTAGCTCCCATCCATCCCGGCGAGATCCTGCTGGAAGAGTTTCTCAAGCCGATGGGCCTGAGTCAGTACCGCCTGGCCAAAGACATCAGCGTCCCGGCCCGCCGGATCAACGAGATCGTCCACGGCCAGCGCTCCATCAGCGCCGACACCGCGCTGCGATTGTCGCGCTACTTCGGCCTGTCCGAACGCTTCTGGCTCAACCTCCAGTCCCGCTACGATCTCGAAATCGAAAGAGACCGCCTCAAAGACCGCCTCGAAGCCGAAGTCCTCATTCACACCACGACAGAGTGAGAGACAACGAGTCCTGGCCCCGAAAGAACGGCAAAACCCGAACATACGCGTTGACAGATAGTATCACTAATGATATTATTTGTTTATGGCTGGCATAGACGATGTCCTGGACCAGGTGCCACATGAAACCGCAAGCGGAGATTGACCGCTATACGTATCGGGTGACCTGGTCGCAGGAAGACAATCAGTGCGTCGGACTGTGCGCGGAGTTTCCGAGCCTCAGTTGGCTGGCGGCCACGCCGGAGAAGGCCCTGCGCGGGATTCGCAAAGTGGTGGCCGACGTGATTGAAGATATGAGGACCAGCGGCGAGAGCGTACCGGAACCGCTCAGCTCCCGGCGCTACAGCGGCAAGTTCATGGTGCGCGTTCCGCCGGAAGTGCATCGCCAACTCGCGATTGAAGCCGCCGAGGAGGACATCAGCTTGAACCGCTTGGTCAGCGCGAAGCTCTCTTCGTGAAACGGACATCATCGACCTGCTGCTGGTCACCTCGCTCGAAGTCAAGAACGGCGCTGACTCGAAGAAGCACCGCTAGCCGATCAGCTTGCCTCACCGTCTGGCGTCGGGACCGATGTTGGGCGCACCGTCCTTTCGTAGCGGCGTGCCCCAGAAGTCGTGGGTGCCCGGGTTGTCGATGGGTTTGCCGGCGCCGAAGCAGGGAGAGCCTTCCTTGAGCTTGTAGCCGTTGAGCGAATCGCGGCCGGCCGTGCCGGCGCCGGGAGCGACCAGCATCGGGTCGGTCAGGATCGCGTTCGGGTCGTCGGGACGATTCTCGATGTCACCATAGAAGACGTTGTTCTGGAAGATGTTGCCGGTGCTCTGGCCGTAGTCGAAGCGGACCTTGCCTTCGACGTAGAAGATGTTGTTGAAGAAGGCAGTGTCCTGCGCGTAGCCATCCCAATTGCCAAATAGCACCGCGTGCATGTCACGATCTTTCGGCACGAAAAACAGGTTGTTGTAGATGCGCGTGCCGCTGACCGGCCCGCTGATATGGAAGATCCGGGCGCCGTCGTTCTGGCTGATGTTGTAGCGGATCATGGTATCGACGGTGCCGACGTTACCGCTGCTGACGCGCGGCGAGCAGACGAGCATGAACCCGCCGTCATTGTCGTGGCTGTAATTGTACTGGAACAGGCTGTTGCGGCTGTTGTAGTCGGAGTCGAAGCCTTGTCCATCCTTGGTGCCCTTCATCCCGCTGACCTCGTTGAACTGGATCACGGTGTTGTCGCAGCTCCAGGGCCAGATGCCAGCGGCGTAATCCTCGGCGCGCTGGCGGCCGCCGCGCACGACATTGTACTCGACCAGACACCCGTCGCAGCCCCAGGGCTTGATGCAGTCGCCGCCGATGTCTTCGAGCAGGTTCCGCCGGATCACGACGTTCAGCGACGGGAACCAGTTGCGCCTCCGGTTGGTGAACGACGAGCGGCCGCAGATACCGTTGCGATCAGTGCGGACCAGGTGACAATCCTCGATCAGCAGGTCGTCAAAGCGTGACTGTGTCCGGCCCTTGCACTCGAAGAAGACTCCACAACCCTCGCGGTTCTTATCGTTGCTGCCGTTGACTTCGTGGACGTACAGGTCCTTCAGATAGATGTGGTGCAGCGTGCCGCAGTCGTTGGCGCTGATGCGCACGCCGGTCCGCCAATCGGCGCGCTGCGCGCCGAGGTTCGTCACTTCGAGGTTGTTCAGCTCCCAGTATTCGATGTTCTCGATCAGGACCGCGTCCAGAATCCCGCCGCCGTCGATGCGCGGCTTGTCGCCGGAGCCATACCTGTCCACCACGATCGGCGCTTCGGCGCGGCCGGAGCCTTGGGGCTTGAACTGGCCTGCATACGCCGTGCCGGCTTTGAAGAGCAGCTTGTCGCCGGGCACGAACTGATGCTCGTTCGCTCGCGCTAACGTCCTCCAGGCCTGGTCGGGACTGGTCCCGTCGTTGTCGTCGTCGCCGGTGGCGCTGTCGAGATAGTACGTCGCCGGTCCCGCCTCGGTCAGGGACAACGACGCCACGATCGGGAAATGGTCGGATGGATAGCGTCCATTCTCGTTGTCGTAGAGGATAGCCGCATCGACCACGCGCATGCCGGGCTCGACGAGGATATAGTCGATCTTGTCGCCTGCGCGGTCGCCGCGAAAACCGTTGAACGTCCCGACCGGCGCCGCGTCTGGGTACAATTCACGAAACGTATCGACCAAAGGCACCGGAGAGCTAGACGCCCTGCCGTCGTCAAGCGCCAACACCATCCCGCCGGTCAGATACCGGACGACGTAGTTGCTCTCGCCTGCGTTGAAATCCCCGGTGACGATCACCGGATCGTCGCTCGCGCGCTGCTCGATCCGTTGCGTCAGCAGGACCACGCTCTTTTCGCGCGAGGGTTGCGAGACGTGGTCGAGGTGCAGGTTGTACAGGTAGAACGGCTTGCCCGACGCAGCATGAACGAACCGTCCCCAGGTGCAGATGCGGGTGCAGGCGTTGCCCCAGGTAATCGAGCCGGGGACCTCGGGCGTATCGGAGAACCAGAACGTCCCGGCGTCGGCCAGTTCGAGCCTGTCCTTGCGATACAGGATCGCGCTGTGCTCGCCCAGCCGCCGGCCGTCTTCGCGCCCGACGCCGATCCAGGCATACTCGGGTAGCGTCTCGACGATCCGGTCGATCTGGAAGCGGTGCGCCTCCTGCAATCCGACCAGGTCCGCGTCGTAACCGCGAATGACCTCGCAGACCATGTCCCGCCGATTCACCCAACGGTTGGGACCGTCGTTGGCGTTGCCGTCGCGAATGTTGAAGCTCATCACGAGCAAATCGCCTTTGCTCGGTCGTTCATCGCCAGCCGCTCCGCTAACGGGCAGGCATAAAAATGGGATCATCGCGAACATCCAGACCATCCGGCAAATGCGTGAGAATACTGCTCGCTCGTTGGCTGTCAATTGCCCCAACATGGTTTCCTCCTGTGGCAAGCTCGTCCTTCGTCTGTGCGTTGCGTTGAGCGTTCCCCCTCGACTTTGCTCGGGGCAGGCTGTCGGTTACGTTCTCTCCAGAGCGGCCTGCTTGGCCTGCTCGGAGAGCGGCTCGTTGAGCGCGCCGGACCTGAAACCCTGCAGGTCCACGGTCACGAACTTGAAGCCCAGCGATTTGAGCCTCTCGATCACCTGTGCGCGGACCGGCTCAGCCGTGATCCTGGCAATATCGTCGGGCCGGACCTCGATCCGCGCGACGGTATCGTGATGGCGCACCCGCAGCTCGACGAAACCCAGCTCGCGCAGAAAGGCCTCGGCTTCGTCTACCTGTCTGAGGCGTTTCTCCGTCACCTCCAGCCCATAAGGAATCCGCGACGCCAGGCACGGCGACGACGGGATGTCCGCCGTCGGCAAGCCAAGCTGACGGCTCAGTTGGCGGATGTCCTCCTTGGTCAGGCCGGCCTCAGCGAGAGGCGAGCGAATCCCGAAGCTCGCGATGGCCCGATTGCCCGGCCGAAAATCGTCGAGGTCGTCGTGGTTCGTCCCGAAAACGACGTGCGCAAAGCCGCGCTGCCGCGCGATCTCCAGCAACGTCTCGCACAGGTGCGACTTGCAGTGAAAGCACCGGTCCGCCTGGTTGGACGCGAACTGCGGATCGTCCAGTTCATCGGTTTCGACGGTTTGTAGTTCAACGCCCATATCCCGCGCCAGCGCCGCCGCGCGCTCGAGTTGGTGGCTTGGCTCCGAAGCCCCGGCACTGATACAGGCCAAGACGTTGTCCGCCCCCAGCGTATCGACCGCCACCTTCAACAAACACGTACTATCCACGCCCCCAGAGAAGGCTACGACGACACGACCAAGATCTCTGAAGATATGGCGAAGAGACTCCCGCTTGTCTTTGAGATTCATGCCCACCCTATATGCTTGCCTCCGCAAGTGCTCGGTTCAGAAGTTCCTGCAAGCCGATCCTTTCCGCCCAGCGGGTGAGATACCCATAGTCCAGGGCGTGCTTCTGCACCGCGAGGACCTCCAGGACGTCGCCCCACTGATGCTCGGACGTACCTTCGGTCTCTCGAAACCAACGCAACTTCAACAAGATAATGTCCTCCGGCGAAACCACGCGACATTCCCTCGGCCCCGCCTCGGCCAGCCGCACCATTCTGCTGCGAGCCAGCAGTTGCTGATCGAATTCGCTGGAGCCCTGGACGAAGAGATCAATCTTAAATGAGGTTTCAAAATGGATGACGTTGAAGCTGCCACGCGTGCTCAGGGCCTGGCGCATCGCCTGTTCGCTGACATAGAATTCGTCCTTAACCCGATGATAGAACTCCTCGGCGAGCGAGGGAAAGGGCTGGACCGTTATGTCGGCGTCCTGTGTGAAGCGCATGGGCCCATAAGCGGAACTGGCCAGTGAACCGCCGATGGCGTAAGGAATACCCAATGTGTCGAGCACGTCGATGAGCTTGTGCACCACCTCAATGTGATGAATTTCACCCACGCTGAGGCCCTCCGTAGACTTGCTCGAACAGTTCTGGGCCGAGATGTTTACGAGCCCAGAGACGCTGCAAGTCGGCATCGCTCGCTTCTGGGTGCAACATCCTCAAGCCAGCCAGAGCCAGTAGTCTTCCGGTATCGTACATGCTGAGCGTCAGCTCAAGCTTGCGGCCGGTCGGTATTCTCCGGCAGATTTCGTACTGCACCCGCCGCACCTCAGGCGGCGTGTCACGCTTTACGTGTCCGCCGAATGTCTCCTTCGGTGCTTCGGGATTCACACTCATACGTACGTCTCCGCCTCGGCGATGGCGCGCTCCAGCAGGTCTTCGACGCCGAGCGTCTTGGCGTAGTCGGTCAGGCGTTGCAGGTCCAGTGCACGGCCCTGGATCGCGAGCACACCGAGGATGTCCTCCCACTGGTCCTCCTCGAAGCCGTCCGATTCACCCAGGCGGCGCAGCTTCAGGAGGATCACGTCTTCAGGCGAGACGAAGCACAGCTCGCTTTCGGCCGTCTCACCCAGCCTGACCATCTTGCTGCGGACCAGCAATTGCTGCTCGAACTCGCTCGGACCCAGCAGGAAGATGTCGATCTTGAAGGCGGTCTCGAAGTGGATGATATTGAAGGTACCGCAACAGCCGAGGGCCTGCTGCATCGCTTCTTCGTTGACGTAGAACTCGTTCTTGAGCATGGCGTAGAAGCGGTCGGCCGCCGACGGGAAAGGCAGCATCGCGATATCCGCGTCGCGGGTGAACCGCACGGTCCCGTACACGCTGCTGGCGATCGAACCGCCGATCGCGTACGGGATGCCGAGCGTGTCGAGCACCTCGGCCAGCCGCTCCAGAACCTGAATCTCGCGCAGCTCACTCACAGCTCATCGCTCCATAGGCCAGGTCGTACGCTTCCGCGCCGAGCTGCCGCCGGGCCCAGAGATGCCAGAGTTCCTCGTCGTCAGCGTGAGGGTTCTGCAGCCTGATCCCCGCCAGTGCCAGCTCTTTGCCCAGCCGCCGGCTCGCAAAAACCAGTTCCAGCTTCTTACCAGGCGACATCTTGCGGTAAAGCTCGTGCTGCACGCGCCGAGCTTCCGCCGTCGTATCGCCCCCCAAGCGTTTGGCATTCGGTACCATCGTCAACTCTCCTGCGTCAATCTCATTCGCGCCCACCCAGGGCGCACGCATAGCATACACGAACACGGGTCGAATTGATAGTCCGGAATTGCCAAGGGCTCACGTGATGGAAACACCGTCAGCCTCTTGTAGAGACGCAACATCTTGCGTCTCAAACGCACGGGATCGCCCAAGACTACGGACTTCTTCAGAAACGTGCGGGTCTGAAGACGCAAGATACTGCGTCTCTACAGGAACACACCCCGGCGTCTTGGCGTCATTTCGGCATCAGCAGTTCCGCATTGTCCACCCACATCACGAAGAACGGCTGGTCGGCTCCACGTTTTCTCATATAGATGAGGAACGGACGATTGCAGAGGAATCGCCGGCTCATCGCGAGGGCTATCAACCCGGAGGAGCTTTCCAGGATGGCGCCGCTTCGGTCCAGCCGAAACCTGATCTGCTGCATCGCCTCTACGATAGGCATAGCCGGGGCGGCGTTGGCAACCACTTGACCGATGAGCTCTTCAAAGCGATGGGTGATGTCCCAGAAAGTCTCAGGCACCTCCAGATCGTCGTAGTCGCCAAAGACGCGCTCATGCTCATAGTTGGCCCCCTGCCTGAAGGACGTGATCTGCCGCTCCAATCGCTCCAACGTCGCGGCCAGCGAAGGCCCGGGTTCCACAACGGCAACGACCACCTGATACGGCTCGCTGTGTTTGCACAGATCGACGGCGAAGTTCATCACGTCAATGATCGCGTGGTTCGGATCAGGCCAGCCTGCGTACAGTACGTCGACCTGCTCGCGCACATTCCTATGCCGCGACTGGTGAATCGATCTCAAGCCGAAGCCCCCGACCGTTGTCTTGACACCGCGCCCATCGGTGAAGGCCAGTCCGCCGCGGAGCTGAGGGAACGGACGCGTGAACGAAACACCGGCCGTCAAATAGGCGTAGGCCAGGATACCGTCAGGCACGGTGGCGTACGGCCTGAAGTTGGGCACCCGCTGCTTCGGAAACTTCGTCGCCATGTCGGTTTCGATACGTTCAATCACGCCGTCTTTGAAGCGCCCGGCCATGGCGTAGTAGGAGCCAGGCTCGAGGGCTGCCCCGGATGCCCGGCCGGCATTGAGACGCGCCGCCACTTCCTCAGCCCCGACCACCTCCACTGGCGCACCTATCACGGTGTCCCTGACCGCATCCCAGGCCAATTGAAACGACGAGCACCAAACCACGTTCACGCCGTCGGGTCGCGGCGTATCGAGCGTCGGGACGATCACCGTGCCTTCAAGGGAATTGGAGTCACCCACAAAGGTCGGGGCCCTGTTCTCTCCGTTGAGTCGTTGCAGCACATTGCGTCCTACATTGGTTTGGGTGGCCGTAAGCGCTACGACCGCCACCGACAGAACCGCTGCACCGTGAGCGGCAAGGCGACAACGCCTGGGGCCGGGAAGCCGTGCAAACAGCCGAGAGGCAATCCACGCGATCGCCAACGCCGCCAGACTCGTGACCCCATGCCAAACGGCTGGCACCACGTCCAGGGGACAACCACGTGACTGGGGGATACTCAGAAACACGAGAACCAGAAGAGATGCGGCCGCGAAGACGAAGCTCCCGATCAGAAACCGGCGGCCCAGGGTCCGCCTTTGTCCCCAGCTCACGTCGTCTGGCCCGTCCCGGAAGACATCGCGCCGTCGAACCCATACCCACAGGACCGCCCCCAAGCCAAGAAACGGCGCGACGAGGGTTGCGCCGATAAGCCCCGAGAGAACGAGAACGGCCGACCCTGGACTCGGCACCGGACCGGCCGAGCCCAGCAGGACCACACCGGCCCCGAAAGCCAGCGTTCCCGCCGCCAAGGCCAGCTTGCCGATGGGGATATGAACAGGACCGGGACGGGGCGCTTCTTCGTTTTCCATATTGGCTACTCCTGCGGCATCACGGCTGCCGCGTCAGCAGTTCCGCGTTGTCCACCCACATGACGAAGAACGGCTGGTCCGCGCCGCGCTTCTTCATGTAGACCAGGAAGGGCCGGTCGAATAAGAAGTTTTCACCGGCCGCCGACATGGCTATGAGGGCTTCGCTCTCAAGCATGGCGCCGGACCGGTCGAGTCTGAATTCGATCGCCTGCCTGGCTTCCACAATGGGCATACCCATGTTGGCCACCACTTTGCCGATCAAATCCGTGTACCGGTGGTCAATCCGCCAGAACATCTCGGGCACGCGCAGCTCCTGGCCTTCGCGGAGGAATCTAACCCACTTGTAGTAGGCCCACCTCTCGAACTCCGTTATCCCATGTTCGATGTACGCGAGCGTCTCGCCCAGCGAGTCCTTCGGCTCGACCATCGCCACGACGACCTGGTAGGGCCGGCTGTGCCGACAAAGATCCAGCGCATACTCCTTTGCCGGCCAAGGGTAATTCGGATCCTCTGACCGCAGGTAGAGCACCTCAATCTGCTCTCGCATCTCCTTGTATTGCGACATGAAGCCTTCCCAGAGGCCGAAACCGCCCACCTGCGTTTCGGTGCCCTGGCTGTCGGCAAACGTCAGGCCATCGTCAAGCTGGCGGAAGGGATACTTGAAGGGCACGTTAGCGACAAGATAGGAATAGGCCAAGATGCCCGCCGGGTCGTTACAGTCGTTGAAATCGGGCAGCTCGTGCGACGGGAATCTCGCGGCCATCTCTTTCTCGATGGTGTCGATGATCCCGTCTTCGATCCAGCCGCCTTTGGCGTAGTAGGAATCCGGCTCCAGGTCTGCGACGGATTGCTGGGCCTCATTGAGCCGCCTGGCGACCTCCTCAGCGCCGAGCACCTGCAATGGCGCGCCGATGACGTTGTCCCTGATCTCGTTCCAGGCCAACTGAAAGGATGAGCACCAGATCACGTTCTTGCCCCTGGGTCGGGGCGTGTCGAGGGTCGGGACGATCACCGTGCGTTCGAGTGAATTGGAGTCGCCAACGAATGTCGGCGTCTTGCCCGCGTAGGCCGCGCGCTCGTTGAGCAGGCGCCAGAGGCCGGGACCTTTCCAGAGAGCCACGGCGGCGAGCGCAACCACGAGTACCGTGAGCCCGGCGCGCACACGGGGGTTGCGAGGGGTCTTCTTGGGGTTGCCTCCGTCCTCCGACTTCTTCATAGCCGCTTCTCCCGCAACGAGCGTACGTCCGCCTGGATGAAAAGCCGATGGAGAGATTTGAACTCTCAACCCCGGCTTTACGAAAGCCGTGCTCTACCGTTGAGCTACATCGGCGACCAAACCAGAATTGTACCAACCCCCATCGGCAGTGTAAAGCCCTGCCACCACGAAAAACAGCCAAGGCGCAGTCAACGAAGGGCGGCACAGGCTTCTCGAGCGTGGCACCGCCGCCCTGGGCGGTGATCCCAGCCTTGGGCGGTTGGGCGACACTCAGTCGAACCACTCGTCAGCAGGGTCGAAGGGCGGGACGCAGACGTTGACGAAACGCAGCTTGCCGACGGCCCGGTGGCGGCAGAAGGGCTTGATCATGACGGTGCTCAGGGGCCTGACCGGGATGAGCTTCCCGTCGAGCTCGAGGTGGCCCTCGCCTGCGAGCACGAGGTAGAACTCGGTGTGGTGTTTGTGGTAGTGGGCCCTCGAATCGGCCTGAGCCTCGACGATGTGCAGCGTCGCCACCGAGTTATCGGGCCCGGCGAACGCCCTTCGCGCCCACCCGCAGGGACACGCTACCGCTTCAATATCGTCGAAATGCGTCACTTCATAGTTCGCCACGGTCGCGGCCTCCACCGTCCTTTGTTAGCGAAACTCCCGGCTTAGAGCCCCCTGGCGGTCATTCTGCCCCAAGAACGGTGATTTCGCAAGCCTTGGGTAGTCAGCCTTCAGCCAGAAGCTCTCGCGGTCGCCTTTTACTCGCCCCGACCGGCTTAACCGTCACCACGTCTGTGCCGATATAGCACCCAGACGGAAGCATCTTTGATGAGGTGATCGTGAGAGCATGAGGTACGCGATAGCCATAGCCGCATGCGCGGCCATCTTGGTCGTCTATTGCCTGATCGCCAGCCGCTCAAGCGGCCGTCGCCTGGAGGAACTGCTCCACATGGTCGCGCTGGTCGTCGCGATCGACCACACCTGGCGACGCATCATGACCGCCAGAACCATTGACGGCCCCAGCCAACGGGAACCGTGAGCCAAGGCTTTGCCCACCATGTCAATCCCGTCGCCGCCACCGAGCCTTGATGATTCTCGGTCCTCGAACGCGCCCGCTTTTCGATTATCTCCCGACCTCGGTCGGCCGATATCAACTCGCAACAGCGAGCTTGACACCTTCGACTGGGTTTTCAGAAATATGGCTTGTAGTCCTGGTGGAAAGGAGAACCAATGACGACCCGCTACACACTCATGCTGGTCAACAGCAAAGACAAGACCCTCGATCTGACCGCCAAGGGCGCAGCCATTATGGAGGTCCTACGGCGCCTGGAAACCGGAGACCGAACGGACCGTCGCTCTCGTCACTTATCCCGATGCTCGATACACCGTATCGACCCGCGTTGCGTCGAGATCGATGTCGATGAGATTTGCGACAGGTGGCACCCCTGCGTCGGTAGCATGCTCGCGAATGAGTACGGGATGAGGCACTACTGCGACGGGCATCGGCTGTTCAAGTGGAACAGGAATTGAGGACCGATAGCTCTTTACGTGCCCACCGACAGGTTCGTGTGATTGCGACGCTGAGCGTCTGCGGCGAGGTATCAGGTCAGCCTGATCGCTTTTCCAGTCGCTTCACGTCGATCCGATCCTTGTCGCGCCCGGTAGCACGTTTGTTCTTTACGAGATCGTTGAACGATACGACGGGGATCACGAGACCTTCGAGATCTACGGTCCGGCGCTGTGGGTAAGCCTGCTCGAATTCGACGCCGCTGACGGCGCTGATGATATCGATCCGCCGGGGCTCCACACCTATCTGGAAAACGGTGCCCTTTTGGGCAAAGGCTGTCTCATCGAGTTCTCGGACCGGAGCACCAAAGGCTGCCAGCGCGCGATAGACGCGACGGGAGTTCTCCGCTGTGGGCTCGACCCAAATGTCAATGTCGCCGGTCGCGCGAGGATAGCCGTGGGCAGCCATCGCATACGCGCCCACCAGGAGGAACCTAACCTCGTGGTCTGACAAGGCGCGCAACATGTCTCTGTAATCTTCGTTGAGCACAGTCCCCTCCTTGCAGCGACCACACCTCGGCCGTCAGTTCCCAGACGAAGCTCAGACGCTCAGCCGGCGAGGCATCCACGTAGTCGTCGTCCTCATCGGTGAGGCTTCTGACCCGAACCTTGTCTTTCTGCAATCGAAACATGCTGCTATTATACCAGCCTCGCGCCAGACCTGGAACTGGTTTCCGTGCGATTGCGGCCTCGGGGCTGTACTGCATGTTTGTAGGTAGATTCCGCTTCGGACTGTTATTTCGACCGGAGGACCGCCACAAGCGGGCCGCAGCGGAGAAATCTGCCCAAGAATGAGCTACCGCCATAGGCGCGGCCAGATATCTCGACTGCGTCCCGACTTGTCGGGACTCCGCTCGATATGACAAGAAGGC
>JAFGLV010000114.1 GCA_016927855.1 Sedimentisphaerales bacterium
ATCCAGCCGGTAGCAGGGACGAAGCCACGCCGGGCTGACCAGGTCAAAGTCTGCGATCTGCCGCGCCTCGGAGAGCGTCAGCGTGTGCCCGTTGGAAATGGCGGGAGATTCGGATGAGCCGATTTCGCGTTGAGCCGGCCGTCCCCTGAAGATCACGCCCGGCTGCATAGACTCCGGCTCATCGTAGCTCTCGTAGTACAGCATGTCTTCCCGGTCGAAGCGCATCTGCAGCGAACGTGACTCGGCCACATTCAAGGAAGCCTGTTGAGCGACGACTTCCCGATGCTCCGCCAAATAGACGTTGATCGTGGCCGAGTCCTCCGTAGGGGCAGTTACCGTCGCACGTCGAGCTGCTTCCAGTTCGTTCTCCAGGTCTTTGATCCGTCGGTATGACACGAGCCAGACCGACGCAGACGCCAGAACAAGACTTGCCGCTGCCAGATAACCAACTCTGCGCCAGCACGCGCGTCTCCAGGTGGTCGGCCTGCCCGGAGTGGCTCGTTCTCGCGCCTTCGCCAAGGCTTGCTCCACGTCGGCCACCACCCGCTGATCCATGCGGCCAGTGGTGGTCTCGTTCCAGTTCCGGATCATTTGCCTTATGTCATTTGCCGGTCTCATTCGGTGACCTCGCTGTTCAACAGTGACCGCAGTTTGTCCAGTCCATACCGATAGCGTCCGTGCGCTGTACTGAGCGAGACGCATTGGGCCTGGGCGACGTCCTTGAACGTCATCTCGGCCTTGAGATGGAGCAGGACCGCTTCGCGCTGCTCGTAGGGCAGTTGGGCCAGGGCTTGTTCCAGGCGTATCCCTTGCTCTGCTGCCGTGGCCAGTTCTTCCGGATCAACCGCACGGCATCCGGCCACTTCCCCCGGTGCCGGGGCTTGCGTCCATCGGACCCGGGCTCGGAGCCGGTCGCGCGCCAGGTTGGCGGTGCAGGTCGCCAGGTAGCCTTTGAGACTCCCGGTCAGGCGGAACTGCGCCGCCGACTCAGCGAAACGGACGAATACGTCGTGCACGATGTCTTCGGCCGCCGCTCGCTCGCCCAGCAGGCCCGTCGCCAGCGTGAGCAGATAGTCCTTGTGCTTGAGGTAGATCCGGCACATGGCCTCCTGGCTGCCGTGCCGACACCTTAGAACAAGTAACCTGTCTTCCAACATCCCAAGGCCTGCCCGATTCGCGTTCGGCTGACGATCGTCTACCATCATAACGACCGAGCGACATCTTTTTACATAGCGGCAGCGATTTCCGGCGCATGAAAAAAGCCGAGCCTCCGCCGGCCCGGCCCTGTCGCGCGAATCTGAAGTGTACCTATTGCTTGATTTTGAAGTTGTACCCACCTGCCTCCGCTCTTGGAATGTCTTGGCCTCGGCAATGGAGGGTAAAGCCTTCGGCTGTCTTGGTGTAGTCGAACGACAGGCCACTGAACGGGTCGGGCGGCAAATTCGGCGGGAGACTCTCGGGCAGTTGTCCCGTTTGGGCCAGAGCGATGTAGATATCGATCGCCGCCAGAAGGGCATTGAGGCGTGCCTGCCTTTGGGTGGTCAATTCATAGGTTCTCTTTATCGCCGGCCCAAGCCCATCGCAATAGGCCTCCAGCGACGCGTCCGGGGTAGGGCAAACCGCGATGCACCCTTGCCGATGCCCTTACGGGCACACTACAAGCAGCCCCTACTCCTGGTTCGTGTTCGTTTGCCCAAGCACGATATTGCGGGTCGTAGTCCGCCCGCCCTTGAGAACCACCTGGTTCGCCAGGCCGAGTGCCAGAGTCAGCAGCATGTGGACATACTTGGCGTACATGCGAGGCAATGCCTCTCGGCTGCCACGCCGCACTCTCCACTTCAATACCTCGGCTTCGATCATGGCCGACTCACAAACGGGACACCAGAGCGCTTTCTACCCTATACCACACCGCTCGGTCCCCATTTTACATAATCGGCGCAAGAGAAAGCCGAGCTCTGTGGCTCGGCCTCATTTTCTCATAAGATCTCACCCGACGCGTGACTACGGCTTCTCCATCTCGGCCAGCTCTTCGGGCGTGACGGTTCTGGTGGTCAGGTCGCCGAAGAACACGCGGTACTGACCGTCATCGAGCCGCCATCGGAGCAGCACCTTGTCCGCCTGGCCCGGCCCCACCGTCTCGCCGTAATACGCCGGGTTGTTGTCGGTCGCAACGGTTTGCTCGTAGCACCATCCAAGCATTGAGAGCAGAGTTATATCGTTCATCATCTTGGTCTTGTCATCGTACGACAGACCGTCCAGGGAATCCGGTCCATCATACCCTATGAGTCCGAGTAGCTCGTCTCTAACAGATTCCATGGCCTTCATGTCCAAACTGACTGGATAATGTCCGACAAGCTCAGCGAACAACCTCAACCCTCTGATCATAGTGTCCTCGTTGGTACGGGGAATGGTCCAATCTCCAACTACTGAAGTGTAATCCGCAGGTATGGCCGGCTCAAAATCGTTGTCATCGACCACGACGTTCCAATGAAAATCATAACTGCTCTCGACGCTGCGTGTCGCTTTATCTGAGAGAAGGTCTTCTTCCAAGCGCACAGGCAGAAAGGTCTGCACATCTACCCAAAGCTTCACGTCTACCTTCGCATACTCCTCCCTGTACTCGGGTTGCCAGAAGAAACCGCTTCGATAGGCAACATCAGTCGTTCGGAATCCTTCCACGGTCACTCCGTCGATGACGGATTGCCCCAGACTGATGTGGTCACAGGCAAGGATTTGTCTCACGATGGTGTGCGGGTCATTGTACTCCTCTTTGTAGTTGTCAATCTCTCTTTGTTCGTATTTCACAGTAGCATACGTTTTTTCGTCATGACTGATGTAGATTATGGAACCTTCCTGTGGCAAGATGTATCGCTCCCCCACAAGAGTATCCCCGTTATTTGGATCAACTGTTTGCACAGTGACTTTTACTCCACGTTCCCGTGATACGAGCACGGTGCCGGTCCATTCGCTCGGTGTTTCTTCGCTGGTCACAGTGGAACGCATCTGATATGTGTAGGTCATCACGTGGTCGAGTTTTTCCAGGACGTCGGCGAGGGTTACGCCCGATCCCGTGCCTTTCCAGAGCAATGCGCCGATCAAACACGCGATGGCAACAACCGCTGCGGCAGTGATTTTCATCATGGGGCTTTTCATGATCGTTCTCCTATGAACCTGCGTCGTCACAGCCGACCCTTGCCTCTTATATTCTTCCATGGCCTTCGTCAGCGTGCTGAGGACCCTGCGATGTGTCTCGGCGCCGGCGTGGTGGCGCAATTGTCTAATTTGTCGTTCGATGTCTCTATCAGTCTTCATGGCTCTACCTGGCCGTTCAACATGGACCGCAGTCTGCTTATTCCATACCGGTACCGGCTCTCGGTCGTCTTCGCGGAGACTCCCTGCACGTCCGCGACGTCGCGAAACTTCAGACCGACCTGCAGGTGAAGCAACACAGCCTCTTGTTGCTCACGCGGAAGCTGCTGCAATGCTTCGCGCAGCTTGTGGCTTTCTTCATCGTTGATGGCCCTCTGCAGCGGGTCGTCTTGCCTCGATTCGACGTGGCTGGCGGTTTCAAGCGGCGCGCCGACCCTGTGTCGATCCCTTCTGAGAATATCGCGCGACCGATTGGCAACGCATTTCGCGAGGTAACCCTTAAGGCTGCCGGTGAGCTCGAATGCGTCCAGCGTCTCGATAAACCTGGTGAAGACGTCCTGCAGCACGTCTTCTGCTCGATCCGCGCGGCCGAGAAGACTGACCGCCAGGCTTAGCAGATCGTTCTCGTACTTGCTGTAGATATAGCTCAGCGCCCGCGTGCTGCCGCGCCGCAGTCTCCACAGCAGTACCTTGTCTTCAAGCATCGCCATTGGGCCGCCCGACGTCGGAAAGATCGACTTCTGGTACTATAACGCACACCGGCAGCGTTTTCCTCTAACCGCCAGCGCAGATTCCTCCGGCGCATGAAAAAGGCCGAGCCTCCGCCGGCCCGGCCTGTTGGGTGTCGAAGCGCGGGGGGTCTACTGGCCTGTCTTGAACTCAAACTGGCTCCGCTTGCTGTCCGGGTTCTGGCTGCGGAGCATGAAACCCTCCGCGGTCATGGTGTAGGTGAAGGGCTTGCCGCTGAACAAATCGGGCGGTGAATCGGCAGGCAGGGCGTCAGGCAATCGCCCCGTCTTGGCTTTGGCGATGTAGAGATCGATCGCCGTCAAAAGGACATTGAGGTGCGTGTCCTTTCTCACGGTTAGCAGGTAGATTCGCTTCATTGAGTCAGGGGAAAGAGACATCGAAGCCAGAGTGGCATCCGGGTTGTCCTTCATCTGCTCGTTCAGTTCCTTGGCCAGTTCGTCGAGCGCGGCGGACATTTCGGTGTACGGCCGTTTCGACGCGAGCAGCTTGCTGATTCTGGCCATGGCGCTGAGCCAGTAGTCGCGGTTGCGCTGAAAGAAGGCCTCGTCGCCTTGGCTGAGACGCTGGAAAAGAGGATCTTCGGAAGGGTCGGCGCCTGCCTCGCGGGCCGACTTGAGCAGCGCCGGCACCGCGTCCTTAGTCATCGTAGCCGTACACACCTGGGCCTCCTGCGTCAGGGCGGCTGCGACGGAGGGGAACCCCTTTCCGGCCTGAATGAACTGCTCTTTGAAGCGGGTCAGCGCGTCGGCGTCGCTTGGCAAGACAGCCAAGACCTTCTCGCTGGTCCCGTAGGCGAGCGCGTCTACCGCGACGCCCACCAGATAGCTGATGAGCGTCTTGTCGCAGACATGTACCGCCATCTTTCGCATCGTCACGCAGTGATCGAGCGCCGTTTGGTAGTTGCCTCCCAGCGCCTGCCATCTAGCCTCCGCTGCCAGCAGAAAGCCAATCTGGCGGAAATGGGAGAAGTTGGGCATCGTCAGCTCGACCCCTCGGGAGTAGTCATAACCCCAGTCGCACTTGGTGATGTTGGCCGCTCTTGCGACGAGGTCGACGATAGGGCGGTTCTTCTCCATGAACTTGTCGATGGTGTCGTTGGAGGCAATCTCTCCCCCTCGGAAGTCGTCGAACGTCTTAGTCATGGTCGCGTCCGGCTTCTCGTAGAGCAGGAAGGCCTGGTAGTAGAGCAACGCGGCGTTGTCCGGCGGCTGAGCCAGAGTGATCACGCCGGAGGCGAGCACTACCAGAGTCGCACACGCCACGATACATGATTTGCGGCTAGCTGATGTTTGCATGATCTTTCCTTTCCGGGCCTACCGGCCCTCAAGTTCGACGATCAGGTCTTTGATCGATACTTCCTTCGGTTTTCCATCTACTTTCTCAGCCGCCTCCTCGCAGTGTGCTTCGAGCGCATCGGGCCCACCTTGGCGGTAGACGGCTTTGAGCCGTCCCACCGTGAGCATCTCGGCCGCGGACATCGGCGCTGCCGGCGGCGCGACGTCCCTCGACCCAGATGACCCACGACGGCTGACCAGCACAGCAGTTACGAGCGCGACCAGAACGACCGCAGCCAGCGCCAGGTACCCCAGCCGCATTCGGCGGGGAACACTCCCGAGGGCGGAGGTGCCACATGGTCTGGAGCGACGGTGCAGGTCTGCCAGATCGCGCGCGATCTCGTAATCCCTCTTGACGTCGACCTCGATATCCAGGTCGGCACGCCGGAAAGATCGTTCGATGTCCTTTGCCGATCTCATGATTCCAACTCGCTGTTCAAAACTGACCTGAGTTTCTCCAGAGCGTAGCGGTAGCGACCCTTGGCGGTGTTGACCGATACGCCTTGCAGCCTGGCGATCTGCCCGAATTTCACGCCGCCGCGCAGGTGCATGACGACCGCCTCGCGCTGCTCGTACGGAAGCTGCGCCAGGGCGCCGCTCCAGCGCTCGAGCTGTTCGCTGTACGTGACCCACTGTTCAGGCGTCCTGGCCGGCGAAGGCACCGTCGCCGCTTCGTCCAGGCCCGCCGCACGCCTGCGCTGACTCGCGCGGTTCCGGTTGCGAGCGGCGTTGGCGACGCAGGTCAGCAGGTAGCCCTTGAGGCTCTTGCGCAGCGTCAAGCCTTCCGCGGACTTCGCCAGGGAGACGAAGACGTCATGCACGATGTCTTCGGCTTCGACCCGATCGTGCAGCAACAACGCGGCCAGCCTCAGCAGGTCCGTCCGGTATCTCCGGTAGACTTGGCAGAAGGCGTCAGTGTCTCCGCCTTTGAGCTGCCAGATAAGCAACTGGTCCTCAAGCATCACAAAGTGACTCTCCTAAGCTCAGGATAATCACCTATAAGACAATCGGGTAGGGCCTTGGGTATGGGAAAGCGAGGTTTTTTTGCAGGAACCGCTCGTGTGTGCCGGCAAGCTCCAAGCGCGACGCCTCGCGTCTGGCGCAGGTCCTATCGGTCCTATACGACCGGTTCCGAACGCCGTGGACGTTCGGGAACTGCAACGAGGGCAAGCTGCCCTCGATACGCGCGGGCGGGACGCCCGCGACACGTCAGAAGTCGTGATTGAGGATGTCGATGGCGCGGCGGCAGAGCTCGCGGCCGTAATCGACCCAGATGCCTTCACCCCAGTAGCGATAGCAGCTCGTCTGCGTGATCAGCAGGTGGTAGAGCGCGTTGCGGTAGCGCCGCTCCGAAGGCGAGACGTTCTTGTCGAGGACCTTGGAGGCGAACAGGGCGCTGGCCTTCTCCATGGGTCCGAGCACGCTTTCGTAGCCTTTGACCCAGGAGATGTTGTTGGTCCAACTGCCGCCTTCGACGTGGAAGCGGTTGTCCTCGGCTTCCAGCTTCTTGATGGTCTCGGCCAGCGCGTCGGGTCCGGCTCCGTCCTTGAATCGCTGCCAGATGCGGTGCTGCATGATCGGCTGGATGGCCGGGAGGTTCTCCTCCTTCAGCCCGAGCGTGTCGAGGTATTCGAGGTACTCGGTGACGTTGACCGGCGGGGTCTCGGTGCCTGAGCTTTCGTGGATAACGCTTTGGTACTTGCTGGGGAATTCGTTCATCATGACGCCGCCGTTCTCGCCGTCGGAGATCTGCGTGACCAGCGACGGGATCGACTGGCCGGCGACGTCGACGCGGCCCAGCCCTTTGGCCTCGTAGTAAGGCTGCATCTGGCCGATGAGCTTGGTGTCGCTGCCCTGGGTCTTGATGATCGCGGTGATGCTCAGGCTGTCGCCGGAGGAGTTCTTCGCGACCAGCCGGTAGGGCCGGTGCGCCCCTTGAATGCCGCCGCCATCCTCGACGCGCTCGACGGTGTGCTCCTGGACGAGGACCCAGCGGTAGCCGCACTCTTTGAGGGTCTTGACGAACTCGTACGCGACGTCGGGGTGGTTCGGCAGCGCCATCTCCGAAGGTGAGAACCCGCGCAGCCGGCTGACCGCCTCCTCACCGAATATCCCGGCGAAGTGATTCTGCCAGGCGCGCACGTGCAGGCGGTAGTCCTGTACCGGTGTCGAAGGCGCCACCGCGTGTCCCCAGGCGCTGCCCAGCCATTCGACGCACCGGCGGTATTGCGGGTCGCACGTGATCGTCCGCAAGCTGTCGAAAACGTCGTTCAGGCCCATCTTGCGCAGGCCGTGCAGGAGCGTGCCGGAGTAGTCGAACATCACTCTGGGCTGCTTGCCCTCATGGACCAGCTTGGGGATGAACTCACCCATCCGCTTGTAGCACCAGTGGAAGACGCCGGCGTTGTGGTTGTCGCCGACGCTGGGATTCTCCATCATGTGCTGGAGATTGCTGATGACCTCCGCGGTACGCAGGTCGTTGCCGCCGGCGGGAATGAGCGGTTGGTGCATGTGCAACGCGACTGCATAGGCGCTCTTGATGCGTCCGAAGTCGATCCCGCTCTCCGGCAGATAGACCGGGTCCTTCCGACGCACCGCCTGCGCGATCGCTTCCTCGTTGCCACAGATATTCGGCAATCCTTCAACGTATTCCGCTATCATCGTCATAACGTAACCCCTCGGGATCTGCGATTCAGTGGTTGCAATTGGCTATTATATGGTCCGAGACGGTGCTCTGCCAGCCTCATGATGGGGTGATGTGAACGTTCCGGTCACGAGTCGGGTGTCTACCCTCATGGACGAGGTCAGACCACCGGCGGCCGGCAGGTAGCAGCCCAGTGTGTAGTCGATGAGCATGCGCCGAGCGCTGAACCGCCAGGTCAGCGTGCGCAGCGCATGCTTCTGGCGCGCCACCCACCCGCGCGGGATGCCGTCGGCGTCGCGATCGTAGAACATCGGCGCCACCTCGAACTCCAGCGCGTCGTAGAGCGACGTCGCGTCGATGTGGTCCTGGTGGTCCCAGTTGGAATGCTCGCTACCTTGTCCCACCGCGAAGCCGTTGTAGCCATCGTAGGCTTCCGCCCACCAGCCGTCGAGGGTCGAGAGATTCAGCCCACCATTCATCGCCACCTTCATGCCGCTGGTGCCGCAGGCCTCCAGGGGCCGTCGCGGCGTGTTGATCCACAGGTCGATGCCCTGCACCAGATGCCGGCAGACGTTGATATCGTAGTTCTCCACGAATACGACCTTGCCCTGGAACCTCGGGTCCTGCGTGATTTGGTACACGCTTTGGATGATGGACTTGCCCCGGTCGTCCTGTGGATGCGCTTTGCCGGCAAAGATGATCTGCATGGGCCGGTGTACGTGGTTGACCAGCCAGTCCACCCGTCCCAGGTCGCGGAGGATCAGGTCGAGCCGCTTGTATTGGGCGAACCGCCGGGCGATGCCGATCGTCAGCACCTGCGGATCGAGCCTGAGCCGGTCGACGTACTCATAGCCGCCATCCTGGGCGCGGGTCCGCTCCTGGCGCCCGACGCTGCGGCTGACGTAGTCGATCATGTAGGCCCGCAGGTCTTGCGTGACCTCCCACAGCTCGACGTCGTCCATCTCTTCGACGACCGCCCAGGTGGTGGGGTCGTGCATCTTCTCGCGCCAGTCGGGTCCGAGGTACTTGGTGTACAGCTCGGCCATCGCCTCGGCCAGCCAGGAGCCGACGTGGACGCCGTTGGTGATATAGCCGATAGGCACCTGGTTCTGAGGCAGACTGGGCCAGAGGCAGTTCCACATGGCGGTGGTGATCCGATGGTGCAGCGAAGACACCGCCGTGGCTGACCGCGACATCTTCAGACCCAGCACCGTCATCGAGAAAGGCTCCTTCTTGTTGGTCGGGTCCACCCGGCCCAGTCCCAGGAAATCCTGCTCGGACAGTTCCAACTGGCGACGCAGCGGCCCGAGGACTTGCTCGACCAACGACGGATCGAACTGATCGTGCCCGGCGGCAACCGCGGTGTGCGTCGTGAAGACTGTCATGGCAGCCGCCTGCTCCCTGACGTTGTCAAAGCTCTGGCCGTCCCGCTCCATCAGCAGGTGGGCCAGCGCCAGGACCGCGAAGGCGCAGTGGCCTTCGTTCATGTGCACCACGCTGGGCTTGATACCCAGCGCCTGGAGCGCCAGCATCCCCCCGACACCGAGGACCAACTCCTGGCGGATGCGCGTGCGCCGGTCGCCGCCGTATAATTGCGAGGTCAAGGTGCGATCCTGCTCGGAATTGCCCTCGACGTTCGTGTCGAGCAGCAGCAGGAGGTTGCGGCCGACGCTGGCCTTCCAAATCCCTACCCACATCTCGTAGGACTCGGTCTTCAGCGGCAGACGGATGGGTTTGCCGTTGGCGTCTTTGACCACTTCCAGCGGCAGGATGCCGGCTTCGGCGGAGAAGGTGTGCTCGCGTTGCCAGCCGCCGGCTTCGAGCGATTGATCGAAGTAGCCGTACGCATAGAACAGCCCGACGCCGACCAGAGGAATGCCCAGGTCGGAGGCTGCCTTGAGATGATCGCCGGCCAGGACGCCCAAACCGCCGGAGTAAATCGGCAGGGATTCATGAATCCCGAATTCAGCCGAGAAATAGGCCACGGGATGCGCCCTCAACGGACCGGCGTGCCAGGCGCCCCAGACTTCGCAGGCTTCAAGGTATTCGTGGAGCTTGCGAATTCCCTGGGTCAGCCGGTTGATAAACGGCGTGTCCCGGTCCTTGCCATCCAGGGCCTGCTCGGCCAGACGCGAGAGGAATTCGATCGGATTATGATTCACCTGGCGCCACAGCTCCGGATGCAGGTCGCGAAACAGCTTGACCACCTCCGGGTGCCAGGCCCAGTAGAGATTCTTGCTGAGCTCCTTGAGCTTGGTGGGAACGTCCATGGTATGGTCCTTTCATCGCCTACACCAATTCCCGATAGATGCCTTCGGTTTGCGCGGCGACGATGTTCCAGTTGAAGCCGAAAGCCGCCTTGACGCGGCCGCGCTCCCCCATCCAGCGCGCATGCTCGAAATTGTGGAACACCTCGTTGACTCCCCAGCAGATGGAGCCCGGGTTGTCGTAGACCAGGAAGCCTTCGTGGTTGTGTGTGATGAACTCGCCGGGACCGCCGTTGCGCGTCGCGACGACGGGCTTGCCCGCCGCCCAGGCCTCGAGCACGACGATGCCGAAAGGCTCATTGCGACTGGGCACGCACACAAGGTCCGTGCTCTTGTAGAGATTCACGAGGTCGCTGTTGGGTCCCATGGACCCCAGAAAGCGCACTGCGTGCGAGACACCCAACTCGTGGGCGCGGCGCTCCAGGTCGGCGCGCATGTAGCCGTCGCCGACGAAAACGATCTTGGCATCGGGACGAGCATGCAAGATTCCTGGAACCGCCTCCAGCAGTAGATCGGGTCCTTTCTGAATGCTCAAGCGTCCTACGGACAGCACCATCGGGTCGAGCGGGCCGATCCCATACGTGCGTCGGCACAACGCCGGGTCGATCTGCCCATCATATTTGGTGCAGTTGACGCCGTTGTACACGCAGCGCAGCTTCGTGTCAGGAACGTGGTACTGGCCTTTGACCTCGTTGGCCAGCGCCCCGGAGACGGTGATGAGACGGTCGGCGCGGTGAGCCCCTTCGCCTTCAATGGCGCGAATCCGGTCCGACTGACCGTTGAAATGGTGGTTGCCGCACCGGCCGAACTCCGTCGAGTGAAGGGTCAACACGGTGGGCCGGCCATAGTCATTCTTCAGTTGCACGATACCCTTGGCGCACAGCCAGTCATGGCCATGCACGATATCGAAGTGAGCGCCCTGGAAGGCCTCGGTCGCACGGAGAAAATAGACGAAGCTGTTGCCCATGTTGTTCATCTCGGTGACGAAGTCCGGATGCAGGTCGATCGGGCAGCGGTGATAGTGAACGCCGTCGATGGGCTCATAGGTGGACTGTCCCGGTCCGACGCGGGCGAAGACGTGCACCTCGTGTCCGCGCCGCTGCAGACCGGCGGCCAGTTCGGTCACGTGAACGGCTACGCCGCCGACCACCACCGAGTGCAGGCTCTCCCAGGCAAACATCGCGATCCTCATAGTCGGTGTCTCTCAAGTATTCCACCAGTCCAGATTGATACTGGGGAAGACCACGTCGTGTATTTCCGCGTCTTTGATCTCGGATTGCTGCACCACGCCCAGTCGGTGCGGCTGGTGGGGGTGCTCGACCAGTCTCTCCGCGACATCGGCAAACAGTTCAAAGCGGGAAACGTGCTGCATGAACCTCTTGATGCCATAATCGACCGCCTGAGCACGGCTGATGACGAAGGGCCAGTCGCTGGCCTGGAGCAGAAGGAGTTCGCGACCGGCCTTCTGGAGAACGTCGCGCATCTTCGGGTCCCGGCGCCAGGGCAGGTTGTAGGTCAGCTTGCCGAACAGCGTCTCGCAGCGATACTCGATCTGCCAGAACCACCCGATCTTGTCGTTGGCCCAGACGCGATGATCGCCACCTTCACCCCACGAGCCTTCGGGCAGAACCACCCATTTCTCCGGCGGATGGTCTTGCAGGTATTCCTCGGCCGTGCACAGCTCGACGTCGGGGTCGGCATTGAGGGTCAGCAAGACATCCCGCAGGAACCGCGGGCCTTCGAACCACCAGTGGCCGAACAGCTCGGCGTCGAAGCAGGCGACAACGATGCCATGGCGTCCGGTCCAATTATGATAGTCCCAGAGACGCTGTTTGACCTGTCCGCAGAAGTGCTGAGCGTGCTCGTGAATCTTGCGTTCCACGTCGTCGGGATAGTACATGTCCTTGGCACCCAAGTCGGACTTGGAGTCGGTGACCTTCCAGTAGCGCAGGCCGCGTCGCTGGCCGTACCTTTTGTGGAACTCCAGATACGCACCCTCTGCGGGGTAGCCTACGATGCCGCACCAGACCTGCTTGCAGATATGGGGGTCTCTGGCGAAGGCCGCCACCGTCGGGCGATCGGACCCGTGGCTGGTAACCCATACCGGCTCCTGCACGCTGGCGCCGGCCAGATGTCCGTTGTCGTGGGCCCGGCTGCCCTCGACCAAATGGCTTTCGACAAAGAAGTGGGTCAGGCCCTCGCCGGACAGGAATTGCTCGATGCCCAGGCGATAGTCAGGCGCTCCCCACGGCGTGCCAGGGACCCAACGACCGGCAGGCCGATACGCGCCTTCCGGCAGCCATATCCCCTTCGGATGCCGGCCCAGAATGCGCTCGGAGCTGTCGATTCCCGCCCGTACCTGGGCATGGATCGAAGAGTCTTCCACCAGGAGCGGCAGATAACCGTGCGTCGCGCCGGAGGTGAGGATCTCCATGAATCCGTCCTCCGCCTGCTTCCGGAAGGCGCGCGGAATATCCCGATCCAGCGCTTCGAATTGGGCAGCCAGACTTCTGTAGAACTCCTCCCAGCGGGTGGCGAGGTAGGCCATGTGCAGCCGGCCTACGTGCTCAAACTCGCGCCGGTCCGAGACGGCCCGCTCGCGGCGATCGACCAGGTACTCGGCGAATCCTCGCTTGAAGTCGGCATGGGCCATCTGTTCCAGCAGAATGGGCGTCAGGCCCATGGTCACACGCGGATTGCCGTTGAGGAACCGGCATTCGCCCAGGGTAGCCAGCAACGGCAAATAGGTCTCTGCCGCCGCTTCATACAGCCAGTCTTCCCCGTGCGGCCACAACCCGTGCCGCAACACGTATGGCATGTGGCCGTGCAGAACTAGGCAGAACGAACCGATAGCCATCTCTTGTGCCCTCGTTTAGCGACTCAAACAGACTTCTTGTTCGGCGCTTCCTACCGGCGCCTCGGCTTCTTTCCGATCCGGCTTGCCCACGGTCGGAGCGTGCGGGACGAAGGCGCCGTGATGGCACCGAAGCAGCGCCATGAGCACCGCCTCCCAGTCACCGTCGATTCTCAGGATGTCACCCCGCTCCCGGGGTGGAAACCCCTGACGCCTGAGATTTGCCTTGAAGGCTTCCAGGCGGGTGAAGTCTCCGTTGCGGCGGTCGGCGATCCGAAAGGACAACTGGGCCCGTAATCTCACCGGGGAGCTGTTCGCCTGCGCCGAGGCGGCGCTGGTGTGCGGCCGTACGACGGGTGGATGGGGTACGAACGCCGGGCGCGCCGCCGTCGCTGCCACCACGACCTTCTCGGTGTCAGTACGAGCCGCCGCCGGGCAGATCCGCCGGTAGACGTCCAGGGTACGTTCGGCGATGGTCTCCCAGCCGAAGCGCTCCTCCAATGCAGCTCTGCCATTACGGCCCATCCGGCGGGCACGCTCGAAATCGGAGAACGTCGTATTGATGCCCCACGCCACGGAGTCCGGGTTGGGATATATCTTCAGGCCGGTCACTTCATGCCAGACGTATTCATTGGGCCCGCCGGTCTGGGTGACGACGACCGGCTTGTCGGCGGCCCACGCCTCCAGAACGACGATGCCAAAAGGCTCGTTGCGGCTGGGCACGCAGACGACATCGGCCAGCTTGAAAAGGCGCACGAGCTCATCGTCGCGGCGGTGTCCGAGGAAACGCACGGCGTGCGCGATGCCGAGTTGCCGCGCGCGGGCCTCGAGCTGGCCGCGCATCTCGCCGTCGCCGACCAAAACGAACTTCGCGTCTCGATAGAACGGTAGAATGCGTGGAATCGCTTCGATCAACAAGTCGGGCCCTTTCTGCCAGACAAGCCGGCCGCAGAACAGCACTGTCGGATCCAGCGGCGCGATCCCATACCGGCGCTTGTCCTCACCTGAGTCCGAAGTGAGATTGAAGCGCTCGGCTTTGACGCCGTTATGGATCACGACCGTCTTCGACTCAGGCACTTCGTACATCCACATGATCTCGCGACGGGTGGCTTCCGAAACCGCGATGACCCGGTCGGCCCAATACGTGCCCGCCCGCTCCTGCTCGCGCATGCGAACGGAAGAGCCGTTGTGAAAGGCATTGCCGC
The DNA here is from genome assembly GCA_016927855.1 of Sedimentisphaerales bacterium. Lineage (GTDB taxonomy): Bacteria > Planctomycetota > Phycisphaerae > Sedimentisphaerales > Anaerobacaceae > JAFGLV01. Next base: position 14,205 of record JAFGLV010000114.1, read on the forward strand.
AGCGTGCATATTCGGTGGAATGAATCGTCAAGACCGTACTCTGGCCTCGACCCTGTTTGATCCAGATCATGGCGTTCGCCGCCAGCCAGTCATGCGCGTGCACCACGTCGAAACGCCCCAGGAAATCCTCGACCTCGAACACGCGATCCACAAAAGAGCGACACATGCTGTTGACGTCGTCGATGAAATCGCGTTGGGCGGGATACATACAGCGATGGTAATGGACGCCGTCGATGCGGTCATAAGCGCGCTGGCCGAAGACACGCCTTGTGAAGACGTGAACTTGGTGTCCTTTCCGCGCCAGGGCCTCGGCCAGTTCGCTGGCGTGAGGCGCGACCCCACCGACCGCGACGGAGTGAAGTGATTCCCACGATAACATTGCGATTCTCATGAGACCGATCCTTCTCAGATGTGCGTATGTCCCGTTATGCCTTCAACGAACCACCTTCCTTGGCGGTTCACATCGACTTGGCTTCAGCGGCGATCCCCCGTGGACCGCAAGCCTAATACGGCCTGTTCGGCATGAGGTTCCGAGTGTTTTCTCATGCGTGCTGGAGAACGCCTTCATAAGCGCGGAGACACTGCTGGGCGGTGGCTTCCCACGTAAGTCCTTGGATTTCGCGCATCCCGTTGCGCCGCAGTTCGTCGGCCAATGTGCGGTGCTCGAGAACGGCTATGATCCTGTCCGCCAGGCCGTTGACATCCCAGAAATCCACTTTGAGGGCGCCGCGGTCAACGACTTCTGCTACTCCCGACGTTTTCGACACGATGACGGGTACACCTTGTTGAATCGCCTCCAGGGCGGTCAGGCCAAAAGGTTCGCTCACCGACGGCATGACATAGACGTCCGCCATGCGATAAGCACGTTCGACCTGCTCTCCGGCCAGGAAGCCGGCAAAGAAGATCTTGTGCCCCAGGCCCATGGCCGCGACTTTCTCGATGATGTGCGGCGCCAGATCTCCCCACCCAGCGATGATAAACCGCACGTTGTCGTATTGCTTCAGCACTGCCGCGGCCGCCTCAACGAAATAGTCAGGTCCTTTCTGGGTGGTGATGCGCCCGAGAAAGAGCACGACCTTCTCGTCGCTCATCCTGAGAGGCTCCGCCTGCGGAAGGGAGACCTGAGCGGTGCCATTGGCAATGCCGTTGTAGACTACCTTGACCTTGCTCTCGGGCACCCGGTAGCGCTCCACGATGGTCCTCTTCGTCATCGCGGAAACCGCCAGGACCATGCTGGCGGCGTGAATGCCCTGATGCTCGATGTTGTAGATGGCCGGATTGGGACTTAAGCCCGAGCGGTCGAACTCGGTGGCATGGACGTGAACAACCAGCGGCTTTCCGCTTCGGCGTGCGATCAGAACCCCGGCGGGGAACGTCACCCAGTCGTGCGCGTGAATCACGTCGAAGGGTTCGTCTTCAACCAGGCGAGCGCACCGCTGGGCGTACTCCCAGACCCGCGCGACCAGGTTGCCGTCATAGCCTCCGACCGCTCCGGCGCCGATGACACACAGCGAAGGACGTTGGCCTTCGGACACTGCCAACTCAGACGTATCCGTCTGATAAGGATTAGGTACGCGCGACGGCACGTGCTGGAACGTGACGTAGCGCTTGGCGCGGACCTCGTCCCGTGTCGCTGGGTCGGAGACCGTCGCCGGAGCCGCCGTGCTGGCCGGCAATGCGTCCGCGGCCACTGGAAGCAGGAACAGAATTTCCGTCCTCAATTGTTCCATGGCTTGGGTCAGTCCGTAGCAGGCGGTTCCCAGGCCGCCCGTAATGAAAGGCGGAAACTCCCACCCCAACATCAGCGCACGCACGCGCATTCTCCCTTCTGTGCTGCTTCCAGGCGTTCATAACGTTGGTTATCTACCGTCTTGGCCGCTCGTGGGCAACCACCCTGCCCGCCGCCCAGTGGTTCCAGGCGGCCGAGTAGACGGACGGGACCTTCGGAACGGATACTTTCACGGTAACCCGATAGATTACTTGCCACCGAGCTCGCGTTTGAGCTGCGTTTCGGCCTCGTACCAGTTCCTCTCGTCTTCGCCAGGCGCGCAGCCATGCTGTCTCCAGATGGCCTTGGCGCGTTCCTCGATTTGTTCGTGGGTGATGCGTGCAGAACTCTCACGCGCCGACGAGCGCGTGGACGAGGCCGATTTGCTGCTCGACCGGTTCTTCGAGGCACTGGTAGAGCTCTTGGTCGACGATCCCGGTTCTCTTGACCCATGCGTTGGTTCGAATTTCGTAGCCATCTCTCGCGGCTCCCTTCACAGGCCCGAGTCAGATTCCTCCCCGTAGGGATCGAGCCCATCAAATTCCATCTTCCGTTAGGGCCGGCGGATACACAGACCGGCCTTTTCCCACGTGTCCTTCCTGACGCGTTGCGCGCTCGACGCCTGCCTGACCCGGCGCCGTGTCATTTTTGTATTTTACGCCTCGCCAGAGGCACCGCCCCCCAAGCGTAGCGCTTCTATTCGGGCCAGGAAAATACTCTATCGGTCTGGCCAGCCCGTCGCGGCGACCGGTTGCGGTTACGCTGCTCGTTACGGTTGCGTGGATTGGCAGACGGCGCCGCAAGACGCAACCGCCAGTCGGAGAGCGACTCAAGTTCTCGACCTTCGGTCGCCGATGAATCACGGTGTCGGCGCCGTGCGGCGGACGCCGCATGGCTAGCGGTTCAGTGGGGTTTGTTGGCCCGAAACGAGGGCGGAAAGGACGCATTGGCATGATGGATCGCCAGGAGATCACTTGCCCGTGTTGTGGTGACTCACACGCGGTTGGCGCTTTGAACGGATTTGGGGTTCCCCGCAGCGCTCATCTGGACGACAGAGGGATGTATTTCCACTATCTGGGCCACTTCAAGACTGCCCAGGAAGTGGAAAGACGGTGCCCACAAACCGGAGACCTCTATCACGTGACCTGCGACTAAGAAGCCGTCGCGATCCCTGCCGGCTTCGTTCTCGTCTGGCCCTACGGCCTTTCGATCTTGCAGGCGATATCGCCGGTGAAGGGCGGAACGGCGAGACGCAAGGCGGCTGGGCCGCACGTCACGCTCTGCTGGGCCAGCGCTTCGCCCCGCGCGGTGTCCCACCAGAGGACGCGGTAAGGTCCTGGCTGCAACTTCTCGATCTCTACGAGCGCATTCTTGACCACCGCTGGCCGTCTGCTCTCGGCGACCTGGTTCCACCAGATGGCCTGGGGGTCGAAGAGCCACAGATACGCGCGCTCACGCCCCTGATAACCGAGTACGCCAAGAGAATTGCCGAGCGCGGTTGCCTGCGCTGCGTCGAGCCTCGCCAAGGAGATGTCGCGCAGAAACGCCGACAGGGGACGGTAATGGCGGTAGGCGTTCTGCCGGTCGAGTTCTTCCCACCACCAGAACATGGCGGTTCCCGAGCCTCCTGAGAACGCCGATGCCCAGAGGCAGTTGTGAAAGTGGATGCCTTCGGTGTCCTGCTTCAAATAATCGCTTTGTCGCCACTGCGGTGTCGCCAGGCCGAACTCGCCGATCAGGACCGGTTTGGCCGGCGCGTGTGCGCGCAGGAACTGCGCCTTGGCTGCGATGACCGCCTGTTCGTCCTTGTAGTCTTCTTGGGTATCGAGGCGCATGTAGTGGTGCAGTTGCGCCACATCGAGGCTGTCGAGCCGGCAGTCCTTGGCCGAAGGGCTCCAGGTGCTCGTCGCGCGCAGATGGTGATACGGATCGATCTGCTCCAGGTATGTGGCGAGCTCAGCGTAAAACCGCTCGGTGGGCAGACCTGGATCGATTTCGTTGAAGTACTCCCAGATACCCACACTCGTCGAATACCCCCAGCGCGCGACGGCATATCGCAACAGCTTCTTGGCGTCCTCGATCGCGCGGCCATATTGAGGGCTATCAGCACTGGAAAGGTCCTTCATGTACAGGTCACGTGTGATCAGGCAAAGCATCAGGCGAATACCATGCGCCTCAGCCGATTCCAGCAACTTGTCGAGCATGAAGCAGTCAAGCTGATTGTACGCACCCCGGATGGGACGATTGACGTCGGCTTCCCATAGCAGTTCCGGCCCTCCCGCCGCCTCCTTGAGCGAGAGGCCGTCCAACCAGATCGTCCCAACTCCCACCTGCGCCAGGACAATCGTGCCAAGCCAATAATCATTCCGACCGGTCGTGAATTCCTCGTGAAACGACTGCCACTGGCCGCCAGCCGCCGCCTCGAGGTGCGTCCGGAGCGGGTTTCCCTGCCTTTGAATCCGCAGGGCAGTGGGGCCATCTGTTCGGAAGCGTCCGCGCAGGACGTACCGCGTCTCCGGTCGCAGCGCCACCGGGTGCGAGGGCGAAGCGGTGATCGAGGTCCCGTCGTCACCCTCTATCTTGACGCACCTCGCACCGTTCTCAGCGCCTGGAAGCGGCACGATGATGTCCCGGCGTCGCCAGGAACGGTCCCACGCGCTCTTGGGCGCCTCGATCGCCAGCGCCCAGTCGCTGCAACACGTCCAAACCCGCACGAAGTTGGCGCCGTTGGCCCCCAGCTTGCCGAAGATCTCGTCTGCCTTGACCAGCGTCACGTACTGGCCTTCCCCTACGAATGCGAGGTTCTGTCCGATGGCGAAAAAAGGTGTTCCGTCGCTCAGCTCGAAGAAGCGCGGGTCGGCACGCCCGACGCGCAGGAAGCCCTTGCCCTGCGACGGCACGCACTCGAAGGTCACGCTCTGGGAGCGACTCTGGTTGCCACCGGCGCGGACCGCGGCGGTTGCCTCGTACGCTCCCGTCTCCATCGGCGCGAACCTCGCCTTCCACGAACCGGTATCAACGGGATAGAACCAGGCGGCGCTGCGCCCTGACTGCCTGAACTGACGGTGCTCGTAGTCCTGGCTATAGAATGCGGGCAGTCGAACGATCTCGCCGCCGGGAGTTTTGATCTCGATATCGACGCTGATTTGGTTTGGATCGTAAGGGTTGTCATGCTGACCGTCGGCGGCGATGGCGAAATCGACCCTCTCGAATCGACCGACCTGGCCCGCCGACACACGCAACCCGACCGCGCCTGCCGCCTGGCACGTCCCGGCGCACAGCAGAATCGACAGACACCAGTCGAACGCATACAACCTGACAGTGATCCGGCGCATCGGCAACCTCGTCTTTCAACCGCCTGAAGGCGGAACTCTAAACACTAGGGCAGGCCGGGGCCGGTGACGGGCTCGGCGCCGGGAGCGGCGATGCCGCGGCGGTGCAGCAGAGAGCCCTCCAGGCGGTAGAGCGCGACCAGCGCCTTGAGGTAGTTGGCGACCGCTTCGGTCTCGGCAATCTGGCTGGCGACGAGGTCACGTTGGACCTGAGCCACCAGCAGCGAGGTGGAGCGTCCGACCTTGAACTTCTCGGTCTCGGCGCGGAGGTTCTCCTCCTGGCTTTCGCGCGTCGCCGTTGTCGCGGCGATCTGCTGGCGCGTCCGATTGACCTCGATATAGGCCGAACGCACGTCCACCTGGGCTAGTTGAATGAGATTCTCCAACGCCAGGCGCAGTTGCTGGCGGCTGACAGCGGCGCGATGGTACTGAGCGCGCGCCGAACGATTCGAAGGCGGATATTCGAACGCCAGACCGGTGGTGACATCGTAGCTGCCGCGCCCCAGGTCGCTCACGGCCCGCCCGAACACGTTGGCGTAGCCGCTCTTGCCGTAGTCAATGAAGACATCCAGGCGGGGCAGCAAGCCGTTGCGAGTTCGGACGACCTCCAGTTCACCGCTCTGGATGAGCAGTCTTGCCTGGTTCAAATCGGGACGCAGCCGCAGGGCCACCGCCACGTGCTGCTCGACGTCGGTCAGGGTGACGTCGGGCAACGTAGCCTGGTATTCCAGGACGACGTTGCAGTCCCAGTCGACGGAATCGGAAGGGTTCATCACCCGCAGCAGGTTTAGGCGCTCCTGGGCCAGGTCGCTTCGCGCGTTGATGAGGTTCTCCCGCCGCAGCGCCACCTCCGCCTTGGCCGCCGCCAACTCCGTCTCGCCCAGCGTGCCGACGGTGATCCGCTCCTGCGTCTCGGCCATCTGCTGTTCGGCCAGCGCCAGCGAGTTCGTGTAGATTTCGATCTGCTTTTGCGACAGCGCATAGTTCCAGAAACGCGTCTCCACTTCCTCGACCAGCAGCTCGGTGAAGGCCCGCAACTCGTATTCGGTAATGAGCGCGTCGATCTTAGCTTGCTCGATCCGCGCTGTGTTGGCCTTGACGCTCATGCCTCGCAGCAGCGCTTGGGTCACGGTGAGCCCGACGCGGTTGGACACGAACGTATCGCCGTACAACGAACTGTCGGTGTAGCGCGACGTAGCACCGAGTTGAACAGAGGTGCCCGTCGGAAACAGCTTGGACAGCAGCAGGGCGCCGTTGACGGAATCGACGATTTGATTCTCGATGCCTGAACCGGCGCGGGCGAGGCGATCCTGAACGGCGCGACTCGAGGAAACTTCTCCTGCAAGTGTCGTATCGAAGACGGCCCGCTGCTGGGCCTCGAAAGTCTCGATAATCTCGGGATTGAGTTTCATGACGAAGAGCGCGCGGTTGTTTTCCATGGCCAGAAGGATGGCACGCTCGATGTCCACGGTCAGGGTGTTGGGGTCAGGGGTGTTCGGGTCGGCCGACAGGCAAGGTATAACGCAGCAGGATTCGACCAGCAGGACCGCACCGCAGAGCATTGAGACGTAGTTCTTGATCGACATAATCCCCTTCTTTAGTTCTTGGGTTGTCCGAACGCTGGGGCGTTCGGTATAGGTCCTATTCGTCCTATGGGACCTATGCCAAACGCGACGTGTCGCGTTTGGGGAACCGCACCAGGTGCGCCACGGCGTGCCCCTACGCGGTCGCCGAGACGGCGCCGGGTTTGCGGCGTTCGAAGACCGAGTAGACGACCGGCACGAATACGAGCGTAATCAAGGTCGAGCTGAGCAGGCCGCCGATGACGGCGCGCGCCATCGGTGCCTGGGCTTCGCCGCCTTCGCCGACGCCGAGCGCCAGCGGCACCAGGCCGATCACGGTGGTCGTCGCGGTCATCAGGATCGGACGCAGACGCCGCCGTCCCGCCTCTTCGATCGCTTCGCGCAGCGGCATCCCGTCGCGGCGGCGCAGCAGGTTCGTATGGTCCACCAGCAGGATCGCGTTGTTGACGACGATCCCGCCCAGCATGATACAGCCGATGAACGACTGCACGTTGAAGGTCGTGTGCGTCAGGAACAGCATCAGGATCACGCCGATAGCCGCCAGCGGCACCGAGAACATCACCACGAACGGATCGCGCAACGACTCGTACTGACAAGCCATGACCATGTAGACCAGGACGAGCGCCAGCACGCAACTGAGCAGCAACTCGCGGAAGGACTTCTGCTGCTCTTCGTAATCGCCGCCGAGGCCGATGGCAAAGCCCGGCGGCACCGGCAGCTTGCGCAGCTCGGTGCGGACGTCGGCGAGGATCGAGCCCATGTCGCGACCGCTGATGTCCGCCGAGACGCTGACGATCCGCTCCTGGTCCTTGCGCTCCACCATGACCGGCCCGCTGCGCGGCGCGACGCGCACCACGTTGCGCAGGACGACCGGCTCGCCTTCCGCGTTGGTCAGGATCAGGTCGAGGATGTCGCGGATGTTCGATTTCTCGGCCTCGCGCAGCTTTACGAGGATGGCGTACTCGTCGCCGGCCTGGCGATAGTAGCCGGCGGTCGTGCCTGAGAGGATCGTCTGGAGCGTATTGGCGATGCGCGAGACCGTCAGACTCATGTCCGCGGCTTTCTGGCGGTCGATGAGGATCAACTCTTCCGGCGTGCCCGACTCGCGACTGAGACGTGTGTCGGTGACGCCCTCCACGGATTGGACGATCTCGCGTACCTGCTGCGCGAGCAGGTCGGCGGTCTCCAGGTCGTGGCCGCGAATTTCGACCTGCACTCGATCGGTGCCCTGCGCGCCCATGCGGAGGATGAAGAGGCCTTGTCCAACGCGCGTGCGGACGATCATGCCGGGGATGTGGCTGAGCCGGCGGCGCAGGTCGTTGGCGATCTCTTCGCTCGAGCGTTTGCGCTGCGATTGCGGCTTGAGCGAGATGCGCAAGCTGCCGCTATGGCCCCCCTGGCCGCGCCAGGACGAGCCGCCGATGCTGGCTTGAACGTTCTGGATCTCGGGGACCGCCTCGTTGACGATCTTCTCGATCATCCGGAATTTCTCATCGACCAGCTCCAGCCGCGTGCCGATCTCCATCTCGCCTTCGACGCGGACCTCGCCTTCGTCAGTGCTGGGCATCAGCTCGGCGCCGATGTAAGGAACCAGCAGGCCGCAGGCTGCCAGGGTCAGCACCGCCGCCAGCACCACGAGGGCACGCCGCCGCAGCGCCGCGTGCAGGAGCTTCTTGTAGTCGTCCTCCAGACGTTTGAAGAAGCGCCCGCTGATCTCGAAAATGCGCCGTCCCAACCGCTGTTTGCCTTCGGTCTGCCGGGTGTTCGCCGGCAGGATTCGCGCCGAAAGCATCGGCACCACCGTCAGCGCGACGATCAGTGAGCACAGTAGCGAGAAGCCTACGACCATGGAGAGTTGTTTGAACATGACGCCGGACATGCCGCGCACGAACACCAGAGGTAGGAAGACCACCATCGTCGTCAGCGTGCTGGCGATGACGGCGGAGGTGACCTCCTCGGCGCCGTTGACGGACGCCAGTTCCAGCGGTTCACCCGATTCGCGCAGGCGGAAGATGTTCTCCAGCACGACGATGGCATTGTCGACGAGCATGCCGATGCCCAGCGCCAGACCGCCCAGGGTCATGATGTTCAGGGTGAAGCCGCCGAAATACAGCAGCGCGAACGTCGCGATGATCGAGACGGGAATCGCGGTGGCGATGATGACCGTGCTGCGCACGTTACGCAGGAAGAACAGCAGCACGAAGACCGCCAGCACACCGCCATAGACCGCCGACGAGCCGACGTTTTTGATCGACCGCTGGATGTAATCGGAGGTGTCGATGATGGGCACGATCTTGATCTGGGGGATTTCCGCATTGATGCGTTCGAGCTCCGCCAGGGCGCCGCGTGCGACTTCGACGGTGTTCTTGCCCGACTGCTTGCTGATCGACAGGCGGGTGCCGGGCTCGCCGTTGACGCGCACGATCCGCGTGATGCGCCGCCAGGAATCTTCGACGTCGGCGATCTCCTTCAGTTGGATCGGCACACCTTGACGGACCGCGATGACGGTATTCTCAAGTTGTTCGAGATCGGTGTATTCGCCCGGCGTTCGCACGGTGACTTCGAAGTTGCCTTTCTCGACCGTGCCGGCCGGGACGTTGACGTTGCCTTCGCGCACGCGCTGCACGACCTGGTCGAGCGGGATGGCCAGCGCGTTGATCTTGGCGGGGTCGAGGCTGACGTGAATCTCGCGCTCCTGGCCGCCCCAGACGTCGACGGCCGCCACGCCGGGCACACGTTCGAGACGGTAGCGGATCTGATCGTCGATGATCTGTCGCATCTGGATCGGATCGAGGTTGCTCGAGGCGCCCAGGATGAGTACCGGGAAGCTGGCCAGGTCGAACTTGCGCAACGTCGGCCGATCCGCGTCCTCAGGCAGGCGGTCCGCCACGCGGTCGAGGCGGTCGCGGATGTCGTTGGCTGCGGCGTCCAAGTCGGTACCCCACGTGAACGTCACGCGGACGGTACCCTGGCCTTCCGCGGAGACGCTCGTGAGCTCTTCGACGCCGGGGACGGCGCTGAGCGCCTGCTCCAGCGGTCGCGTGATCAGCTCCTCGATCTCCTCCGGACCGGCGTTTTCATAGCTGCATGAGATGCTCAGCGTCGGATACGAGATGTCGGGCATCAGATCGATCGGCAGCCGCAGCAGCGAGACCGTGCCCAGCAGGATCACGATCAACACCACCATGATGGTGAATATCGGACGATGGACGGAAAAGTGGGAAGCCTTCATCCTGCTGCTCCTGGAGACGCAGCACGTCGCGTCTCTGGGGCATTCCCGCCTTCCGCCTTCTTTTCCTGGGGGCCTTCACCGTTAGGGATCACGATACTCGACTCGTCTTCCAGAAGATGGTTGCCCATCGTGATAACGGGACCGGCCAGTAGAGACGCAAAATCTTGCGTCTCTACGATCTCGGCGGTTTCATTCTCGACGATGCCGATGGTCACCGGCACGAATCGCGCCTTTCGCTCAGCCGTGTCGGCTACAAAGACGCCGTCGCGGCCGTCGCGTTTGACCAGCGCCGCCAGCGGGACCAGGGTCGCATCCGTCTGCCGTGCGAATTCGACCCGGGCGCGGACAAACATGCCAGGCCGGAGCCATTGCTCAGAATTGGGAACTTCGATCTCGACCCTCGCCTGGCGCGAGCTTTCGCGTAGCAAGGGAGCGATGCGAACGATGTTGCCGACGAAGCTCTGATCGGGATACGCGTCGGTGGTGATAACGGCTTGCTGGCCCACCCTGACCTTAGGATAGTCGCGCTCGATGACGTAAACGACCCCGGTCAGCGGGTCGATCTCCAGGACTGAGACGATCGCTTCGTTGACTTGCAGCAGGGCGCCTTCGTCGACGAAGCGCTCACCGACCACGCGTGCCTCGTCGCCGCCCTCCCAGAAGGCGCGTACCTGGCTGTACGAGAGCCTCAGTTCGGCCGCTTTCAGCGCCGCTTCGCGCTGGGCGACCTGAGCCTCGGAGACCTTGAGCTGCGCCTGTCGCGCATTGAAAGTCGCTTCTGCTTCATCCAGCTCGGAGGCCGACGCGATCTGTTTTTCGCGCAGCGCCTTGGCGCGATCGTATTCGCGCCGCGCCATGTCGAGGTTGCTGGCGGAGTTTTCGACGTTGGCCTTGGCGACCTGCCATTCCGCCCGTGCCTGCTCGACCTGCTGGGTGAACTCGGCGTCGTCGATGATAGCGATGACGCCGTTGCGCTGGACGGTGTCGCCGACGTGGACGAGCAGTTGCTTGAGCCAGCCCGAGACTTTGGGCGCGACCACGAACTGCGACTTGGGCAGCAGCGAGCCGGTGAAGACGGCGACGTCGCGAATCTCACCGCGGCGCACCGGCTGAATCTCTACTGCCACGGCCATGGCGCCGCGTCCGCCAGCCTGCACGTTGCCGGAGGTCGTCACACGCCGGTACACCTCCCACCCGAGCGCTCCCAGCACGGCGACCGCCAGGACCCCCATGACGAGCTTCTTCATCCTTTGTTTCCTAAGATAACGGTTGGGGTTGCGTAGTCCGTGACCCGTGATCCGGGCCACGGGTCACGGGTCGGCCGACCCGCCAATGAAAGACCCATCCTATCACAATCCCGCCCGCCGTCCATTCCTTTCTTCCACGCCTGAATCCGGGATTCCATGTCCCTGCGAGCTTGACTGGACGTTGGTGCTCGAATCAGGTAGTCTGGTGGGCCGCAGCCGTCCCTCGACGCTTGGGGCGGGTACGAGCCGAAACGGACCGGAAAGGGTCAAACGCATGAGAACAACCCACCTCTTGATACTAATACTGGCATTGATTTGTGCGGACACAGTGCAAGGTGCCGAAGTGGCTCCTGAAGGCAAGGTCGCGTCCAAGCCGCTGTTTCGCGATCCCATCTACGACGGTGCGGCCGATCCGGTGCTCTGCTGGAACCGCGCCGAGAAGAAGTGGTTCATGTTCTACACCAACCGCCGGGCCAATGTCGCCGGCGCCAGGGGAGTTACCTGGGTGCACGGCACGCCCATCGGCATCGCCGAATCCTCCGATGCTGGAGCCACCTGGACCTATCGAGGCAAAGCGGAGATATCCTACGGTGGCGACGAGGTCAGCTACTGGGCGCCGGAAGTGATCGAGCACGATGGCACGTACCACATGTACCTGACCTTCGTGCCAGGGATCTTCCCCGACTGGGGACATCCACGCGACATCATCCACCTGACCAGCAAGGACCTGCTCAAGTGGGAGTATGAATCCACGCTCATGCTCTCGTCCGACCGCGTCATCGACGCCTGCGTATACCGATTGCCCGATAATCCCTGGCGTCTCTGGTATAACAACGAGCGCGACAGCAAGTCGATCTACCTCGCCGACAGCAACGATCTGTACACGTGGCAGAACAAAGGCAGAGTCACCGGCGTCGGTGAGCGTCCCGGCGAGGGGCCCAAGGTTTTTCGCTGGAAAGGCTACTACTGGATGGTCGTAGATATTTGGGATGGGCTGGGGCTCTATCGCTCGACCGATGCGCTCAACTGGGAGCGGCAACCGCACGACCTGGTCAAAGAGGCAGGCCAGGGTGCCGACGACCAAGTCAAGGGGGGACACCCCGACGTGGTCGTCAGCGGCAACCGCGCGTATCTATTCTATTTTACCCATCCCGGCCGGCTCCCCCGCGTGCGAGGCGACACCTACGAGACCCGACGCAGCTCGATCCAGGTCGTCGAGCTCCAGTACGCCGACGGCACCATCACCTGCGACCGCGACAAGCCGACGTACATCAATCTGCTGCCACCGGAGGAGAACAGATGATGGATTGCCCGTTGGGCGTGTTTGTGGCTCTCGTCTTTGTCGCCAGCCAAGCCGTCGCTGCCGGCGAGCCGGCGCCAATCCCGGCCTTCCCGGGCGCCGAGGGTTTCGGTGCCCATGCTACCGGTGGTCGCGGCGGTCGCGTGATCGAGGTGACCAACCTCAACGATCACGGTCCCGGCTCTCTCCGTGAAGCCACCGAGGCCAGGCGGGCGCGCATCGTCGTCTTCCGCGTGTCAGGGACCATCGCGTTGGAATCGACGCTGCGTATCCACAGTGACATCACGATTGCCGGCCAGACGGCTCCCGGGGATGGGATATGCCTCAAGAAGTTCGGCACCGACCTGAGCGACGCGCGAAACGTGGTGATCCGTTTTCTTCGTTTCCGTCCCGGCGACACGCAGGGTGCCGAGGTGGACGCCCTGGGGGGACGAGGCGGCCGGGACATCATCATCGACCATTGCTCAGCGAGTTGGAGCGTCGACGAGTGCGTCTCGTTCTACGACAACGAGAACATCACGGTGCAGTGGTGCCTGATCAGCGAGAGCCTGTATCATTCCGTACACGACAAAGGCAACCACGGTTACGGCGGCATCTGGGGCGGCGCCAACGGCAGCTTTCACCACAGTCTTTTGGCCCACCACTCCAGCCGGAATCCGCGCGTCGGCTCTTTGCAGCAGAACGTGGATCTGCGTAACAACGTGATCTACAACTGGGGGTTCAACAGCTTATACGGCGGTGAGGACTCGACCGTCAACGTAGTCGGCTGCTACTACCAGCCCGGCCCGGCGACGCGCGAAGGCGTTCGCAATCGGGTTCTCGACGGAGCGAGCGAAGGAGGGCGCTGGTACCTGGCGGACAACGTCGTTGCAAGCGATCCCGATGTCACCGCAGACAATTGGTCCGGCGTGCATCGCCCCTGGGCTGAGCCGGACGTCATGCGAGCCGATGTGCCGTTTCCCGTTGCACCCGTCCAGACGCACAGTGCGACAGCAGCATATTGGCTTGTCCTGGAAGGCGCAGGCGCTGTGCTTCCCCAGCGTGACAGCCTTGATACGCGCATCGTGAAGGAAGTCTACACGACCGGCGCCAACTACGGAGGAGCGTGGGGTGACGGACTGGGCATCATCGATTCCCAGGAGACCGTAGGCGGCTGGCCCCAGTTGGCCTCGACCGAACCGCCGGCGGACGGCGACCATGACGGCATGCCTGATGGCTGGGAGACTGCCTACGGCTTTGACCTGCAATATCCGTACGATGGCCGGACTGATGCAGACGGTGATGGCTACACCAACGTCGAGGAGTATCTCAACAACACCGATCCAAGCGCGTACATCGACTACACCGATCCGAACAACAACGTCGATTCGCTCCGGCCTGTCATTCCCGGCCGGAGCAGTCGCAAGGGATGAGGCAGCTCATGGAACGGATCAGACTGGGACGCAGTGAGCTGCATGTGTCACGAATTGCATTCGGCACCTGGCAGCTCAGCCCGCGCTTCTGGGGCGACATCTCAAAGCAGCAGGTTGTCGAGGCGATCGTGCTGGCGTTCGAGAAGGGGATCAACTTCATCGACACCGCCGACGCCTACGGCGACGGCTATGGCGAAACCGTCGTGGGTGAAGCGATTGCCCAATTGCCGCGTGACGAAGTCGTGATTTGCACCAAGGTGTACAACCACTTCAACCCCGACGGCTCGCGCTATCCCGACCTATCGCGCGACCACGTGATCGCGCGGTGCGAAGCGTCGCTCAAGCGCCTGGGCATCGAGACGATTGATCTGTACCTGTTGCATTTCTATGATGTGCTGACGCCTCTGGAGGAAGTGGCCGGTGCGCTCGAGCGGTTGCGCAAGCAAGGCAAGGTGCGAGCTATCGGCGTAAGCAACCACAGCGTCGAGCAGTTCCGCGCGCAACGCCAGTTCGGACCATACGACGTCATCCAGCCGCCGTACAGCCTGATCGATCCGGCCGGCGAGAAGGACCTCTTGCCCTACTGCCAGGCGGAAGACCTCGGCGTGATGATCTACTCGCCGCTGCACAAAGGCCTGCTGACCGGTAAATACCGCGGCGACGAAACGTTCGATGATTTCCGCAAGCACCATCCGGATTTCCAGGGCGAGCGATTCCGCAGCCTGTGCCAGGCGGTACAGTCACTCGCGCCGATCGCGCAGCGCTACGGCCGGACCATTTACCAGTTGGTCGTCGCGACGACCCTCATGCACCCGGCCATCCACGTTGCCGTCTGTGGTTTCAAGACGGCTGACCAGGTGGCCGAAGCTGTCGGCGCGCTGGGAAAGCGCATCGAGCGGCCCCATGTCTACACTATTCGCCAGGTGCTCGGGCCCACAGGCACCAAGATCATGGATGCCAAAGGAACGCGGAAATAGCAGAAGACAGAGGACAGACCAATTCCCACGAAGGTCATGATGAATATGAAAATCCTGAATCGATGCCTGGTAGGCGCGTGGCTGTCCGTTGCTCTTTCCCTGGCAGCGCGAGCAGTTATCCCAGCCTTCCCGGGAGCGGAAGGCGCAGGCGCCTACACTGTTGGCGGACGAGGTGGGCGCGTTATCGAAGTAACGAATCTCGACGACAGCGGGGCCGGGTCTCTGCGCGAGGCGGTCACGGCCGAGGGGCCGCGCATCGTGGTCTTTCGCGTAGCGGGATTGATCACGCTCGACGAGCCGATCGTGGTGCGTCATCCCTTCCTGACGCTGGCCGGACAGACGGCGCCGGGAGACGGTGTCTGCCTGCGGAATTACGGTTTTGTCATCACGACGCACGATGTGATCGTGCGCTACCTGCGCAGCCGGGTGGGGGACCTGGGAGGCCGGCAGGAGGACTGCATCGACCTGGCGCACGGCGCGCGGAACGTGATCCTGGACCATTGCTCGGCCTCGTGGTCGATCGACGAAGCCCTGTCGTTGGCAGGCAACGTCGCCGACGTCACTGTGCAGTGGTGTCTCATCGCTGAGTCCCTCGACAACAGCAAGCATCCGAAAGGACCTCATGGCTGCGGCTCGCTGGTCCGAGCGAACGGGAAAGTCTCGCTGCACCGCAATCTCTGGGCGCACAACCGTACGCGTAACGTCCGCTTGGGTGACAATTACGACCGACCGCCGTACCCGGCGTTCGATTTCCGCAACAACGTCATTTACGATTACGGCCAGACCTGCTCGGGAATCACGCAAGGTCGCTTCACGGTCAACTACGTCGCCAACTATCTGCGTCCCGGACCGAGCAGCACCGCCAGCCATCCCGTCACCGTCAATAGTCCGTCGCAAATGCGTTTCTACATGCATGGGAATGTCTTCGATGGAAATAAGGCGCTGACAGAGGACAACGCGCGGTTCTTCAATGCGGTTGAGATGGAGGGGGTGCGTCAGGTCGAGATCGGCGCTGAGCCGTTCGAGATGCCGCCGGTGCGGACCGTCTCGGCCCAGGAGGCGTACGAAGACGTGCTGGCTGGCGTCGGCGCCTCACTGCCGATCCGTGACGCGGTGGACACGCGCATCGTCAGAGAGGTACGAGACCGCACCGGCTCGGTCATTGATTCGCAGAACCAGGTGGGAGGCTGGCCGGAGTACCGTGCGGCGTCGCCTGCGCCCGACAGCGATCACGACGGCATGGCTGACGCATGGGAGCAGCAGCACGGCCTGGATGCCAACGATCCCGGCGACGGTTCGTCCGATCAGGATGGCGACGGCTATACCAACGTCGAGGAGTTTCTCAATGACGGTTTGTCTGGTGTCGCGGGCATCTTGCCCGCGCGTCCCGCGCGCGTCCCGCTCGCGGCGATAACTGGAAATTGAACAATGTTTGCCGCAGCGCGACAGAGTCAAGGGCGAGACGCCCTCGGCACCCGCGGGCAAGATGCCCGCGACACGATTGGCGTCCCTACGAGCTAAAGGAGGCACGAATGGCTTTGACAACGTTACTTCTACTGACGCTGTGGTATCAACAGCCTGCGACGGAATGGACGCAGGCTCTGCCCATCGGCAACGGCCGGCTGGGCGCGATGGTGTTCGGCGGGACCGCCGAGGAGCGTCTGCAATTCAACGAGGACACGCTCTGGACGGGTGAGCCGCACGAGTACCAGCACGAAGGAGCAGTCAAGTTCCTTCCCCAGATTCGTCAACTGCTCGCCGAGGGCCGGCAGAGGGAGGCGGAAAACCTGGCGATGAAGGAGTTCATGAGCGTGCCGCTGCGCCAGATGGCCTATCAGCCCTTCGGCGATCTCCGCATTCAGTTTCCGGGACACGACAACGTCGCGGACTACCGGCGCGAGCTGGACCTGGAGACCGCCGTGACCAGCGTTACCTACCGAATCGGTAACGTAACGTACAAACGCCAGGCGTTCGCCAGCCATCCTGCGCAGGCGATCATTTGGCACGTCTCAGCCGACCAGCCGCGACAGGTCACCTTCACCGCGCGACTGAGCAGTCCGCATGACGATGTCCGGACCTCGCACCGGCCGATACAGGCAAACCGTCTTCCGTGCTTGCGCATGACCGGACAGGTCAAGAATGGCGCGACCACCTTCGAGGCGCGCCTGCTGATGGCTTCGGAAGGCGGCACGGCCAGCGTAACCGACGAGGCCATCAGTGTGGACCAAGCCAACTCGGCGATGCTGATCCTTATCGGCGCGACCAGCGTCAACAGCTTCCAGGACATCAGTGCCGACCCGGCGGCCCGTTGCGAAGCGATGGCTGCCGCAGTGAACGGTCAGTCGTTCGAGACGCTCCTCAACGCCCACCTGGAAGACTATCAACCCCTGTTCCGTCGCGTCCGACTCGACCTCGGTACGAGCGAGTCTGCCAACCTGCCGACGGACGCGCGTTTGAAGCGTGTGGCGGAAGCTCGCGATCCGGCGCTGGCGGCGCTGTTCTTCCAGTACGGCCGCTACCTGCTGATCGCCTGCTCGCGTCCCGGAGCGCAGCCGGCCAATTTGCAGGGGCTTTGGAACGATTCGCTCCGGCCTCCGTGGGACAGCAAGTACACCGTCAACATCAACACCGAGATGAACTACTGGCCTGCGGAGGTGACGAATCTGTCCGAATGTCACGAGCCTCTCTTCGACATGCTCGAGGATTGCGTGGTGTCGGGGCGCAAGACCGCGCAGGCTCACTACGGCGCGCGAGGTTGGGTCCTGCACCACAACACCGACCTGTGGCGTGGGACCGCGCCGATCAACGCTTCGAATCATGGCATCTGGGTCACCGGCGGCGCCTGGCTGTCCACGCACTTCTGGGAGCACTATCTCTTCACCGGCGACAAGGCGTTTCTCAGGCAGCGCGCTTATCCCGTGATGAAGGAGGCGAGCCAGTTCTTCGTCGACTTCCTCATCGAGGACCCGAAGACCGGCTGGCTGATCAGCACGCCGTCGAATTCACCCGAGCAGGGCGGCCTGGTGGCCGGACCGACGATGGACCATCAGATCATTCGGGGTCTGTTCGAAGCCACCGCCCAGGCGGCCAGGATTCTCGACGTCGATCCCGATTTCGCGGCCAAGCTCATGCAGATGCACGCGAAGATCGCGCCGAACCAGATCGGCCAGCACGGGCAGTTGCAGGAATGGCTCGAAGACAAGGACGATCCCAAGAACGAGCATCGTCACGTCTCGCACCTGTGGGGCGTCTATCCGGGCAAGGAGATCACGCCGCAGACGCCGGACCTGTTCGCGGCGGCTCGGCAATCGCTGATCTATCGCGGCGACGGCGGCACCGGTTGGAGCAAGGCCTGGAAGATCAACTTCTGGGCCCGGTTTCTCGACGGCGACCACGCGCACAAGATGCTGATCGAGGCTCTGGCCGGCAACACGTATCCGAACCTGTTCGACGCGCATCCGCCTTTCCAGATCGACGGCAACTTCGGCGCGACCGCCGGGATCGCGGAGATGCTGCTCCAAAGCCATATTTCCGCGTCCGAAGCGCCGCAGGATTTCGAGATCAACCTGTTGCCCGCGCTGCCTTCGGCCTGGTCGACCGGTTCGGTCAAAGGCCTGCGCGCCCGTGGCGGATTCGAAATCGATATCGACTGGGCCGACGGCAAGCTCACCTCTGCGACCGTTCGGAGTCTCGTCGGTAATCCCGGCACGCTACGCTACGGACAGACAACACGGAAGTTGAGCCTGGCGAAAGGAGAAACCTTGCGCTGGGATGGACAATCGGGGACATGATATTGATTATGACTGGCTCTCGCGTACTCTCGCTTCGATACTGGGGCAGGTCTTTCGCTTGTCATTTCGACCGGAGGCCGAAGGCCGGAGTGGAGAAACCTGGCCAAGAACACGAGGTGTGCCATTCTCGCAGCCAGATGTCTCGACTACGCTTCGCTCCGCTCGACATGACACGCTATGCTAATACAAGAATAACTGCTGATTCGTAAGTCAATCCCGTTGCGACATAGCTCGGTACACTCATAGGGAGGATTGCGCTGTGAACGGTAAACGAACGAACCTGTCTGTGCTTCTATGCTTCGCGGCGGTGCTCGCCGTGGTGGCTCCCGCTTTCGACGCTGTCGCTGCGGTTACGGTACGCGAGGAGAACGTCGTCATCCCGGCGTACCTGGCAGGCGACCCTGAGCCTAATCCGATGTTCTATTTCGGACGCCAATCTCAGGGCGCGGAGGGTCGGGTCTATCCCTATCCGCTCTACGACACGCTCACCGGCGAGAAGGCCGACAAGACCTACACGCTCGTCACGCTGGAGAACGAGTATGTGCGCATCGGCGTCCTGCCTGAGATCGGCGGGCGCATCTTCGAGGGCGTGGACAAGACCAACAATTACGATTTCTTCTACCGCCAGCACGTGATCAAGCCGGCACTGATCGGCCTGATCGGCGCCTGGATCTCCGGTGGCGTCGAGTGGAACATCCCTCACCACCACCGCGCCACGACCTTCATTCCCGTCCAGCATCGCATCGAGGAGAATCCCGATGGCAGTAAGACCGTCTGGGTGGGCGAGCTTGAGGTGCGTCATCGGATGCGTTGGGCGGTGGGCTACACGCTCCGGCCGGGCTCATCTGTACTGGAGGCGTCGCTGCGGATCGTCAACCGCACGCCGGTGGTGCATAGTATGCTCTGCTTTGCTAACGTCGCGGTCCACGCCAACGACGACTACCAGGTGATCTTCCCGCCCAGCACGCAGCACGTCACCTATCACAGCAAGCGCGAGTTCACTACCTGGCCGATCGCGGTGGGGCGCTACAGTGGCTCGGACTTTGGCGACGGGACCGACGCGAGCTGGTACAAGAACCACATCTCCTCCTCGTCGATGTTCGCGTGGAACTACACCGACGACTTCTTCGCCGGCTACGATCATGGCAAGCAGGCCGGCCTGATGAGCGTTGCAGACCACCACATCGTCCCAGGCAAGAAGCTCTGGACGTGGGGCAACGGCCCGCGCGGGCGCATGTGGGACCATATCCTCACCGATGAAGATGGTCCCTACATCGAGTTGATGGTCGGCGCCTACTCGGACAACCAGCCCGACTACAGTTGGCTCCAGCCTTACGAGGTCAAGTCTTTCGAGATGTATTGGTATCCCTTCCGTGGCATCGGCGGGGTCAAGAGGGCCAACCTCGACGCCGCGGTCAATCTCGACGTCAACGATGGCGTTGCCAAAGTGGGTTTCTACGCCACCTCAGCGCGGCGTCGCGCGACGGTCCTGCTCAAGGCAGGAGATCAGACGCTCCTTGAGGAGACGATCTCCATCGATCCGGGCAAGCCCTACACGAACCAGGTCGCTGTCCCGGCCGGTGTGGACGAGCACGACCTGCGTGCGTCGCTGTCGGCGGACGGGAAAGAGCTGGTCGCGTACTCTCCCATTCGGCTGCAAGACGAGCCGGAGCCTGAGCCGGTCCGCTCACCCGCAAGGCCGGAAGATATCGAAACGAATGAGGAGCTGTACCTGGCCGGCCTGCGGATCGAGCAGTTCCACGACCCATCGCTCGATCCTGATCCGTACTGGGAAGAAGCGCTGCGCCGTGACCCTGCGGATGTTCGCGTCAATACGGCGTTGGGTATCCGCTATCTCAAGAAAGCCCGCTATGCTGACGCCGAGAAGCTCTTCCGTAAGGCGCTGGAACGTCTCACCGACAAGTACACGTCGCCTCTGAATGGTGACGCCTTCTATTATCTGGGTGTCGCGCTCAAGGCACAAGGCAGGCACGACGAAGCCTACGACGTTCTGTACAAGGTGACCTGGAGCATGGCTTGGCGCGCGCCGGCCTACTACGCGCTGGCCGAGATCGCTTGCGGCCGTGGCGACATGGTCGCGGCGCTGGACCTCGTGGACCACTCGCTCATCGCCAACACGCAGAATATCAGAGCGCTGAACCTCAAGGCAGCGCTACTGCGGCATCTGGGCCTTTTACAGGAAGCTCGGCAAGTTCTGGCCAACGCAGCCCACCAGACGGATCCGCTCGACGTGCGGGCCATGGCGGAGCGCTGGTTGGCCTCGGGAGACCCGGAGGTCCGCCGTCGCATGGTCTCGACTATGAGCCAGCATCCGGCGACCGCCCAGGAGACGGCGGCCGAGTATCTCAACGCCGGGCTTTGGGCTGACGGAACCGCGGTGCTGACCCAAATGGTACGGGCTGCCGAGGAGGTGTCACCTATGCTGTATTACTATCTGGCCTACTTCGCCGACAAGACGGGCCAGAAGGCCAATGCCGCCGAGCATTGCCGCCTGGCGCAGCAGATGTCACCTGACTACGTCTTTCCGTTCCAGGACGAAGCGATTGCGGTGCTGGAGCACGCAATGACGGTCGACGCGAAAGACGCGAAAGCGCCGTACTACCTGGGCAACCTGCTCTACGATTGGCAACCGGCCAAAGCAGTGAGCCTGTGGGAGAAATCGGTGGCGTTAGATTCGTCACTGGCGATCGCCTATCGCAATTTGGCGGTCGCTTATTCACACGAGGACGGCGACGACGCGGCGGAAAAGGCCAAAGCCATGCTGGAGAAGGCGGTCTCGATGCCGACGAAGTACGCGATGCACTTTGCCGAATTGGACGAGATGTACGAGACGTCGAGCATCGCTCCCGAGACGCGTCTGGCTCTGCTGGAACGGAGCAGCGACGTCGTCGCGCAGCGTGACGACGCTCTGTCGCGCATGATCGGCCTGAAAGTGCTCGTGGGCAAGTATGACGAAGCGATTGAGTTGATGACCGGCCGGAACTTCGAGGTCTGGGAAGGCGGCTCGCTCACTGTCGCTGGTAGCTGGGTCGATGCGCACCTGCTGCGCGGCCGACAGCGTCTCGCGGCAGGACAATACGCCGAAGCGCTGGCCGATTTCCAGGCTGCCGCCCAGATTCCCGAGAACCTGCCCTCCGAGCGAGGTGTCGGTGGCCGGGACGCCGAGATTGCCTACGGGACCGGTCTGGCTTACGAAGGCCTCGGTGACATGAACAAGGCGCGCGAAGCCTGGACGCAGGCATCCTCGTCGGGCGGTGGCGCTCGGGCACGGTCTGGCCGTCGTGGTGGTTTCGCCGGCGGCGCCGAGCAATACTACCGCGCCTTGGCGCTGCGTAAGCTCGACCAGGAGCAGCAAGCCACCAAGATCTTCGAGCAGATGGTTGCCGACAGCACCGAGCAATTGCAGGGCGGGTCAGAGGACGATTCGTTTGGTGGGTTCGGCCGTAGGCGCCCGCGCGGGTCCCGCGTGGCCGACACACACCACGCGCTCGGGCTCGGGTACCTGGGGCTCAACCAGAAGGACAAAGCCAGGGAACACTTCGCTGAGGCCCTCAAGACGAACCCCAGCCATCTCGGCGCCAGGTCAATGCTGGACCAGTAGCGCGGAAGGAATGCATGATGATGAAGACAGTTCGTAGTGACGCCGTAAGGCGTTTCTTGGGCTATGGCCTTGCGGGCACACTCCAAACGATGGTCGCACTATCGATGACGGCCGGCGCGGCGCCGGCGGTTGAGACGCAAGATATTGCGTCTCTACGGTGGTTGGAGCCGAACGCGCCGCGCGTCGCGACCGGCGTAAGCTGGGGCGTGCCCTGGCCCAAAGGTGCGATTCGTAGAGACGCGACACTCTGCGTCTCCAGTACGGACGGCAAGAATGTACCTCTGCAAACCTGGCCTCTGGCCTACTGGCCCGACGGCTCGTTGAAATGGAGTGGTTTCGCGGCGCTGGTCGAACCCAACACGGCCGGTCCCTTTGAGCTGTCGCAAGGGATATCGCTGTTGGCAGCCGACGCGGCCGTACGCGTCAGCGAGAGCGACGATGCCGTGATGATCGATACGGATAGCCTGGGCTGTCGGATCGCCAGGAAAGGGCGGTTTCTTTTCGATTCGCTGACGATAGATAACCGCGAGGTCGCCCGGCACGGACGGCTCGTCTGCATTCTGCAGAATGGTCCCGAGCTCGACCCGGGCAACCTGCCGCCACGCGAAGAGTTCAACAGTGAAATCGAAGGGGTCACCGTCGAGCAAAACGGTCCCGTGCGCGCGGTGGTCAAGCTCGAAGGCAGGCACAAGTCGGTGGAAGGCACCCGTGCATGGCTTCCCTTCACCGTGCGGCTGTACTTCTACGGCGGCGCCAGGCCGATACGCATGGTGCACTCGATTGTCTTCGATGGTGACGAGCATCAGGACTTCATCCGAGGCCTGGGAGTGGTCTTCGACGTGCCGATGCGCGAAGAAATCCAGAATCGTCACGTGCGTTTCTCCGGGGAAGGCGACGGTCTTTGGGCCGAGCCGATCCAACCGCTCATCGGCCGGCAGTTTGTGACCGGCAGCAATCGCCGCGACGTCTACTACGACCAGATCGAAGGACAGCGCGTTCCGAACAAAGCGGACCTGAACGCGCGGAGCCAGCACCTCCTTTCGATGTGGGCCGTTTGGGATGATTTCCGACTGCTCCAGCCGAACGCGAACGGCTTCACCATCGAGAAGCGCACCAATCCGGAGAGCTGCTGGCTGCCCGCCGGCGCCGGCAAGCGCGCCTCGGGCCTGGTCTTCGTAGGCGATGTTTCCGGCGGGCTGGCTGTCGGCGTGAAGGACTTCTGGCAGTCGTACCCATCCGCGCTGGAAGTTCGTCATGCGAGCAAGGATGCGGCGGAGCTGCGCGTATGGCTCTGGTCGCCCGACGTGCCGGCCATGGACATGCGTCACTACGACACCGTTGCGCACGGCCTGGACGAAGTCTACGAGGACGTGCAGGAGGGTTTCAGCACGCCCAACGGCGTGGCGCGCACGAGCGAACTGACGCTGTTCCCGACGCCGGCGGTCCCGAGCAAAGTTGACACCGTCGAGTACGCGCGCCTTGCGAGCGCGCCTCCGCTGCTGGTCTGCACGCCGGAGTATCTCCACTCGGTCCACGCGTTCGGTTTCTGGGGCTTGCAGGACCGCTCGACTCCCTTCAAGAGCGCGATCGAGGATCAACTCGACAGCTACATCACCTACTATCAGCAGTGCATCGAACAGGCGAACTGGCATGGTTTCTGGGACTACGGCGACGTCATGCACTCGTACGACGCCGGGCGCCACGTCTGGCGCTACGATCTGGGCGGCATGGCCTGGGACAACTCCGAACTCGGGACCGATATGTGGCTGTGGTATAGCTTCCTGCGCAGCGGCCGGGCCGACGTCTTCCGCATGGCTGAGGCGATGACCCGCCACACCGGCGAGGTGGACAGCTACCACTCGGGACGTTTCGCCGGCTTGGGCTCGCGTCACAACGTCCGACACTGGGGCTGCGGCGCCAAGGAGGCTCGTATCAGCCAGGCCGCGTATCGGCGCTTCTACTGCTACCTGACCACCGACGAGCGAACCGGCGACGTCATGCGCGAGATGCTCCAGGCCGCCGAGCGGATTGCAGAGGTGGATCCGATGCGCCTGGCGCAGCCGATTACCGAAGCCGAGAAGAAGTACCCGGCCCGCCTGCGTTTAGGGCCCGACTGGCTGGCGCTGGCCGGCAACTGGATGACCGAATGGGAACGCACGGGCGATACGAAGTGGCGCGACAAGCTGTACGCGGGCATGGACTCGATCGCCGCGATGCCGCTCGGCATCCGCACCGGCCGCAACCTCGTCATGGGGTTCGACCCCGAGACTGGCAGACTCTGTCAGCTCGACGACCAGGCAGGCGAGTACAACCTCGCGACCATCATGGGCGGCGCCGAGCTGGTCTTCGACCTCAACCAGATGATCGATCACGAGGGTTGGCAAGAGGCCTGGCTGCGATACTGCCGTCTGTACCGTGCGCCAAAAGACATGGTCATGCGTGACATGGAGACCGGCGCCGAGGGCGCCGACGCCTCGTACGTTCGCGATGGGCGCCTGGCTGCCTACGTCTATATGAAGACCGGAAACGAAGCATTCGCTCAGCGCGCCGTGAGGCAGTTGGGTGGACGCGGCGGCGCGCCGATCCAGACCGAGCGCGTCGAAGGACCCGAAGTGCTCAATCCCATCGAAGAATCGCCCTGGGTGAGCACGAATACGATAGCGCAGTCGGCTTTGGAGACGATCGCGATTCTGGGCATGTGTGCCGACCACGTTCCGGCCGAAGCACCGCCTCAAAACGAGTTTCGCCGGGGTTTTCGAGGCTGGTAGCGAGGAGTGAAAGGAGCTGATGGTGACTAAGTGGATTGGCCCAACCGTATTGGCGCTGGTATTGGCCAATAGCAGCCTCCAAGCGCAGGGCCGCATCGACCGTCACGCACTGGTGACGCGGCACAACGTCACGCTGACCCAGGCGGACCCATTGATACCTCTGACGGTCGGCAACGGCGAGTTTGCCTTCACCGCCGACATTACCGGTCTGCAAACCTTCCCGGAGTTTCACCAGCAAGGCACACCCCTGTGTACTCAATCCCACTGGGGCTGGCATACCATGCCCAACCCGGAAGGCTACACGCCGGCCGACGCAATGAATGACTATGACGTCGCCGGTCGCAAGGTGCCTTATGTCGACGGCGCCGGCGCGCGGGGTTACTCGGCCGCTGCAAACTGGCTGCGGGCCAATCCGCACCGCTTGCACCTGGGACACATCGGCCTGCACCTGACCAAGTCTGACGGCACGGCTGTCGCTGTCACGGACCTGGCCGTTACGAAGCAGACGCTCGACTTGTGGGCCGGACTATTGACGAGCGAGTTCACCGTCGAAGGCGAGCCGGTCAAGGTCCTGACGGTCTGCCATCCGACGCGCGACGCGCTGGCGATCCGTATCGAATCGCCGCTGCTGCAAGCGGGACGACTGGCGGTCTCGCTGGCGTTTCCCTACGGCAAAGCCGACTGGCGCGACGCGGCCGATTGGGACCAGCCGCAACGCCACACGACGCAATGCCAGGCCGGCGAGCGTCACGCGGACATCTTCCGGAGCCTCGATAGCACACGGTACTACATCGACGCCTCATGGTCTGAAGGCGGAGAAATCGAAACCAGATCGATGCACGAATACGAGATCCGCTCCAAAGGCGAGGAGGACCTGGAGATAGTATTTGCCTTCTCCCCGGTCGCGATCGTGGGACCGCTGCCCGACTTTCAGACCATCCGCACAGCGGCCGCCGAACACTGGAAACGGTTCTGGACGACCGGCGGAGCCATCGACTTTTCTCATTGTACTGACGCGCGTGCGGCTGAACTGGAGCGGCGTGTCGTCCTTTCGCAATATCTGACAGCAATTCAGAGTTCCGGCTCGCGTCCGCCGCAGGAGACGGGATTGGTCTTCAATAGCTGGTTCGGCAAGTTCCACCTCGAGATGCACTGGTGGCACGCGGTGCATTTCGCGTTGTGGGACCGCTTGCCTCTACTGGAGCGCAGCCTGGGCTGGTACGAACGTATTCTGCCCAAGGCCCGCGCGACGGCGCAGATGCAGGGTTACGCCGGCGCGCGCTGGCCCAAAATGACCTGCCCCGACGGTAGCGAAAGCCCCAGTTCGGTCGGCGTGTTCCTCATCTGGCAGCAGCCGCACCCGATCTACTATGCCGAGCTGTGCTATCGCAGTCACGGCGACCGCGAAACGCTCGAACGCTATTGCGACATCGTCTTTGAAACCGCCGAGTTCATGGCGTCGTATCCGGTCTGGGACGAAGCAGCGCAGCGCTACGTGCTCGGTCCCGCCCTGATCCCGGCGCAGGAAAGCTATGGACGCTATCGCGCCACGACGCTCAACCCCACCTTTGAGCTGGCTTACTGGCACTGGGCCCTCGATACGGCGCAGAAGTGGCGGCAACGACTCGGTTTGCAGCGCGAGCCAAAATGGGACCGTGTGCTTGAGCATCTGTCCCGCCCGACTGTCCGCGACGGTGTGTACACCGGGATCGAGACCGCGCCCTATACGATTCGCGAAGATCATCCGTCAATGGTCGCGGCGTTGGGGTTTGTGCCGCAGACGCCTCTGATCGATCCGAACGTCATGGCGCGAACGCTCGACAGTGTCATGCAGGATTGGGACTGGCCCAGCACGTGGGGTTGGGACTATCCTATGCTGGCAATGACCGCGGCCCGCCTGGGCGAGCCCGCAAAGGCGATCGATGCGCTGTTCCTCGACGCCGAGAAGAACCGCTATCTGGCCAACGGGCACAACTATCAGTCGGCCCGGCTGCCGCTTTATCTGCCTGGCAATGGCGGCCTGCTCACGGCGGTGGCGATGATGGCGGCCGGCTGGGACGGCTGTCCCGACCGGCCGTGTCCCGGTTTTCCGAGCGACGGCACATGGAACGTTCGCTGGGAAAGTCTACGACGCATGCCGTAGATCGCGCTTGTAGTGTGCCCGTGAGGGCATAGATAGCCAGTGTGAAGTGTGAAGTGTGAAGTGTGAAGTGTAGAGCGTCAAGGAAGCAGAGACGCAAGATCTTGCGTCTTGACTCCCGCACGGACCACGGCCCACTTGACACTTCGCTATGACGCCTGACGGCGTCACTACGAACCAGAAAGGGAGGTTGTCACTATGAAAAACGTCTCGCAGATGCGTGGTAGCTTATTCGCGGTGGCGCTCGTACTGCTCTTGCCTTCCGCGCTCCAGGCCCAGCGGACCGTGCACGACTTCAATCGAGCTTGGCGCTTCGCGTTGGGCGAGCAGAGTGAAGGTGTGGTGCAGGCAGGTTTCGACGATTCCGGCTGGCAGGCGGTGCAACTGCCTCACGACTGGGCCATCGCCGGGCCGTTCGATCCGCGCGGGGATGGCTCTTCCGGCAAGCTGCCTTGGCGCGGCGTCGGCTGGTACCGCAAGACGTTCGAGTTGGAGAAGGCTCCCGATGGGTCACGCGTGTACTTCGACTTTGACGGCGCGATGGCCTTTCCGAAGGTCTACATCAACGGCCAACTGGCCGGCGAGTGGGACTATGGCTACATGGCGTTTCGCGTGGATGCGACGCCTTACGTGAAGTTCGGACAAACCAACGTGATCGCGGTCCAGGCCGACACGCGCCGGCATGGCACCCGCTGGTATCCCGGCGCCGGCATCTATCGCAAGGTCAAGATGGTCGTCTGCGAACCGGTCCATATCACTCAATGGGGAACGTACGTCACGACGCCTGAGGTCAGTGACGCGTCGGCGACCGTCCGCGTGCGCACGACGGTTGACAATCATCGCGCCGCTGCGGCGCAGACAACCGTGGAAGTCGCGATTCTCGATCAGAGCGGACGTTCGATAGCGACGAGCAGCAAGGACGTGTCGGTACAAGCCGGTGGGTCGGCCGAGGCCGATCAGTCGCTTGTCGTCAAGAATCCGCAGCGTTGGGACGTGACCAGTCCCAAGCTGTACCAGGTCAAGACCACCGTTCGTGCCGGCGGCGAGGTGGTGGACGCCGACGAGACGCCTTTCGGTATTCGCACCTTCAAGCTGACCGCCGACGACGGGTTTCATCTCAACGGTCGGCGCTTGCAGCTCTACGGCGTTTGTCTGCACCACGACCAGGGTCCGCTCGGGGCCGCGTTCTTTCCGCGCGCGATGGAGCGGCAGTTGGAAATCATGCGCGAGATGGGCGTCAACGCGGTTCGTACCAGCCACAACCCGCCGGCGGCGGAACTGCTCGATCTGTGCGATCGCATGGGCTTCGTCGTCTGGGACGAGGCGTTCGACAAGTGGAACGAGACCGCCGACCGCCTTGGCGGTCAGCCTCCCCTCGAAGAGTACGGTGAAAAGCAGATCCGCAACCTGACGCTGCGCGATCGCAACCACCCGTCCGTCGTGGTTTGGTCGATTGGGAACGAGATTGGCAACCAGCCCTACGACCGGGAAGGCAAATCGCCCCAGCGCGTCAAATTCATGAGTGACTTCTTCCGCAAGTACGACCCAACTCGGCCGGTCGGCATGGCCTGCCACATCCCCGGTACCGTCGATGAGCCGATTCTCGACGCGCTGGACTACACCGGTTGGAACTACGCTCGTCGCTACGCGCGGTATCGCGAGGAGTATCCCGACGAGCCAATTCTCTACAGCGAGTCGGCTTCGACGCTGAGCACGCGTGGCTTCTACGATTTCCCGCTGCCCAACAGCAAGACCGAATACTCCACCGACGATCTTCAGGTCAGCTCGTACGATCTCAACGCCGCGGCGTGGTCGGACATCCCCGACTTCGAGTTCCAACTGATGATCGATGACCGCTTCGTGGCTGGCGAATTCGTCTGGACTGGCTTCGACTACCTGGGGGAACCGACGCCGTTCACCCGCCAGGCGCGCAGCTCGTACTTTGGCGTCGTCGACCTGTGCGGCATCCCCAAAGACCGGTTCTACCTCTATCGCAGTCATTGGCGACCCGACACGACGACGGTCCACATCCTGCCTCACTGGAACTGGCCGGACCACGTGGGTGAGAATGTCCCTGTCTTCGTCTACACCAACGGTGATTCCGCCGAACTCTTCCTGAACGGTAAGAGCCTGGGGCGCCGTGTGAAGGGGGACGTGCCGCCGCAGCCGGAGAACTTTGCCTTGGGCAAGTCCGCCACTGCCGGTTCGACCCCGTTGGACGGGAATCTCGTGGCGGCCAAAGCCATCGACGGCGATGTTGACACCGGCTGGTCGGCCGCGACCGCTGACGCTCAGCAATGGTGGCAGGTCGATCTGGGGCAGGTCCGGCCCATTCGCTACCTGACTCTGAACTTCGAGCAGCAGGAGCGCGACTATGGCTACGAGATCAAGGTTTCAACCGACGGCGCCGATTGGCAAACGATCGCGACCAAGGCCGTTACCCAAGTGCAGGGTCGGGGCAGGCGCGGCCTCGGCGGTTTTGGAGGCTTTGGCGGCGGACGTGGAAGAGCCGCGACGGAGACCTCCCACGACGTGGATGCCAAAGGACGCTACGTTCGAATCGAGTTCAACCAGCTTGGCGAAGATGTCGTAGCCGGTCTCAGGGAACTCGGCGTCTATCCCGCCAGGCTGCGGTCGACGTACTACGATGTAACCTACAAGTATCGTCTGCGCTGGGACGATGTCGTTTACGAGCCAGGCGAGCTGAAAGCGGTCGCTTACAAAGGCGGTATGAAGATTGGTGAAGCGGCGATGCGCACCGCCGGCGCGCCGGCGACGATCCGCCTGACACCCGACAGAACGCGATTGTCCGCGACTGGCGAAGACTTATCCTATATCCTCGTCGAGGCATTGGACAAAGACGGGACGCTCTGTCCGCTGGCGGACAATTCGGTCCACTTCGAGATCGAGGGTCCGGCGACGATCGGTGGCATTGGCAACGGCAATCCGCTTTCGCTCGAACCGTTCCAGGCACCCGATCACAGCCTGTTCTATGGCAAAGCCATGCTGATTCTGCGCTCCGTTGACGGCGAAACAGGCCAGATTCGCGTCACCGCGACCAGCGAAGGGCTCCAGAACGGCATGGCCAGTCTGAGAGCAACGCGTTGAAGCTATGTCAGGGCCATTAGCGCATCCGTGGAATAAAGGCGGTTTCGCTTCCGTCTGTCTGTAGTGTGCTCGTAGGGGCGAATAATCATTCGCCCTTATCCGCCGATGATCTGCGCACCTTTGATATGGAGCTGACCATGAGAACTGAGACCGTAGGGCGAACGTCCTCGTTCGCCAGTCGTGCGAGGACCCCTGCCTTACGCAGGGGGAGCCTAGCCCTGCGGAGGCAGGGCCACGACCTACTGATCGCGTCGCTGCTATTCCTCTTCACCCACACTGCCTTGGCTTTAGATGAGCCGATCCGCGTGACTTTCGAAGGCAAGGTCTCCGAGCACAAGTGGTCGCTGGCGCAACTGGACCCGCAATGGCCTTCGGATTGGTCGGAATACAATTTCCTGGTCGTGGAGATGAAGGCCTCCTCGCCCCAGCGGTTCTCCTGGTGGATCTACACCGTCAATGGCAAGCGGCGCATCATGTTCCATCCGTTCGGGCAGAACGTCTGGCTGCGCGCGTCGATTCCGCTGCAGTACTTCCGCGGGCGGGACCAGCGAGGCAACGACCTGGCGTCAGCGAACAATCGACGCTTCAACTCGTTCTGGTTGTCCACGTGGGGACCGTTCGGTGATCTCAAGGCCGTCGAGGCTCTGAGCGTGGTGATGGACTATCCTCTGGACGAGCCGACGTTGGAGATTCGAGCCGTCAAGTTGTCGAAGGAGGATGCCGGCTCGGAATTCCTCGAAGAAGGCCCGTATGTTGACGAGTTTGGCCAATGGGCGCGAGGCGACTGGCCGCGCAAAATCGAGAGCCGCGAGCAGCTCGAGAAGGAACTGGAAGCCGAACGAAAGGCGTTCACAGATGACAGCGAGTTTGGCTATTGCGAGTATGGTGGCTACAAGGAAACGCAAGCGAGAGCTACCGGCTTCTTCCGCGTCGAGCAGATCGACGGCAAGTGGTGGCTGGTAGACCCGCACGGCCACTTGTTTCTCTCGACCGGATCGAATTGTATCAGCACCGGTGGCGGTCGTCGCCGAGGCGGCGGCGCTGCTGAGGAAGTCCCGGCGGGACGCAATCTGGTCGCGCAGCGCATGAGTGCTTGGGGCTTCAACACCGTCGGCAACTGGTCGCGGTTCCAGGTCTCCGATGATGCCGACCGCAAGGTTTACGTCGTGACGTTCCGAGGGCCGCGCATCCAGCCGTCGTATCTCGGTATGCCGGACGTCTATTCCGAGGACTTCGCGGCCAGCGCTGACGAAGCGGCCGAGAGGCAGTGCGCCGCGCTCAAGGACGACCCCTGGCTGCTCGGTTACTTCATCGGCAACGAACCGCCTTGGCCGGACCGCGAGAGCGAGGTCGTGGACATGTTCCTCAACGGTCCTGACACGGCGACCAAGACGAAGCTCCAGGCCTTTCTGGCCGAAGGCGATACGCCACAGCGGCGCGTGCAATTCGTCTACAGCATGTTCGAGCACTACCTGACCGTGATCGGCGACGCGATCAAACGGCACGATCCGAACCACCTGAATCTCGGCATCCGCTTCGGCGGCTCGCCTCCCGAGGGCGTCATGCGGATGGGCGAGACCTTCGACGTGTGCAGCATCAACGTGTACGAGTATGAGCCAACGGCGCAGCTCAAACGGGTCTATGAAGCGACCGGCCGACCCATCATGATCGGCGAGTTCCACTTGGGCGTGCCGGCCGACGGACTCGGCGCCGGTCTCGTCCAGACGGCAGATCAGATCGAGCGAGGCAAGGGCTACCGCTACTACGTCGAGCAGGCAGCGGCTTTGCCTTGCTTCCTCGGCGCGCACTGGTTTCAGTGGAGCGACGAGCCGGTCCTGGGACGCTTTGATGGTGAGAACTACAACATCGGCCTGGTGGACAACACGAATCGTCCCTACGTCGAGCTGATTGAGGCAGCCAAGGCGACGCACAAACGCCTGTACGACGTCCATGCCGGCAAAGTGCCGCCTTTCGCAGAACGCCCCAAAGCCTCGGCGGCCGGGACGCCGGCTTCTCCCTGGAGCAGATAGGCGCTATTGATACTTGTTGGAGGTCTTGCGACGTGGTTCGAAACGTGACGATACTCTCACTGGTGATTGCCATATCTGCGTCGCTCGCCACGGCCCAGAACATGAGAGGAAGACGGGGTCTTGGTGGGACGCGACCGCCCGAAGGCAACGATCGTGGTTTGCGGCAGTTGACCGACGAAGAGATTCCGCCCAACTTGAACTTCTACGCAATGGACCCGCTGTACGATCCTGACGCCGTGCTGGGCTGGGCGAGTGAGCGGATTGAAGAGCGGATCGATCGAGGGATGCTCGCTTTATCGATGGGGGACGGCAAGGTATACCTGGGCTGGCGACTGCTCAAGAGCGATCCCGAGAACATTGCCTTCAACGTCTATCGCTCCACTGCAGGCGGTGAGCCGGTCAAGCTCAACGCCCAGCCGATCATGAAGACGACCGACTTCATCGACGACGAAGCTCCTCTTGACAACCCCAGCGCCTGGTGGATCAAGCCGGTCGTGGATGGACGGGAGACGGATGCCTCCGAGAGAGCTGAGCTTGCGGCCACTGCCCTGGTGCAGCAATACCGTTCCATTCAACTCAAGGACGACGTTCGCGGCGTGTCGATGGTGGGTATCGGCGATCTGGATGGTGACGGCGTCTATGACTTCGTCGTCAAGCATCCGCGCGGCGGCAAGGACCCCGGTCGGGTCGGTCCCAATCGTGGCTCCTACAAGTACGACGGCTACAACGGCAAGACCGGCGAATTCCTATGGCGGATCGACCTGGGCTGGAACGTGGACATGGGCATCTGGTGGACGCCGATGGTGGTTCGCGACCTGGACGGCGACAACAAAGCCGAGGTCTGCGTGCGCACGTCGGACTACGCCGCGACAGAAGAGGACATGCTACCCAGCGGCCGTGAGGGGTTCCTCCTCGATGCGCCGGAATATCTCGCCGTCTACGACGGCCAGACCGGCGCGCTGATCGACAAGGTCGATTGGATCGAACTGGGCAAGGTCCAGGACTGGGGCGACAATACAGGCAACCGCGCCAGTCGGCACATGATGGCGGTCGCTTACCTGGACGGCAAGACCCCGGCCATCCTGGCGGTACGCGGCACCTACGGCAGGATGAAGATCGACGCGTACGTGCTGGAGAACAAGAAGCTGCGCAAGGTCTGGCGCTGGACGAACGAGCGGGCGCCTTTCATGTACCAGGGGCAGGGCCAGCACACCGTCAAGACCGGCGACATCGACGGAGACGGCTGTGACGAGATCATCAACGGTTCGCTGGCCATCGACCACGACGGTCGGACGATGTGGACGACCGGTCTCGGGCACGGCGATCGTTCCTACATGGGTGACATCGACCCCGCGCATCCGGGCTGGGAAATCTGGTACATCATTGAAGAGCCCCACCCGCGCAACGGCGCGTGCCTTGTCGATGCCCGGACAGGACAAGTCCTTTTCGGCGCCGATGAACCGACCAGAGATAACGAGTTGGACAGCGCCGTCGCGGCTGATTTCGACCCGGCGCTGCCGGGTCTGGAACTGGCCGGCGGGCGGTTCTCCTACACCGCGCAGGGCCAGCGCCTCGAAGGACGCATTCCGCAAGGACTCATGGCGTGGTGGGATGCCGATCTGCTGCGCGAGTTCGTCAGCCGTCGCGGCCTGGCCAAGTGGAATGGCAGCGGTCTGACGCCCATCGAAGGCGCGCCCATTGAGGGTACTGTCGTTCAGGTGGCGGACATCGCAGGCGACTGGCGTGAAGAGCTGGTCACGGCCGCCGGCTCTGAGCTGCGCATCTACAGCACGATCATCCCGGCGGCCGACCGGCGCGTCTGCCTGATGCAGGACCCGCTGTATCGAAACGACGTTTGCCATCACACGATGGGCTACACCGATCGACATTATCCCATGACCAGCTACTATCTCGGCACGAAGTAATGTAGCGCGTTTGTAGTGTGCCCGTAAAGGCACAGAGGCCGCTGCTCACGGGAGTCTTTGCCTCAGGATGACAAATCGTGAGGTGCTTAGATTCCGCCGGAAGGAAAGGATCGCATGAACAAGACATCAACGAAGATGGTTGTCGTCGTCACCGGTTGCATCGTCTTGACGATGGTCGGCTCAACGAGCGCGCAGCGACAGATGGAGAATCTCGGTCGCGGCGTGGTCGCGGTGAATCTGGATGAAGGTAAGGTCTACGTCGGATGGCGGATGCTGGGGACGGACCCCGAGAGCATAGCCTTCAACGTTTACCGCGGCACCACGAAAATCAACGACGCGCCGGTAACTGGCTCGACCAACCTGGTGGATAAGCAGGGTGATCCGAACGCCGTCTACACAGTCCGGCCCGTTATCGATGGAGCGGAGGACACACCCTCGGCCCCAGCAAGAGTCTGGAGTCAGTGCTATCTGTCGATCCTGCTGCAAACGCCCGAGGGTTGTACACCCAATGATGCCTCCGTCGGCGATCTCGATGGAGACGGCGAGTACGAAATCGTGCTGCACCAATCGCCGCGCGGCCGGGACAATTCGCAGCGCGGCATGACTGGAGCGCCTGTCTTCGAAGCCTACAAGCTCGACGGTACACGGCTCTGGCGGATCAATCTGGGACGCAACATCCGCGAAGGCGCTCACTATACGCAGTTCATGGTCTACGACCTCGATGGTGACGGCAAAGCCGAGTTTGCCTGCAAGACGGCCGACGGCACCGTCGATGGCCAAGGTAGGGTAATCGGTGATCCGAACGCCAGTTACGTTGACAACCGAGGCTTTATCCTGGATGGACCCGAATTCCTGACCATCTTCGACGGACTGACCGGTGCCGCACTGGCGACGACCGACTACATTCCGCCGCGCGGAGGCGACGGCTCTGGCTGGGGAGACGGCAACGGCAATCGCGTGGACCGCTTCCTCGCTTGCACGGCCTACCTCGATGGGAGGTGCCCGAGCCTGGTCATGTGCCGAGGCTACTACACGCGCGCGGTGCTGGTCGCGTGGAACTGGCGGGATGGGAAGCTGACGCGTCTGTGGACGTTCGACAGCGACGATGGCACGCCGGGCAACGAAGCCTATCGCGGCGAAGGCAACCATAACCTCAGCGTCGGTGACGTGGATGGTGACGGCAGGGACGAGATCGTCTACGGTGCCTGCGCGATCGATCACGACGGCAAAGGTCTCTACTCGACGGGCTTGGGACATGGCGACGCGATGCACTTGTCCGACATCGATCCGGACCGGCCAGGCATGGAGGTGTGGGCGATCCACGAGAATCCGCGTCATGCGTATGGAGCCAACCTCCGCGACGCGGCCACCGGTAAGGTCCTCTGGGGTCTTGAGCTGCGCGACCCGGGTCGGGGGCTGGCGATCGATATCGATCCGCGCTACCGAGGCTATGAATGCTGGGCCAACAACTCCAACGGGCTCTACAGCAGCAAGGGCGAGAAGATTTCCGATGCCAAGCCCCGTTCGTGCAACATGGGGATTTGGTGGGACGGTGACGTGCTGCGCGAGATCCTCGACGGGGTGAACATCGACAAGTGGGACTATGCCAACGGCACTGCGACCAGCCTGCTGGCCGGGCGGGACTTCGGCTGTGCCAGCAACAACGGATCGAAGTCCAATCCCTGCCTCTGCGCCGATATCCTGGGCGACTGGCGCGAGGAGCTGATCGCGCGCACACGGGATGGCCGCGAACTGCGTGTCTTCACGACAACCATCCCGACAGAGCATCGTTTCTACACGGTGATGCACGATCCGGCTTACCGGCTGGCGATCACCTGGCAGAACGTGGCCTACAACCAGCCGGCCCATACCGGTTTCTACCTGGGCGACGGCATGGACGCCCCACCACATCCCAATATCAAGCTGGTGAACGTCGGCAATACCGCGCCCTGACCCGACACATTCCATGAAAGCGACGATGGCAATGAAACCTCTTGCGATTCTCGCAACCGTGTTTGTCCTCGCCGGGACCGTTCAAGCGCAGAGGCAGATGGAAAAGCTCGATCGCGGTGCGGTGGCGATCGCTCAGGGTGACGGCAAGGTCTACGTCGGTTGGCGCCTGCTGGGGACCGATCCCAACGATGTCGCGTTCAACGTCTATCGCGGCGATACCAAGGTCAACGATGCGCCGATAGCGAACTCGACCAACGTTGTTGATGAGCAGGGCGATCCGAATGCCTTGTATGCGATTCGGGCTGTTGTCGACGATGTGGAGACGCAAGCCTGCCCTGAGCGCAGCCGAAGGGATGTTGCGTCTCTACAACAGGCTGTGAAGGTCTGGAGCCGGAGTTACTTCTCGGTTCCGCTGCAGAAGCCGGCGGGTGGGAGCTGTCCCGATGGACAACGGTATACGTACTCGGCTGACGATTGCAGCGTCGGTGATCTGGACGGTGACGGCGACTATGAGATCGTGTTGAAGTGGGAGCCCTCCAACTCGAAGCGCCCACCACAGACGGGATTCACCGGTCCTCATCTTCTCGATGCCTACGAGCTGGACGGCACGCATCTGTGGCGAATCGACCTGGGCCGCAACATCCGCGCCGGCGCCGCCTTCACGCAGTTTCTCGTCTACGATTTCGACGGAGACGGCAAAGCGGAACTGGTGTGCAAAACGGCTGACGGGACGGTCGATGGACAGGGCAACGTCATCGGTGACGCCGACGCCGATTGGCGACTCCTGGCGTCGTCCTCTGATCCGAAATATGGCAAGATTCTCGACGGGCCGGAGTACCTGACGGTCTTCGATGGCCAAACCGGCGCTGCGTTGGCGACGACCGACTACATCCCGCCCAGAGGCGACATCGGCGGGTGGGGCGGGATCGGCGGCAACGGCGGCAACGACAACACCGGCAACCGCGTGGACCATTTCAGCGCCTGCGTGGTCTACCTCGACGGTGTCTGGCCGAGTGCCGTGATGATCCGAGGCTGGTATGGTCGCACGGTGCTGGCCGCGTGGGATTGGCGCGACGGCAAGCTGACCCAACGCTGGGTGTTCGATACCCACGACGGAGGGACGGGTAAGGACGGCAAACCGGACCTGGACTACGCCGGCATGGCGAACCACCAAGTCACCGTCGCTGATTTCGATGCCGACGGACGCGATGAAATCTGCGTAGGCGCGATGGTCGTCGACGACGACGGACACGGCCTCTTCACAACAGGCCTGCGGCACGGCGACGCGCTGCACGTAAGCAACCTGGACCCCACTCGGCCCGGCCTGGAGGTCTTCGGCATCCATGAGAACGAAGGACGGACGGTCGCATTCGGTACGCCTGGAGCGGCCATGTACGATGGGCGAACGGGCGAGATCATCTTCGGTGTCGGTCCCGGTGCCGATGTCGGGCGAGGGGTAGCCGCCGACATTGACCCGCGACACCTCGGCTGCGAGAACTGGGGCGGCCCCGGCGGCTTGCGCGACTGCCAGGGACGGACCATCTGCAAAGCGACGCCTTCCTCGACGAACTTCGTGATCTGGTGGGACGCTGACCTGACGCGAGAGCTCTTGGACCGCAACCACATCGACAAGTGGAACTGGATGGAGCAAACGACGGACCGGCTTCTAACAGCGACAGAGTGCTCTTCGAACGGCGGGACCAAAGCGGTTCCGTGCCTGAGTGCTGATCTTCTGGGCGATTGGCGCGAGGAGGTGATCTGGCGGACGAGCAACAGCACCGCGCTGCACATCTACACGACGACCATCCCGACCACTTACCGCTTCCACACGCTCATGCACGATCCGCAATACCGGCTGGCGATTGCCTGGCAAAACGTCGCCTACAACCAGCCGCCGCACGTAAGCTTCTATCTCGGTGCCGGCATGAAAGCGGCTCCGCGTCCGAACATCCGCCGGTAGCGACGCCGGTAGGGGCGAATAATCATCCGCCCTGGGCTGTGTCGGACCCCGCTGACCCGTCCTTGGGGGAGGGCGAATGATTATTCGCCCCTACTATGCCCTGATGGGCACGCTACAAACGGGTTGCGAGAGCAGCTTTGAGAACATACAATGGTTGCATAAGGCGGCCTTATACCTGCTGTTCTTTCTAACGACGACGACGCGGGAGGGGCACACACACGCAGGAGGTCTTATGATTGGAACGATGCCCACGCGCTGGGACGCAAGATGTCGTGTCTCTGCGGCGATCGCCGTGCTGCTGCTCGCCACGAGTTCGCTGTCGGCCGCACGGCAGATGGAAAACCTCGGTCGCGGCCTGGTCGCTGTCAATCTCGGCGAGGGGCAGGTCTATCTCGGCTGGCGGCTGCTCGGAACCGATCCGAACGACGTCGGGTTCAATCTCTACCGCGTCACAGGCGATAGCGAACCGCTCAAGCTCAATGACGAGCCTCTGACGCAGAGCACCAACTACATCGACACCGGCGTTGACTTGAGCCAGTCGAATGCCTATTGCGTTGAGGCCATAGGTCGTGCGTCCTCGCACGACTGGCGAGCGGGGATGCTCGCCCTACCGGGCCCTGACGGGCACACTGCGAGCTGCGCTACACTGCCTGCAGGTGCGCCGGTGCAGCCTTATCTGTCCATTCCGCTGCTGACGCCTGACGGATATACGCCGAACGACGCCTCGGTCGGTGACCTGGACGGCGATGGTGAGTACGAAATCGTCCTGCACCAAACCGGGCGCAGTCACGACAACGCTCACAGCGGCATGACCGACCCGCCGATCTTCGAAGCCTACAAGCTCGACGGGACCTTCCTTTGGCGGATCGATCTCGGACCGAACATCCGCGAGGGCGCCCACTACACGCAGTTCATGGTCTATGACCTCGACGGTGACGGCAAAGCGGAGTTCGCCTGCAAGACCGCCGACGGGACGGTAGACGGCCTGGGCGTTTGTATAGGCGACGCGAACGCCTATTACTGCCAGTCCAACGGTTATATCCTGGATGGGCCCGAGTACCTTACGATCTTCGACGGCGCCACCGGCGCGGCGTTGGTCACGACCGACTATCTTCCGCCTCGCGGCCGGGTCTCGGATTGGGGAGACAGCTATGGCAACCGCGTGGACCGCTTCCTCGCCTGCGTCGCCTACCTCGATGGTGAGCGTCCCAGCCTGGTGATGTGTCGAGGCTACTACACGCGCGCCGTCCTGGCGGCCTGGAATTGGCGCGACGGCGAGTTGACGCACGTCTGGACGTTCGACAGCGACGACGGCACGCTTGGCAATCGAGACTACCGCGGCCAGGGCAACCACAATCTCAGCGTCGCCGACGTGGATAGCGACGGGAAAGACGAAATCATCTACGGCGCGTGCGCGATCGACGACGACGGGACCGGCCTTTACTGTAGCGGCCTGGGACATGGCGACGCGATGCACCTCTCCGACATCGACCCCGACCGGCCGGGCCTGGAGGTCTGGGGGATTCACGAGAGCCCGCGTCATCCTTTCGGCGCGAACCTTCGCGACGCCGCGACAGGCCAGGTGCTGTGGGGACAGCAGGCCGACGACATCGGACGCGGCGTGTGCATGGACCTGGACCCGCGCTATCGCGGCTATGAGTGCTGGGCCTCCGGGATCAGCGGTCTCTACGACTGCACCGGCCTGCGCATCTCGAACACCAAGCCGAGCACCTGCAACATGGGCGTCTGGTGGGATGGCGACCTGCTGCGCGAGATTCTTGACGGCACGACCATCGACAAATGGGACTACCTCAACAGCAAGACGGCCAGACTGCTGACGGCCCGCGACTATGATGTCGCTTCCAACAACGGCACGAAGGCCAATCCCTGTCTTTGTGCCGACATCCTGGGCGATTGGCGGGAAGAGGTCATCTGGCGCACGAGCGACAACCAGGAGCTGCGCATCTTCACCACCACGATTCCCACGGACACGCGCTTCTACACGCTCATGCACGACCCGGTCTACCGGCTCAGCATCGCCTGGCAGAACGTTGCCTACAACCAACCCGCTCACACCGGATTCTACCTGGGCGAAGACATGACGGCGCCGTCTCGTCCTGATATCATACTGGCCGGCGTCGAAGCGCAGGATGAAAGTGACACCCTTGAGGAGAACTGACAGATGACCAGTTTCCGCGTGGCTGTACTCGGGCTGCTTTGCACGTTCGTATCGACCGGCGCGCTATGGGCCCAAGACGAACCGGTCCAGGACAAACCCACGTTGTTCGTCGTTGGTGACTCCACCGCCAGCAATAGTCGCGACCTGGGCTGGGGCAGTCACCTGGGTAAGTACTTCGACGCCGACAAGGTCGCGGTCGTCAATCGTGCCCGCGCAGGGCGCAGCAGTCGGACGTTCATCACCGAAGGGCTGTGGGATGCGGTGCTGGCGGATATGAAGGTCAGCGACTTCGTGCTGATTCAGTTTGGGCACAACGACGGCGGCCTGATCAACGACGCGCGCCGGGCGCGCGGCTCGCTGCCCGGCCTCGGTGAGGAAACCCGCGAGATCGACAACCTCCAGACCGGACAGCACGAGGTCGTACACACGTACGGCTGGTACATGCGCAAGATGATTGCCGAGACCAAAGCCAAAGGCGCGACGCCGATCGTGCTGTCGCTGACCGTCAGAAATGAATGGCCGGCGGGCAGGGTCGAACGCGGCTCGGGTCGGTTCAGCCAATGGGCCGCTCAAATCGCTCAGACCGAGAGTGTCGCCTTCGTGGACGCGATGAATATCATCGCCGACCAGTACGAGTTGTTGGGCCGCGTTCGTGTGGCGGAGTTTTTCCCTATCGACCATACGCACACCAGCGCCGAAGGCGCCAACCTCAATGCGATCCTGATCGTCTCGGGTCTCAAGGCCAATACGCAAGATGTTGCGTCTCTACAAGGGATGCTGTCGGCCGAGGGGCAGGCGATCACGCCCTGCAGCGCGAACTGCATCGTCAAGCAGGTGGAAGAAACGATGACAGCGCCCTGGATGCCCGAGGCACTGCCGGAATCCGATCCGAACTTGCCGACGCTGTTTCTGATCGGCGACTCGACGGTGCGCACCGGCACGCGCGGCGACGGCGCCAACGGCCAATGGGGTTGGGGCGCTCCCATCATGGACTACTTCGATCGGACGCGCATCAACGTAGAGAATCGCGCCCTTGGCGGCACGAGCAGCCGCTCGTACCAGACCCTGGGACTCTGGGAGAAGGTTCTGGCCGATATGAAACCGGGCGATTTTGTCATCATGCAGTTCGGTCACAACGACAGCGGCCCGCTCAATGACAGACAACGGGCCCGCGGCACGATCAAAGGCAACGGCGACGAGACCGAGGAAATCGACAATCTCCTGACCGGCAAGCACGAGATCGTTCATTCATACGGCTGGTACCTCCGCAAGTACATCACCGAGGCTAAAGCCAAAGGTGCGACGCCGTTTGTCTGCTCTCTAATCCCGCGCAACCGTTGGCAGGACGGCAGGGTGAATCGGTCCAGCGAGGACTACGCCTTGTGGGCCGCCCAGGCCGCTCAAGCCGAAAGCGTCGGTTTCATCCCGCTCAACGATATCATCGCGGATCGTTACGAGCAGATCGGGATGGACAGAGTCACCGCGTTGTACTTCCCGCCGCGAGAGACGACACACACCAACGCCTGCGGCGCCCGGTTCAATGCCGATTGCGTCGTCGAGGGGCTCAAGGCCCTTGACGGCTGTCCGCTGGTCGCGTATCTGAAAGACAGGGCCCGGTGAGGTGTCGGTTCGTTGAAGCGTGAAAGCGTGGATGCGCAGAATCAAGGCTGGAGGCGGCAGGCGGCAGGCCGGAGGCGCCTACCGCCTGCGGCCTTGCCTTTCGTGCTCTCACGCTCCAACGCGTTCACGAGATACGAAACACGAGATACGAGCGACGAGATACGCCTGAAGGGGGCAGCCATGAAGCAGTCAATGGTGTGTGTGCTGAGCATACTGGCGGTCGGATGTGCTCCGTCCTCCTGGCGCGG
The DNA here is from genome assembly GCA_016927855.1 of Sedimentisphaerales bacterium. GTDB lineage: Bacteria > Planctomycetota > Phycisphaerae > Sedimentisphaerales > Anaerobacaceae > JAFGLV01. Next base: position 56,400 of record JAFGLV010000114.1, read on the forward strand.
CCAAGTAACGCGGCAGTTGCCTCTGCTGGGGCATCGCAACTGGGTCGTGATTGCTGACTCCGCCTATCCGTGGCAGACGAGCCCGGGAATCGAGACGATCTACACCGGTGCCGACCAGATCGAGGTCGTCGCGAGCGTGCTCGACGCTGTGCGCGGAGCGCCTCATGTGCGCCCGATCATCTATACGGACGCCGAGCTGGAATTCGTGCCGGAAGAGAATGCTCCAGGCATCAGCATCTACCGCGACACGTTGCGTGAGGTCCTCGGCGATGCAGATGTCCAATCCCTGCCTCACGAGCAGATCATCGCCAAACTCGACGAGGCGGGCAAGACGTTTCACGTGCTGTTGCTCAAGACGGACCTGACGCTGCCTTATACCTCCGTCTTCCTGCAACTCGATTGCGGCTATTGGACAGCCCAAGCCGAACAGCAACTCCGCGATGCCATCCGTAGGGGCGAATGATCATTCGCCCTTTCTTATATCGAAGTCATTGCTGCGTCCTCGCCAGGGCGAATGGTTGTTCGCCCCTACGAAGGAGAAACGCCATGAAGAGCTTCGTAACCGCAGGCGCCTTTCTCTCACTGTCCGTATTCGCGTTAGGTACAGCTCGCGCCGAGGCGCAGACGATCACCATCGGTTTACCTCAGCCAGCGGTAGCCGACGGTTTCAAGATGGGCCAATCGCAGTCGCCTGACGGCACGACGATCACGCTCGACAGCCGCAGCCTGCTTCTCGACGGTAGGCCCTGGACACCCGTGATGGGTGAATTCCACTTCTCACGCTATCCCGAGAGCGAGTGGCGCGAGGAACTGCTCAAGATGAAGTCGGGTGGCATCGACATCGTCGCGACGTACGTGTTCTGGATTCACCACGAGGAGATCGAAGGTCAGTACGATTGGTCCGGCCGGCGCAGCTTGCGCGCGTTCGTCGAGACTGTCGGCGATGTGGGCCTCCTGGCGGTCGTGCGTTGCGGCCCCTGGTGTCACGGCGAGGTGCGCAACGGCGGTCTGCCCGACTGGATCCTGCAGAAGGGCTGGCAGACGCGCTCCGATGACGCGAAGTACCTTGAGAAGGTCCGCGTCCTCTATGGCCAGATCGCCGATCAGCTCAAAGGGTTGTTGTGGAAGGACGGCGGTCCCGTGATCGGCATCCAACTCGAAAATGAATATGGCGGTCCTGCCCAGCACCTGCTCACGCTCAAGCAGATCGCGCGCGATGTCGGTCTCGACGTGCCGCTCTACACGCGAACGGGCTGGCCGGCGCTGCGCACACCCATGCCGCTCGGCGAGATCGTACCGCTCTACGGCGCGTACGCCGAGGGATTCTGGGACCGTGAGCTGACACCTATGCCGGGCAACTACTGGACCGGTTTTCGTTTCTCCCGGTTGCGCACCGACAGCGCCATCGCGACCGACCAGCTCGGTCGCCGTCGGGCCCGTGATGCTGCCGACGTCGCTGAGTATCCATACCTGACCTGCGAGATGGGCGGCGGCATGATGAACAGCTACCATCGCCGCATCCTGATCTATCCGCGCGATGTCGAAGCGACGATGCTCGTGAAGCTCGGCTCGGGTAGCACGCTGCCCGGCTACTACATGTATCACGGCGGCGTCAATCCCGAAGGCAAGCTCACCACGCTGATGGAGTCGCAGGCGACCGGCTTCTGGAACGACATGCCGGTGAAGAACTACGACTTCCAGGCGCCTCTCGGTCAGTACGGACAGATCCGGCCGCACTACCATTCGCTGCGCCGGCTCCACCTGTTCCTGCATGAATGGGGATCGTCCCTGGCCGGCATGCCCGCCTCCCTGCCCGATCGGCGCCCTTCGGGGGAAGATGACACTGAAATCCTTCGCTGGTGCGTACGTTCGGATGGAAACGCGGGCTACGTGTTTGTAAACAATTATCAGCGCCTGCAATCTTTGCCGCCGAAGGAGGACGTGCAGTTCAAGCTCAACCTTCCGGGCGGCGAATTGATATTCCCGACCACGCCCGTCACCGTTCCATCAAATCGATGTTTCGTCTGGCCGTTCAACTTCGATCTCGGTCATGGCGTGCAACTCGCCTGGGCCACGGCCCAGCCCCTGTGCGCCGTGGATGATGAGGGAACGCGCACCATTTTCTTTGCACGCACGCCTGGCATCCGTCCCGAGTTTTCCTTCCCCACCAACGGTCCACGCGTACGGGCTTTTGGCGACGCGATGCCACGTGGCAATCTAACCGTTGTGCGTGATCTGGCTTATGCCAGCGGTGACGGCCGGCATCTATTGGTTGACCAAATCAGAACGGGCACAGGCGTTGCAATGACATTGGACGCGCCCGACGGCACCAGCGTGCGGATCGTGTTGCTTGATGAAGCCGATTCGAACGGACTCTGGTCGGGGAGATGGCAGGGCCGGGACCGGGTTTTCCTCACCAAGGCCGGTCTGGTTTTGGATGGCGACCATCTGCGGCTCTGCTCTCCCATGCGCGATGATTTGAAGGTCGGCATTTATCCGAAACCGGCGTCAGTCATGGATGATGACAAGCAGCTCGAAGGCGGTTTCGACGGGATCTTCAGGACTTTCACTCCGGTCAGGCCCAAAGGAGTGACGGTCAACGCCAGGTTTGAATTGGTTCAACCAGCCGGCGAACCAAGGCAGATTCCGAAGGGAACAATCCGGCAACCAGTGGCTGCCGCTCCGGTGGACGAGGACTTCGCGAATGCCGCAATCTGGAAGATCACGATTCCAGCCGATCTCGATCCAAACACCGACCCGATCTTGAGAATCCACTACGTCGGCGATGTCGCACGCGTGACGCTCGACGGCAAGCTGCTCACCGACGACTTCTACAATGGTAACGTCTTTGACATCGGCTTGCGCCGCCACGCGACGGACGTTCGCAAAGGAGATTTGCGCGTCGCGATTCTGCCTCTGCGCCAGGACGCACCGATCTACATGGCACAGGAGGCTCGGCCGGACTTTGGCGATGAGGAAAGTATGGTTGCCCTCAAACGCGTCGAGATCGTCCCTCGTTATCAGGTCGAGTTGGTAGCGCCAAGGGTCTTCGATGTCCGTCAGTTCGGCGCCAAAGGCGACGGCACGACGCTCGATACCGACGCCATTCAGAAAGCGCTGGACGAATGCGGGCGAGCCGGCGGCGTCGTGCGGTTCGCACCCGGAACGTATCTGAGCAAGCCGATCACTCTGCGGACCAAGACCACCATACAGCTCGACGAAGGCGCCATGCTTCAGGCGACGGGCAACCAGGCCGACTTCATGAAGGTGCCGGGCGACTGGCTCAGCGCCGAGAGCGGCAGCGATTTCGTCCCGTTCATCAGTGGCAAAGACCTGACGGATATCGCGATCGTGGGTGCAGGCACGATCGATGGCAACGGGCAGGTCTGGTGGCCCGCGGCCGAGGCGGCCCGGCGCAAGACGTCGGGCTACACCTTGCCGCGACCCAACCTGATCGTTCTAACCCGGTGCAAGGACGTCACCATTTCCGGCGTGACCATCCAGAACGCGCCGAAGTTCCACCTGGTGCCGACGGATTGCCAGGACGTGTTGATCGAGGGCGTGGCCTTCAAAGCGCCTGCCGATGCTCCCAATACCGACGCCATCGATCCGAGCGTGAGCCGCCGGGTGCGGATCAGTCGCTGTACCATGGACGTAGGTGACGACAATGTGGCGATCAAATCGGGCAAGAAGATGGAAGGCCGGGAGTTTGCCTGCGAGGATATCGTGGTGAGCGATTGCCTGTTCCTGCACGGTCACGGCATGTCCATCGGCAGCGAGACCGTCGGAGGCGTGCACAACGTGACGGTGGAACGCTGTACCTTTCAGGGCACGGAAAACGGCATTCGCATCAAATCACCCCGTGGCAAGGGCGGTACAATCGAGGGGCTCTACTGCCGCGACATCACCATGGTCGACGTCGATCCGGCGTTGACGATCTCGGCCTATTACCCCAAGATTCCCGCCGAGGATGACACCGTGCCGATGACGCCGGAGACGCCGATCATCAGGAACATCGAGATCACCAACCTGACTGCCGCCTGTCCTAACGAGGCCGGGGTCATCGTCGGCTTGCCTGAGAGTCTCGCGACCAACGTCTCGCTGACGAATGTCACGATTTCCGCGAAGACCGGCCTGACCATCCGTAACGCCAAAGGCGTCAAGTTCACGAATGTGAAGGTCCAGACGCAGCAAGGACCGCCTGCCATCGTGCGGAACGCCGAGGTCGACGGAGCGGCGACAATCGAATAACATGAGGACGTATCTCGTTGTTCGTGGTGTCGCGGGCGTCCGGAGCCCTCGCGACACGACGAGATACGGGGCTCGTAATGCCGCAATAGACGCTGGCTCGGCAGCGTCCTTACGGACGACGCGCGTGGTTGCCGTCCTCCGTCGTCGGTCTTCTGTCCTCTGAAATTGAAAGGAGTAGCAGCATGAATCGTCATCTCGGCATCGTTTTCTTGTCTCTGAGCCTGCTCGTCGTCGCGCCATCGGGCGTTTTGTCGCAAACGAGCCCGCCGGATTGGGCCAACCCCGAGCTGGTAGGCATCGATCGGCTGGCACCACACGCGACGATGACGATCTTCCCCGACGTCGCATCTGCCAAGGAGGCCGAAGCGATCGCGACGGTCGAGGACCGGTCGAGGTCGCCTTGGTTTCGCTCGCTCAACGGCAACTGGAAGTTCAAATGGTCGCCCAACAAGGCGGTCCGGCCTCTCGATTTCTACGAGGTGAACTACGACGATTCAGGCTGGGACACGATTCCGGTCCCTTCGAACATCGAAGTGCAAGGCTACGGCATCCCGATCTACACCAACTCGCGTTATCCGTGGAATGACCGGCTCCGGCCGCCCGCTACGCCCGAGGAGAGCAACAATCACGTCGGTTCCTACCGTCGCACGTTCGAGGTGCCGCGGGTCTGGGACGGCCGGCGCATCTACATCGGCTTCGACGGCGTCAACTCCTTCTTCTATCTCTGGGTCAACGGCAAGAAGGTCGGCATGAGCAAGGACAGCCGCACCTTGGCGGAATTCGACATCACCGATTTCGTCAAGCCCGGCCAGAACCAGCTTGCGGTCGAGGTCTTCCGTTGGTGCGACGGCTCCTGGATCGAGGACCAGGACTTCTGGCGGCTCAGCGGCATCTATCGCGACGTCTACCTCTGGTCCACCGACACGCTTCACATCCGCGACTTTCAGGTCACCACTGCGGTGGATGAAAGGTATGCCTCAGCGGCGTTGCTGATCGACCTGGCGATACAGAACATGACCACGCAAGGCCAGCAGGCGACGCTGCGCGCTGATTTACTCGACGCGGCAGGTCAGGAGGTGGCGTCCATCTCCACACCCTGGCTCTTGCCTTCAGCCCAGGAGACCAAGCGCACGCTCTCGACGACTATCGTCGGGCCGCAGCTCTGGTCCGCGGAGAATCCGTACCTGTACCGCCTGCTGCTGACTCTCATCGCCGCGAATGGGAAAGTCATCGAGGTCATTCCCGTCAATGTCGGCTTCCGTAAGATCCAACTCTGGGACGGCGGCGATCTGCTCGTCAACGGCCGGCGCATCTTCATCAAAGGGACCAACCGGCACGAGCACCATCCGGATCGCGGGCAATACGTCACGCCCGAAGACATGATCCAGGACATCAAGATCATGAAGCAGCACAACATCAATTCGGTGCGCACCAGCCACTATCCGAACACGCCGGCGTGGTACGACCTGTGCGACCGGTATGGCATCTACCTGGTGGACGAAGCCAATATCGAGTGCCACGGCGCTCAACGCCAGGTCACGCCCAATCCTTCGTACTTGGCGGCTTACATGGACCGGACCGTGAGGATGGTCGAGCGTGACAAGAATCATCCGTCGATCATTTTCTGGTCGGTTGGCAACGAGAACGGCTGGGGCGAGAACCTCCACGCCACCAGTAGCTGGATGCGCGAGCGCGACCCGAGCCGTTTCGTTGTCTCGTGTGAAGCCGGCGAGCGGCCCCATACGGATATCGTCTGTCCGATGTACAGCAGCCCCGGGACGCTGGAGCGGTATTCGCAGCGTACGCCGAGACCCTACCGTCCATTCATTCTGATCGAATACGCGCACGCGATGGGCAACAGCCTGGGCGACGTCTGGAGCTACTGGAACCTGATTTACAACCTGCCCAATCTCCAGGGTGCGTGGGTCTGGGACTGGGTGGATCAGTCGCTGCGACAGCCGGTCGCAGGCCAGCGGGGCGGCAGCTTCCAGAAGGTCAAGCCCGGCGAGAAGACCTTCTGGGCCTACGGCGGCGACTTCGGGCCCGATGGCACGCCTTCGGACGACAATTTCTGCTGTAACGGTCTGGTGGACGCCGATCGCACGCCGCACCCCGGCCTGGCGGAGATCAAGAAGATCTACCAGAACATCCAGGTCAAAGCGGTAGACCTAGCGCAGAACCAGATCGAGATCAAGAACGGCTACTTCTTCACCAATCTCCAGGACCTGGTCAAAGGCACCTGGGCGGTCCGCGTCGATGATAAGGTTGTCCAGAGCGGCTCGCTCGACGACCTGAACATACCACTGGAAGAAACGAGACAATTGACCATCCCGATCAAACCGGTCTCCGCTCCGGCGGGGACCGAGTGCTTCCTCGACCTGAGCTTCGTGCTGAAAGACGACCAACTGTGGGCGCCCGCCGGACACGAAGTGGCGTGGGAAGAGTTCAAGCTGCCCGTCCAGACCGCCGCGGCAGTGGCCGACACGGCCGCCATGCCTCCTCTCAAGCTTTCCGACCAGGGCGGCACGATTCGCGTTGACGGTCGGGACTTCTCCGTAGGTATCGACCGCGCCTCGGGATTCCTGAGCTCCATGAAGTTCAAGAACACCGAGCTCGTCGCGAAGCCGCTGGCGCCGCACTTCTGGCGCGCTCCGACCGACAACGACCGAGGCAACGGGATGGATCGGCGCTGTGGAATGTGGCGCACCGCGATGCAGGACTGGAAGGTCACGAACGTCAGCGCCAAGCAGGTCTCCGGTCAGGAGGTTCGGATCGACGTGACCGCGCGCATCGAAGGCGCCGCGAGCGAAACGACCCCCGCCGAGCCGGTCCGCCGCGGCGGCAGAGGCGGGTCCGGACCCGCCCAGCCGGTGCGCGGTGACTACACCGTGACCTGGCGCGTGTTCGGCGACGGCAGCGTCGTCGTGGATCTGGCCGGTCAGGTCACCGACTCGCGTCCCGGCGAGCTTCCCCGCTTCGGCATGCAGATGGCGCTGCCCGCGGGCTTCGAGACGATCCAGTGGCTCGGTTGCGGACCGCAAGAGACCTACTGGGACCGCAAGGACGCCAAGGTCAACGTGTACAAAGGCGCCGTCAGCGACCAGTATTTCGACTACTCGCAACCTCAGGAGAGCGGCAACAAAGCCGACGTCCGCTGGGTCGCTCTGACCAATAGCCGAGGCGCCGGCCTGCTCGCTCAGGGCATGCCTCTGCTGAGCGTCAACGCGCTGCACTACGCGGCCGAGGACCTCACGTCCGACGACCGCAACGGCCCAGCCCACATCTACGAAGTGACGCCGCGACCTGAGACGTACCTGAACCTGGACTTCCAGCAGATGGGCGTCGGCGGCGACAACAGTTGGGGCGCCCGCACGCACGCCGAATTCACGCTGCCGCCCGACCAGAGCTACGCCTACCGCTTCTGCCTGCGTCCCTTCGACACGACGATGGGCGACATCCGGGCCCTCGGCCGCAAGCCCATACCGGTCCCGGCCTTGGAGCAATAGGAGACCCGTTTATCGTAGGGGCGAATAATCATTCGCCCTTACCGGTGTCGCCATAAGAAACGCCAGGGCAGTAGGGACGCCATACGCGTCCCTACTGCCTTCCCTCCTTTTACGAACGTCCAACGAAATGCCCGTGCGATCTGTAGGGGCAGGCCCCCGTGCCTGCCCTAAGCCTGCCGAAGGGGCAACCACAGAGGGTTGCCCCCTGCTTGGTTTGTAAGCGCGAACAAGACCGAGGAGGGGGGTATTTGCGCTTGCCCAGGCCGAGCGAATCGGCTATGAACGTGGCCGCGTGGCGCGATGTCGCGGCCCATGGTTTGATGAAGAAAACATAAAGCGGTTGTCAGGCGATACGACTACATGAAACTGTTAGATTTCGGTTTCGACGCATGGTTCGAGGGGCATGCCGCGGAGTTCGGCCAGGAGGGGTGTTGCTTTGCGCGTGTATGTGCTGTTGACCGGGGTTCCTACCTCGTAAGGAATGAGTCCGGAGAAATCCCGGCCCAGCTTTCAGGCAAGCTCTCCTATAAGATCGAAAGTCCCGTCGATCTGCCCTGTGTCGGAGATTGGGTGACGGCGCAGTATCACAACGATGACACCGCCGCGATCGTCCACCGGGTGTTTCCACGAAAGACGTTCTTGCGGCGCAAGACCGCAGGGGAGAGCATCGAGTTCCAGATGATTGCCGCCAATATCGACACCGCTTTCATCGTCCAATCGTGTCATTTTGATTTCAATCCCCACCGCCTGGATCGATACCTGGTCATGGCGGCGGACGGACAGGTAGAACCGGTCGTCATTCTCACGAAGACGGATTTGATCGGCCAGGACGAGCTGGCTCAAAAGCTCGCGCTTGTCCGCTCCGTCACCGACGCCAGGGTTCTCGCCCTCAGCAATGTCACCGGTATCGGGTTTGACGCATTTCGACAGACGCTTTTGCCCGGAAGGACGTACTGCCTGCTGGGTTCATCAGGTGTGGGCAAGACGACGCTTATCAACCGTCTCATCGGCCAGGAAGCCTACAAAACAAACGCGGTCAGCGCCACGGGTGAAGGCGCCCATACGACGTCCCGCCGACAGCTCATCATGCTCGGCGCCGGTGCGATGCTGATCGATACGCCTGGCATGCGCGAATTGGGCCTCCTCGGCGCCGGCGCTGGAGTCGACGCCGGTTTCGATGAGTTTGCCACGCTTTCCGCAAATTGTCGATATGGAGATTGCAGCCACGTACACGAGCCCGGCTGTGCCATCCGCGCTGCGGTCGAAAGTGGAGAACTCAGTGAAGATCGCTATTCCAGCTACATCAAGCTCAAGAAGGAGTCCGAGCACCACGAGATGTCATACCAGGAAAAACGCAAGAAGGACAAAGCCTTCGGCCGTTTCATCAAATCGGCCAAGAAACGAATGAAGGATTGAACCACAGGCAGTGTCCCCCCGATTTCCTCAGTCGGCCTCGGCGGTGCTGTTTGTAGTGTGCCCGTATGGGCATACGCAGGGGCGAATGGTCATTCGTCCTTATCTGGCTTCCAGCAACATCCAACGGAATGACCGACATGATACGTAGGGGCAGGCCCCCGTGCCTGCCCGGGCAACCACAGGGGGTTGCCCCTACCCGGTCCCGCTTTCCCCCTCCAAGCACAAATGCGACCGAAAAACCGAGCATTCCCGCTTGCCCCGTCCGCCCGCACATGCTACAATTATGGCCAAAGGTTGGAGAGAATCGCGTGACGACAGTGCAAGAGACAGAGGTTTTGGGGAAGGTGCCTGCGACGTCAGTGATTGCGCATGAGATAAGTGTGGCATTCGCGGATTTGCGCAATGGAGAAGACATGAAGAAACGTGCTTACGTATTGGTCGTATTGGCGATGACTCTTGTCATGAGTTGCTCTAGAGAAAGACCCGAAAGTGAGGAGAAGGCTCAGGAGGGAGCCAAGCCACAAATGGAAGCAAGGAAACCGACTGAAACGGCTGTCGCAACTGGGACCCAGATTGTGTGTGACAAGTTCGAGTTGGTCACCAAGGTTACGGATTCCACACTTGATCTTTCTGTAGATACCGATTTGCCTGACAATGCGGTTGTTATGGTTAGCGTATCAAGGTCGTATTTGAAAACGGGTGACTCTGCCGCATACTCCGAGAATTATTTCTCAGAAAGGGGCACTATCGGAAAATGGAAGTCCGAACACAGAATCTCTATTGCCGACGAGGCCTGGAAGACGGCACTCAGCGCTAGGCAAGAATTGGTGTCCAGATTCGGAGCTAGTTTTGATGTTGCATCCGTCAGCGAGAAGATCAGAGTGAGTATGCTAGTTCCTATTAACCAACCAGATTCCAAGTTTGGAGATAGGAATCGGAATCTTATCGGTAGAGCGGTAACGATGCGGGAAGGAGGTCTTTGTGTTGTCAGGGGTGAAGATGAGATAGAGTACCCATTGAGTGCGCCGCCCACAGGGGAGTCTCCATTTCCTAATCTGGATCCCCTTGGACTTGACATTGGTGAAAGCTACGTTGTTTCAAAGCAAACAGCCGTAATGCCGTCTCACAGCCCTGCTGATCCTATGGCAGCTATACAACAGATGAGGTACATTCCTCAAGGGGGAGGGTTTAAGGTTCTTGAAGTGTACAGGGAGAAAACGAATCCGTGGTACAAAGTGATCGCCTTTGACCAGAGAGCGGAGCAAATTGGAGCAGGCTGGATTAATAGCACGGCGCTCTTTGGGCAACAATTAGCGGCGTACAGATGACGTATATGATCCCTAAAATGGCGTGCAGCAGATGGCGCTGTGTGTCGCTGCGCTCTTCACTCTCGCGTGGATTTGCTGAAACGCGCGACGGGGCCATAGACAATCGGCGAGGCAGACATGGCTGCATCGGAATACGCACTGGTCGTATGTGTCTTCCTTGTGCTACCGCTCCAGTCTCGCCTTGGTGCTGTTAGGCGTTGAGTTTCTCCAGCAGCCAGGCCATGTTTTGGCCGAGGATTTGCATCGTTTTCATGCCCTCTTCATCTTGGTTGACTTCGCCGATGGCGCGGCCGATGCCCATGTTCCAGTAGATCGAGCCGGGGACGATCATTTGGCCGATCAGGAAGAAGTGGTTGATCGAGTCGAAGGCGTGGATCGAGCCGGCCCGCCGGACGGCCACCACCGCCGCGCCGATCTTGCGTTTGAGCATGTCGCCATTGGAGCGGGAAACGTAGCCAGCGCGGTCGATCAGGGCTTTCATCTCCGACGTGATGTCGGCGAAATAGGTCGGTGAGGCCAGGATGATGCCGTCGGCGGCGACCATCTTGGCGATGCAGTCGTTCACGATATCGCTGGTGATGACGCACCGCTGATTCTGGTTCTCGCGGCATTTCCCGCAGGCGGTGCAACCGCGGATGGTCTGGCCGGCCAGTTGGACCAGTTCCGTTTCGATGCCTTCGGCCTCCAGCGCGGCGAAGACCTGCCTGACCAATATCGCGGTGTTTCCGTCCTTGCGGGCGCTGCCGTTGAATGCGGCTACCTTCATGCTCATAGGTCCTTTCTGCTTCTTGGGTTACATCGCTGTTTCATGGGGTCGCATTTTATCGGGCGATGCCCCGAGCTGCAAGGGAGCGATAGGTCCTATTCGACCTATAGGACCTATGGGACCAATCGCCTTTCGTCTGTGACTTTTTCCCGGCAATAAAGGAAATCGGCCTGCGACCAACCTAATGTGGCCGCATTGGCGGCTGGGAAAAAGTCAATCAATGGGGCAAGAGAGGTTTTTAGGAGTCGTACCATGATTACCAAATGGCTGAAATTGGGTGTGATCGGGACAGTTAGCCTGGCGCTCTTGGGTGGGCTGATCTTTGGCAAAGACGTCATCAGCTACGTCAGCAGCTCCGCCCGGGAGATTCGGCAAGTGGCCAAAGACGCGGTCCCGATCGAATTCGAACTGAGACGGGCCCGCGATCTGCTCGAAGACATCATCCCGGAGATGCATGCGAATATCAGGCTGATCGCGCAGGAAGAGGTGGAAGTGGCCGCGCTCAAAGGCGAAATCACCAAGGGTCAGGAGAACCTCGAGGAGGAACGGACCAAGATCAAGACCCTCCGGGCCTCGCTGGAGACGCCTCGACCCCAGTACACCTTCGCCGAACGGCGCTACACGCGCGACGACGTGAAGGCGGATCTGGCGGCTCGTTTCGAGCGTCTCAAGGAGAGCGAGCTGATCCTGGCCAGCAAGGAACGGCTGCTCGACTCGCGCGAACAGTCGTTGCAGGCGGCGATGCATCTGCTCGAAAAGACGCGCAACGAAAAGCGCCTGCTGGAGAACAAGATCGAGGCTTTGGCGGCTCAGTATCGCCTGGTGAAGGCTTCTGCTGTCGGCTCGCCGATCCAGGTGGACAACAGCAAACTGGCCCAGACCGAGAAGCTCATCGCTCAGATCCAGAAGCGTCTGGACGTCGCGGAGCGCGTTCTGGCCCATGAGAGCCGGTTCGTGCAGTCGATCCCCGTCGAGACGGTCGTGGAAGAAGACCTCGTGGCCCAGGTCGATGAGTACTTTGAAAACCGACGGAACCCGGCCGAGAGCTCTGCTGCCGTCGCGATGGCGCCAGGCCAGCAAGATTGACGATCTGCCGCAAACGGGTTAGAATCGTAAATCCAAGACGCAAAGGGCCTTGCCGTGTTGATCCTGCGAATCAAACAAGCTGAGTGTGCGTTGGCCGACGGCCGACTCGACGAGGCCTTTGAGGTCGCGCGAGCCGACGACGTCAGGCGTCATCGTCACGGTCAGAGGCTGGTCGGACGGCTCACCCGGGCGCTGATTCAGCGCGGGCAAACGAGCCTGGATGCCGGCCAGCTTCAACCGGCGTTAGCTGACTGCAATAAGGCCGAGAGGCTGGGCGGCAATCTGCCTGAGATCGCCCGGCTTCGGGCGGCTGTATGTGCTGCCATGGCGCAGCAGCAGCAAGGGCACCAGCAGGAGGCTTTGCGGGTCGCCCAGGCGAAACGGCGCATCGCCGACGGTTGGCATTCCGTCGGCGCGCAAATCCTGGGCGACGCGTCGGCCGATGACGGCCAGGCCCAATTGCTGCGACAAGAGCTTGTGGCCGTGAGGCTCCAGACCGAAGATGCGCTCGCCAAGGCTGAGCAGGCGCTCAAGCACGGCGACGTCGAGGCGGCAGTAGACCTGATTCGAGCCGCCGGCATTGCCCAGAACAAGAACGGTCAGGTCGGCGGACTGCTGCGTGAGATCCGGCGGCAGGCGACCGAGCAGGTCAGGTCGCGTCTGGAGCAGGGACGGATCGACCGGGCTCAATCGCTCCTGCAGCGATTGACTCCGCTCAACGGCGACTGCGAGGAAGTCGAGGACCTGCGCCGCGCGTTGACCCAGTGCCATGAGGCGGCGGAGCTCGTCGCGGCCGGCAATCCCGGCGCCGCTTTGCCGCTCTTGCGTAAGGCCAAGGCCATCTGCCCTTCGGCCCGATGGCTCGACAAGGTCCTGGCCGACGTCCGGCAGGCGGTCGAGGCGCTGGCTGAGCTGGACGCCGGACCGTTGGGTCTGAGCATTGCCGACGCTTCACATTGCAGATCGCAGAATGCGGATTGCCGATTGGAGTCGTTCCCGGCCGCGAATCCGCACCCCGAAATCTGCAATCCGAAATTCGAGAAGATGGGAACTGAAGATCTGCCTTCGCAATTCGTCATGCAGATGGACGGGATCGGTAGCTATCTGGTCTTCCGTAACGCCCGCGTGACGGTCGGTCCGATCAGCTCGTCGAGCAGACCCATGCTGGGGCTGATGGCCGAGCCCGACCTGCCGGTGATCAGTATCGAGCGCGTCGACGGCGACTATTTCGTGCGCTCGGACAAGACCATCGAGGTCAACGGTCAACCGGTGAAGGAGAAGCTGCTCGCCGACGGCGACGCGATCGCGCTGTCGGCTCGCTGCCGGATGCGATTCCGTCTGCCGAACCCGGCGAGTGAGACGGCGATGCTGATGCTCTCGGGCGCCCGGCTGGGCCGGCCCGACATTCGGCACGTCATTCTCATGGGCCGCGATATTCTCGCCGGGCCTTACACGAACAACCATGTCCAGACGGAGCACCTGGACGAAAACGTAACGTTCTTCGTGCAGAACGACCGGTTGTTGTGCCGTGCCGCTCAGCCCGTCAGTGTGGGCGAACGACCGATGCAGCCGAGCGTAGGCTTGACTGTAGACACGCCAATCCGCGTTGGCTCACTGTCGATGGTCCTGACCAGGTTTCAGGCGTAGCCGACCACAAAATATGACGACCTTATAATCCGGCAGAAGACCTATGGAAGCGTACCAATACAAACATGGAGACCGGCCTCTGGAAGGATTCACGATCCAGCGTGCGGCCGGACGCGGCGGCTTCGGCGAGGTGTACTACGCCATCAGCGACAGCGGCCGCCAGGTGGCGCTCAAGGTGGTCCAGACCCACGAGCAGATCGAGCTGCGCGGCATCAGCCAGTGCATGAATCTCAAGAGCCCCCACCTGGTGACGGTCTTCGACGTCAAACACAACGACCAGGGCCGGCCTTTCGTCATCATGGAATACGTCTCGGGACCGTCGCTGAGCGACCTGTTGAAAGAAGCGCCGGGAGGGCTCGGCACTCAGAAGGCCGCGTTCTTCCTGCGCGAAATCGCCAAGGGTCTGTCCTATTTGCACGAATGCGGAATCGTACACCGGGACCTCAAGCCGAGCAACATCTTCTACGAGAACGGCTACGTCAAGATCGGCGACTACGGCCTGACCAAAGCGATCAGCACCAGCCACCACGTCAGCCATACCATCACGGTCGGTACCGTTCACTACATGGCGCCGGAGATCGGCGCGGGCCGCTACGATCGCAGCGTGGATATCTACGCGATGGGTGTCCTGCTCTATGAGATGCTCACCGGCCAGGTTCCCTTCCTCGGCGCCAGTCCCGCTGAGATCCTGATGAAGCACCTGTCTGCGGCTCCCGACCTGACCCACATCGAGGAGCCATTCCGCCGGGTGATCTGCCGCGCGATGGCTAAGGACCCGGCCGAGCGCTACCAAACGGTCCAGGAGATGGTCGAGGACATCTTCGGCGCCGAGCACGTACGCAACAGCGTCTCGCAGTTCTCGCCGGAGGAGCTCTCGGTCATCGCTGGCCACGTGGCGCAGAAGATCGGTCGCGCGCAGCCGGCCGCTGGTGCGTACCAGCCCGCCGGCGCACAAGGCAAGGACCAGAGTGATTTCAGCAAACAGATCGGCCAGAAAGCCGAGCGCATCGCCCAGAAGGCCGAGCAGTTCGCCAAGAAGGCGGAGGTCTTCAGCGGCCAGGTCGCCGGCAAGTTCAAGGCCGCCAAGGAGCGCTCCCAAGAGTCCGGCCAGAACGTCGTCATTGCCGACTCCCTCCTCACCGGCCAACGCATGACCTTGGCGCTGACGGCAATGGCGGCCGTCGCCTTCGGAGCAGGCATGCTCAGTGGCAACGAGTTCTTCCCCGCCGCCATATTCGTCTTTGTCATGGTCGGCATTGCTTCGAAGGTGATCGTGTTCTCCCGCCGCCGATGGTGGGCGGCGCTGGATGAGGACACGAAATGGCTGGGAAAAGCCGCCACGTGTTTCGGCGCGGCGTTCTTAGCGGTTCTGGCCGCGAGCATCATCGATGGCGTGTTCGGCATCGGGCTCTTCCGCGGCCAAGGGTTCGGACCATTTCGCTTCTTCCGGTTCCCCTTTGCCGGCGGTGTGTTCAGAGGCCAGAGCGGTCAGTTCCTCGCGCTGGCTCTGCCGATGCTGCTGGTGGATTGGCTCAAGATCACCGGCCCCCAACGGTCGAAGCGCATTGAGCTCGGCCATGCGATCTGGGTTGGCTTCCTCGGTTTTGTCGCGGGCAACATCTTCGGTCTGCCGCCGGTCATCACCGCTTGCGTGCTGGCCGGGACGGTGCTTGTGGTCCAGGCCGTCAGTCCGGTCGGCCGCCCCATGGCGGCTGCGGTTGCGGCCGAGGCGCATACCAAACGTCAAAGCGGTATCGTCGGTCTGGTTCGACCTGTCCGACCTCAAGTGCGCACGCTGTGGCTGATCGGTTCTCTGATGAGTCTGGGCCTGGGTCTGTTCCTCGTCATCCTGGCCGGCACCAGCTTGCGCGGCGACGAATTCGGCTTCTCCGTGGCTTTTGGCGTGGATTCCTTTATCATCGCGGCGTTCTGCTTCATCATGATGTGCCGCACGACCTTCGCCGGGTGGTACCGCTATCTCGTTCGTCCCCTGGTCCTCCTGGCCTGCATCCTCACTACGGTCACCACGTCCATTCTTATGGGCAACTTGCGCATGCACGGCGACGAGCAGGCCGTGGCCACCTTCTTCATCATCTTCCCGAACATCCTGTTCCTGGTCTTTCTGTTCACACCGGCACGGCTGTTCGGCGCTCCGGACTCCAGCGAGGTGCGGCGCCAGGCGTCGCGCTACGCGGCGCCGCCATCAGGCCCGATCTCGCAACGCAAGAGGCTGACCGCCCTGCTGCTGGCGCTGATATCGTTCACCATCGCCCCGTTTGCCGGGATGCAGCGGTTCTACGTCGGCAAGGTCGGGACCGGGATCCTCTGGCTGTTCACGTGGGGCCTGTTCGGGATCGGCCAGTTGATCGATATCATCATGATCGCGACCGGACAGTTCCGCGACAGCTACGGTCTGCCGCTGGTGCTCTGGAGGAATCCCGCCGGTGCCGCGGCCGGGTCATCCGCTCACAGGATCGCCGCGCCGGCGCCTGCGGTGCAGACTGACGTGAAGCCCAACGAAGCGGGGCCGGCAAGGCAAGCCGTCGAAGAGACCCCGACGCCTGTCCCCCAGCCGCCGTCTTCACCTTCCTACGCGAGTACCGGGACGTTCATGTACGAGCCCTGGCATCCGTTCAGCGGGTTTCTCGCCGGAGTAGGCCATCTGTTGGTATTCGTGGCGTTCCTGGTCGGCATGGCGCTGGCGCTGCAACTGCCCATGATGGTCTCGCTGGGTTTTCCTGAGCCTTCACTGGCGCAAGAGATCGAGCAGGCCTTCGGACCCAACTGGGTGGGTGGTATCGAGAAGGTTGCCTTGGCTGGTGCCACGATTGTCTTCCTCTTCGGCGCGATGCTCATCATTATCGGCCGGCGGGTCCACGGCATCCTGCACATCCTGCGCGCCCTGATCGGGTTGGGCGGAATCGGGACGACCACCATGTTCATGGTCGATGAGCTGATCTACCAGTATCGGTTTCGCAACGAACCGCCTCAGACTTATATGGAAATCCTGCAACAGCTTAGCGTCGAAACGTTGGCCATCGGCGGTATCTTCATCGTGATTTCTATTGCGGTCCTGGCCTGGCCGCCGCGTCGTCGCCAGCCCGTTCTTGCACCGATGCCTATGCCCAACCAGGGGGTGAGCGTATGAGCGGTATTGCCCTGTTTCCCATCGTGCTTGTGTTTGGAGCCGTTTTCACGGTACTCATGCTTTTGCTGGCCGGCAAAGGACGTGGTCGCGCCATGGGGATAGTGGCCGGCGTGATGGGCCTGGTGATTCTGGGAGTGTTCTTCCTGCGTTTCTTCGGGGTCCCGAGTCCTGTGTCGACCCGGGCCGTCGTTTCCCAGTCGTCGTCCGGTGTCGTCCACCAACAAGTCACACCGTTCTTGTCGCCTTTGGTATTTGTCCTGGGGTTCATCTTCATTGTGCTGGTGGCGCTGCTGGCGGGAAAAGGCTCAGGCAAAGCCGTTGTCGGCGTGCTGATCGGCGTGGTTCTGCTTCTGGCGGGTTTCTTCGTCTTTGCCCCTATCGCGACGCACCGGCGCTACGTGGAGCGTGTCGAGCGGTACCCGGCCGCCACGGCGGCGGCCGAATCGGATCAACGGACTGGTCCGCCGGCGGTTTCGCCGATCTGGTCGGAAGGCCTGGAGCAGGAATTCGACGCAGACATCTATCCGTCGAGGCTTGCAGCCACTCAAGCGGTGGGCCGGCGGATAAATAAGTTGGTGCGTGAGTTGATGGGAGATTCCAGTGTGCCATCACAAATCACGCTCTTTCACGAGGCATCCGACCCGGCGTTGATTGCCGGGCTTCGCGATGCGATCCGGCAGACCATGTCTCAGACGACCTGTACAACAGAGAGTTATCTCAGGAATCTCGGGCCAAACGAGATTGGAATCACAATGCAGTTGTCGGGCATGACGCCGCAGCTTGCTCCCTGGGCGAGTGGTTCCGAGACCCGATTCGCAGACGGGGTCGTCCACGTCCATGTATTCACGACCGATGCGCACATCATCCCTCAGAGCCAGTTCATCGAAATGCCGTGGGTGGAGAATTTTGCCGCTTTTGCCAACGTACGGCCGGAGAGACGCTTCCTGATCGCGCGCTCCAGAGAGGCGTGCACGAACGAAGGCCAGGCTCGAATGGAAGCCATGGAAGATGCTCGCCTGCAATTGAGCGCGCTGGTCGAGCCAGTGCAGTCGGTACCCGGCGGTTCGGTCAAAAGGGTGTCAACGCGCGACATCGAGGAAGGACACCTCGTAGCGGACACGTTCGTGCAGAGCTTCGACGGTTCGGCCGGGCGGATCTGGCGGCAGGCGCTGCTGATCGATGCTTCGCCGCAGAAAATCGCATGGCTCAACAGCCGCCTGGGCCAGGAAATACAGCTTGAGCGGGTGACCTGGGCACGGATGATTGCCTCGGCGCTTGGCGTTCTCGTGGTGATTTTGGTAACCTATTTCTTCCTGAACATGGCGACCAGAGGGTATTATGTCTGGTCGTTGCGGATCGCCGGGCTGGTTCTGGCGATTGTCGCCGTAGTTTTCATATTCCTGCTGTCCTGAGGTCGGCCGTCCTGCCCCATTCTATCGACGATTTACGATTTACTATTTGTGCTCTGGGCTCTATACTTAGAGTGTAATAGCGGCATCGCAGCGCTGAAGCGGTTGCGAGCGGCACCAATCATAAATGGTAAATAGTAGATCGTAAATGGTTGACAGGGTCTCCAAGGCAGAACAGTACTTCCTCGACAAAATTCGCCAGGGCGACCAGCAGGCGTGGTCGGATTTTGTCGGTCGCTATCGCGGCCGGCTGCTGCGTTTCGCCCGGGCCAAGCTGCCCCAACGTGCCGACGCCGAGGACGTCATCCAGGAATGCTTCATCGCCTTCGTGCGCAGTCTCGACCGCTTTCGAGGCGACTGCGACCTCGAGACCTACCTTTTCGCGCTGACCCGTCGCAAGATCATCGACAGTTACCGCCACCGCGAGGCCCGGCGCGTCTGCCTGCTCCAGGACACGCTCGATTCTTCCGTCGAGGAGGCGCCGTCCGATCCGCTGGAGCAGATGGCTAGCCCGGCGGAGACCGCCAGTTGGTATGCGCGGGCCGAGGAGCAGTACGATGTCCAGAAGGCCGTGCTGGCCGAAGCGCTGGGCGAGCTCATCGACGGATTCAAACGCGCTCTCCGCTTCCGCGACCTCCAGATCATCGAGCTGTTGCTTTACTGCCAGTTGCCCAACAAGCGTGTCGCCGCGACGATGAACGTCAGCGAGCAAACGGTGGCGCTGGTCAAGCACCGCAGCCTCAAGCAGGTTCGCGATACCGTCGAGCGCAAGAAGGTCCCTGTCGGCCCGTCGTCGGAGCAGTTCGAGAATCTCCTGACGGACGTCTGGGAGTATCACCGATTTAGCTGTCCCAAGCGCAGCACGATCGGCGGCTTCCTGCTCCAGACCCTCGACGACGAATGGCAGCGCTACGTGGACTTTCATCTGAACGTCCTGGGCTGTCGCTTCTGTCGAGCCAACCTGGAAGACCTCCAGCACGAAACGCTCGAACAGCAACAGCAACTGCACGCGCGTATCATGGAATCAACCGTCGGCTTCCTGAGCCGGCCCACATGAGTGCGACTGGCAGGAGACGGTAGAGACGCAACATCTTGCGTCTGAAGAATCTCTGATGTGAATCTGTTTTCGGAACCGGTAATATGCACTATTCAACTCTTGCGTTGTCGCGTCTTCTCGTACTGGTGTTGGCTCTCGTTCTGTATCTGCTGGTATCTGTTCCCGATGCCTCAGCGATCGGCCAGGTGCGCTACGTGCAGGATACCGCGATGTCGGGTAGCTTCGCCATCGTGGAGGACGGAACGGCCGCGACGATCTATGTGGATGGGCAGGATCACGCCGGCGTCGTGCGTGCTGTCGGCGACTTACAGGCCGACATCGAGCGTGTCACCGACTGCAAGGCCACGATTGTACATGACCGGGACAGCCTGGAAGGCAACGTGATTATTGTCGGAACCATCGGCAAGAGCCGCCTGATCGACCGGCTCGTCCGAGACCGCAAGATCGGCGTCTCGCGCATCGAGGGCCAGTGGGAGTCGTTCCTGATCCAGGTCGTGCCGCAGCCTCTGCCCGGTGTCGCCAACGCGCTCGTCATCGCCGGCAGCGACAAGCGCGGGACCATCTTTGGCGTCTACGATCTCTCCGAGCAGATGGGTGTCTCACCTTGGTACTGGTGGGGCGATGTTCCCGTCGAGCACAAGGACGCGCTCTATGTGAAACCAGGCCGGTATGCGCAGGGACCGCCTTCGGTCAAGTACCGTGGGATCTTCATCAACGACGAGGCGCCGGACCTGAGCAACTGGGTCGCTTGGAAATACGGCAGAGTGCCGCAAAGCGACGATCCGCCGATCCCAGGGGGTGTCGCCAACTACAACAGCGAGTTCTACGCCAAGGTCTTCGAGGCGATTCTCCGCTGCAAGGGCAACTACCTTTGGCCCGCCATGTGGAACAACGCGTTCAACGAGGACGATCCGAACAATCCGCGCCTGGCGGACGAGTACGGCATCGTCATGGGCACCAGTCACCAGGAGCCCATGTTGCGGGCCCAGAAAGAGTGGGACCGGCGCTACCAGCGGGAGCTGGGTAGCTGGAACTATTATCAGCACCCCGAGGTTCTGCAGAACTTCTGGCGGGCCGGCATCCGGCGCAACAAGAACTACGAGAGCATCATCACCATCGGCCTGCGCGGCGCGAACGATACGCCCATGATCCGCGGCGGTACGGTCGCTGAGAGCATGGCTTTGCTCGAGAGGATCGTGGACGTGCAGCGACAGATCCTCACCGAAGAAATGGATCGCGACGTGAGGGAAATACCTCAGCTCTGGTGTCTCTATAAAGAAGTGCAGGAATACTACCAGGAAGGGTTGCGTGTCCCCGACGATGTGACACTGCTGTGGGCTGATGACAACTGGGGCAACGTGCGTCGATTGCCGACTGAAGCTGAGCGCAAGAGGCCCGGCGGAGCGGGCATCTACTACCATTTCGATTACGTCGGCGGGCCGCGCAACTACAAGTGGGTCAACACCATTTCAATCGCCAGGGTGTGGGAGCAGATGTCCCAAGCCAAGACCTACGGTGCCGACTGGATCTGGATCGTCAATGTCGGCCACTTCAAGCACGTGCAGTTCCCCGTCGAATTCTTCCTGCATCTGGCGTGGGATACGACCCGCTGGACGAACGAGAACATCGATGACTTCACCCGGATGTGGGCCGAGCGGGAATTCGGGCCCACCTACGCCGAGGAAATCGCCGAGATCATGACGCAATACCTGCGCTTCAATGCGCGCCGCAAACCCGAGCTGCTCGATCCGAGTATCTACAGTCTCGTTGACTACCGCGAAGCCGACACCGTTGTGGCCGACTACAATGCCCTCGTTGCCAGGGCCGAGGCCATCCATGCGAAGCTACCGGAGAAGGCCAGAGATGCCTTCTACGACTTCGTGCTCTTCCCGACCAAAGCTTGCGCGCAAGTCAATGAGTTGTATGTCACCGCCGGCAAGAACGCTCTGTATGCCCAGCAGGGCCGGGTCAGCGCCAACGACATGGCTGACAAGGTCGAGGAGTTGTTCCAGGCCGACGCCGACCTGATGGATCACTACAACACCACCTTCGCCGGTGGCAAGTGGAACCACTTCATGGACCAGACGCATATCGGCTACACGAGCTGGCAGGAGCCTCGGCGCAACAACATGCCGCGTGTCACGCGGGTCGACGCGCCGCAAGCGGCCGCCCTTGGAGTGGCCGTCGAGGGCTCGTCTTCGGCTTGGCCGAGTGCAGAAGCTGACCCTTGTCTGCCCATGTTCGATACCTTCAATCGCCAGCGCTACTACATCGACGTGTTCAATCGCGGGCAGAACTGGCTCGGGTACAAGGCCACCGCCAGCGAGCCTTGGATCATTCTTGACACAGATGGTGCCCATTTCCCCAAGGAACATCGCATGTGGGTCAGCGTCGACTGGGCAAGAGCGCCACAAGATCTGGTCGGCGGAACAATCGAGATTGTCCAGACTCGGGCCATGCTGCCGGGTGAGTCTCCCCACATTGAGCACTCGCAGCCATTGCCGGGAGGCGAGCGGATCAAGGTGAAGGTCGAAGCGCTCAATCCGACGCAAGTCACTCGCGATACGCTCGACGGTTTCGTCGAAGCCAACGGGTATGTCTCCGTCGAAGCAGAGCACTACACGAAGAACGTCCCGGGCGAAGCAGCCCGCTGGGAGAAGATCGACGACTACGGCCGGACCCTCTCGGGTATGACGCCACTGCCCATGATGGCGCCGAGTGTGACGCCGCCTGAGGCGCCATGTCTGGAATACAGGATGTACCTGTTCAGTTCGGGCGAAGCCAAGGTCCTTTCCATTATTTCGCCGACGCTGAATTTCGTTCCCGACCGAGGTCTGCGCTATGCGGTCTCCTTCGACGACGAGCCGCCGCAGGTCATTGACATCGTGCCGGCCGACTTCGACGCGCGCAACGGCAATTGGGAATGGGAGGAGTCCGTCAGGAACGCCTGTCGCGTCGTCCACTCGACCCACATGCTCTCGGGTCCCGGCTATCACACCCTCAAGGTCTGGATGGTCGATCCGGCGGTAGTGCTGGAGAAGATCGTCATAGACCTTGGCGGCCTCAAGCCCAACTACCTGGGCCCGCCCGAGAGTTATCGCCGGGTCAATCCCGACTCTTCGCAGCCATAGACCACTACCTGCGCTTTCAATCCCGAGGTGCTCTCTGCATCGGCGGCGGCCCGCTCTGCGCTGCGCGGACCGTATCGGCCGTCTTACAGGCCCCATGGACGATTCGCAAAAAAAACACGCTGATGATACACTAAGGGCGGGGCCTCGTGTGTTTCTACAGTGACGTGTGAGTGCTCACGAGTTTGGCGGCGAACCGATCGTGTGGATAGAAGACAGGTTGCTGATCCGAAGGTTCAATGCGGGGGACACGCAGGCGCTACGCCGTATCTACGAGAAATACTGGACCGATCTGCTGTCTGTCGCACGGGCACTGGCAGGTGATCCAGCGCAGATAGAAGATGTGGTTCAAGATGTCATTGTCGGCTTCGCCTCTCAGGCAGGGCGGTTCGCGCTGAAAGGTTCTCTTAAAGGATACCTGGCGATCTGCGTAGCCAATCGGGCTCGAAACGTCAGTCGCCAAGGCAGGCAAGTCGATCCCGAGCGGCTTGTCCGGGCCAGGTGCGAACCAGCGCAGCAGCCGGACGGTTCGAAGGCCGCCGAAGATGTCGAGCAGCGGCGTATCTTGACCGCTGCTCTGGAGCAACTTCCCGAAGAGCAGCGTGACGCGGTCGTCTTACACGTGCTGAGTAGCCTGCCGTTTCGCGAGATCGCCCGGCAGACCGGCGTGTCCATCAACACGGTCCAGAGCCGATATCGGTACGGGTTGCAGAAGCTGCAGACCCTTTTGAATGGCCAGGTGGAACCATGAATCAGGCCGAGAAGATCAAGAGACTAATGCGCAAGGTATTCCGAGAGGTCTCTGATGTGACAGACACGAGCCTCATGGATGACCACATTCTTGACAATGCCTCTACGACTATGAAACGAGCCGTGACCGAGAATCGATCTTGTCGCCGCGTTGCACTATGGAGAACGATCATGAAGAGCCCGTACACCAAGACTGCGGCCGTAGTGGCCATCAGCCTCGCCGTGTTATCCGTCTTGTTCCCGCCGCGACACGGGATCAGCTTGGAGAGTGTCGCCCTGGCGGACGTCCAGAAAGCGGTTCAAGCTCAAGAGACAGTCTTTGCGACAGGAACGCGAACGATCACCTTCGACGAGAAACCGACCATCTTCCCACCGGGGATGGATGCGATGTTTGAAACACCCGAAGGTGGCCAGGGCCCTGTCATACTCGAATTCACTGCTGAGAACTATATGTCCCCGCAAGGGTACGCGACGAAGATATACGCCAAAGACGGGCAACTCGTCATGTATGCAGGCATACACAATGACACAGGAGAGGGAGTCATTCTGTTGCCCACAGCCAGGGCCTACATGCGGTTCGAAATGCTTGAGGCCTATCGCGAGCGGATGGCCGGGTTCACGATTCAGGGTTTCATGGACATGCTCTACAAGTCGGGTGACTACCGAAAGATCGGTCCCAAGCGCGTGCAGGGCATTGACGCCGTTGGATTCGAGGTCAGCGGGTGGGAGCAACGGATACTGGAGGGATTCAATCCAGCCATCGTCAAGCTGCTCTTCAACCTCCAGAACGGCACC
>JAFGLV010000115.1 GCA_016927855.1 Sedimentisphaerales bacterium
CCTGCCGGGCGCGGTCTGGGGGGGAAGCGTCGAGCGAAACGACCGATGCGAACGCTTCTTTGCTCGCCAATTGGGCGGCCAGGCGGGCGTAGCCGTCGGGCAAGGGGTGGCTCAGGTCGGCGTAGAGCCCGGCCGGCAAGGCAGCCGGCATGAGGTTGGGTACGTCGTCTTCCTGGAGCCAGGTCGCGATGCTGCGCTTGATCTGCTCGTAGGCGGCTGCATCCTCTGTGTCCAGCATGTGCTCGTTGAGTGGTCCGACGAGTACGAACACTCGGCACTCACGCCGGCGCAACAGCTCGACGGCATGGCGGAAGAAACGCCACTGGAGCGAGCGGTCCGGCGTGACCCAGGCGACGTCTGTTGATTTCGGATTTGGGATTTCGGATTTCGGATTCTCGATTCCCGGATGCTCGCCGGGTCCGGAATCCGCAATCCGCAATCTGCAATCCGCAATTCTCCCGAGCGGATTCTCATAGGGGTGTTGGAGTGTCCAGCGGGGCAGGTCCAGGCCGTCGAAGTAGGCGATTTGCAGGTGGCTCGTCCAACTGAAGAAGGGGACGTATTGCTCCGTCACGGCCCAGAGCCGGGTCGAGAACGAGGCGCGATAGCAAGGGATCCGGGGGACGAACTGGGGCACGAGCTTGGGGTGGTTGAAGTGGAACTCCTTGCGCGTGCTCAGGTCATGTTTCTCGGAGGTGAGCCAGAGGGGGTTGAAGTGGAGCACGACGGTCGAGCCGGCCAGGCCCTCGGCGTAGTGCGCGATCAGGCCTGCCAGCGCGGTCGGGTGTGTGCCGTCCAGGCCGAGATTGGCGAAGCGCTCGCTCGCGGTTTCGATGTTTAGAAAGTGCGACAGCGTCCCGTCGGGCGCGACATAATGTCCCCAGATGACCGAGTCGCCGATGACCGCGATCTTGCCTCGCGCCGACGCCCAATCGCTGTAGCGGTGATAGAGCCAATAGTCGCTGCTCAGCTCGTAGGGGATGCGGTAGTCGGATCCCGGGCTGAAGGGCTCGACGTGTCGCCAGAGGGCGGGCGCCGCGATCACGAGCGCCAGCAGGATCCCGGCAACCGCCAGCCACTGACGGCCCGACAGGCGGATCGCGTTGGAGTTGGGCATCACTGCGTTGTCTGTCTTGTCTGAGTCCATATTAGAACTGCATATAGATAAACGCCTGCTGCGCCGAAGGCCGGAACACCGCCAGGTACGCGAGCATGAGGGCGACGAGTCCAACGCGGACCGCACGCCATTCGAGCACCTGCCGCCAGCGCGATTCGAACGCGAATTGGTAGCACCATACCGCGCCGATCAGGATCAGCGCCAGCAAAGGACAGTACGGATTGGCCAGACCGGAGGTGAAGATGCGCACGACAATCAGCCAAGCATCACCGATGCTCTCGGCGCGGAAGAAGATCCATGCGAACGTCACCCAGCCGAAGACGAGCATCTGCTTGGCGAAAGTTGGGACGCGGTCTTTACAGAATGGCGTACGCTCCAGCTCACGCGTCGCGAAGCGCCCGAGCGCGTGGATCGCGCCCCACAGGACGAACGTCCAGGCGGCGCCGTGCCACAGGCCCGACAGGACCATCGTCAGGAAGATGTTGCGGTACGTGTTGAACCGGCCCTTGCGATTGCCGCCGAGCGGGATGTAGACATAGTCTTTGAACCAGGAGGAGAGACTGATGTGCCAACGGTTCCAGAAGTCACCGAGACCGGTCGCGAGGTACGGGTTGTTGAAATTGAGCACCAGGCGAATGCCCATCATCTGCGCGATCCCGCGCGCCATGTCGGTGTAGCCGCTGAAGTCGAAGTAGATCTGCCACGCGAACAGAAAGGTCGCCACGATCAGCGCCGGTGACTGGAATTGATCGGGAGCGGCGTAGACTTTGTTCACATATAGCGCAAGATAGTCCGCCAGCGCGACCTTCTTGAACAAGCCGACCACGAAGATCGATAGTCCGTCGGCGAAATCCGAACCTGAAATCTCGGGTGTGCGGTGCAGTTGGACGAGCAGGCTCCCGGCGCGTTCGATCGGTCCGGCCAGCAGGCGCGGGAAGTACGAAACAAACGTCGCATAGCGGAGAAAGCTCTTCTCCGGCTCGATGACTCCCCGATAGCAGTCGATGACATAGCCCATCGATTGGAACAGGTAGAACGACAGGCCCGCGGGCAACAGGTAGCCGGGGACCGGCATCTCGTAGGGGAGGCGCAGCGCCGTCAGCAGCAGGTTCACATTCGTGGTGATGAATTGGCTGTATTTGAAGATGCTCAGCAGCACGAGGCTGTTGCTGACACTCAAGGCCAGCCAGAGCTTCTTGTGTTCGCTCGCGACCACGCGCCGGGCAATAAGGTAATCCACGACGCTCGCGTAGGCGATGGGGACCAGGTAGAGGGGGCTCAGCCAGGCGTAGAAGACATACGAGGTCAGCAGCAGCCAGGGCAACCTCAGTCGCGTCCCCTTCACGAGCAGGTAGAGCGGATAGACGATGAGAAAGAAGAGCAGGAATGCCCAGCTATGGAACAGCATCAGGGATTCTTCTCATTCCATCAGGACGCGAAGATGGGCTTCGACCGACGCGGCCAGGTCTTCCAGGCGGTATCCTCCTTCGAGGGTCGCGACCAGGCGTCCCTGGCAGCACTGAGTCGCAATCTCCTTGACGATCCGCGTCAGCCTGGCGAAGCCTTCGGTGGTGACGTTCATGCTGCCGAGCAGATCGCCTTCGTGCGCGTCGAAGCCGGCCGAGATGAAGACGAAATCGGGCGCGAAGGCCAGCGCCGCACGGCGCAGCTTGCCCTCGAATATCTTGATGATCTCGCTGTCGCCGGTGCCGCGCGGCAGAGGGAAATTCATGGTCGAGTCCGTTCCGGCGCCGCGTCCCGTCTCCAGCGCGCTGCCGGTGCCGGGATAGAAAGGCCACTGATGGGTGCTGAAATACAGCACGTTCGGGTCGTCGTAAAACGCGGCCTGCGTGCCGTTGCCGTGGTGGATGTCCCAGTCCACGATCAGCACGCGCGGCAGGTGGTACTTCTGCTGGACGTAGCAGGTGCCGATAGCGACGTTGTTGAACATGCAGAAGCCCAGCGCCTGGTCGCTGACGGCATGGTGGCCCGGCGGGCGGACCGCACAGAACGCGTTGGTGACCTTGCCTTCCATGACCGCGTCGACCGCGGCCAGGACACCTCCGACGGCCATGACGGCGACATCGTAAGACCGTTCGCAGATGGGCATGTCAAGGCAGTCCAGGTAGGCCCGGCCCTCGGCGCAACTGCGCCTGGCGCGGTCGATATATTCGGCGGTATGGACGGTCTCGATCCATCGGCGCGACGCAGTGACCGGCCTGAGGTGGACCACCTCGGAATACAGGCCGCTCTTCTTCAAATGCTCGACGATGGCGACGAGCCGCTGGGGTGACTCCGGATGGCCTGGAGTCGTCTCATGCTCCAGGTAGACGTCGTCGTAGACGAAGGCGGTCCGGGTCTTCGGCGTCGGTTTCGCCGCGGCGACGGCTTCGGTTTCGGCTGCCTGCGACGGCGCGTTCCTGACGCACCGAAACCCGACGGCGTCGTTGGCTAGGCAGGTGTCGTCGATCGCCGGGTCGCTGACCCGGTAGGCAGAGCGGCAGCTCTCGGCGCTGGAGTTCCACCCGCCGCCGCGTACGACCCGCTCGCTGCCTGCGGCGGGTCCGCGCGGATTGCGCACTTCACGTAGCACGGGCATCCCTTCGGCAGGCTCAGGGCGGGCTTTGCCCGTGTTCATGGGCGGGACGCCCATGCTACTGTAGTAATCCGCTCCGTAACGGTCGTGGCACCACTCAGCGACGTTGCCATGCATATCGAACAGGCCCCAAGGATTCGGTTCTTTAAGGCCGACGGGATGGACGGTGCCGCCCGAGTTGCGGACGAACCAGGCATACTCGCCCAACCGTGCGGCGTTGTTGCCAAAGCTGTACTCGGTGCTCGTGCCGGCCCGGCAGGCGTATTCCCACTCCGCCTCGGTGGGCAGGCGATACCCATTGGCCTGGAAGTTGCACTCCAGCGTCGTCTCATCATAGCAGGGCTCGAGCCCCTCGGCCAGCGACCTTTCGTTGCAGTAGTGAATGGCCGCGTCGGTCCAGTTGGCGCGGACGACCGGGAAGTTCGGGTCCTTGAACTGCGACGGGTCGGGGATCTGAAACTCGCGGAACTGCGACTGAACCACCTCGTAGCGATCCATCCAGAACGAATCGACCCACACCCGATGGACCGGCCTCTCGTCCTCCATCCCCTTGGTGCTGCCCATCTCGAACCATCCCGCCGGAATCCGCACCATCTCCACCCCGCTGGGCGTCTGCATGACCTCCACCGGCGTGGAGCCCTTCTCGACCCGCCGGCAACCGGAGACCAGCAGGCTGCAAATGGCGAGCGCGAAGACAGAAGCACGAAATCCGAAACTCGAAATCCGACACAAGCACGAAGGTTCAAAGGCTCGAAATTCAAAACACCGCCTCCGACCGGCGCGAGCGTTTCGGACATTGAGATTTCGGTCATTTGAATTTGTTTCGAGTTTCGAGATTCGCATTTCGGATTTCACTTGATCGGTATCCAGTCGGGCTCCTTGTTGTGCAGCCCGTTATCGGTGATCTGGACCCACTGGCCTTGCAGGTTGCCGACGCAGATGTTCCAGCCGTCGGCGAAGCCGCCGACCTGCTGGCCGCCGCGGAACGGACCGTAGGTGAAGGTGATCCATTTTTGGTCCGGCGAGAGGTCCACGTGGTAGACCTTGTAGTTGCGCGAGCAGCGCAGGATCTCGCGGGTGTTGGTCACCTTCGGCTCCGTCAGAGTCTGAAGTTTCAAGTTTGAAGTTTCAGGTGCACGATCCTCACTTGACACTTCACTCTTGACACTTGACACTTCGCCGAAGGCGATGTCGCCGATCTTGAGATTCCAGTCGGTTTCCCCCCAGACCATCTGGTTGCCTTCGACGCTCAGGTCGGGCCGGCAGCCTTTGACGCCCCACTTGGCCAGGTCGAAGACCCGCTGGCCGAACGCCTCGAACGCGATGATAGTGTCGCTGTAGCCCATGCCGCCGGACACCGCGGCGGTGAACCACTTGCCGTCGGGCGACCAGCAGATGGCATAGAGGTGGTGCAGGTCGGTGTTGACGTGCGGCCGGACCCACTTGTTTTCCAGATAGTAGTACATCAGCGCGTCGGTGGCGTACTCGCGCGTGCTGAACCGCGCGTATTCGTCCGTCAGGTACGCGACGCTCTTGCCGTCGAACGACCAGCAAGGCTCGCGGGCGTGGTCGGCGATGTGCACGCGGTTGGAGCCGTCGATATCCATGACGTAGACGTGCCGGACCCGGTTGCGACGTTCGCCTTCATCGACCACGAAGCATATCTTCTTCCCGTCGGGCGAGACGTGCGGATACATCTCGTCCGTTTCCGGCGTGTTGGTCAGGTTGACCGGGTTCGAGCCGTCGGCGTTCATCACGAAGATCTCCCAGTTGCGCCGCCCGTCCGTCTGGCGGTACGTCTCGTGGACGATCTTATAGGGGATCTGGCTCAGGTCCAGCGTGCCGGCCGGCCAGGGCGTCAGACGCTCGTTGTCCGGGTTGTCGGGAAGATCGGGCGGCGTAACCCGGTCGCCCGTGACGATGGAAAGCAGCGTTGACACGAGCAGGAGAGCGATGTTCATGGCGAGCCATCCTCACAAGCAAAGTAACTTCTTACCCCCGGCGTAAGTCGGGAGTCACAAAGCTTCTACGAGAATAACCGGCCCTAGGTGCTATCGCAACCCTGTGTCGCGGCGAGCGGGCAGCCCCGTCGCTCGTATCCCGTACCTCCTTGCTCGTATCTCGTGAAGGGCATCTCGTTTGCGCTCGGAGGCCGGAGCCACCTGAGGCCGGCCGCCCCCAGCCTGACTCGCGAGATACGGGCGACGAGATACGACCAACAATCCCCCGCCGGGGTGCCGCCTTTTTTGTCCGCTGAATCGCACTTTTCGCGTCCATCGCCGTAAGTCCCGTGGCCGCGTCGGATAGGGTCGCAGTTGCCTTCGCGACCTTGCGGCGGTAGCATGGTGCGGATCGTGGGGCGCCTGTAGGGGCGGGTCCCCGTGCCCGCCCTGGGCAACCACAGGGAGTTGCCCCTACGGACGCCGCTGCAAACGGGAAGTCACGGATGGTCGAGAAGAAGAAGCCCAAAAGATTACTGCTCAAGCAGATGATCATGCGGCGCGTGGTGCTGGCTCTGACGCCGTGCGTCGCCGGGGCGGTGTATTTCTTCGGGTGGCGCAGCTTGTTTCTCGTGCTCTGGGCGGCGGCAGTGGGTTTCGCGACCGAGTATGTCTTTACCCGCCGTCGCGGCGAGTCCGTCAGCGAGGCGGTGTTCGTCACGACCACGATCCTGGCTTTGATCATGCCGCCGACCGTCGGTCTGCACGTCCTGACGGTGGGTGCGGTTTTCGCGGTGATGTTCACCAAGGAGATCTTCGGCGGGTTTGGCAGGAACATCTTCAATCCCGCGCTGGCGGGACGCTGTTTCGTCTACATCTGCTTTCCCGTGGTGCTGACGAGCACCTGGGCGCCGGCCGCCGAGGGGCTCTGGGGCGCGCTGGGCCGCTGGACCACCGCGCCGACCGCGGACGCGACGACCGGCGCGACGCCGATGGCCTACCTCAAGGCGGGAAGGATGGTCCTGGATTCGAGCGATGCCGCCTCCGCCCATATCCCCTTTGACATCCCCGAGGGACAAACGGTGCAGGTCAAGAGGACTGCTCTCTTGAAGGCGCTGACCCTGGGACGCCTTAGCGGGACGATGGGCGTCACCAGCGCTGTGCTGATTCTCATTGGCGGGATCTACCTGTTCTGGACCAAGACGGCCAGCCGGACGATCATCCTGTGGCTGATCGGCTCCTACGCGGTGCTCAACCAGGTGCTGTACTGGTTCAACGTCAAGCCGGTCCCCGGCGCCTGGCCGGCGGTGCTGGGTGGAGGGTTCCTGTTCGGCGCGTTCTTCATGGCGACCGATCCGATCAGCGCGCCCAAGACCGAGCCGGGCAGGATTATCTACGCGGTGATTATCGCCCTTTGCACCGTGGTCATCCGCAACTTCTCCATCTTCAACGGCGGCCTGATGTTCTCGATCCTGATCGGCAACATGTTCGGTCCCATCATCGACTACGCCGTGCGCGAAGCGACCGCGAAGAAAAAGGCGGGAGGGCAGGGCTGATGCGCGACAGAAGAAATACGAAATCCGAAGCACGAAATCCGAAACAAATTCAAATGACCGAAATCCCAATGTCCCAAACGCTCGCGCCCCCTCCGGGTGGCAGCCTCAAGCCGGAGCGCAGCGCAGGCTTGGGGATGGGGTTCGTCCGATTCGCCATCCCCAAACGCGTCCCGGCTTTCACCGCGACGCGCTTGAGGCTGCCACGCGGCGAAGCCGTTGTCTCCTTTGGAGGGGGTGTTTGGGATTCTGAACATTTGAACATTCGTGCTTGTTTCGGATTTCGGGTTTCGTGCTTCGGATTTTCCGGGCTGGAGGGCGGGAGCTGATGCGCGAGAAGAAATGGTTCCCCATCGGATACATGTTCGTGGTCTCGGCGTTCTTCAGCTCGATCATCATCGCCTTCGCGCGCGTGACGCAGGTGCGGGTCGAAGCGAATGAGAAGCTGGCCTTCGAGCGGGCGGTCGTGACCGCTTTGCCTGAACTGGGCGGCGCGGAGCTGACCAATGCCCAGGTCCATCAGCGTTTCATCGAGCAGGTGAGCGAGCCCGACCCGTCGTCCGG
Source organism: Sedimentisphaerales bacterium (assembly GCA_016927855.1). Lineage (GTDB taxonomy): Bacteria > Planctomycetota > Phycisphaerae > Sedimentisphaerales > Anaerobacaceae > JAFGLV01. The sequence goes on from JAFGLV010000115.1 coordinate 7,771, forward strand.
CGGCGCCTACGCGCTCAAACAAGGCGGGCAAGTCGTCGCCTACGCGGTGCCGATGTCCGGCCAGGGATTCTGGGCGCCGATCGCAGGCGTGATCGGCGTCGCGGCCGACAAGCAGACCGTCACCGGGATCGCCTTCTACCAGCAGAACGAGACACCCGGTCTGGGCGCCGAGATCACTAAGCCGGCCTTTCGTAACCAGTTCAAGGGCAAGCAGCTTGCGTCGGGGGACAAGCCGATCGATATGAAGCGTCCCGGCGCGGAGCTGGGCGCCAGCGACGTCCACGCCGTAACCGGCGCGACCCAGACCAGCACGCGCCTCGAACGGATCATCAACGAAGCGCTGAGGTCCTGGCGGTCCAAGATGGGTCAGGAGGGCCAGCCATCATGAGTCCGATGCAGACCGAATCGACCCAGCGCAAGATCATCATGGAAGGTCTGTGGCGCAACAACCCGATCTTCAAGCAGGTGCTCGGCATTTGCAGCACACTGGCGGTAACGAACCTGGTGATGAACACGATCGTGATGTGTGCGGCCCTCGTCTTCACGCTGGCGCTGAGCTCGATGACGGTCTCGATCCTACGGGGCTACACGCCTCGCAACATCCGCATGATGGTTGAGACGCTCATCATCGCGTTCTACGTTATCATCGTCGATGTGCTGCTGAAGGCGTACTGGCCGCAGATGAGCACGAACCTCGGTCCTTACGTCGGTCTCATCATCACCAACTGCATCGTTATGGGACGCTGCGAGGCGTATGGCAATAGCAACCCGCCCGGCGTCGCTTTTCTGGACGGCGCCTTCAACGCGTTGGGCTACTCGTTCGTGTTGCTGATCATCGCGACGTTCCGCGAGATCCTGGGGATGGGCACCTTCGCCGGCCTGGCGGTGCCCTATTTCAGCAGTCCCGCGTGGGACAAGTGGATTATTATGGTCATGCCGCCGGGCGCGTTCTTCATGCTGGGGATCGTCGTGTGGATCTTCCGGTCGATCCAGGTCGAGAAGGAGGATAAGCCCAAATGAACGTTGGCGCAGAGATTCAGCAGGCGTTCGTCGTGTGCATTTCCGCGGTGTTCACGCAGAACATCCTCCTGGCCTACTTCCTGGGTCTGTGTCCCTTCATCGGGGTCTCGCGGGAGATCAAGACCGCTTTCGGACTGGGTCTGGCGGTGATCTTCGTGCTGACCGCGACCGTCATGCTCAACTGGCTGGCGTATCGGTACGTCCTTGAGCCGCTGGGCCTGGAGTTCTTCCGCTTCATTCTCTTTATCATCATCATCGCGGCCTTCGTGCAGTTCACGGAAATGGCCATCGAGCGGTTCTCGCCGTTCCTGTATCAGAAGCTGGGTGTCTTCCTGCCTTTGATTACCGTCAACTGCGCCATCCTGGGCGCGAGTCTTTTCATGGTGATTCGCAATTACAGCTTCATCGTGACCATCGGCTGGGGCCTGGGCAGCGGCACCGGCTGGTTCCTCGCCATCATGGCAATGGCCGGCATTCGCCAGAGACTGGCGCACGAGCGGATCCCGCGGGGCCTCCAGGGCCCCGGAATTACCCTGATTATCGCCGGTCTGATGGCGCTGGCGTTCATCGGTTTTACCGGCGTACTCCAGGGTCGGTAGCAGCGAAACGATCTGAAGGGGACGAATGGTTCTCTCGATACTCATCTCCGTCTTAGTCGTCAGCTCCATCGGCGGGGGCCTGGCCGCGCTGTTGGTCGTCTCCGAGCACTATCTGGCCAACTATGGCCCGTGTGACGTGACGATCAACGACGACAAGAAGCTGACCATCCAGGGAGGCAAGAACCTGCTCTCCGTGCTCACCGAGCAGAAGATTTTCATTCCCAGCGCCTGCGGCGGCCGAGGCACCTGTGGATTGTGCAAGCTCAAGGTCCTCGAAGGCGCCGGCGACCTGCTGCCCACCGAGGAACCTTACCTGGACCAGCAAGAGCGCGCGTCGAACGTCAGGCTCTCATGCCAGGTCAAGGTGCGAAATAACCTGCGGATCGAGATTCCCAGCGAGCTGCTGTCCCTCCAGGAGTATGCGTGCCGCTGCGCCAAGATCGTGGACCTGACCCACGATATCAAGCTCTTTCGGCTCGAGCTCGTCGAGCCGGCGGAGATGAGCTACATCCCCGGCCAATACGTGCAGTTGCTCACGCCGGTCTACGAGAAGAGCTCCGAGGAGGTCTACCGCGCCTATTCGATTGCCTCCGATCCTTCTGAAAAGGGTTTCATCGACCTGATCATTCGTCTCGTGCCCGGCGGCATCTGCACGACCTATTGCTTCGAGTACCTCAAGGAAGGCGACGACGTCAAGATCAACGGACCCTATGGCGACTTCCGGCTCTCTCAGACGGAGGCGCCAATGATCTTCATCGCCGGCGGTTCCGGCATGGCGCCGATCAAGTGCATCCTGCACCACATGAAGAACACGAACAATCCACGCAAGGCGGTCTACTACTTCGGCGCCAACCGCGTCGACGAGCTGTTCCTGACCGACGAGATGCGTCAGTTCGAATCGGAGCTGGCGGCGTTTCGTTATGTGCCGGTCGTTGCCAGGCCCGAAGAAGGGCAGAACTGGGACGGTCAAACGGGTCTGGTCACCGAAGCGGTCGCGCGAGAGATGGAAAACGCGGCCGACAGCGAGGCCTACCTGTGCGGAAGTCCCGGCATGATCGACGCCGCGATCAAGGTCCTTATCGACCTCGGCGTGACCGAAGATAAGATCTATTACGATAAATTCGCATGAAGTTCGGAGTGTCAATTGCCCGCAAGGGCATCGGTAGGGGCGAATAATCATTCGCCCTTCCCCGAAGACCGGACCAGCACCGTCGGTGTGCGAGGGCGAATGATTGTTCGCCCCTACTTGAAACCTTGGAGCGAAGCTCTATGAAACAGTCGCCCGACATGCAGAGACTGGAGGCAATCCTCAGGTCGTCCGAGCTGGCCGCCGGCAGTTTCATGGGCGACGATCCGCGTCCCGTTTCGGAGGTCATCGAAGCCGACGCGGCCGAGCTGTTCCGGCTCGATGTCACGCTCGAGCAGCTCGTGGCGCGCATGAAGGACATCACTGCGGTCGCCGAGAAGGGCCTGGGCAACTGGGTCGCGGTCGAGGGTGGCCTTGAGGCGTGCATCGACGAAGCGCGCGGCCTGATCCCCTGTCCCTGGCCGCACCAGGAGCGGTTCTTCAAACGCGTCACCACCGTCCGGCGGGCCGGCACGGACCGGACCCTCCGCTGGTCAGACCTCAGCCTGCACCTGATCGCCGCTCACGGTTTCTTCGAGGGCCGAGGCTCTGCCTTCCGCATTGAGCCCGCCGAGATCGTCAAGATGCTCTTCTGATAGCGACGCGCCGCCCTCCTTGTCATTCCGACCAAGGGCGAAGCCCGCGCGGAGGAATCTGGGTGAGAATGAGACAACCTTACCGCCCTTGGCCAGATTTCTCCATTCCGGCCTGCCAGCGGCAGGCCTCCAGTCGAAATGACAGGCATGCGCGCCGGCTAGCAGAGACCACTTGCAGATCCAAGCTGCACACGCTTCCTCTTTTCGGTTCCCGCCGGTTCTGATATGATGGCGCTCGTGCAGATAACCGACGAACGGACCTGCGAGGTATCCTGATGCATTTGACAAGCGTTGTGTTTCACCCCGACCGCTATCCGACGCGGCAGCATTTTCCATTCAATCTCGATATCTTCCACCGGACCGATTCGGTTGCGTTCGAGACGCCGGTGACGCTGTTCGTCGGCGAAAACGGGACCGGTAAATCGACCCTGCTCGAAGCCATCGCGCACAAGGCGGGCATCCATATCTGGCAGAACGACGAGAAGGCGCACTTCGAGGTCAATCCGTACGCCGGCAAGCTCCACCGCTGCCTTTCGCTCGCCTGGTCCGACGGCGTGGTGCCGGGCTCGTTCTTCGGCTCGGCAGTCTTCCAGGACTTCGCGCGCACGTTGGACGCGTGGGCCGCCGCCGATCCGGGACAGCTCGCCTACTTTGGCGGCCGGTCCCTCCTGACCCAGTCACACGGCCAGTCAATCATGTCGTTCTTCCGCGCCCGTTACGGAATCAAGGGTCTGTACCTGATGGACGAGCCTGAGACGGCGCTGTCGCCCAGAACGCAGATCGATTTGCTCAAGCTCCTGTCGCAAGTCGCGGAGGCCGGTCACGCGCAGTTCATCATCGCAACACACTCACCCATCCTGCTGGCCTGTCCCGGCGCGACGATCTACAGCTTCGATCGTGTGCCCATCCAGGCTGTCCACTACGAGGAGACCGAGCACTACCGGACCTATAAGCGTTTTATGGCTGACCACCACCGGTTCATCAACGAGGCCTGACCGTGCGATGCGCGCCAGCGAGCGAGAGGCAGATTCATGGCAAGCCTGCAAGACCTTCTCGATAACAACCGGCAATGGGCTCAGGGCGTCACGGCCCAGGACCCGTCTTTCTTTTCGATACTCACACAGGGTCAGGCGCCCGCCTGCCTGTGGATCGGCTGCTCGGACAGCCGCGTCCCGCCGGAGCAGATCGTCGGCGCCGGATCCGGAGAGCTGTTCGTACATCGCAATATCGCCAACCTGGTGGTGGAGTCCGATCTGAACTGCCTGTCCGTCCTACAATACGCCGTGGAGCATCTCAAGGTGGCACACATCATCGTGGGTGGACACTATGGCTGCGGCGGCCTGCACGCTGCTCTCGGCGGGCATGCATCCGGTTCGGTTGGCGAATGGCTGCATCCCGCTCAGGAGCTGATCCGCAAGCACCATGACCAACTCGACTGGCTGGCCGACGACACCCAGCGCTGGCGCCGTCTCTGCGAGTTGAACGTTCTCGAACAGGTCGCTAACGTCAGCCGTACGAAGGTCGTGCAACAAGCCTGGCACCGGGGCCAGGAACTGGCGGTCCACGGATGGATTTACGAACTGGCTGACGGCCTGCTGAAAGACCTGAGCGTATCGGTGACCGGAGCATGAGCATGAAGCGGCGTCATGCCATTCTGATAGCGATCTCGCTGGCAGTCGCCACGCTCGCCGGAGACGCCATGCCCATGACACTGGTTCGTCCGAGCGAGGACGGCAAGCATTTCGTCCTGGCCGACTCGGGCCAGCAGTTCGTCGCTTGGGGTTTCAACTACGACCACGACGCCGATGGCCGGCTGCTGGAAGACTACTGGCTCGGCGAATGGCCTACCGTGGTGGAAGACTTCAACGAGATGAAGGCTCTCGGTGCCAACACGGTTCGGATTCACCTCCAGACGGACCAGTTTATGAATGGGCCGAATGAGCCGAACGCCACGTCGCTGCGCCAGCTTGGCAGGCTGGTGAAGCTGGCCGAGCAGACCGGGCTCTACCTGGATGTCACCGGCCTGGGCTGCTACCACAAACAGGACGTGCCGCGCTGGTACGATCCGCTAGGCGAGTCCGCGCGCTGGGACGTCCAGGCGCGATTTTGGGAGGCGGTGGCGCAGACCTGTGCGGGAAGCGACGCGATCTTCTGCTACGACCTGATGAACGAGCCGATCCTGCCTGGCGCCGACAAGGTCGAGACCGACTGGCTGGCAGGCGATTTTGCCGGCAGCCACTTCGTTCAGCGAATCGCGCTGGACCTGGCCGGACGCACAAGGCAGGAAGTTGCCAAAGCCTGGGTGGACAAGCTCGTCGCCGCGATTCGCAAGCACGACAATCGACACCTGGTCACCGTCGGCGTCATCCCCTGGGCGCTGACGTTCCCAGGCGCCAAACCATTGTTCTATTCAGAGCCGGTTGGCGAGAAGCTCGACTTTGTCAGCGTCCACTTCTATCCCCAGCGCGACGAAGTGGACAAGGCCTTGACCGCTCTGAAAGTCTACGAGATCGGCAAGCCCCTGGTCATCGAGGAGACGTTTGCGCTCAGTTGCGGCATCCAGGAGCTCAACGCCTTCATCGACGGCTCGCGTCCGGCCGCCGACGGCTACCTCGGCTTCTATTGGGGCAAGACGCTCGACCAGTACCGGCAGACCCGCGACGACATCGCCGCCGCGATCGTCGCCGACTGGCTCGACTACTTCCGCACCAAAACCCCCGAAATCCTAGACCGCTAGTGGCCTGCCGGGCACGTTGGGTGGAAGTACAGGCCGCAGTGAAGACGACGATATACGCACCGCGGTAGCGACGGTCCTGCTGGAGCATCTGCTTGAACACCATTGAGCAGGTTGGCAACGTCTGCCGCACTTCTATGGATGATGAGGTGGGGGATTTTCGTCGCGAAGGACCCTGACTATGCTCAACGCCAAGAAACCATCTCCCGACATCAACCACACCTGCGGCAGTTTTGTTCTTGGTTTTCCTCAGATTGCGGCGGTATCATGGGTTCAATAGACAGAGTCACGCGACAGGAACACGGCTTCTGCGAGCAGGTGTGGAGATGGCAAGAGCTACGAAGTCTCTTGTGTATGCGGCCGGTATCGGACTGCTGGCTAGTGCCGCGGCCCACATTGCCACGTTCTTCGGCGTGAATCCCCAGAGGGCAGTTCCTGGTGTCATGTTGCTGCACGTACTGATATTCGTTGTATGGATTCCGGCCGTCTTCATGTTGGGGAAGATGTGTACCAAGGATGATCCTTGGCGATCCTGGGATATTCTCGCGCGTCATGCACCGCTTTGGATGAAAGTCTTGTCGATAGTCTTGTTCCTTTACACGTGCTTTAATTTCTTCCACACAGGCTTCGTCTTGAATCAAGGAGGCGTGCCATCTACGAATCTCGGGCCCAAAGCTCTCGTTGACCACGGCGAGATCATTCGTCTGCTCACCGACGAAGAATACGAGAGGCACGAGGCCTACTTTGTCAGAGGGTTCTCTGGTCACTGGATGTTCTTTTATGCCTGCGCAATGACTGTGCTCTATTCGTTGACACAGGGAGCCGCCAACCAGAGCAATGATCCTGCAGAGCAGGATGTGCACTCTGCCTGAGAGGTCTTCTTTGGCAGTTTGCTATTGCCTAGCGCCAGGCGCGGGTGCGTTCGGTGCGGTGTTGGAAGGCGGCGGAGAGCGATTGGGCGCGGGCTTTCAGCAGGCGCTGGCGGCCCTCGACGCTGCGGGTGTAGACCAGATCGCAGGGACCGACGTAGCGGGTCCACATCCTGGCGAAATGGTCGGCGGATTCCTTGTTCTTGGCCAGGACCTTGGGCACGGCGTGGTAGTCGCGGCGGACCAGCGTGCCCAGCGGGCTCTTTCGCACCAGCAGGTAGCGCGGGTTGTCGATCGGCGCGAGCAGCTCCTGCAGGGCCTCCAGGAAGACCGACCGCTCGCGCGTGGTCGCGCCCTTGAGCGTGCAGCTCACCGTTCCGTAGCTGCCACTCTCGGCGACGACGCGAATGTGGGAAGGCCGGGTCTCGATGGTTTCGACTTCGATGAGCGACTTGAGCAGGGCTTTGCCGATCTGCTTCATGCTCGACGCGACCGGGCCGTGACGCAGGAAGAGCCAGACAGCTTTGCCGAAATTGGGCAACGCCGCGACCGCTGCGCCGCCGGAGGCGATGGCCAGCAACAACATCAGCGTTCGGGTTGTCATCTGGCCGCGCGATGCCTCCGCCGACCGCATCAGCAGCGAGAAGACCGACACGCCCCAGAACCACGCCTGCCAGAGCACTGCCAGGATCGTGCGGGTGAAGACGAACTCGCGCGGCAGGACCAGTTGCGAGGTCGTGACCTCTTCGAGCATGAGTCCCGCGCTGGCCGCAGCCAATGCCTGCTCCCAGCGCGTGCGCAGAGCGTCACGATCTTGGGCGTGGTGGACCATCATCGCGTTGATCTGCGCGATGCGCGTCTCGTCGTAAGGTGGACGACCTATTCCCAGTCGCAACAGGCCGTTTTCGATGGTGACATTGGCGAACGAGACGCCGACGAACGCCTTGAACCGCCGCTCCAGCGTCTCGAAGTCTTCACCGGCCTCTGCGACGCCCGGCTCCTGGCAGACGAGGTGCCAGATGTTGGCGGTCTTGGCGGGATTGCCTTCCTGGGTGCGGATGGCGCGGCCGCGCATTTGATTGCTGAGCATGTACGAGCCGACGAAGCTCGCCAGGATCAGCGCGTTGACCGACGGCGCATCCCAGCCCTCGCCCAGCAGCGATGTGGTTCCAACCAGGACATTGATGCTGCCTCGTTGAAAGAGTCTGGTGATGAGCGTGACCATTTGCTGCTTGTCGGCGCCGCCCAGCGTGACTTCGCAGAACCGCTCGTCGTGGGCCAGCGGTTTAGACGCGACGTTGGCTGGGTCGAGACCGAGCTCGGCGGCAACGGCGCTAAGCTGCTCTCGGGCATCGGCGGGGATGACCGTCAGCGTGCCGCTCAGGATGCCCAGGAGCACGCCGGCGGGCTCACTTCTGCGGATCTGCTCGAAGATCGGCACGACGCCCAGTCGCTTGAGCGGTTTGAGGTCGGTCGGCTCTTTCGGGAAATCCTCTTTGCGGATGTAGTCGGTCAGGACGACCATGCGCAGATCGGCTCCGAGCGACGTGTTCTCGATAGCGACGATATCCTCGATGCTCTTGAGCTTCGAGGCACTGCGCGTCAGCAACCTCGCGGTCTGGCTATTGCTGCGCAGATTGACCGTTCTCCTTTCGATCGCTCCGATGCGCTTGAGGTCCCGGCCGATCTGCCCCAACAACTCTTTGTGGTCCACGAAATCCCTGGCGTGCGTGTACAGGCAGCCGCTCAGGAGGATTTCGAGCCATTCGAGCGTCAGCTTGGGACACTTGCGCGGCGAGAACCCGACAACGTGCAAGAGCCGGCGCGGGGGACGGCCGCGCGCGTGGTTTAGAAAGAACGCAATAGTGGAATAGAATCCCGGATCGGCCAGAATATCCTCGATGTGTGCCTGAGGCGCGCGTACGCGCGGGTCGCTTTCGAGGGCTTGCACGAAGGCTTCGTTGGCCGCGAGCGACTTGACGTAGTCGTCCACCTCTTGGCGGAACTGGCGCAGCTCCTCCTGCTCGGCCTGCAGCGGCGCCGACAGGTACACGTAGTCCTCGTGGGGACAGAGGTTCTTCTCCAACACCAACTCGGGCACGCAGATTTCCGCGTCGATCGGGCCGCAAAGGTCGACGTAGCGGTCCCACTCGAGAGGCGAGACGTCGAAGGGCGCGGTGGCGGTCAGCGCGACGACCACAGGGTCACCCAGGTGCTTCTTCAGATCCACCAGGCACCTCCACCATTCGTTCCGCAGGTGGTGTGCCTCGTCCAGCACGAGCGTGCGTACGCCGAGCGTTCGCAGCTTTTCCAGCAACGCATCGCGCCCGACGAATCGCGACGAGGTTGGCGCAGGCGGTGCTTCATCCTCTTCTTCGTTGTCGGATGTCTCCGCCTGGCCGGTATAGACGCTGTGGAGTCCCTGGTAGGTCGAGACCGTCAACAGGCGAGGATTCCTGATGTCCTTGGAGATCCAGTCCGGCGTGCCGCCTCCGGCGTCACTGAACAGGCCCACCAGGCGGTCTACCCACTGGTCGCGGATGGCGACGGTGGGCGAGAAGACCAGTGTCGGCTGGTCCAGACGCCGGACAACTTCCAGACCGAGGACGGTTTTGCCTGAGCCGGGCGCGGCAATGATGTGCAAGTGGTTGTCGTCGAGGTGGCTGCCGAGTTCCGACAGCACGCGCTGCTGGTAGCTGCGCCAGAGCTTGCGAAACCGGATGTCTTGCGGAAACGTTGTCATCTACGAGGTCCGAAGAACCAAACGCCGGTAGCAGTACACAAATGCGAGTTGCAGCAGCACGATGCCAACGAACACGATCCTGAAGCGCAGCTTCTTCGTCTTGTGCCGGAACAGGCCTTGGGCCAGCAGCGCGGCCGGACTGCCGCCTGCCAGCGCGGCGAGGTGCAGGACGAATTCCGGCACGCGACCTCTGACTGCGATGGCTTGTCGCTTGTCATACGCGTACAGGACGACTGTCGCGGCGTTGATGCCGATCAAATAGGCGTACAACAGGGCCAAGCCCAGCCTCCAAAGCACAAGCGCGGTCGCAGCCGTTAGCAGTAACGCGACGATCAGGAACGTTCTCTTCGGACGGCGTCTTGTCATACCGTGTCGCGGGCGTCCCGCCCGCGCGTGTCGCGAGCGTCTCGCTCGCGCTCAAAACAAGTCCTTTCGACAGAAGTCGAGGGCGAGATGCCCTCGGGACGCAAGGGCGCTCGCGCCCTCGCCACTAGGCGCCGAAGCTGGCGCCGATGGCTTTGGCGGCTTGGATCAGCTTGTGGTGGCGTGGGACGAGCTTCGTCTTGCCGGCCACGCTCGAAAGTGGCACGCTCGACAACGCGCCATCCTTCCAGACCACCAGCCGGTTCTTGACCCCGTCGGCGAGCAGTTCCAGAGCGTGGTGGCCGAACATCGTGGCCAGGGTTCGATCGTGAGGCGTCGGCGTCCCGCCTCGCTGGACGTGACCGAGCACGACGGCGCGGCAATCGAGCGCCGTCTGCGCATTGATATCTTCGGCCAGCTTGTTGGCAATCCCGCCCAGGCGAATCGGGTCGGGACTGGTCGCGATGCGCTTGAGGACCACCATCTGGCCGCCGTGGGGCTTAGCACCCTCGGAAACGACGATGATGCTGAATCGTTTGCCGCGCTGAGACCGGCGCACGACGTACTGGCAGACCTTGTCGAGCTCGTAGGGTATCTCAGGGATGAGGATCACGTCGGCACCGCTGGCAGCGCCGGCGTAGAGCGCGATCCAGCCGGCGTAGCGACCCATCACCTCGATAATCATCACGCGGTGGTGTGAGCTGGCGGTGGTGTGAATCTTGTCGATGGCTTCGGTCGCAGTCGTCACGGCGGTATCGAAGCCGAACGTCACGTCGGTGCCGACCAGGTCATTGTCGATGGTTTTGGGTACGCCGATGACCGGCAGGCCCAGCTTGGTGAACTTGGCGGCGGATGCCATCGTCCCGTCGCCGCCGATGCAGACAAGCGCCTCGATGCCGCGCTCGTACAGGCGCGTCAGGCACTGCTTCGAGACGTCCTTGATCTGGACCTTCTCGCCGACCTGCACGGGAAAGCGGAACGGGTCCGAGGTGTTGCTCGAGCCGAGGATCGTCCCACCCAGCGTGAGGATGTTACTGGTGTCCTGATAGGTAAGCGGGACGATGCGGTTTTCGATCAGCCCGAGATAGCCGTCCTGGATGCCCCAGACGGTCAGCCCGTGCTGGTTGATAGCGGTCTTGGTGACGGCGCGAATCACGGCGTTCAATCCGGGACAGTCGCCGCCACCGGTCATCACGGCGATCGACTTCAGTTTTCGTTTGGCCATGCTCTACCTCGTTCGCGGTTGCGGTTGCGCTGGGCGTTACGGTTTGCGGTTGCGTCGCGCGTCGCACCAGCCGCCCTGTCGCGGCCCATCTTAGCTGCTTGCGCGGTTGATGTGAACCGTTTCCTCTGTGGCCCGGCGGATTTCCGGATTGGCTCTGAACCGGGTGTCTCTGCTATAATGCGCGAGCCCGGGTCGGCATACCGTCCCGGGATGGCCACAAGGAGGATCATGAAACCGAGAGTGATCGTGTACAACGCCGTGAGCCTGGACGGCCGCATCGACTGGTTCAAGCCCGACATGGGGCTGTTCTACGGGCTCATTTCCGGATGGAACGAAGACGCCACCCTCGTGGGATGTGACACCGCCTTGAACCCGCCGGAGGAGATGCCTGCGGAAACGGAGTCGGATTTCTCACCGGTCGATGCCGCTCCCGACGATGCCAGGCCCATCCTCGTGATCCCCGACAGCCGAGGCCGGCTCAAGAACTGGCATTTCTGGAAGCGCCTGCCTTACTGGAGAAAGACGGTTGCCCTGTGCTCCGAGAAGACCGCCCAGGAGCATCTCGAATACCTCGAGCGCAGACACATCGACTACATCGTTTGTGGCGCCGACCACGTTGACTACGCCATTGCTCTGGAGCGGCTCAACATCCAGTACAAGGCCAAGGTTGTGCGCGTCGATAGTGGAGGCACGCTGAACGGCCTGCTCCTGCGGGCCGGATTGGTCGACGAGGTTCACCTGCTGGTGCATCCGTGCCTGGTCGGAGGCACGACCCCGAAGTCGTTCTTCCGCGCGCCCGACCTGGCGACCGGCGCCGGGGTGATGCGGCTGCGTCTGCGCAGCGTGGAAGAACAGAGCGAAGGCATCGTTCTGCTCAGCTACGAGGTCGTGAGGTAGAATACGGCTACAGGTGGCAGGGTGGGTTCTCTGCCCGTCGCGCCGGCTGTCCACAAAGATCCCAGGAACCGAAACGCTTTCGCTGCGTACATTCCGCAAGCCGTGTTGGAGGCGCACTGCCGCGCGTTTCTACACGCGCTCGCTTGGTGGGAGGCCTATATGAAACCGATTGGCTCTATCGTTCTTGTCGTTGCTGTCGTATCGCTGTGCACGGGCCAATGCGTCTTGGCTCAGACTGCGGATTCGCGCATCGAGGTGCGGCAAGGGTATCGGCTGAGCCTGGCGGTCCCCTCTTTGGACCGGGCGCGGTTCATGGCGCTCGCTCCGGACGGGACGCTGTTTGTCTCGCAGCCACACGTCGGCGAGATCAAGGCATGTCGTGATCGGAACCGCGACGGTGTCTACGAGTCAATTTCCACGTTCGTCTCGGGCCATCGCACGGTGCATGGGCTCCTCTGGCACGAGGGCTGGCTGTGGTTCACCGAGACTGGAGCGATCTTCAAGGGCCGCGACACCGACGGTGACGGCGCCGCCGACGAGGAGCAGACGGTCATCCCCCAAGGCCGGCTGCCGCGCGGCGGAGGGCATTGGTGGCGGTCGATCCTCATTCACAACGGGCGGCTCTATACGAGCATCGGGTGCAGCGGCAACATCACCGACGACTCCAGCACCGAGCGGATGAAGATATGGTCGTTCGATCTGGCCGGCGGCGACAAGAAGCTCTTTGCGTCGGGTCTGCGCAACACGGAGAAGTTCGTGGTCCGGCCGGGCACCGATGAGATCTGGGGGATGGACCACGGCAGCGATTGGTTTGGCGGCGAAATCGAGGGACGCAACAACCCGCACGGCCAGCCGATCACCGACCTCAATCCGCCCGACGAAATGAACCTGTACGTCGAGGGCGGCTTCTACGGCCATCCTTTCATCGTCGCCAGCAAGCTACCGCGCTATGAGTACATGAGACGTCCCGACATCGTCGAGCTGGCCGCCAAGACGATCTCGCCGGCTTGGCCGACCGGCGCCCATTGGGCCCCGAATGCGATGGTGTTCTATGCCGGCGCGCAATTCCCCCAAGACTGTCGCGGCGACGCCTTCGTCGCCTATCACGGCTCCTGGAATCGCAGCCGGCGCTCGGGCTATTGCGTCACGCGGGTCCTGTTCGACCAGGGCAGACCCTACGGCGAACTCGTCTACGTCAGCTTCGTTCTGGACAGCGGCCAGGTCCTGGGTCGTCCCGTGGATGTCGTGGTTGCGCCCGACGGCTCGCTGCTGATCAGCGACGACGAAGGCGACCGCGTCTATCGCTTGAGCTTCGTAGGGCAATCCTCGTGAAACAGCCTGTCCTGCCGATCACCGTGACGCTCGTCCTTATCTGTGGCTGCCGCCGGCCGGAGACGCGCGCCCACGAGCCGGCGGCGCAAGCCGTTGACCTTCAGCCACTCTCTCTACCGCCGGTCAGTACATTCGAGGATGCATGCGCTCGCTGTCACGGTCCAGAGGGCAGTTTCTACGGAGAGGGTTTTGCCGAGCCTGCGGGTAGAGAGTTGAAGGTCGTGGTGCGCGAGATGATGGAAGGTCCCGCCTTTCTGACCCCTTCGGCGACCGACGTGGATGCGATGGTCGCGTATCACCGCGCGCTGGCGGCAGGCGAGCCGTTCCTCTGTGTCACGGCCTATCAACCGGCCACTGCTACGGCCCCGGGTCGGTGGGTGGGCGAGGCCACACCAGGGGCGTGGGTATCTCTCTATATGGCATCTGCCCCCAATACCGGAACCCAGACCGACGGGCGGGGGTACTGGGAGATTGCCTTGTCGCCTGGAAGGCGTCCGACCCTCGCTGCGGATAACGATGGAAAGACCACGCTCTTGAATCTTGCCTACGCTCAATGGTCGCATGCGTCCCGTTGATGCCGTCACCGGCGCGCTACGCGCGCCCACTGAAGAGGTCCTTCTTGATCGCCTCGACCGCGACTCGTGCGTGATCGTCGAAGTTGCGGTAGTTCTCCGTCAAGACCGAGCCGACGATGGCACCGGTCTCGCTGTCCACCACGCGCACGCGCAGCTTCATCGCCTTGCCCGGACGGGCGGCATCCTCGTAGTATTCGCACAGGATCAACGCCTCGACGCCCAGGATCTGCTTGATGCGGGCGCGCGTCGCGTCGTTGAGCCGACCCTTGAGGAGGTCCTGTTCGCCGATGACCTTGGCCAGCGCGCCGCGCTCGACGAAGGTGATGGGCTGGTTGATGAACGTCTTGAAATAGGCGGCCATGAAGATTTGTTCCTGCTCCGGATTGAGACCGAGCACCCCCAGGCGCTCGTACCGGAACAGTTCGGGTTTGGTGAACAGCGCGCGGGTATTGGGCTCGCAGCCCGCCTGGAAAACGAATGCAGCCAGCACAAGCGCCGCCGAGACAGCCACGACCTTTCCGCTTCGTATCATCCTTGTCTCTCCTTGATCACCACGGTTTCGGTCCTCCTGCGCACCCCGTCCGGCGGTCGCACCGTCGCGAGTGCCACCGGCCCATCTTAACGTTGCGGCCGGATTGCACAAGGCCCCACGGACACCATTATCCCGCGTTTGCAGGCAGGGTCGATCGAGGGTAAGATGGGCCGGACCAATTGTAGGGTGGGTCCTTGACCCACGTGTCGACTGGGGCAAATTATGCAGATTGGCGTTATTTCCGACACACACGATCATCATCGCAACGTCCGGCGAGCGATTCAGATCTTCAGCGAAGAGGCCGTCCAGTACGTCCTGCACGCCGGCGACATCACGTCGGCTTGCACGATCGATCTCTTCGCCGGGCTGCAGCAAGCCAGGCTCATCGCGGTCTTCGGCAATTGCGACGCCGACCGCAGGTCGCTGGGGACCGCCATTGAGACCGTCGGCGGCGAGGTCCATTCGGACAGCTACCGGGGCCAGATCGACGGCCGCACGATCTACATGACCCATAAGCCCGATTCCATCGGCGCTGCGATCGACGGCGGGGCGTACGACCTTGTCGTTCACGGTCATACCCACCGCCAGGACATACGGCGCCTGGGCCGGGCGCTCGTCATCAACCCGGGTGCCGCCACCAACTGGATGGGCCTTCCCGGCCACATCGTCCTCCTCAACACCGCCGACATGACGACAACCATCAGACGGCTCGACTCGTGAACCGGCCGGGATGGTGGCGCGTAAGAGAAACGTTGCCGAGAGGTGAAACTGCAATTATGCACGGATCTGGAAGGAGACGAGTATGCCGTTGATTCAGGTTGAGACGTCGTGTGAAGTGGACGGAGCGAAGAAGGAGTCGCTCGCCGGGACTCTGTCCAAGCTCGCGGCCGAAGGGATCGGCAAGCCCGAGCAGTACGTGATGGCCTGCGTCTATGACAAGGTCACGATGACGATGAGCGGCGCAGCGGGACCGACTGCCCTCGTGACGATCAAGTCCATCGGCGGTCTGGGCAAGTCGGTCAACCAGGTCTTAGCCCAGCACGTCAGCGCGCTGCTGCAAAAGGAGCTGGCGATCCCGCCGAGCCGAGTTTACCTGACCTTCACGGAGCTGACCGCCGTCAACTGGGCCTGGAATGGGAAGACCTTCGGCTGAGGCTGACACGCGTCTCGTAGCATGGACGCCTCGCCCATGCTCACGGGCGTCTCGCCCGTGCTACTCTGCCCTTAGAGGCGCACTACAAACGGGCCGGAAGACGCGTATGCCATAGGTCAGGCGCGCAGCTTCCGGTAGTTCTTCAAGCACAGGTCGACCGCGGTCAGTGGCGGATAGGCGTCCTTCTCCTCCTCGATGATGTACCACCGCGTGTTGCCGATCGTCTCGCACAGGGTGAAGATCTCGTCCCACTTGACGTCACCTTCGCCTATGATGGCGTTAGGGTTGGTGGCGGAGTACTCCTTGATGTGGATGGTCAGCGAGCGGCCGGGATAGCGCTTCAGGAAGGCGACGGGATCGCCACCACCACTCATGGTATTGCATGTGTCAATCTGCATGACGACGTCCTTGCTCGTATTGCCGAACAGGATGTCCCAGGGCATCACGCCGTCGATGGGTGTGAAGTCGTGAGCGTGGCTGTGGTAGCCGACGACCATGCCGTGTGGTTTGACCTTCTCAGCCAGGACGTTGAAACGGTCGGCGTAGCGCCGCCAGGTCTCGGCAGGGTTCGGCCCTTCCGCCGTCAGCCACGGGACGATCAGGTACTTGTTGCCCAGCGTCCGGTTGAACTCGATCGTCGCCTCCAGATTCTCGTCCGACAGGGTCTCCATCGCGGTGTGAGTGCCGCAGCATTTCAGACCGTGGTCGTCGAGCAGCTTGCGCAGGTCCTGGGCGGAGTACTCGTAGTAGCCGGCAAACTCGACGCCGTCATAGCCCATCTTCGCCACCGCCGCGACGGTGCCGGGCAGGTCTCTGGCGCAGTCGGCGCGGACCGAGTAGAGCTGCAACCCCACCGGCAGCGGCGTCTTGGCTTTGGCGGTGTTGCCCCTGTCTTCTTGCATACAACCGGCTCCTACAACTCCCAAGGTAGCCACCGACGCGGCGGTGGTGACAAGGAAATCGCGACGGGTAAGCGTGGAGTGATTCCGATCGGTTGGCATGGTCTGTCACCTCCCATCAACATGCAGACGGTATCCGTTCGGGCGGTTGCCCCGGCGGCGAATCACCCAGTGACGTGATTGTAGCCTCGGCCACTCAGGCGGTCAAAAGCAAAGCACGGCCGCGAAGGTGCCTGTCGTGGGGGAGGAGAAAGCTGGGCTCAGATACCAGCGGCCCGCACGGCGGTCAGCGCCAGCAGCAGGCAAAGGACCAGCAAAGCGGCTCTCACGATCCGCATGGACTGGGTCCGCGGCTTTATGAGGGTCCACACAAAGCCGAAAACGGCAGCCGCGAGCAGAGTCCGCATCGCGAATTGGAGCACGTCCAGCATCACCTCAGTATTTCACCTATTTTGTCGGTAAGAGTCAAGGTGTAATACTCCAGATTAACATATCAGCCAAGGGGTACGGCCGCCCTCGGCACGAGTCTACTGCGGCGGGGCCGGATGGTTCCCTGGGATTCGGCGCCGCCGCCCGAAAAAATTTTTCGAGCCGGCACCGGTCTGCCAAGGTCACTAGCGATACTGATACGCGGTTTTGCGGTTCGGTGCGCCGCGCGAGATCCTTAGAAAAAGGCTATTATAAAGCTGAAATGTCCGGCTGGTTGCTGGATCGGGTTAAAGAAAATGCCGGCATCCAGCCGAGTAAAATTCGCTGGATTGTGTCCAGTTTTTCTGAACCTGTTGGGAATGCGTTGTAGGAGAACTGATCATGCAGTACCTTCAAGAAGTCAAGAGAGTGCTGGGCGAGATCACGGAGATTGCCCTGTTGCTGGTAGCTCTGGGTGTCGTCGTGGAGATCCTGTTCGGCAAGGGCGTGCCGTTCTTCGGCGGGATCGTGGCGAACCTGACGGAACTGCTCGGCACGCTGGGCGACAACGGGCTCGTGGGTCTGGTCTCTCTGGGGATCATCCTCTTCCTGTTCTATCGGAAGAAAGCCGTGGCGTGATTGACGGTGTCCTCTGCGCGCGGTCACCACAGCCACTCCCGCCGCACTAAAGCAGTGAAGCAACGAGCCTGCTCGTCAACGCAGGCCTCTGTTGCCAGAAGCGGCTTGTGATCCAAGGTCAGCCACCAGGCGGGGCGGGCCGCCCTCGGGGCGCAGCGGCTTCGAACGCTTCGCCCATTCGCGCCGGGTCTGTAGGCCAGGCGGGCCAACGTCCCGACGAACGCGGCCCGCCCCGATACAACACAAAAGGGAGCCGGATACTTTCAATAGGAGCCCTGGCCCCCCCGAAATGCAACGCTCTGTCTATCGCGTCGCGACACCTTCCAGCGCCGCGATCGGACGATAGATGTGGCAGTACGGGGTCTTGCCGGTCTTGTTGTAGTAGTCCTGGTGATAGAGCTCGGCGGGCCAGAACTTGCTGGCGGGCGTGATTTCCGTCGCGACCTTGAAGCCCGCCTTCGTCAGCCGGTCCTTCATCTCCGTCGCGATGTGCCTCTGCTCGTCGTTGAGATAAAAGATCGCGGAGCGGTACTGCCTGCCGATGTCCGGACCCTGGCGGTTGACCTGCGTGAAGTCGTGCGTCTCGAAGAAAAGCCGCGCCAGTTTCGCGTAGCTGGTCTGGCTGGGATCGTACACGACCTGGACCGCTTCCGCGTGTCCCGTCTTGTCGGTGCAGACCTGCTTGTAGGTCGGGTTGTCCACATGGCCGCCGGTGTAGCCCACGGTGGTGGAGATCACGCCGGGCGCGCGCTGAAGGTAATACTCCGTGCCCCAGAAACAGCCGGAAGCGAAGATCGCGGTTTCGGTCTCCGGCGCATCGGCCTGAGACGCCCCTTCGGTATCCTGCAGCGCTGCGGCCGGGATGAAGTTCATCGAAATCGAATTGACGCAATAGCGGGTATTCTTAGCGGTCAACTGCTCACCCTGGAAAACGTGACCCAGGTGACCGCCGCAGTTGGCGCAGAGAATCTCGGTGCGCACGCCGTCGGCGTCGCGCTGCCACTTGACGGCGCCCGGGATCTGCTCGTCGAAGCTGGGCCAGCCGCAGTGCGAGTTGAACTTTGACGTTGACTCGAACAGCTTGGCGCCGCAGCGCTTGCAGGTGTAGACGCCCGGCTCGAAGTGGTTGTCGTACTTGCCGGTGAACGGCCCCTCGGTGCCCTTGCGAACGATCACGCGTTCCTCTTCCGGTGTCAGCTCTCGGTACATGTTATCCTCTCGATAGAAGCCGATGCTCGCGACGTAGAGATCGGCGGTTTGGCCTCTGCCGGTAGCGACCAGTGCCACCGTCCGAAGCGCCGCGCTACTAACCGATGTCCTGACGGATACCGGCTCGAACTGCCTGAACAGCAGGCTAACATCCTGCCACGAGCCTGTCGTCGGAAAAGTAGCTTGGTAGTACTGGCCGGAATACCGGGTCTGCCTGCTGCGCAGGCGAACCGCATAGGGGTTTCCGTCGCCTTTGACGCGTAGGCGAATGCCGCTGTAGCCCTGCGCGTCGAAGGAGCGTCCCTCGGGCGCCAAGTCGAGCCGCGCCTCGAGATAGCCGCCTGCTCTGCCTCCGGTCGGGACCGTGCCCGTCAGGTACAGGGCGCTCTGGCCGGCATCTTCCACGAACTCCAGCTTGCCTGGCACGGCGTTCTGCGCGGCCCCGCCGGAGGCGAAGGTCCATTTCGTACCGAGCGCCGAGGCGTGCCCGGCCGAGGTGAAATCGTCAACCAGCAGCCCGCCGGACGTGGTCGGCAGGCCCTCGCCTTCCATCGCGGCCGGTGATTGTCCCCAAACGACTATAATAGCAGCACTTATAAGCCCGATGACGACCGCCCACTTCAACGGATTGCGCAAGTCCTTAGATTGCATGGTAGGTCTCCTTAACGTCAGTCAGCACGAATCTACTCATCTATACCGCTGTAATCCATCGCTTGGTTCACAAATTCCCATTGCTCCACTCGGCTTTTGCCGGAAACGCCCGTCTCCGCCGAGATCGGCTTTGTTTGACCAACCATCCGAACCGTGAGATTGGTCGCAAAGCGGCCCGAAAACCTTCCAGGCAACTGCCGGCGAGGTAGACGCGTGGGAGTGCAGCCCGATGCCGGATGGGCTCCGGTGGCAAATTGGGTTTGTTTGGCGCGGTCGCAGGCGCGGTGAAAGCGTGGGAGCGTAGATGCGTGAAAGCGTCGGATGGCCACAAATTGGCTTTGTTTCGCACAATCATCCATCATCAATCATCCTTAATCAATCGCTGTGGCCGCTGGCCGCAGCGCTCCCCCCTAAGAGGACGGCGTTGCGTGTTTTGAACGAAAAACGCCCCCCCAGAATCGTCGCGGACGCCGTACCCTGTTTCCCTCGCAAGCACAAGAGAATCTTGCGTGACATCCGTTTCAAGTTTGAAAGTGTTGCCTTGTTGCCTGAATTGGGCGATTCCGAGGCAGCCCGGCCCTGTGGAGCTCTCAAGAAATGCCCGTAGGGGCAGACCCCGTGCCGCGTTGGTGGCTAGCGCCGGTGTGATGAGGGCAGTACCTGCGAATCGCAGGTAGCGCCGCACTGCTCGTTCGCAGGAGTAGAGTACCGGCCGCGTGATCTGTGGCATCCGCGGGCCGCAGCGAAGTGAGGGCCGGGCTTTTTGCCTTTGCGGCGATGCCGGCACGTATTATCATATGGATAGAAGGCGCGCGATGACGCAGAGAACAGGACAAAGGCATGATATCATCCTATCCGCAGCATGTTGTCACGTCAATGGCTCAAGATTCTGATGTTGATGGCGTCTGGTTGTTCGGCTCGGCTGGCCAGGACGAGGCCGGTGCGCTGGATACCGACTTGGCCGCAGAGGGGGTGGCCGTCGAGTTCGATTTCTATGGGCGACTCTACTTTGAGTTGCCTAAACGCGTTGATTTCGTAAACCTCTCCCAGAATCCGCCCGTTGGAGCCATCATCCGCGTCAAGGGAGTGCGCCTCTATGAGCGCCAAAGCTGACTACCTGTGGAGCCTCAACGACGATACGAGTTGTCCACAGGGCTCTATTCAGCAAGGTATCCCGAATGGCGGTCCGTTAAGGAGGCTGCCCCACTGGAAACCCTTGTTTCTGGCCCAGGAATCGGGGTCAGAACACCTGAGACGGC
>JAFGLV010000012.1 GCA_016927855.1 Sedimentisphaerales bacterium
CGCCTGTGACCACATCAGCCTGGGACAATCCGTCATAGATGGTGTGACCGTCGAGGGATTCCAGACGACCGATCTCGCTTACAAGGGCGGCTTCTTTGGCCAGGATGATTATTTTATAGGAGATTATATAAAGGTGGATGTCAAGCTGTGGGTGGACGTGAAGACATTTCTGCCGGTGCGGCTTGAAGAAGATGTTGTCACGTCAAAAGAGACGCATATCCATCAGATCTGCCATGATTTTCGATGGAATGCGATCCTCAGTGCGGCTGATTTTGAGCCCAATATACCGGAAGATTATACATCCTCTATGGGAGATATCATCGTTCCCATTACCAGCGAAGAGAATGCCGTCCAAGGACTCAGGCTGTTTGGCGATCTTCTCGGTAAATATCCGGAGAGCTTAGAAATGCGGACGATGGAAGAGACTCTCAAAAAAGGAGAGATCCAGGTCCTTATAGGTTATGACGATTCCTATGATGGTCTTTCGGATGATGAAAAGACAAAGATCACGAGCAAGTTCATGTTACTCCCAATACCTCTGTATTTTTACGAGAGCCTTGCCGCTGAGAACAAGGAGCCAGCCTATCATGGTAAGACAGTTGGGCCGGATGATGCAGATAAGGTTCTGCTGAGATGGAAATTGGATGACGGCCAATACCGGGTCATCTTCGGCGACCTGAGCGCCCGGACCGTTACGCCCGAAGAGCTGGCCAGGCTGGAACAGCCGTAGTCCGGCGTCAGACGAGCCCATACGATAGAACGAGGCTGGGCCAGGTGGCTCGGCCTTTTTCATGCGCGGGCAGCTCGACAAAGGGGCTTTCCCGCGTGCAAGGAGGCGGTACAATGGACCCGACGCACTTCGTGGCCGAGTGCAACCGAGCGGATTGGACGTGGACGAACAGAGAGCAACATGATTGCGGGCAAGTTGCGGCAGATGTTTCATCGCTTTCGGGGACGTCAGATCGAATTCGACCTGACGCCCTACCGCAAGCTGTTCGCGCAGATCGAGATGCGGGCAGACGAATTCGGCAGGTTCAGTGACACTCGCCTCCGGCGACTGTCGGCCGAGTTGATCGCCCAGGCCCGGACGGGTGTCGCTCTCGATGATTTGCTCGCGGAGGCCTACGCGCTGGCGCGTGAGGTCTCGTCGCGCGTGCTGGGGATGCGTCACTTCGATGTCCAGGTGCTCGGCGGGATTGCCATGCATCAGGGCAAACTGGTCGAAATGCAGACCGGCGAAGGCAAGACGCTCGCGGCGGTGCTGCCTGCCTATCTCAACGCGTTGACCGGTCAAGGCGTTCACGTCCTGACGTTCAACGACTACCTGGCCCGCCGTGACGCCGCCTGGATGGGACCGGTCTACGAGTTCCTGGGCCTGAGCGTCGGTTTCATCCAGCAGGGAATGGCGCCGTTAGAACGCCGGCGCGCGTACCGTTGCGACATCACCTACGCCACCGCCAAGGAGGCGGGCTTCGACTTCCTGCGGGACCAGCTCTGCACCGACACCGAGGATCTGGTTCATCGACCGTTTCGCTTTGCTATCGTGGACGAAGCGGACTCGATCCTCATCGACGAGGCGCGGATTCCGCTGGTCATCGCCGGCAGTACAGACGAGGTGGTCGCCGATCCTTATCATATGGCCGAGCTGGTGCGCGAGCTGCGCGTCCGGCTCGACTACGACACCGACGAGAACGAGCGGAACGTCTATCTGACTGAGTCGGGCGTGGACCGCGCCGAGAGCGCTTTGGGCTGCGACAATCTCCACGCGCCGGAAAACACCCTGCTGGTAACGCAACTGCACCAGGCGCTGCACGCGCATGTCCTGCTCCGGCGCGACGTGGACTACATCGTCCGCGAGGGCAAGGTGGAGATCGTCGATGAGTTCACCGGCCGGGTCGTGGAGGACCGCCACTGGCCGCACGGCCTCCAGGCGGCGGTCGAAGCCAAGGAAGGACTGAGGATCCAGGCCGAGGGCTTCATCCGAGGCTCGATCACGCTGATCCACCTGGCGCGCATGTATCCGAAGCTCTGCGGCATGACCGCCACCGCCCAGGCGGCCGCGGAGGAGTTCAGCGAGTTCTATGGCTTGCCGGTCGTGGTCGTTCCGCCTCACCGTCCGTGCATCCGCGTCGACGCGTCCGATATGGTCTTCGCCACCAAGCACGCCAAACGCACGGCTCTGGTCGAGGAAATCGCGACGGTCCGTGCGACCGGACGTCCGATCCTGGTCGGCACCTGTAGCGTCGCGGAATCGGAGGAACTGGCCGAGGCGCTGGGGCGCAGAGGCGTGTCGGGTCGGGTCCTGAACGCCAAGAACGACGAGCTGGAGGCGGAGATCGTGGCAGAGGCAGGCGCTCCCGGCGCCGTGACGATCTCGACGAACATGGCCGGACGCGGCACCGATATCCGCCTGGGCGGCACGACCGAGGAATACCGCGAAGCGGTCGTCGCACTGGGCGGTCTCTATGTCATCGGCACGAACCGCCACGAGAGCCGGCGCGTGGACGATCAGTTGCGCGGCCGGGCGGCTCGCCAAGGCGATCCTGGCTCTTCACGCTTCTTCATCAGCCTTCAGGATGACCTGTTTCAGCGCTTCGGCATTGACGAGACGGTCTGCTCGGCCTACGATGGCCACGACGATGAACCCGTCGACGATGCTGACGTCAGTCGTGAGATCGAGCACGTGCAACGTGTCATTGAAGGCCAGAACCTGGAGATTCGCAAGACGCTGTGGCAGTATTCGTACGTCGTCGACCAGCAGCGTCGGATCGTACGCGGCCGACGCCTGGAGATGCTGCTGGGTCGGACAGAGACGTCCCTGCTGGCCGAGCGCGCCCCTCAGCGCTACGCACAACTGCTGTCAGACGTCGGTGCCGACGTCCTGGCCGACGTGGAGCGGCGGATCACCCTGTTTCACCTGGACCGCTCCTGGGCTGAGCACCTCGACCACCTCGCTCACATTCGCGACGGCGTCCATTTCATAACCGGCGGTGGACGCAATCCCCTCGATGAATATCATCGGATCGCAGGCAGAGCCTTCTACGACCTGTTGAAGAACATCGACGACCGAATCGTGGAGACGTTCGTGACCGCCGAGATCGGCGCCGACGGAATCGACATGGCTAAAGAGGGACTCAAAGGGCCTTCCTCGACGTGGACGTATCTGATTAACGACCATCCGTTCGGCAATTGGTTCGAGCGGTTCTACCGGACCGCCGCGAACTCGGGAGAGCTATTTCGGACCCTCAAGAGAACGCTGGCGGACAAAGTCCAAGGCATTGATAATTGACTATGGATGATTGATGATTGGGGCCACGATGGATGGTTCACAATCCTTCATTTTTCAAGTCAATCATCCGTCATCAATTATCAATCATCAATGTTGAAGGGAACATGCCAATGAAATGGTGGAGACTGACGATCATGGGTAGCACAATACTCATGGTCCTGGCGAGTGGGTGCGCGCTGTATCAGCGTGCGCCGGAGCAGGCGACGGTGACGGGAGAGCTTCGGCAATGGCACGCCGTGACGCTGACGTTCGACGGGCCGGCTACGAGCGAGATAGCCGACGTGAACCCGTTTCTGGACTACCGGCTCAACGTGGCTTTCTACAAAGGCGACCTGCCGAGCGCCGAGCAGGATGGCCGCGAGACGAAACGCTACGTCGTGCCGGGCTGCTATGCCGCTGACGGCGATGCGGCCAACAGCAGCGCGACGGCGGGCAACAAGTGGCGGGTCCACTTCGCGCCCGACGAGCCCGGCAAATGGAGCTACGTCGCGTCGTTTCGAGCGGGGACGGACGTCGCGCTGAGTAGCGACCCGAACGTCGGGCGTCCCGAGGCCTTCGACGGCGCCTCCGGCTCCTTCACCGTCGACGTCACAGACAAGATCGCTCCCGACTTTCGTTCCAAAGGCATGCTGCGCTACGTCGGCAAGCGATATCTCCAGTTCGCCCAGACGGCAGAGTACTTCATCAAGGGCGGCGCCGACAGCCCCGAAAATTTCCTGGCCTACGCCGACTTCGACCAGACCTTCGACACCGAAGGGCTGGCGCGCGAAGGCGAAGCGGCCGGGCCGGAGTTCATCCATCGCTACGAGCTACATGTACCCGACTGGCGCGAAGGCGACCCGACCTGGAAAGACGGCAAAGGCAAAGGAATCATCGGGGCGCTCAACTACCTCTCGTCAAAAGGCATGAACAGCGTCTACTTCCTGACCTACAACATCGACGGCGGTGACGGCAAGGACGTCTGGCCCTGGACGGACCCGCAGACGCGAGACCGTTTCGATTGCAGCAAGCTCGATCAGTGGGAGATCGTCTTCTCGCACATGGACGCGCAAGGGCTGATGCTTCATGTCGTGACGCAGGAAACTGAAAACGACCAGGGCCTCGACGAAGGCGACCTCGGACGCCATCGCAAGCTCTACTATCGCGAGCTGATCGCGCGCTTTGCGCACCATCCTGCTCTCGTCTGGAACCTGGGCGAGGAGAACACCAATACTGACATCCAGCGCAAATCGTTCGCCAAGTACATCCGCGATATCGATCCCTACGATCATCCGATCGTCTGCCACACTTACCCCGGCCAATATGACCAGGTCTACACCCGGCTGCTGGGCTGGCCTGCCTTCGAGGGGCCTTCGCTCCAGACCAACGACACGCACAGCGAGACGGTCAAGTGGATCGACCGCTCAGCCCAGGCCGGGCGCCAGTGGTTCGTCTGCCTCGACGAGATCGGTCCGTCCCATACCGGTGTCAAGCCCGACAACGATGACTACTGGCATGACGAGGTCCGCATCCGACACCTCTGGGGGAATCTCATGGCCGGTGGCGCCGGCGTCGAATGGTACTTCGGCTACCGGTTCGCGCATAACGATCTGAACTGTGAGACCTGGCGCAGCCGGGAGCACATGTGGGACCTGACGCGCTACGCGCTGGAGTTCTTTCGCAACCACTTGCCGTTCGAGAGGATGGCCCACCACGACGAGTTGACCAGCGCGCCGGAGGACTACTGCCTGGCCGATCCCGGGTCGGTATACGCCATCTACCTGCCGTCGGGCGGGACGACCAACCTGGACCTGGGCCGTTCGACGAAGGCGTTCAACATCCGCTGGTACAACCCCCGCCGGGGTGGCGCCCTGGAACTGGGCACCGTTGGGTCAGTAACCGGTCCGGGAGCGGTCAACATCGGCCAACCCCCGAGGGATACCGACAAGGACTGGGTCGCGCTGGTCGAGGCAACGGGTTTGTAGTGACGCCGTGAGGCATTGCCGGCAGCACGGCCGATGGGTCCGAAAACCAAGGCACCCGCCCGTGCCCGGGTAGGTAGAGGAAGTGGAATTCGCAGGCGGGCGGAACGCTCTTGCAGTTTGTCGCTGATTGGGCTTGACGCACGCGTCGGCCATTTGCTATTATCGCAATATAGGACCTTGGGGCGGCGCTCAGACGAGAAGCCGCCCTGGCAATCGTCTGAGCCAGTGAGGAGGAACGCGGCACGAAGAGGGTTTAGATGAGACGAATCCCCCATACCGGAGACATTCTTGCCCGCCGGTGATAGCCACGCGGGAGAACATCGCGCTGGTCGAATGACTTGCATCGCAGATGCACGTCGCTTCTGCCGATAAAGGGATCGTCAACGTCGCGTCTCGTGTTCGCGGTTTCTCAGGAGTGCCTTCATGGCGCACGTGTTGGATGATCGACAACACCACGCATACCCCAATACCATGACTCCCGATAGCCATTACCGGGGTCTCCCCATACAGGTCAAGGGCAATGTAGTCAAGTCGCACACCGACCGAAGGCAAGGAGTGGACATCATTATGAAGACGCGAGCAGTCTGGCGGATGACAGTGGCGTTGGTCGGGTTCTTGGGATTCAGTTCCAGCCTCGCACAGACCAACATGCTAGCCAACGGCGGTTTCGAAACCGGCGAACTTGCCCCGTATGCCACGTACAACAATCTCGGTGCCCCTGTTACCGTCGAGGTGGTCACGGCATGCGTGGGTGCGGCAGTGCCTGAAGACGTGATCGAGGGAGACTACTGCCTGCATATCGTGGTCCCAGAGGCAGGGGCAAACTTCTACGATGCCGGCATGTATGACAACAACCATACTTTTGAGCAGGGCAAGAAGTACACCCTCTCTTGTTTCCTCAAGTCCAAATCGGGTACCGTGCGAATCAACATGAAGCCCGAACATGCGGCCGATCCGTACGAGGCGTACAATGAGCTCCAGGTCGACGTGACGGAGGAGTGGACCGAGTTCCATACTACCACCGACGTGTTTTCGAGCGATGTGAGTCCGGCCAGCGCGACGTTCCACTACACGTTCGGACCCGGCGACTTCTGGATCGATGATATCAAGCTTTACGAAGGCGACTATGTCCCGACCGTCGTAAAGAGAAAACTGTCGGCAGGCGATCCGAGCCCTGGCGACGGGTCCGTCGATGTGCGTCCCGACACGACCCTGAGTTGGGAACCGGGACCATTCGCGGCGACGCACAACGTCTACCTGGGCACGACGTTCGATGACGTCAACAGCGCCGACGTCGGCAGTCCGCTGCTGGTCAGCCAG
>JAFGLV010000116.1 GCA_016927855.1 Sedimentisphaerales bacterium
GCCTCATGGACGAGATGGTCGTCTTCAACGACATCCTCAGCCCCGCCGAAATCGACAAAATCAGACAAGGAACCTACGGAAAACCATGATGGGATCAGCGAACGAGGCGAAACCGTCGCTGGAGACAGTCACAGACCGGCCGGCATACCACTGAGTGTGCCGGCCGTTCTTTCTTGCCGACAAGGACACGCCGGACCACTCTTTGACCCTGGTGAGAGATGTCTGTTAGGCAGCATTTATCAAGCACGACAATGCAATTACGGTCAGTTGCCGCTGACGTCATACTCCTCGGCCAACAAAGAAGCCGCCTGGACACCGTTCGGGTCGGGCAGGAAGGCAAAGACCGTATCGGCCAGAGCACTGGCTGCCGCCAAAACCGAGGACTCCCACGCGGAGCTGACCTGAACCTGGGCTACATAGCGAGCATAGTCTCCGCCGAAATTGAGTCTGCGACCCCAGAGGTCCGAAAACTCGCGTTCGTCGAGAGTAACCTGGCCGTTGAGAACATAGTAGCTCAGAACCACACGCTCTTCATAGTCCGGCGGGCGCATGTGAAAACGATGCAGCAGACAGGGTACTCGTCGGCCGGAAAGCGAGACAAACTCCGACGAGGACTTCTCGTCCAGGATCCAGCCACCGGCCGGATAGCAGACGCCAGGTCTATGGCCGGTGAGCCCTGCCATTCGAGTAGAGCAGTACACGATGTACAAATTGGCCGACATTCCCTCGGTCGAGTCGACGTAATAGCGGCTTACGTAGTCGTCGGCAAAGCTCGATTCGAGCACCCTGCGAGTAGCGGCATCGATTTCGACGGTTTGGCCCACCCACCCATTGATGTTCAGCGGCAAGTTCTCGAGAGCCAGAGGCAGCGAAATCGGTTCGAGGCTGCCGATGCGGCGACTGTGGACACGGTACAACTGCCCCGCGACCAAGAACAACGCCACACCCAAACACGCCGCCAGCCAGAACGGAGCAGCGCCCCGGTACCTCCTGAACCGGTTGAGGGGCCCGCTCTGGTTCTTGGGGCCGGTCGGCAGCAGGGATATTCGTCCATCTGCCCCTTGCTCTCTCGTGTTCGCTTCATGGTGCTGGGAAGGTGATTCCATCGAGTCTCTCCTGGATTCCGGCCACACGCGCGGCTTGTCAATCATGCTACGGCCCTGATCGGCCCATTGTCAATGCTGCTCAAATGCAAAACCATTGCAGAGCCGAGCGATCTTGAAGCTGCGGTCGAGCGGTTCCGCTGGAAGTGGCCGAACGCGCGGATTGCGATTTGGCTGGGCCTAAACCCCAAAGGCGCTCTGGCCGATGCAATGTTGCAGAAGGCCCGTTTCGTTTGTACGATTTATAAGGACGTTGGAGTGCATGCAGCGGTCTGCCTCACGTGACAATGGAGGGGATCAATCGCCGGCGGGCAAGAATTGGCGGACGCAGAGGCGACGGCAACTACGGAAATCATCGGAGGGTAGTCTCCAGATGCGGCATTCATACGGCCAAGCCGGTATTCCCGACTCGTTGCCGTTCTACGAGCCGCAACGCCTGTATCCCGAATCGCACGTCAAGCATCCCGTTTGCTTGGCGGTCGAGACCGTCGTCGTCACGGTTGCCGTGCTGGCCGGCATGAGAGCACTGAACATCCAAGGGGCCGATAACTTTCGATGGTTCATGATCCCGGCTCTGCTGGCGCTGGCATCTCTCGTGCCTACCTGGATCGGGGGGCGTGCTTTCCCGCTCTTCGGTCTGGACTTCGAACACATCGGCCTGGCTCTGGGGGCGGTATGCCGGACATTCGTCTACGTTGTGCCTTTGATCTTCCTGGCCTTGTGGCTGATGAAGCGGATCAACATGCCGATTCCGCTGCGGCCGGTCATCGGAGCGCAACACGATTGGCTCAGTTGGCTGCTCCACCAGTTCCTCTATGTGGCGGTGGGGGAAGAGATGTTCTTCCGAGGCTACGTCCAAGCCAATGCCGCCAGGGTGCTCAACTGCGGCCGTTGGCAATCCACCAGGACCGACGAGGGGATTGCCATTCTGGTCTCGGCGAGCTGTTTTGCGCTGGCCCACGTCCTCGTGCAGGGCCAAATCACCTCGGCGGTGGCATTCCTGCCCGGCGTGCTATTGGCCTGGCTGTTCCTTCGCACTCACTCGTTGCTGGCGCCCATCCTCTTTCATGGGCTGGCCAACGTGACGTACGCGATCGCGGCGATGACTCTGAGTTGACCATCGGCGGGACCGAGTTATCGGACACCCAGCGGGGCTCCGTGGGCATGACCTCCTCAAGAATTGCGTCCGATATTGCCAATAGGTGCCGGCGTCCGGCATTCCTGCAGGCGTCATGTCGCGTCAAGTGGCGCGCGGGAATGGACGATAGACTAGCCGGGGTGTTTCTGTATCTGGGTGACAGAGATGATAAATGACAGACAGATTTCAAAGCTCTTCTGGGCGGCCAGAGCGGGATTGGTCGTGCTGCTCGTGTACGCCGTCGGCCGGGCGGTCATAGAGCCATTTTGCCTCGATACAGCCTTCCAGCCCAGTGCCGTAGCCGGTAGCGACCGGACGCAACGGCCTGTCGAGGTCGCCACCGGCGAGACAGGCCCCGTGGACTACTCTGGCATCCTGGAAAACAACCTCTTCGGCACGACCGGCACACCGGCAGACCCAGACGCTCCGCAGGGTGCCGACGCAATGCGGTCGGCCGAGGAACTCGGCCTGAAGCTGGTGGGTTTCGTCGCCGGCAGTCCCGCGATTTCGCGTGCCGTGATCGAGAGCGCGCAGACGCACTCGGCCCAGCCCTACAAGATCGGCGACACGGTGGCCTCCGCCACCGTCGAAGCGATCGAATCCGACCGAGTCATCCTGCGTTATGCCGGCCAAAGGCACGTACTGGTGCTGCGTGCCGCCGCTGGCAACGACGTCGAACAACACAGCGTGGCTGCTGAAGTGAACAGCATGGGGGCCGACACCGCGCAAATGCTCCAGGCCGGTGCCGAGCCGGCGCAACAACCGTCGGACAGGCTGGGATATGTGGAGAGTATCTTTCGCAACGCGACCATCGAACCCCAGGTGGAGAAGGGACAAACCGAGGGGCTCAAGATCACGGGCCTGGACCAGACTCCCTTGGCTGCGACGTTCGGCCTGCGAGACGGCGACATCGTGCGCGCCGTCAATGGGCAGTTTCTGACCAGCAAGCAGAAGGCTTTCCAGGTGCTCATGAAGGCACGTTCACAGCCAAAGCTCGACATTGAGCTCGTGCGGAATGGCAAGACCAAGAACCTAACATTCGATCTCTAACAACGCGGAGGAGGCTTTGAGGACGAAACGCAATCACATCGTGGTGAAGGTCAAAGACACTATCCCTGCCGAATGGCCGGGCCTGCTGACTTGCTTGCTGATCGTCGTTGTTCTAGGCGCGATGGGCTGTGGGCTCAAGCCGGAGCCGGTATCGAGCCAGGAGGTCAGCCCCGTCCAGTTTCGGTCCCGGCCGAGACCGAAGGTCTCTGATGAAACACAGACGCCGCAGCCGAGTCTGAGCCAGGCGGAGACAACACCGAACTTGGCCCGGCCCCAGCAGAGCGCGGCTGCCGTGATTCCTGAGACTGTCGCTGCGACGGACCTGCCCGAGGCCGACGCCCTCGAGCAGCAGGCAGAAGCGCAGGAGACACGACCCGTCCAGACTCCGGTCGCGCAGAGCGAAGCGGCTGATCCATTCGAGACGCCGGCTGCCGCGCCGAGACCGCAGCCTCCGACACCGCTTCCGCCGGTCAACATGCCGGCGCTGACGGACCCGGGGATGGCGGACGAACCGGTTTCGGTCAACTTCGAGGCCGTGGACATCCACGCCGTGCTCAAAACGATCGGCGGGATTACCGGGATCAACTTCATCCCGCACGAGAGCGTCACCGGGAAGGTCACGGTGATGTCGCCGACGCCGATCCGGCTGGGCGAGCTCTACGGCTTCCTTCAGTCAATCCTGGACGTGTGCGGCTACGCCACCATCGAGAGCGAGAACGTGGTGAAGGTGGTCCCCAAGGCCGACGCGATCAGGCACAGTACGCAGGTGCGCATCGGGTCCGATCCCGCGTTCATCCCGCGCAACGACGCGATGGTTACGCAGATCATGCCGCTGCAATACGCGACCGCGGCGGAGATCAGCGAGATCATCAAGCCGATCCTGCCGGCCTCGGCGCAGACGGCGGTGTATCCGCGCAACAACACCATCATGATCACTGATACCTCGGCCAATATCTTCCATGCGGCCCAGATCATCCAGCAGCTCGACGTCGAGGGCTCGCGCGAGAGGGTTCTGGCGATTCCGCTGCAGTTCGCTGCCGCGCAGGTGCTCAGCGAGCAGATCACACGCATCCTGGAGCGGTCTGACGCGGTCGGCACGCAGCCGATCCCACGCACGCGAGCGGCCCAACCCTCGGGTCAACCGCTCGCCAGGGTCCTGCCCGACGAGCGGACGAACTCGGTCATCGCGGTGGCGAGCGAGCAGGAGATCGAGACGATCAGACAACTGGTCAGGCAGCTCGACATCCCGCGCCCGACCGGCGCCGAGAACGTGCGGGTTGCCTACCTGAAGAACGCCGACGCCAATGAGGTGGCCGCGGCGCTGAACACCGTCCTGGCCAGCATGCGGATTACCGGCGCCATCGAAGCGACGCAACCGGTGGAGATCACCGCCCATGCCAGCACCAACTCGCTGATCATCGCCGCTTCGACCCAGGACTATGAGGTGATTTCCAAGATTATCGAGAAGCTCGACATCGTTCGCGAGCAGGTCCTCGTCGAGATGCGGATCGTCGAGATCACGGAAGAAGCGCTCAAGGAGATCGGGATCGACTGGGCGACGCTCGACGACGCGGTGGCCACCAGCCTCCGCGGCTTCGCGATGACCAATTTCGGACCTCGGGTCGATTTCGCTAACGGCGATCTGGAAGGCCTGGCGCTCGGTGTGTGGAAAGGCACGAACTCCGACGTGAAGATCGCCGCCATTCTCCAGGCTTTGGAGAGAGAAAACAGTGTCAACATCCTATCGATGCCTCACATCACGACCTCCAACCACCGCAAGGCGAGGATCGTCGTGGGCGAGAACAGGGCCTTCCTTGAAACATCGCGGGTCACCGAGAGTGACCCTCTCACGCCGACAGTGATTCAGGGTTTCGAATACCGCGACGTCGGTATCACGCTGGAGATCACGCCGCACGTCAGCCAAGGAGGACTGGTTCGTCTAGACGTGAACAGCGAGTTCACCAAGCTGCTCGAGGATGTAGCTTCGGTTTCCTTGACGACTCCGGTGACCGCCAAGCGAACCGCCGAGACAGTCATCACCATAGGCAGCGGCTCGACTGTCGTGATCGGCGGGCTGATTCGCGACGACAAGACACGCGTCACGCAGAAAGTGCCGATCATCGGCGACATACCCTTGTTCGGAGCGCTCTTTAGAACACAGAGAGACCGTGTCCAGAAGACCAATCTGTTGATCTTCATCACGCCGACCGTCATGGCCAACGCCGAGCAGATGCAGGAAGTCGCCAACCAGAAGCAACAGCAGTTGCTCAAGGCCCAGGAGGGCGCCCGATGAGCCCGATGCGCGCGAAAGCACTGCCTTTCGTCGGCCTGCCGCACGGCGCCGAGCGGCCTGAAACTGCGCCGGCGCCGCCGATCGAGGGTCAGCAGCTCTGGAAGATCGCGCCGGAGCGATTGAATCCCGACCTGGCCCGGCGGCTGCCGCTGGAGTTTCTCAAGAAGCAGTGCGCCATTCCGATCGTGCTGGAGGAGGGCACGATCGCGATCGCGCTGGCGGACCTGTTGAACGTCGAAGCGTACGACGCGATCGTCGGCATTCTGGGCCAGGCGTGCCCGCGCGTGCGCTGCCCGGCGCCGGAGATCGAGAACGCGATCAGCCAGTGTTACTACCAGGCCGAGGGCCGGCAAGATCGCGACGACCGCGAGATCGAGGAGATGATCAGTCCGGACACAACCGCAAGCACGAATTCCGTGCAGACCCACGCGGAGGACCTGCTCAACATCGCCGACAAAGCGCCGGCTATCAAGCTGGTCAACAAGATCCTCTTCGAGGCGGTCCGGCGGCGCGCCAGTGACATCCACATCGAGCCTTACGAAAGCGAGTTGAAGGTGCGCTTTCGCGTCGACGGCGTCTTGCACAACGTGCTGAGCCTGCCGCGCCAACAAATGAGTGCGCTGCTGTCGCGTCTGAAGATCATGGCGAATTTGAACATCGCGGAGCACCGTCTGCCCCAGGATGGGCAAAGCCGCGTCAAGATTGGCGAGGAGCTGATGGACATCCGCGTCTCCGTCATTCCCACCGCCGGCGGCGAGCGCATGGTGCTCAGACTGCTCGATCGAGGCCGCGGCGCGCTGGGCCTGGAGGACGCGGGTTTCGGGCCCGAGACGCTCAAGACCTTCCGCGAGCTGATCGGCATCTCGCACGGGATCGTCCTGCTGACCGGTCCCACCGGCAGCGGCAAGACGACCACGCTGTACGCCGCGCTGAACGAGCTGAATAACGAAGAGCGCAACATCCTGACGGTCGAGGACCCGGTGGAGTACCAACTGCCCGGTGTCGGCCAGATGCAGATCAAGCCCAAGATCAACCTGACGTTCGCCAGCAGCTTGCGCCACATCCTCCGGCAGGACCCCGATATCATCATGATCGGCGAAATCCGCGACCTGGAAACCGCCGAGATCGCGATCCAGGCCTCGCTCACCGGCCACCTCGTGCTCAGCACGCTGCACACCAACGATGCTCCCTCGGCGGTGACGCGCCTGATCGACATGGGGATCGAACCCTACCTGATCTCGTCGTCGGTGGTCGGCGTGATGGCGCAGCGCCTGCTGCGCACGATCTGTCCCGATTGCCGTCAGCCTTGCCAGGCGCAGGACATCGCGGAAATCCCCGCGGAGCTGCGTCAACCGGGGACATCCGATGCAAGATTGTACAAAGGGACCGGCTGCGAGACGTGCCTGCAGACGGGTTACGTCGGCCGGACCGGCATCTGCGAGCTGATGATCGTAGATGACGAAATACGAGACCTCGTCGTCCAAAGACGCGGCGCGCACGTCGTCAAACAGGCGGCGCTGCGGGCCGGGATGACAACGCTGCGCCAGGATGGCTTGCGCAAAGCTCTGGCAGGTGTCACGACACTGGAAGAGGTTTATCGCGTCACGCAGGACAGCGTCAGCACGAGCAGGGAGGTGAGCGAACATGCCGGTACTTGAGCGACAGATACTGCCTGACTACAGCCCGACCAGGACGCAAGAGCGCCGCCGCGCACAGGACCGTCCTGCACCGCACGCCGCGACCATCGACCTGCCGCGCCGCGCGAGCACGAAGGACCTCTGCCGGCTGGCCCGCCAGCTTTCGACCCTGCTGCACGCCGGGATGCCGCTGGTACCGGCGCTGTCGGCTTTGGCCGAGCAGTTGCAGCCTCCTGCCAAAGGTCGCTGCGTCCGTTGGGCGGACAGCAGTCCGTCACTGGCGCCGATCGTCGCGCAGGTCCGCGACGACGTCAACGCGGGCAGCAGCCTGGCGGAGGCCTTTGGCAAACACCCAGGCCTTTTCTCACAGCTTTTCATCAGCATGGTCGCGGCCGGTGAGACCAGCGGCACGCTCGAACCGGTCCTGGCGCGCCTGGCAGACATTCTCGAAAAGCGCGTGCAGTTGACCGGCAAGGTCAAGTCGGCGGTCGCCTATCCCGTCATGATGGCGGCAGTCGCCGCGGCGGTGGCGATGTTCCTGTTGTCGTACGTGGTGCCTGGCATCACACAGATCTTCACGGAGATGAATCAGGCGCTGCCCTGGCCGACGAGAGCGCTGATCGCCATCAGCGAATTCACCAGTGCCAACACAGCGCTCATCCTCATCGCTATGTGTGCCGCCATTGCCGGCGCGGTGGCACTGGTCAAGACGCGCGATGGACGGATATGGGCCGATCGTGTCAAGCTCAGGCTGCCTTTGTTTGGACCGTTGTTCTTTCGACTGGAGGTGGCACGGCTGACCCGGACCCTGGGAACGCTCATGAAGAGCGGCATTCCCGTCATCGCGGCCCTCGACATCAGCCGGCGCGTCAGCCAGAACCACGTCGTCGCCGAAGCGGTGGTCGCGATCAAGGAGATGGTCCACAAAGGTGAAACCATCGCTGCGGCGGTGAAAGCTACCGGCCTGTTTCCGCCGGTCGTGTTTCACATCATGGCCACCGGCCAGATGGCCGGCAACGTGGAAGAGGGCTTGCTCGATATCGCCGAGATGTACGACAGCGAGGTCGAAACGACGGTGCGCACGCTGACGGCGCTATTGGAGCCGCTGATCCTACTGGTTATGGGCACCGTCGTGGGTTTCATCGTGCTGGCGATCCTGCTGCCGATCTTCGAAATCAACCAGGCACTCTAACCATTGATTATGGATAATTGATTATTGATAATTGACTGGGGCATCACGATGAGCAAATCATCCATCATCCATCATCCATCATCAATGCGAAGGGGTTTTACCCTGATCGAGTTGATGATTGTCGTTGTGATCCTGGGGACGCTGGCGACGATGATCATGCCGAGGATCCTGGATCGGCCGGAGCAGGCGCGGCGCGTAAAAGCCAAGACTGACATTCGCAGCATCCAGCAGGCGCTCTCCCTGTTCAAGTCCGACACTGGTCGGTTCCCTACAACGTCGGAAGGCCTGGCCGCACTTGTGACCAATCCAGGCAACGTCAGGAACTACAACGCCAGCGCTTACCTCGAACGCGTGCCGACGGACCCCTGGGGCAATCCTTACATCTACTTGTGCCCGGGGCTTAACGGCAAGGACTACGACCTTGAGTCCTTCGGCAAGGATGGCGAAGACGGCGGCACCGGCGATGATGCTGACGTCGAAAGTTGGAACATCGAGAGTTGACCAGTCAGTCCGATGAACGCACGAATCACGACAGGACCGAAGGCCTTCACGTTCATTGAGGTGTTGGTGGCCCTGGCGGTCGCAGCCATCGGGCTGTTGAGCCTGCTCAGGCTTCATTTGTCCAGCATGGCGACCGCCGACGTAGCGCAGGCGCAGACGCAAGCGGTGTTCCTCGCCCAGGAGAAGCTCGCGGAGCTCTCGGCGCCGGACTATCCGCAGCGCGGCACCGACTCCGGCGTCGTGGAGCGAAACGGCCTGCGCCTGGCCTGGACCACGGAGATCACCGACGCCCACTCGCGCGCGACAGGCGGCTGGCCTCTTCGCGGGCTGCGCCAGGTGCGCTGCACCGTCGCCTGGCAACAGGGAGCGAGCCGCAAGACCGTACAGATGGACACCTACATTGCCGACAGCAGGACGAATGAACCGAAACCGCAATAATACGGGCTTCACTCTGATCGAGATGCTCGTGGCGCTGGCGATGATCGCGACGCTGGTCTCGATCGTCTATGGCAGCTACGCCGCGACATCGGGCTCGCTGGAGGTTTACGACAGCCGGCTGGACTGCGCGCAGCGAGCCCAGCTCGTCCTGCGCCTCATGAGCCGGCAGCTTCGCTGCGCGTACGCTCCCGCTGAACCCAATGCTGCAGAAACTCCGCCAAGGGAACGCGGCACGGCACTCGGCTGGCGTGAGGACAAGGCGCCGCCGACGACGAACCCGATCCTGGTCAAGAGCGCGGCGCCGGTCTTTACCGGCGATCCGCAGAACCGTCGCGGCCAGGTCCTGCAGTTCCTGACCACCGCCGGACTCGGAGGCACACCGGCCGCGCCACAGGGCCTGTCGTACACACGATATCGATACGACCGCGCTGCCGGGACACTGTCGATAGATCGCCGGGCCCATGCCGGCCGGCTCGCGGACAAAGACAATGATCCGCAATGGCAAGTGCTGCTCGACGGTGTCAAAGGCTTCGAGATGATGTTCCACGACGGACGCCGGTGGTCGCAGACATGGGACTATGCGAGAGAAAAGCAACTGCCGAGGGCTGTCAAGATCGACCTGACTGTCGTCGACGAGAAGGAACGCGAGCACCGCCTGAGTGGAACCGTCTCCATCGGCTGCCGCGTCGCCCGACGGCCTCAGACGTCTGCACGAACAACAAGGGACAAGCAGCTATGAGACCGAGCGCCGCCAACCACAGACGAAGCGGTTTTGTCCTCGTGCTCGTCCTCGGCATGGTCATCCTGATGTCGGGCCTGCTGTTCGGGTTCAGCCACAAGACGCGCGCCAGCCTGGCGGCCGCGGATGGGTTCCGCCAGTCCGAGCAGGCGCTCAACTGCGCGCGAGCGGGCCTCCAACTGGCGATCTCCGTCATCCGTGACACGAACGATCTCGGCGCCGATCCCAGGCTCGACAAGCTGCGCAACGGCAAAGCCGAGTTCGCCGTCGGCGCCGGCGCCTGCACGCTGAAGATCACGGAAGAAGGCGGACGGCTTAACGTCAATACGCTCAAAGACAAGCACGGCCGGATCGACCGCAAGCGCGTCGACCAGTTCCTCAAGCTCATCGACCTGCTCAACCGCCAGCAGCCTCAGGACCAGCGGATCGGATATGGCCTGGCACCCGCGATCATCGACTGGACCGACGCCGACGACCAGGTGACGTACCTGCCCTTCATCAAGGTCGAGAACTCCGGCGCCGAGAGCAGCTACTATGGAGGCCTCAATCCGCCCTATCCGTGCATGAATGGGCCTATCGACGTCCTTGACGAGCTGCTCCAAGTCAGAGGTATGACGCCGCAGTTCCTGGGGCGCTTGCGTGAGTTCCTCACCACGACAGGCGACGGACGCATCAACATCAATGCGGCGCCGCAACTCGTCATCGAGTGCCTGGCCGAGCCGATGGACGCAACGCTGGCCCAGATGATCGTCCAGCAGCGCCGGCTCAAACCGTTCAAGAACGTAACCGAGCTGCGCGATGTGCCCGGCATGACCGATAATGTCTTCGCGGCCATCCAGGACTCCGTCGCGGTCGGCGCCGGCGAGCGATATTACCGCGTCAGGGCGCAGGGAAACGTCGCGGACCGTCATTGTCGCGTCGAAGCCGTCTTGCGGAAGAACCCGCAGGCCGCAAATGTCGATGTTATCCTATACCGGGAGTCCTGAGCGCAGGCCGTCCTGTTCCGGCTTTGGAGGTTGGGCCAAGAAAAGGACGTAACGTTAAGATTATGGGCAAGAAATCGATTGGCATAGATATCGGACGCTATCACGTCCGCGCCGTGCAGATGGTGCGAACACCTGAGGGCTTTCGCGTCGAGAAGACGTTCGGCCGGCATACGCGGCGCAGTACGGATTCGCCCGTCGATATCCTGCGCGAGCTGACCGGCCCGCGCGGCTTCGACCGCAAGGCGGAGGTGGTCGTTTCGCTGCCTCATCATGCGGTGTTTTTTGCCGACGCCCAAGTCGACGCGGCGACGCTGAAGAAGCTGGGTGAAGCGGACCCGTCGATCCTGAGGGACAGCTTCCCCATCTCGGCCGAAGAGGCCCTCCTGCAGGTCTGCTCGGCGCATCCGCTGGTGGACGAGCGGCATTCGG
The DNA here is from genome assembly GCA_016927855.1 of Sedimentisphaerales bacterium. Taxonomy (GTDB): domain Bacteria; phylum Planctomycetota; class Phycisphaerae; order Sedimentisphaerales; family Anaerobacaceae; genus JAFGLV01. The sequence continues at coordinate 11,507 of JAFGLV010000116.1, forward strand.
TCCTGGTGGCGGCGACGGCCGGCGATCTGGTCCGCCAGGAGCTGCGTCTGCTGAGCGAGGCGCGTATACGTCCGACGATCATCGAGACCGCAATCAGCGCCGCTCACACCGCCGTGACGGTTAACCATCCCGAGATTGCGCACGGTACCGCCCTGCTTTGCTGCGTGGATGAGTCGCTGCTGAGCCTGGCCGTGACGCAGGATGGACACATCCTCGTGGTTCGCAATATCCCGCTGGCGCTGCCGCGCGGCTACGAGCCAGACGCGCTGGCGGCCGAGGTCGCCGACGTTCTGGGCCGGGAGATCGATATCACCTGGCGCAAGCTCTACGGCGCCGATCCCGAGGATAACCTGCACCTCTATCTCATCGCGGCCCCTGAGACCGCCGGGCTCATTGCGACCGCGATCGATGGCGAGATGGAGGGTCGCACCACCGTGGTCGATCCATACGCTCACGTCGCGCCGCCGGTGGCAGCCGACGTGGAGTATCCGCTGTGCATCGCCGAAGGGCTCGCGCTGCGCGCGCTGTTGCCTCAGCCGGCGTGCAACGTGAACTTCCTGACCCCCTACTTCGCACGGACCCGGCCGCGTGTGAATATCCGGCGCGAACTGGTGACCTGTGCCGCGTTCCTGGCCGCCATCCTGCTGGTCTGGACCGTCGGCCTCTTCGTCAGATGCGCGCGGCTGGAGTCGCAATACCAGCGTGTCGAGAGCGAGCAGCGCGACCTGTTCCGTCGGATCCTGCCTGAGGAGAAGAACATCGGCAAGCCGCTGGCGCAGCTCCAACAGAAGCTGGACGCCTTCCGCGACGAATCGGCGTTGCTGACGTCGTTCCAGCCCGGCCGGCTGACGGTGCTGGAAGTGCTGCACTTGCTCAGCACGCACGGTCCGACCACGGGAAGCCTCCAGCTCGACGACATGTTCATCGCGGCCGATGCGGCCCGCGTGACGGGCCGGGCCAATACCTTCGCCGCCGTTTCCGAGTGGCAGCGCGTCCTCGACCAGCTCTCCGGCGTCGATATCGCCGACCAGCCGAACGCACAGACAGATGACGACACCGGAAAGGTGCGCTTCACGCTGTCCCTTTCTACCCATAGGCCGGTGCAATGATGGTACACCTGACGAGAAGAGAAAGAAGAATGGGCATCGGCGCGCTAGCGATCATCGCCGTCTGGGCTCTCTACGGCTTTGCGATCAAGCCAACGCAGGAGCGCATCCGCACGCTCGAACGCATCATCCCCGACAAGCAGACCGAACTCGCGCAACTGCGCGACAAGAGCGCCGAGTACCTCACGCTGCGGCGGGAGTTCGAGGACATCCAGAGGCGGATCGCCGACCAGGATCCAACGTTCGAGCTGCTATCGTTCCTTGAGTCTCTCATCGCGCGGCACCGGCTCGACGCACACCTGGGAGGCATGAAGGGGGACCCGGCCCCGGCGCAGCCGGGCTACGCCGAGACGAGTGTCACGATCGAGCTCAAGGGCGTCTCGCTGGCCCAGCTCGTTCGCTTCCTGGCCGCGGTCGAAAGTGCTGAGGTCGTCGCGCGGGTCGACACGCTGCACATCCGCAAAGACCCAAACAACAGTGCCCTGCTGGCCTCGACGATCCAGATCGTCAACCCGCGCCCCACCCCCACCACCGCCTCGGCCGGCTCGTTCTGACACCACCAATCTCCCAAACCCCACCAGCGTGCAACACGTAAGATGGGCTTGAGCCCATGCTGACGAACCTGCCGACGAAGGAACCGCATGGGCTGAAGTCCATCCTACCAAAGCGACAGTCTAATAGTCTTAGTCTTTGAACCGGCGCATCCACGCAGGCCAGTCCTCGGGCTGGACGCCGCCGGCCTTGGTCCAGGGGCCGCTCGTGTCGTACTGGGTGTGCCACTTGAGTGTCCATAGCTCCTTGAGGCCCACCCGCCGGGACGAGCCATCGACAAACCCAGCGTTTATGGACCCGCGCCCATGCCGATCGATGCAGGCGTCCTTGATAGTGTCGCGCCAGTATTCCCACAGTTTCCCAGGCTCTCTGCGGACGAAGTCCCCCTCGTAGGCAGGAGGCTGGTCATCCGGAAAAGGAACGATGTCACCATCAACACAGTCGAAGATAAAGGGAATGCGACTGGGACCCTTTATATTGCTGCGCGTCCAGTGTCTCAGTGCGACTGCCCGTCGAGTTTTGGTGTCCTGTGTTTCGGGAACAGCGGCTATGGCCTCGAACTGCTCGCTGGGGTCGGCCGTGTAGGCGTTCCAACCGTAGCTGCTGCGGAAAAAATACCATTGCCTGCCCCCCCCAGGGGGGGATAGTTCCTCCACCACGCGGTGGTCTTGCCTCCTTTGGCTCCACACATTGCATCCTCGGTATAGTCAGTCAGGTCAACCCGTCTTGCCTCCGGACACAGGAACAGTGGGTCAAGGTCCCTGTCCTTGTAGTGGTCCAGCGGAAGGAGGCCGCTGCCTTGGAACCACCCATATATGGGCAACAGGCGGCCGTCGTTCTCCGTGCGATACATGGAGAAGATGACGCCCCATTGTCTGGTGTTGGCCTGACACACCGCCGCCCGCGCCTGCCGGCGGGCCGACGACAGGACCGGCAGCAGCAGCGCCAACAGCAACGCGACCACCGCAATCACCACCAGCAGTTCGATCAGCGTGAAGCCGCAGGCTCGATGGAATGAAGGGCCGGGCCGGCCGACCGGCGTGTGGACGCACTCCGTAGCGGCCCACGCCGACCTGTGACGCGTTACCTGGCACCCGTTACGTCCCATCGCCTTCGCCCCTTTCTCCCTGAAAGAGCGCTCCCGCCGGCAGCCCACGGTCATCATACCCGCTGCCGTCGCATCAACACCGCTTCCCGAGCGCAGAGACCGCTCCCTCATCACTGTACTCGTCTTTATTCTCGCGACGCCGGAGGCCGATGTCAAGAACAAAGCCCATCCTGCCGACTGCACGCCGACGTCATCGTCGCGGGGTTGCGGTTGAGCGGCTCGCTACGTCGAGCGGTTGTGTCAGGCGGCGCCGCACATGTCACGCAACCTGAGCGGACATCCCGCCCGTGGGAAGCATCACTCGACGCGCTCGACGGTTGTCGTGATTTCCAGGGAGAGCTGGACGGTTTCGCTTCGGGGTTGGGGGCCGCACTGGCTTCGTTCCATCTCGCCGGTGAGGGTCGTCGTCTGCTCTCGCGCGAGGAGCCATCCCGTCCGGCGGTCCATCGCGAGCGTGCCTTCAGACGTGCTGGCCAGTCTGTTCGTTATCGTCATCGAGTCGATCTCGTAGACAATCGGCTGTTGGCGGCAGTCTCCCTGGCCCACCAACGTGATCGTGCAGGCACCGGCTTCCAATGCCTGGAGGGTATACGAGGGCTGGTCCTATGCCTCCGGCGTGAAGCAGCAGTAGCCGATCTCGTCGCAGGCGGCTTTGAGCCGTTGCCAGACGGTGTCGTCGTCGATCACTTGCAGCGCCGTGGGGTAGAGGATATTGTTCTCCTTGGCGATGTGCTCGCGCAGGGTCGGGACGATGAAGCCGGCCAGTTCGGCCAGTTGCCGCTTGAAGTCCTCGAAGTCCATCCGGGCGCCGCGCTCACAGAGCTGTTTGAGGGCGTGCTTGCGCGGTCGCAATTCGGCGTGCTCGGCGCGCATAACCGTGGGCGGCCCGTGTACGCCGCGTTTCTCCAATTCCGGGAAGAGGACCTCCTCCTCCCGCTGGTGATGACGCTCGGTCTCGACGAGGTGCTCGGCGATGTGGCTGAGTCTGGCGAACTCCTCCGCCTGCGGCGCGTATTCGGACATGGCCTGAATCGAGCGGTTCACGCGGTCCAACTCGTCGAGAAAACCGAGAATGGCTTCGTGCTCACTGACCATGGTCGCGACGATGTGCCCCTTGGGCAGCGAGGTCTTCATCTGCGTGACCTGGTCTTTCAGGACCTCCAGGTGAACGTCGCACAGCGCCTGCAAATCCTCCAGGCTGAGCCCCTCGTCGATGAGGTTCTGCTCGGCGATAGCCAGATCCGCAGGGCTGATGGTTGCGAGCAACTGCTTGGCTTCGGCGCGGACTTTGGCCGGGTCGTCGCCTGCGTTGAGCCGTTTGAGCACGGCGGTAAGTGCGTTTGCCTTGTCCATAGCTGGACCCTTCAACAAATGAAATGCGACAGCACTCCGACTAACTCAAGAAAGCGTGTGTCAAACCTCGTGCCGCGTTTAACGGTTGCGCAGCTCGTTTCGTCAAGCGGTTACGTCGCGGGATGCCGCCGGACGCCCGACGCAACCGAACCGCGCCGCGCAACCGCAACCGACCTACGCGTCTTGAGACGTTACCCACCAGCCTAGCGTAAACAAACTGGCAGGATCGTTGCCGCTCTTCAGGCCTGAATTTGCCCGTCGGGGCTGACCTGCACGCGCTTTTGCAGGTGCTTGGCCGAGACGAATTCGAATTCTGCCGCCCCGCGCAACAGCACCCTGCCATTGTCTACTGTCAACGCGAGCGCTTGTTCGGGGGTTCGACGCCGCAATACGTTCGCCAGCAGGAAGGCCTTTTCGAGGCCATCGCCGGTGAGGTAGTTGGCGACCTCGTCGGGCTGGGCGAGCCGGTTGCCGTCGTAGAGCGACTGCGAGTTCATCTCGCGGAGCCAAACATAGACCTCCTCGATGGATTTCGACTCGACCATGCCGAGCGAGACGGGGCTGCGCTCGATCGCAGCCTTGACAAAGGGCCGCCAGTCGCAGGTGTCCATGTCGCGGTAGGCGTAGAAGGCCAGATCGACTGTGGGGATGGTCTGCCGCTTCGAGCTCAGGTAGGCGATGATCTCCTCGCGGCTCTGGTCGACCGACAGCCGGATCGGCTCGACCGGGGTGAATGTCTTCTCCCGGCTCGGCAATCGGGGCTCGATGTGCAGGAAATCCGCCAGGGTTTCGACCAGACCTGCGGCGTCCGGCACGACCGGTTCAATGAACCGACGCACCGCTTCGCGCCCCTCGCTCGTCTGGACGTCCGGCTTGTCGCGCTGGAGGAATTCGTTCAAGCGGTCGCAGCGGACGCGTCCGGGAATCTCGTAGCGGATGAAATCCTCGTCATGCACCTCCGCCAAGAGCTTGTCGTGGGTCTTGTCGCCGATCTTGTAAGGGCTGCTATGCTCGTAGCTGAAGAGCGTCTCGGCCTTGAGGAACTGAGGCTGGCCGTGACAGTCACGACAAATCTGGAAGTACTTCTGGTACTGGGTGTGCTGCCGTAGAAAGCTGGCGAAGCTCGTCATATCCAGTCCGGCTGAGAGGTACTCGTGCAGCCGGCGGCGAAAATGATCGTACGCTTTCGGGTCGATGGTCGCATCGTCGTAGAAGCAATGCACATAGCCGGTGGGGTGAGTGACAATCGTCACCTGTTCGTTGCGCAGCGCTCTCTGGGCCTTGTAGGAGATTTCGGTGCCGTTGAACCACATAGTCTTGGTCACGAGCCGGCGGTTGTTGGTCAGGATACCGTCCTGCATGTCGAGGAAGTTCTGCGAATGCAGCGGGGTCAGGATCAGAAAGATATCCTCCAGCGGAACACCGCAGACGATGAACGCGGCCGCGGCGTACAGCGTTGCCAGCGAAACACACTCGCCGGCGGCCTTGCCATAGTCAGGCTTGCGCCGAAATCCTGCCATCGCTTCGACCGTCTCGGTTTTCCAATAGGGAATGACCTCGCCATCGTACTTGTCCAGGCCGAAGTGCTTGCGGATGTCGACGTCGAAGTAGTATCGGTCGCCGGTGTAGCCGAAGAGCGCGTTGCTCGAGGCGATCTGGTCGGGACTCATCACGTGGGCGAAGCGCTTCAGCTCGGTCTCCTGCGTGGTCAGTCCCCACGTTTCGAGGTCGAGGTTGAAGTCGAACTCGTCCATGATGAATTGCCGCAGTCGCATCAGCTTGCGGTAGCTGGTCTTGCCTTCGAGCTTCTTGAACGGTTCGAGCTCGCGCCACGACCAGAGGACCGGAGACATGATATTGGCCAGCACCAGGCTGTACATCAACTCCGGAAAGACGAACACCTCCATGTCCGAAAGGGTGATCGCCGACGAGTATTTCTCCAAGTCCTGCAAGTTCATTATTGGCTCCCGTTGGGACGACACACTGCTGAGACAACCGTGCCGCTATACTGATCGGCCGGCTAGGGGTAGTCAAGCGTTTTGTACCTCCGGGCCGCTATTGACATTCGCGGGATGGATAGGCGTGCCAGATCTACAGGCTGTGCGCGATTTACCCAGGGTGTCCGCCGAGCGATGACGCCTGGTACCGCGCTCCGGGATTGCGATCCGCGCGAGGGTAGAAAGCGAAGACTTGCTTGACCTTGCGTTTCTACAGCCGTCCGTTTTCCATCTTCTGCCCTGCGGCTCCTACCGCGGCGCCAGGCTCGCTTCGACCGTACCGCCGTAGGCACCCATGTTGAGCCGGTGGTTGACGGCGCGCTCACTGAAGGGATCGCCGGGCTCGCAGCGGATCTCCTCGCCCAGCGATGCGCCCGGGTCGGCGGCGTCGATGCAGGGACTGGTCACGTCGTCCCAGGTCCATTGTCCTGCCAGCGCGTCCCACGACCAACCCTCGCTCTTGAGGTGGTAGTTTCCCGGCGCCTTGAAGAGAGGGTCAGTGTCGATATTGCCTTGGCCGGGCGCACCGCCTTCAATGTCGCTGTAGGTGACCGTCAGTTGGAGCTTGCCTTCGACATCGGTGCCGTGACCGTTGTTGAAGTAGACGATGGAGTTGCGGATCGTCGGGCGCACGCCGGAGACACCCATCCCGAGGTTGTGCGCGATCGTGCAGTTCTCGACGGTGGGATTGCTCCCAAAGATGCCCTCGGCGCGATTGCGCGCGATCAGGCAGTTGGTCAGCGTCGGGTAGTTGTGCGGGATGACGCGCGTGACCGCGAGTGCCCACATCTCCAGGCCTATGCCGTTGTCGGTGATGTCGCACCGGTCGATCGTCGGCCTGCTGGCGCCCCAGAGCTTGAATCCCGCGTCGCGGTTGCCGGTCACGTTGCAGAGGCGGATCGTCGGCGCGGATCCGCTGCAGTAGATGCCATAGCTGCCGCCGGTAAGGGTCAATCCGGTCAGGAGGCAGTCCGGCGTCTCCCCCTCGGCGAAGGTGACGAGCTGCCCTCCGCCGGTGAGGACCGTCGCGGCGCGTACCGTCGGGTCCGTCGGATCGACGGAGGTGAGCGTCACGTTTCTGCCGCTGAGGCGGAGCTTCTCCCGGTGCGTCCCTTCCGGCACCAGGATCACATCCCCGTCAACAGCGCCGAAGATCGCATGCTGGATGTAGTCGTATGTCCGTCCGGTCGTGACGTTGCGGATCGAGCCATCGGCAGAGGCGTAACCGAACTCCACCCGCGCGCCGAGAACCTGGTAGCCGCCACCGCACCAGGCAATGGTCGCGCCGTCGATCCTGGGAGCGGCGCCATATCTGGAGCCGCTCAGCGCATACGGAGTCGGACCGTATTGGGGGGAGTAGCAATACGTCCGGATGTACCCCGAGTAGTCGTCTCCGTCGCTGAAGGCGATCAGTGCTCCGTCCACGTCCGGGCGCAACTGCCATCCGCGCTGGACGCAGACCTCGAACTCGCGGATATGCTCGCGGTCGGAGATGTCAGCACCGTAGATGTCGCCCAGATCGTTGCGCTCGTCCATCCAGACGACGAGATTGCCGGAGACAGCGGGGTCAGACTGGCGCTGCGCCGCCATGCAGATGGGAAAGATCCGGATGTCGTTCAGATCGGAGATGTCGGCGCCATAGATATCGCCGTCGCCTTCCCAGACGACGATGCTGCCTGAGATGTCGACATAATCGTCGTCGGCATAGTAGTAATCGTCCGATGGGTACGGAGAGCCATGTCCAACCTGCTCGGCGATGGTGAACTGGACCGGCGCCGACCAGTCGGAGACGTCCACTCCGCAGATGTCGTAGGTCGACTCGTGAAAGAACTGCGAGTCGGCGGTAACGACGTTGCGATGTCTCAGGCAGACGATGGTGTTGCCTGAGATGGCGGGGTAGCCGTACGATTCGTCCGCGCGGGCACGGCACAGACGACGCACCTGGCCCGTGGCCAGATCCGTGGCGCAGACACTCGTACACATCATGGAGAAGAAGTAGTCCAAGCCACTGGTCCAGACCACAGTGCCGCCGTCAATGCGAGGCATGGTATCGGTGAGTCCGGCGTCAAACGTCACGACCTCGCCGGTCTTGATGTCCCGGCAGCAGATGTCCATCGTGAGGTCGGAAAAGTCCAAGCCGGCGTATGCGACCATCGTGCCGGACACCGAGCCGTAGTAGCACTCTCGGGTCCCCTCTTCGGCCAGGGTGAATGGCTCGACATGGGTCGTGAAAGGCGCTGCTTCGATCTTCACCTCATCAGGCGCGCTGTCGGCGAAACCGTCGTTAGTGACCACCTGGAAACGATAGATGCCTTCGGCCTGGCACTGGAAGGACGCTGTCGCAGAGTTGGGATCGGTCAAATTCACAGGTGGCCCATCGATCTGAGTCCAGGCATACGTCAGTTCGTCCGGCGGGTCGGCGTCGTGCGAACCTGAGGCATCGAGAACAACGGTACCAGAGGCGGGCCAGAGCCTATCCGGTCCTGCATCAGCTACCGGACGCTCGTTGCCTACAACGACCAGGACCTCATCCGGCGCGCTGGCGAATTGATCGTCTCCTACGACCAGCTCGAATCGGTACCAGCCCTCGGCAGGCGGAGTGAAGGTGGGCATCGCAGCCGTCGGATCGTCGATCTGCACTGCCGTCCCCTCGCTCTGCGTCCACTGGAACGTCGTCGAGCCGGCGGGATCAGAGAAGTAACTGCCGGTCCCGTCGAGGGTGACCGGCTCCGGAGTGAGCACGTGTAGGTCGGCGCCGGCTTGGGCCAATGGCCTGACGTAGCCAACGCGCTCATCGGCGCCGATGTCCACGCGCACAGCATAGATGCGCGGGTCGCCGTCGATGTCGGTTTCCCCCGACGCCGGGACCCCGTTGGGATCGCCTGCGCTGACGCACGGAGAATCAGGACTTAGGTGATAACGTTCATTCCAGGCCGTCAGGAGAAGCGGGTCTTCGCATGCGTTGCCGTGCCGATTCGTCCAGTCGGCCGCTCCGTCGTAAACGATCTCAGACGTGCGGGGATCGAGCGTAACGTAGTCGCTGGGGAGATTGCCCCACACGTTGTTGAAGCGAATAGCATCGCCGCTGGCCTCAAGCCAGTAGAAGCCACCACCGCTCTTGGCGCCGCAAATGATGTTGTTGACGACCACCAGGCTGTCGGGGTCGTAGCCGAACGAGGCATACACGTTGCCTCCCCTGCCCGAGTCCGGAACCACGCTGGCATCGTTGTCCACGATCGTGTTGCCGGCCAGGCGGCCGCCGTAGATATAGACGCCTCCACCGTAAACGCCGGAGTTGTCATGGATGATGTTGTTCGCGACGCGTCCGTAACCGTTGTAGTAGATCCCGCCACCGGCATAGGCGGTGTTGCGGTAGATCAGGTTGTTCGTAATGGTCGCGCCGCCGGCGCAGTAGATCCCGCCGCCATAGCTGTACTCGTAGCGGTAGGTGATCGCGCGCCGGCCGGCACCCAGATCAATGGTCGTCTCTTCGCTCAAATAGGGCCCGGCGTTGCCGGCGATCACGTTACGTGTGATCGTGGGCGAGGCATTCATGCAGTAGATGCCCGCCCCATAATAGTACTTGTAGGTTTCGCCTGCGGATCGGAGAGTACCCATGCCGCCGGTGAGGGTAAAGCCGGTCAGGACCGCGCGTGACGTCTCGGAGCTCTGGAACGTCACCACGCTGCCCTCTCCCTCGGCATTCAGGATGGTGTAGCCGACGGTCCGCGCATCGTTCGGGTCCTCGCTGGTAACGATGATATTCTCTCCCTTGAAGTCGATGCGCTCGAAGTACAGGCCTGGCGCGACCCGGACTGTGTCCCCGTCACTGCTGGCATCGATGGCCTCCTGAATCGACGGGTATTCGCTCGGCACCTTCAGCAGGGCAGCCTGCAACGAGGCAGACATAACGATAGACAGAATGAGACTCGCGACAGCCACGTTCTTCATGAGGTTACCCTTTCCCTCACACGCCCACGCTTCGCGGCGTCAACACGGCCCGATGGACCGCCCTTCGACGCTATCCATGCTCATCCATACACAAGACCGAGCGCCAACGCAACATGCAACTCGCGACACCGGTCAATTGAATCGTGGAAGGTCCCGTCGAGGGCCGCCCTTGCAGTCGGCGGCGAAGGCGCCGGTGGCGAGTGTGGGTTTGGTGTCGCCTGCCATTTCCATACCGACGCCGAGATTCCGTATGAGGTGGCAAGAGGGACTGCTGGCCGAGGATCGAAGCAGTGGGCGCTGCGTCCCGTGCCGGCTATCGTGGGGCCGGGAGCCATGCAGTTGGCGCCTTCGCCGCCGCAAGAGACTGTCCGGATGGGCATTGAGAGACAGAAACTCACCCGTGACAAGCACAGGCTTGACCAATGGGCCTCCGAATTGAATGGAACAAAACACCCGAGTTCTATCCGCCAGATCGCGTTTGACCGACACCACCGTGAACGACCACAGAGTCCGCAGCGCCGACAGCACTTGCTCGCGGCCGCTCTTTGAGACTTCGTCGAGAGCTGGCGGTGACCGAGCAGACTGTAGCTTTCGAGATGGCGTCGCCTTTCTGCCTACTACGACGCAGACAGCGTCCGTTTGTTACAGGCTTTTTCTGCTTTTTTGCCTGGACCCGGCGCAGTCTGTGTGGCCTCGTCCAGCCGCTCAACCGCGCTCGGCCGGGATCACCGCCGACGCCGGCAGCAACACACGGGACAATCCGACCGGCGTGCGCCAGGTGCATCTATCGTGGCAGAGGTCACGGATTCCGATTGAAAACGGTCCGGCGGCGCCGATAATGGTCCGCAATGACGCCTGTAAGCGCCCAATATGAGCGCGCCAGAACCTGGGGAGTACGAGCAAGTGGCTATCGACGTCCTGATTCTGAACACAGCCGCGGTGGACCTGCGAAGGACCGACTTCGCCTTCGCGGATCGACTCGCCGGCCAAGGCGGACTGGCCAAGTGCCGCACCGAAGATATGCCCGACTATTCGCAGCAGCAGCTCAAGGCGTGGATCGACGAGGGCTCCGCCACCGCCGGAGGGCCGGGCAACACCGCTCCGCTGATCGCCTTGGCGGGTCTGAAAGTGGCGGTCGGCGTCAACCTGGGCCGGGGACAGTACGGCGGTCTGGACGCACAGGGACGGTACTTCTACGATGTGATGGTCTCGCATGGCATCGACATGTCGGCGACGCACGTTCACCCGGCCCTGCCGACCGGCACCACGTTCATTCACAGCAGCCCGGGCGCTGAACGCGGCGGTATCGCCTACTTCCCCAACGCCAACAATGACTTCGACTTCGACGTCTTCAAGCCTGCGGTCAAGCGGCTGGAGCCCAGAATCGTCTACTACATGTACTCAGGGCTCTCCGGCCGCGCCGATGCCAACGGAGGGCGCGACTTGGCCGAGTTCGTCCGCTGGTGTCGAGATCGAGGGGCCGTGACGATTGCGGACAGTCACACGCTGACCGCCGATCCGCACCGGCTGATCGCCGAAGGTAAAGCAGTAGCAGAATACAAGTTGCTGGAACCGTTGCTGGGCGAGTTGGACATATTCTTCACCTCGTCCGACGAAGCCAAGCTGATCGAGAACACTCTCGCTGGCTCGCGCGACTGGAGTGGAGCCGACGAGCGTAAGAGCAACACCCAGTTTCTGGATTTCATCACGCAGCGCTTCTGGCGCGATGACGGACGGACCCGGCTCTTCGGCGTCACCGTCCACGACGGCGCTTACGCCAAACACCGCCATCCGGCCGGCGAGATTGGAGGCCCGGCCAAGGTCCTTTCCGACTTTCTTTCCGGCAAGGTCGTCGACCTGGTCGGCGCCGGTGATTCGTTCCGGGCCGGCCTGATCGCCTATATTGCCGCCCACCTGGATGCCTTCAGGCACGGAACCATCGACTTCAGCCAGGCCGTACAGACGGGCAATCGTTTTGCTTCGCTGTTCGTCACCGCACCGCTGAACGACCGCTACGGTCCCATCGCGGAGTATGCTCGCACGTTGCGCGATCGCGGCGAGCGGGAACAGATGCCAACAACAAAGGGAGCACAGATGATGGCGAAGAAGAGCACACAGTCCACATGGCAGGACAAGGTCTCCAATCATGCCCAACTCGGTGGCATTGAGACGTCGATTCTGGACAACGGCTTGGGCAAGGGGACACGCATCGCGTGGGTCAATACCGGCGCCGGGCTACGGTATAAAGTCGTGATCGACCGCGCGCTCGATATCGTCGACGCCTTCTTCAACCAGCACAGCCTGGTCTGGCTCAGCCATGCCGGCGTGACGGCGCCGCGTCCCGACGCCAACCGCGGGATTGAATGGCTGTGGTCGTTTGGCGGCGGACTGCTGACCACCTGCGGCCTGAGCCACGCCGGAGCGCCGGACGACGACGAGTCGGGCCAACGGGGCCTGCACGGACGCATCAGCAATATCCCCGCCGAGGTCGAGTCCGTCGTCCAGCCAGACCTGCGCCGCCGCAAGCTCGATATGAGCATCACCGCCGTGGTCAGAGAGGCCCGCGTCTTTGGGCCCACGCTGGAGCTACGCCGCACGATCTCCAGCACGCTGGGCGAAGCGACGATCCGCATTCGCGACGTCGTGACGAATCTCGACAACACGCCGACGCCGCACATGCTGCTCTACCACTGCAACTATGGCTGGCCGCTCGCCGACGACGGCACGCAGATCGTCTGGAAAGGCACGTGCCAATCGCGCGGGATGGACATGGACAACGCGATCTTCAACGACAAGCACGATTACCGCACGTGCCAGAAACCGTCTGAGGGCCATCGCCGCGGCAGCGAGGCGTGCGGCTTCATCGACGTCACACCCGACAAGGACGGAATATGTACCATCGGCCTGCACAATGCCAAGCTCGGCCTGGCGGTCGTGACGAAGTACAAGAAGAAGCAACTGCCTTGCATGGCCAACTGGCAACACTGGGGGCCGGGTGAATACGTCACCGGCCTGGAGCCGGCCACGAACTTCCCGATCGGCCAATCCGCCGCCCGCAAGCAGAAGAAGCTGATCCACCTGGCGCCGGGCAAGAGCCGAACCTACGAGATGGAGATCTCCCTCCTCACGCAGGAGCGCGACATCAAGAGCTTCCTCAAGACAGCCGGCCAGTGACTCACATAAATAGCGCGAAGTTGACTTATGAGCGCTGGGACGTCCTCGGAGGCAATCCGCCGGACGACATAGGAGTCCGCGCCGAGAGAAAGAGAGGGGGTACTGCACGTCTGTAGGTTGACCCTGGTGACCGGTGACCGTTCTGTCATTTCGACTGGAAGACTGCCGCAGGCGGGCCGGAACGGAGAAATCCGGTCGAGATCGAAGAGGCTGTTTCATTCGCTGCCAGATGTCTCGGCTCCGCTCGACATGACAAAAGAGCCCGTTTTCTGTGTTGCGTGCAAATGCGCACCGCATTCCGGCAGACACTCGGCTCGGGCAGACGCGTGATTACGCTTTCTCTGCTGCATCCGGGCCGACACAGCTTATAATGCCGACGCATGGGTGCAAACGACAGACAACACAGGCTGGCCTACGGTTATGCGCTCGTCGCGGTGTTCTTCTGGGCGACCTCCGCGTCGGCGTTCAAGCTCTCGCTGAATCACATCAGCGGGTTGTCGCTGCTGCTCTATGCCTCTGCGACCTCGGCGGTCGTTTTCTTCATCTTTGTCACCGTGACAGGCAAGCTGCGCCAGTTGCGGACGTTCACCAAGAGAGACTATCTGTGGTCGGCAGGGCTGGGTCTTCTCAATCCGTTTCTTTATTACGTGATTTTGTTCAAGGCCTATTCGCTGCTGTTGGCACAGGAGGCGCAGCCGATCAACTTCGTCTGGCCGCTGACGCTGGTGTTGCTTTCGATCCCCCTGCTGCACCAGCGCATCAAGCCGCGCAGCATCCTGGCGATCGTCATCAGCTTCGTCGGCGTGGTGGTCATCGCGCTACGCATCCAGACACCCGCGGATCTGCGGGATTTCCGCTTCACCAGCGCGCCGGGCGCGGCACTGGCGCTGAGTACGACGGTGGTCTGGTCGCTGTACTGGATCTACAACACGCGCGACCGGCGCGACGAGACGGTGCGCTTGTTCCTGAACTTCGTGTTTGCCTTAGCGTACATCGTCGTCCTGTTGCTGGTCACCGGAAAATTCGAAACACCGAATTGGCCAGGACTGGCCGGAGGCGTTTACGTGGGTCTGTTCGAGATGGGCATCACGTTCCTCGCCTGGCTGCGGGCGTTGAAACTGGCCAAGACCACCGCGCACGTGGTGAACCTCATCTACCTCGTCCCGTTTCTGTCGCTGGTCATCATCGCGCTGGTGCTCGGCGAAACGATCCTGGTCTCGACCGTGGTCGGCCTGGTGCTCATCATCACCGGGATCGTGCTGCAGAAGGCCTGGGCCTGAGCCCGCCGTCACCGCTCCGGTTCGCGCACCGGTTTGAGGTCGATATAGGTCGGCTGGGCGGGATCGGCGGCGACGAGCTTTCCGTCGGCGACGGACAGTTCGACCACGTTGATGGCGGTGGAACGGCGCTGGCGCGGCGTCCCAGGCTGGCGCGGCCCGCCAAAGTAGAACCACCAGGCGCGGTCGCCGCTGATGACGACGTCGCCGTGCGAGCCGAAGAGCGGCTCGGCCTGCAAGCTCCAATTCGTGCAGTCGTCGGAGCTCCAGACGCGCATGCCGTTGCCCCAGCAGTCGGCGATGAGCCAGTAGCGACCCTTCCAGTGAATCACCTTCGGGCCCTCCCCGTTGTAGTCGGTCACGGCGTTGCCCTTCGGCTCCCAGGTGTTCAGGTCGTTGCTGTCGGCGTAGCAGAGGGACAAAGGCCGGCGCTCGTCCTTGTACCACATGCGCCAGGTATCGTTGGGCAGTCGGATGACACACGCGTCGATTACGCGATCGGATTTCAGGTCGAGCGGACCGACGGTGTCCCATTTCACGCCGTCGGCGCTCGTCAGGTGAACGATCTGACGCGGATGGTTCCAGTCGGTGAAGATGCCGGGCACGAAGCTCAGATACATGTGATAGACGCCGTCGTGCCAGATCACCTCCGGCGCCCAATAAGTGTAATCGTCCGGGTGTGCGTCTTTGCCGTAGCTGATGTCGGCCGTGCCGCGATAGGTCCAGGTGGCGCCGCCGTCCGACGATTCGGCCATGCCTATGTTCGAGCCGTGAATCCACGTCACGCCCGGCGCGTTCTCAGCGGTGGCGCGGCGCGCGGTGTAGTACATGAACCACTTGTTCTGCTCGGCGTTGAAACAGAGTACCGGATCGGTCGGCGCATCGAAGGGCGGGTCCTGGTAGAGTGGACGCGGCACGAGCTTTCCCTGCGGTGCGACCGTCTCGGCGGCGCTTTCTTCGGCCCAGGCAAATCCAGCGAACAAACCTGCAACAACGAGGACCTCAACAAGCCGTCTGTACATGCGGCTCCCTCTCTTCCCTCCCTCTTAGGTTAAACCACGAATTCCTAACGAAATGCCTTTGTATGGCGGCAACGGCACGGACATTGTAGGGGCAACCCCCTGTGGTTGCCCTGGGCAGGCACAGGGGCCTGCTCCTACACATCGCATCGGTCATTCCGTTAGACGTTCTAAGCTACTTGCTCACTCCGCCGGCTCGCTTGGCGGATTCAACGGTGTTGACCATCAGCATGGTGATGGTCATGGGGCCGACGCCGCCGGGGACTGGGGTAATCAGGGATGCCTTTTCCTTGACCACCTCGAAATCCACGTCGCCGACGAGCCGATAGCCTCTCTTCTTCGTGGCATCCTCGACGCGGTTGACACCGACGTCGATGACCACGACGCCATCCTTGACCATGTCGGCGGTGATCGTGTTAGGTCTTCCCGCCGCCGCGACGACGATATCGGCCTGGCGCGTGTAGTGCGCGAGGTCTTTGGTACGCGTGTGACAGACCGTAACCGTGGCGTTGCCGGTCGGACTCTTCTGGATGAGCATGTTCGCGAGCGGCTTGCCGACGATGTTGCTGCGCCCGACGATCACGACGTGCGAACCTTCGATCTGGACGCCGCTGCGCAGGAGCAGGTGCAAGACACCGTGCGGCGTGCAGGGCAGAAAGGTCTTCTCCCCTACCACCATCTTGCCGACGCTGACGGGATGGAAGCCGTCGACGTCCTTGGCCGGATCGATCGCGAAGATCACCTCGGACTCATCCATGTGCTTGGGCAGAGGCAGTTGGACGAGGATGCCGTTGATCTTCGGATCGGCGTTCATCTTCCGAACCAGCGCCATCAGATCGGCCTGCGCGGTCTCGGCGGGCAGATGAT
The DNA here is from genome assembly GCA_016927855.1 of Sedimentisphaerales bacterium. Lineage (GTDB taxonomy): Bacteria > Planctomycetota > Phycisphaerae > Sedimentisphaerales > Anaerobacaceae > JAFGLV01. The sequence continues at coordinate 27,911 of JAFGLV010000116.1, forward strand.
GATGGTCAGAGTAGATTCCGAGTTCGTCGCAGGTGCGCTCCTTGCCGGTCACATAGGAGACGGACGCCGGGTCGTCGCCGACCAGAATCACACCCAGGCCCGGCGTGATTCCCTGCTCCTTGAGCCCGGCTACCTCCTGCTTCAGTTCGGCCCGCATGTCGGCCGCGACCTGCTTGCCATCTATGATTCGTGCTGTCATCGGTCCCCCACTACATGGGCGGTTGACAAACTGCGATTGAACGACGATGCGCACGGCGCGCAGGCAGATCGTAGATGGTCAAGCGCGAATCGTCAATCAAAAGAGTCCGTGGACCTTTCCCGTGTCAGGGTCGATGTCGATGCGGCGGAAGGCGGGATTCGAGCC
>JAFGLV010000117.1 GCA_016927855.1 Sedimentisphaerales bacterium
GGCTCTCAGCAAGCCTTGTTGCGTTCGTTCTTCAAGCACGCGGGAATATCCCTATGAGAATTAACTCAACTATTCAAGGCTCAATAGGACCGATTCGCTCTTGATCGCCGATTTTGGAATTGCTCGCTTTGAGGAGGGAGAGCTGCTGACTGCGGTGGAAACCAAGGACTCGGAAAAACTGGCCAATTTCCAGTATGCTGCCCCCGAGCAGCGTCGTCGGGGTGCGCCAGCCGACTGTCGTGCCGACATCTATGCTCTCGGCCTTATCCTTCATGAGATGTTCACAGGGCGAGTCCCATATGGCCAGCGCTACAGGACTATCAGCCAAGACGCTTCTGATTTTGCCTATATAGATGATCTCGTTGTGCAGATGCTGTGCGATTCCCCGGACGACCGCCCTCCTTCAATCGAGGCAGTCAAATTGCAGCTGATTGGGCGGCAAAAAGAGTTTGTGATGCGCCAGCGTCTCAGTGACTTGAAGAAGGCGGTAGTTCCAGCTACAAAGCCTGATGATCCGTTGATAACCGATCCACCGCGATTGATTGATCGTGACTGGACGCGAGGCACATTGACCTTGGTCTTGAGCCGGCCGGTCAACGCGTTGTGGATCGGCGTAATGAAGAACATGAGCGGCATTCGGTGGCCAGAGAACAAGCACCCGAGCCAGTTCACGTTCTCAGGTAAGGAGGCCGCAATCCGCGCGCGTGAAGACGAAGTGCAGTTCATAATCGACCATTTCAAAGAGTGGCTGCCCACGGCGAATCAGATCTACGCACATCAAGTCCGGCGCAACGCAGAAGAGAAAGAGATTGCACTGCGCCAAGAACAGGAGCGCAGAATTAAGGAGGCAGAGGCTCGCCAGAGAGTGTTGCGGAATACAAAGGTATGAGACGCAGATAGCTCACGAGGTTATGCCCTGCGACCAAGGTCGAGGGCGCAGGCGGGCGTGCACACGTCCTACGAAATAGAAAGAAGAAACGCCCGTTCCCGGGCGTCGGCCTGGAGATGCTGTCTCCAGGGGTGTTCCGCTGATAGCCATACGTAGTCTCGGCGGTCTTGTCAACGGCAGATGATACGACTATTGTAGGAGCAGACGTGGTGCACAAACCCTTTTCGGAGGGAAAGATGACGGAGGACGGAGGACCGAGAGGGGATGACGGGGCAGGCAGGCCGGTTTGCCGGCAGGGCGGGATTGGGTTTGACCTCAATGTTCCGCGGGGGTATACTGAGGATTCAACGAAGTTGAATTATAGTAATCTCTTGTTGAATTGAAGGTTGGACGGCAAGGCGTGATCCTCGGATTCATATCCCCCAGGGCCAGACTGGGCGTTCTTCTGCTGCTGACCGCCGTGCTCGCGGCCGGGTGCACGCGCAAGGCGGACGCCGAGGCGGACACCGGCGCCGGCGCCGCCAAGCCCAGACTGGTCTTTCGCCTGGCCAACGAGCTCAAGCCCGACAGCAAGATCTGGGACGCGTCGCGCCTGTTCAAGGAGGAGGTCGAGCAAGCGTCGCCGGACGGGACGATCAAGGCTGGGGAGATCAAGGTCGTCTTTTATGACCAGGGAATGGTCGGGACCGAAAGGCAACTGCTGGAGACCTGCTACTTCGGCGTCATCGAGATGATCCAGATCAACTCGTCGGTGGTCACGACCGTCGATCCCGCCTACAGCATGCTCGACCTGCCCTACCTGTTCCTGAGCGAGGAGCACCACAAGGAGGTCCTGTATGGCGAGATCGGGAACAAATTCCTCCAACGCTTGGAGGACAAAGGCCTGCTGGGCCTGGGCTTCTACGGCACCGGCTTTCGCAACCTGTTCTACAAGCAGGACGCAGGCAAGCCGCCGGCGGAGACGCCCGAGGACCTGCGCGGCTTGAAGATTCGTGTGATGGAAAGCCCCATCATGATCGCGTCGATCAACGCGATGGGCGCCAGCGCCACGCCGGTCCCGTTCTCGGAGCTGTTCCAGGGTCTCAAGACCGGCGTCGTCGACGGCGCCGAGAACAGCGCGCGCATCTTCGTGTCCTACAAGTACTACGAGACCGGCTGCAACTGCTTCACGCTCACCGAGCATTTCGCCAATCAGCACATCATCATCGCCAACGCCGACTGGCTCGCGTCGCTGGAGCCGAAGTACCAGAAGCGCATCAAGGAGGTCGCGCGGATCATCATTCCGCGCTTCGACGCGGTCTGGGACGAGACGACCCGCAATTCGATCGAGGAGATGCGCCAGCTCGGTGTCACGGTCAACCGAATCCCCGACAAGCGTCTCTTCATCGAGCGCGCCAACGCGATCATCGAGAGCTATCCCCGCCAGTATCCCGATGTCCCGCTCGATCTCCTCGCCGAGATCCGGGAGCTGGGCAAAGCCTACATGAACTGAGTGCAAGAGGCCGGATGAAGATCATCGACAAGACACTCGACCTGTTGCTTTTCCTCATTCTCGCGGCCATGGCGCTGACCATGGCGGCCAACGTGTTCTGCCGCTCGGTTCTGAAATTCTCGCTCTACTGGGGCGATGAGCTGACGCAGGTGCTGATGGTCTGGCTGACGTTTCTCGGCGCCGCGGTGGCGATGCGCGAGCACGCCCACTATCGCTTCGACTATTTCTCGCGTGTCCTGCACGGCCGGGCCAAGCGGCTCTACCTACTAACTACCAAGATCATCGTCCTGGTCGCGATCGTGCTGCTGCTGTACTGGAGCACGCTGGTGACGGTGCGCATTCGCGGCTGGATCATGCCGGCGATGGAGTACAGCCGCGCCTGGGTGTACGGCGCGTGCCCCGTCGGCAGCGCGTTCATGTTGATCTACGGCGTCAGAGACCTCGTGCTGTTCCTGGGTAAGGCAGAAGAATGACTACCGTATTGCTCGTCTCGTTCGCCGTCCTGCTGCTGCTGAATGTCCCGGTGGCTTTCTGCATGCTGCTGTCGTCGCTGGCGGCGCTGCTGTACGAAGGGATCAATCCCATCATGATGGCGCTGGAGACGTCGCGCTCGCTCTCGAATTTCTATGCTTTTCTGGCGGTGCCGTTCTTCATTCTCGCCGGCGAGATCATGAGCCAGGGCGGTCTCTCGCGCAGCCTGATCACGTTCGTGCGCGCCTTGATCGGCCATCGCAAGAGCGGCCTGCCGATGGTCACGGTCATTTCCTCGCAGATGTTCGGCGCCGTCTCCGGCGCGTCGGCCGCGACGTGCGCCGCCATCGGCGGGATGATGATCCCGGCGCTGGAGAAGAACGGCTATCCGCGTCCCTTCGCCACCGGCCTGGCGGCCTGCGCCGGGACCACCGGCGCCCTGATCCCGCCCAGCATCGCGCTGCTGCTCTATGGGACGATCGCGAACGTCTCGATCGAGAAGCTGTTCATCGGAGGGGTCGGTCCCGGCATCCTGATCGGCGTCGGGCTGATGGTCGTCAGTTGGCTCAGCGTCAGGAAGTTCAATATCCAGACCGAAGCCAAATCCTCCTGGCGCGACAAGATCGGCAGCGCCCAGCGCTCGATCCTCGCCCTGTTCCTGGCGGTCATCATCTTCGTCGGCATCATGGGAGGCTACTTCACCGCCACGGAGGCATCGGCAGTGGCGGTGGTGTACGCGCTGGCGATTAGCCTCGTGGTGTACCGCCAACTTCGGCTGCGGAACCTGCCTGCTTTGTTCGTCACCGCGGCCAAGACCACCGCGGCGCTGAGCTTCCTGCTGGCCTGCGCCAGCCTGTTTTCCTGGACGTTAGGTATCGGAAAAGTCCCCGATATCATCACGCAGGCGCTGCTCTCGGGCTGTGACAGTGCGCTTTCAGGCCTGGCGTCGAGCCTGTCGCCGGAGACGTACGCGCTGGTGCGCAAGCTCGTGATCCTGGGCGTATTGAACGTGGCGCTGCTGGTCGTGGGGATGTTCATCGACGTCGGGCCCGGCCTGTTGATCGTCGTTCCGGTGCTGATCCCGATCAGCGAAGCGATCGGCATGCACACGGGACTCTCGGCGGTCCATTTCGGCGTCATGGTCGTCTCGAACATGGTGATCGGCCTGGTGACGCCGCCCGTCGGCACGACGCTGTTCGTCGCCAGCGCCGTCGGCAAGGTCGGCGTCTCGGAGATGGTCCCGCACGTCCTGCGCTTCCTCCTGGCGATGATCGTCGTTCAACTTCTGATCATCTACGTGCCGTTCGTCACGACGGCGCTGCCGTCGTTGATGAAGTAATCGCCGGTCGTGCCTGTGAATAGAATCGTGAGTCGAATGACAATCATGGGGGTTCGCCTTCGCGATACCTTTCGCAAACGTGAATCACGCCCCGAAGGCCGATGTCGCCGGTTTGTTCGGCTGAACAAATATGCCGGCAGGACTGAGTCGCTCCTCTGCCCTGACGCCGCGGTCGTCGCCATAAGCTATTTCTTTTCAGGTGTTTGCGGGATTTGTGGGCGCCGGAACCCGCGTCCGAAAAAACGCGTCCCAGTCCACAAAAAGCACAAATGTCTTGTAGATTCAACCGTGTTGAATTATAATAATCTCTATTGAATTCCCGGCCCGATCGGGTCGATATGGAAGGTGGGTCCCAGGGCGATCTTGGGTGTGCCAGGCAGACGTATCTATCGATTCAGAGAAGGAGGACCACGATGTGCAAACAACTGCTGCTACTGTTGATGGTGTTGGGGTTCTGTGTGAGCCCGGTGGTTCAGGGTGCGACGATCATCTGGGTCGGCGAGAACGATGACCAGAACGGTGACGGGGTCGTCGACGACGTCTACTGGCCGATCTGGCTGGCCGAGCAGGGCTATACCGTGGATCTACGGCGTGGCTATTGGGAGACACTCAACGAGGCAAAGGTCGCAGAGCTCAACCAGGCCGACCTCGTGATCGTCAGCCGCAACACGGACAGCGACGCATACGCCAACGGCCAGGAGGTCGCTCTTTGGAATTCCGTCACGGCGCCAATGATCCTGACGACTCCGTACCTGTCGCGAAGTAGTCGTTGGATATGGGTCAATCACACCGGTCTGAATGTAGTCGCTGGTGGTCCGGCGTGGAGCGTCGTCGATCCGGGACACGCCGTGTTCTTCGGTATGGACCTCAACGCCGGCGATCAAGTTACGGCGCTCGATGCTGCGCCGCCTTCGGCCGGCGTTGCGCACTTGAACGGCGATATCGGCAACGGTGTTCTGATCGCTTCCGCTGTTAGCGGCGAAGCGGCCATCGTCGAATGGGAGCCTGGAATTGAGTACAACCCAGGTGGAGCCTTGGTTGCCGGCCGTCGGCTGCTCTTTTGCGCCGGCACCACTGAAGCCGGCGGCAATCCTCAAGGTCAGTTCAACCTCACGCCGGTGGGCCAGCAGATGTTCCTCAATGCGATCAAGTACATGCTCGGTCTCGATCTGTATGCGGCCTCCTGGCCCTCGCCGGCCGACGACGCTGAGGATGTCCGCCAGGATGCGGTCCTGACCTGGATGCCGGGTCCGACGATCGCCAGCCACGACGTGTATCTCGGCACCGATCTCGACAGCATCAGCACCGCCACGAGAGCCAACCCGCAGGGCCTCCTGGTCAGCCAGGCACAGGCCGGTGACACGTACGATCCGACCGGTCTGCTCGCTCTGGGACAGACGTACTACTGGCGCATCGATGAAGTCGAGGCGTCCGGCACCGTCCACCAGGGTGAAATCTGGAGCTTCACTGTCGAGCCTTATGCCTACCCGCTGGCGAATGTCACCGCTGCCGCCTCGGCAGGCCCCGATCCCAGCGTCCTCGTCGATGGCTCCGGTCTGGACGAGAACGGACAACACTCGGTGGACACCGCCACCATGTGGCAGGCGCCCGCCGGCGACGACTCGCTCCAGCTTACCTTCACTTTCGACCGGGCCTACAAGCTGGATCAAATGCAGGTGTGGAACTTCAACGGCGAGTACGAGTCCCTGCTCGGTTTCGGCGTGAAGAACGTGACGTTGGAATACTCCGCCGATGGCGAGACGTGGACCGTCCTCGGTGACTTCGAGCTGGCTCAAGGCCCCGGCCAGGCCACCTACGCGGGCCAGGCCCTCGATCTCGGCGGGATCGCGGCCCAGTACGTTCGCCTGACGGCCAACAGCAACTACGGCGCCAACCAGTACGCTCTGAGCGAGGTTGGCTTCCTCTACGTCCCGGTTCGGGCGCGCGAGCCCCAGCCGGCGGACGGAGCCACCGACGTTAGTCCGGACGCCGTCCTCACCTGGCGTGCCGGACGTGAGGCCGCCTCTCACGAGGTGTACCTCAGCACCGACGAGCAAGCGGTGATCGACGGCACGGCGCCGGCTGTCACGGTGACACAAAGCAGCTACGCCGCGGTGCTTGAGCTGGGTCAAACCTACTACTGGAAGGTCAACGAAGTCAATGAAGCCACCTGGGAAGGCAGCGTCTGGAGCTTCTCTACCGCCGACTATATCGCCGTCGACGATATGGAAAGCTATACGGACGAGGACGGCAATCTCATCTACGAGGCATGGGTCGACGGTTTCGGCAACGATTTGAACGGCTCGCAGGTCGGACACGACATGCCGCCTTATGCCGAGCAGACGAACGTCAACAGCGGTGACCAGTCCATGCCGTTCCAGTACACCAACACCGGCAGCGCCACCTCCTCCGAAGCGACGCGCACCTTTGCGTCACCGCAGGATTGGACGCAGGGCGGCGCCACGACTCTCGTCGTGTATTTCGCCGGCAACCCGGGCAATGCCGTCGGACAGTTTTACGTGAAGATCAACGGCAAGCAGGTTACCTATACCGGTGACGCGACTGCCTTCACTCGTCCACTGTGGACGCAGTGGAACATCGACCTGGCCTCCCTTGGTGTGAACCTCAAGGCGGTCAATTCGCTGGTCCTCGGCGTCTCGGGCTCCGGCACCGGCCGGCTGTTCATCGACGACATTCGCCTATATCGTTCGGCTCCGGCCGCAGCGAGCGAGGTCATCTGGATCGAGGCTGAGTCGGCGACGAGCGTGACGGTGCCTCTGGAAATCCTGTCGGACAACCCGGACGCTTCCGGCGGCCAGTATCTTTCGGTCATGCCGGGCAATAACAGCATGACAGCACCGCCCGCCGAGGGAAGAGCGATGTATTCGTTCACGGTCCAAGGGGGGACCTACAAGTTGATGGCGCGCGTCCTCGTGCCCACGGCCGATGACAACTCGCTGTGGCTGCGCATCCCGGACGCGACGACGCAAACCACCAACCATTCCAGCGGTTGGGTCTGGTGGTATGACGCCTCTGTCGGCAGCGACTGGCACTGGGACGACGTCCGCAGCAACGACGACAGCGGCGCCGTCGTGCAGTTCACGTTGCCGGCCGGCACGCATACGTTGGAGGTAGCCTACCGGGAAGACGGTCTCTTGATAGACAGCTTTGTACTTACCGACAGCCTTGACTGAGAGGTCGCTTCCTGAAGGTATCCGCGGGAGCTTGCGCCGGCTCTCTCGGGCGCAGGCTCCCGCCTTGTGTTAGATTTGGGCCGATGGCCGACTTCGACGAGCCAGGCAGGCAGAGACACCTCGATCCCTGTCGGAAGGTGTCTCTACCTGCGTCGAAGTTGCCGGCCCGGAGGCGAGGTCGCCGGCGCGTGCCGCCGGGCAGAGGCGAGCACCACGAGAAAAAGAGAACTATGTGTCGGGTTTTTTGTTTGAACCAGCTCGCACCGACCCGCTATAATAAGGTATTCAACAGGGTTGAATGACGGTGGTGTCTGTTTACAGGAACGGGTAAGGGTGTGCGATGCCAGAGCGCGCCGGCATGAACAAACTGAAGATAGGAACCCACCTGCGCCGCCTGCGCATCCGTCAGAACCGGACGATCCAGGCGGTGGCGGATAGCTGCAAGCTGTCCAAGAGCATGATCTCGAAAATCGAGACCAACAAAGTTGTCCCTTCGGTCTCGACGCTGGTGAAGCTGGCCAAGGCGCTCGGGACGAACGTCTCGGCCCTCTTGGAGGAGAACGGCGACGTCACGGCGGTCGTGATTCCCGCTGCTCGCGCCGAAGACAACCTGACGCGCACCGACCGGGGCTACTGTATGGCGCCGTTTGCCCCGGAGTTCAGGAACAAGCAGATGCAGCCCTTCCTGTTCGTCGCGCGCAAGGGAGAGGTCAAGACGCACCATCTGTCCCACGACGGCGAAGAATTCATCTACGTCCTCAAAGGCCAGATGAAGTTCCAGGTGGGCGACACCGAGTACTCACTCAAGGAAGGCGACAGCCTGTATTTCAACTCGCTGGAGAAGCACCAGGTCATACCGGTCTCCGATGCGGTCAAGTATCTTGATATCTTTGTCTAGCACCTAGGTTGGGCTCGCATGAGAGATTTGAGTGGTAAAACGCTGGCCATCGTACACGCGGCGCTGATCTCCTCGAAATCGGTTCAGCCGTTCATCGACGAGATCATTCCGGAAGTCACCGTCGTGCACCACGTCGACGACACGATTCAGAACACCAACTTCGCCTGCGAGCCGGGCACGATTCCCAAGCAGAACTACTTCAAGTTCGCCGCGTATGCGCACTATCTCCAGGAGGCCGGCGTGGACCTGATCCTGCTGGCCTGTTCGACGTTCAATCGGGCGGTCGAGTTGGCGCGTCCGATGATCGACACGCCGATGCTGCAGATTGACCGCCCGATGATGGACCTGGCGGTGCAGCAGGGCTCCAAGCTGGGGCTTCTGGCGACGGTGCCGACGACGGTGCCGGCCTCGGAGCGGCTGCTGAGGCTGGCCGCCCAGGACGCCGGCAAAAAGGTGAAGGTCAAGACCGTGCTTTGTAGCGAAGCCTTCGAGGAGATCAAGAAAGGCAATACCGACAAGCACAATGCGATGCTGATCGAGGAGATCGACCGCCTGGCGGGCGAAGTGGACGCGATCGTGCTGGCGCAGGTTTCCATGAGCGCGCTGGAGCCGGAACTGAACCACACGAAAGTGCCTGTCCTGAACAGTGGGCGCACCGCGTTCAACAAGATCAGGGAAATCCTGGAGTCGCAGTAACGCCGGACGCGCCGACGCACCTGGCCGTAGGGTGTGCACTGCACACCACAGTCGCTGAACCCACGGACGGTCCTTCCTGTCATCATGAGAATTCCCGAATTCGATAAAGCCACCGCGCCGCTGCGCGAGTTCAGAGGCGACGCCTATTGCTTCGGCATGGGCGTGCTGGCCGACGTGGGAACCGTCGCAGCGAGATTGGGCAAGAAAGCGGCACTGGTGCGCGGCACGTTTACTGGCAGCGATGACTACGTCGAAAGCATCAGCCATTCTATGAAAGCGGCGCGGGTCGAGTTGGCAGCCGAGATTCGCGGCGCCAGGCCCAACTCGCCACGTGAGGACGTTCTGCGTATCGCCGACGCGTTGCGCCAGGCCGAGCCGGACGTGATCGTCAGTTTCGGCGGCGGCAGCACCATCGACGCCGTCAAAGCCGCCGATGTCGTCCAGCGCTTGGGTGGCGACGTCGAAGACTACTTCGGCACGCATCTTGTCTCCGACGCGCTTCAGAGCGGTCGCGGCTCGCTCACGCCGCACGTGGCGGTGCAGACCGTCGCCGGCTCGGCGGCGCATCTGACCAAGTACTCGAATGTCACGGACTTGGCGACGGGTCAGAAGAAGCTGATCGTCGATGACGCCATCGTTCCACCTCAGGCTATATTCGATTACGCCGTCACGTGCAGCGCGCCTGCAAGCCTGACCGCCGACGGCGCGCTCGACGGGCTCTCGCACATGCTCGAAGTGCTCTATGGCGCCGTCGGCAAGCCGCACTACGACAAGGCTGCCGAGATCGCTTCGACCGGTCATGCGCTGGTCCTGGAATACCTGCCGCGCGCGATCGAGAATCCCGCCGACCGCGAGGCGCGCGAGGCCCTCTGCCTGGCCACCGACCTGGGCGGCTACGCGATCATGATCGGTGGCACCAACGGCGCGCACCTGACGAGCTTCTCGCTGGTCGATATTCTCTCGCACGGCCGGGCCTGTGCCCTGATGAATCCGTACTACACGGTCTTTTTCGCACCGGCGGTGCAAGAGCCGCTGCGTCTCATCGGCGCCGCGTATCAACGCGCCGGCTACATCCCTGGGCAACCACAGGGAGTTGCCCCTACGCTGCACAGCCGCGATCTGGGCGTCGCTGTCGCTAATGGCATGTTCGCCTTCGCGCGGAAGATCGGCCTGCCGACGAAGCTCACCGACGTGAGCGGCTTTGGCCAGGTCCACATCGACCGCGCGCTGACCGCCGCGAAGAACCCCCAGCTTAGGATGAAGCTCGAGAACATGCCGGTGGCGCTCACCGCCGACATGGTGGACGAGTACATGGGCCCGGTCCTGGCGGCTGCCCGTGATGGCGACCTGAGCGGCATTCGCAACGTTGCGCAGACAGGTGGCCGACGGTGAAGGTACGACTCGCATACGGCAAAGAGGGTCTCCGGATTGACCTGCCCGACGATCTGCATGTCGATGTGATAGAGCCGAAATATGCTGAAGGCCTGCCGCGCCCGGCCCACGCGATCCGCCACGCTCTGCACAGACCTATCGTCTCCGAGCCGCTGGCGGCGCACCTGAAACCCACGGATACCGTCGGCATCGTCGTCAATGACATCACCCGCGCGACGCCGTACCAGGTGATCCTGCCGGCACTGCTGGCCGAGATCGCCCATGTTGCAGACGAGCGCATCACGTTCTTCGTCGCGACCGGGACGCATCGACCCGACACGCCCGACGAGGTGATCGCGCTGCTCGGTGCTGACGTCGTCGCGCGTTATCGCATCGTGCAGAACGACGCGAACGACCGCGACTCGCACGCGCTGGCCGGCACCACTGACAGCGGCAACGCCATCTGGATCCACAGGGACTATCTCGCCTGCGACCTGCGCATCCTGACCGGCTTCATCGAGCCGCACTTCTTCGCCGGCTTCTCGGGTGGCGGCAAGGCCTGCATGCCTGGCATGGCGCTGCTCGATACGATCCTGCGAAACCACTGTCCCGCGAACATCGACCATCCGCAAGCGACCTGGGCGGTCACCCGCGGCAACCCGATCTGGGAGGAAGTCCGCGCAGCGGCGCAGATGGGCGGGCCGAGCTTCCTGCTCAACGTTGCGCTCAATCGCGACAAAGCGATCACCGCAGTGTTTGCCGGTGACGTCGAGCAGGCGCACGCGCGGGGCTGCGCGTTCGTCAAAGAAACCGCGATGGCTCCGGTCGCAGCGCCCTACGACATCGTCGTCACCAGCAATTCCGGTTATCCGCTAGACCTGAATTTGTACCAGGCGGTCAAAGGCATGAGCGCCGCGGCCCAGATCGTCAAGCCCGGCGGCAGCATCATCCTGGCCGCCGAGTGCTGGGACGGCGTCCCCGATCACGGCCGCTACAAGGAACTGCTGTTCCGGGCCGAGAGTCCCCAGGCTCTGCTGGAGAGGATCCGTGCGGGAGGTCCCGTTGTACAGGACGTCTGGCAGGCGCAGATTCACGCCTTGATCTGTACGAAGGCGGACGTGCACCTGTTCAGCCACCATCTATCGGACATCGACATCGAGAAGGCCATGCTCACGCCGTGTCGCGACATCGGCCGGACGATCGACGCGCTGCGCCGCAGGCATGGTCCCGACGCGCGTGTCGCCGTACTGCCCGAGGGGCCTCAGACCATTCCTTTTGTCGGCCAGTGAGCACGCCATGAAGATCATCGTCGCAATGGACTCGTTCAAAGGTTCGCTCACCGCCGTGCAGGCGTGCACCATCGTCGCTGACGCGCTCCGCGCGGTTGTGCCGGATGCGACCGTGGTCACCAAGCCGATGGCCGACGGCGGCGAGGGCACTGCGGCCGCACTGATGGCCGCTACCGGCGGCGAATGGATCAAAGTGCCTGCGATGGGACCGCTGCCCGACATGCGTGTAACAGGCGGCTTCGTCTGGCTGGCCGAGACGCGCACCGCGATCGTGGAGATGGCGCTCGTCAGCGGCTTGCCACTGCTGGCGCCCGCCCAACAGAATCCGCTCCAGACGACCACCTACGGCACCGGCCAGCTCATCCAGGCCGCCGCCGCACACGGCGCCGCGCGCATCCTGCTGGCCATCGGCGGCAGCGCCACCGTCGACGGCGGCGTCGGCGCCGCGCAAGCGTGTGGCTGGAGCTTCCTGACCGCCGACGGCCGCGAAGTCCCTCCCGGCGGAGGGCACCTCTCCGAGATCACGCGCATCATCCCGCCGTCTGCCGTTTTCGGCCCCGAGGTCGACGTCCTTTGCGACGTGAACAATCCCCTCTGTGGCCCGCGCGGCGCGGCGCGCACCTATGGGCCGCAAAAGGGCGCGACGCCCGAGATGGTCGAAACCCTCGAAGCCAACCTGGAGCACCTGGCGCGAGTCGTCAAAGAGCAGCTTGGACGTGATATCCGCGATCTGCCGGGCGCCGGCGCCGCAGGCGGTCTGGCTGCCGGCGCGGTGGCATTCCTTGACGCGCACCTGGTCTCAGGCATAGACGAAGTCATGTCGTGCAGCCGCCTGGCGGAGGAAGTAGCCGATGCCGACTGGGTCATCACTGGCGAAGGCAAGTTCGACGAGCAGTCCCTCCAAGGCAAAGTCGTCTCCGGCGTCGCCCGCCTGGCCCACGCGGCGGGCGCCAAGGTCGCCGTCCTCGCCGGACAGGTCCGCCTGCCCGAGAGCGCCTACCGCCTCGCCCACATAGAGACCGCCGAACCCTGCATGACCGATACCACTACCCTGGAAGAAGCCCTCGCCAACGCCGAGCCCCTCCTGACCCAAGCCGCCCGCCGTTTCACGCAGACTCACCTGCGCCGGTGATCGACGCACAGCTTTCGTCGACTTCGTTGGGTGTGCTCTGCGCGTCTCGACGCAACCATGTCTTCGCGTGGGGCAGTATCGGTGTGCAGCGAGCCACGGCCAGTTCACGTTATACGAAGACGACGACCAGACCCAGGACTACCTCCGCGGCCGACGCACCTGGTCCCGCATCACCTGGGACAACTCTGAGAGACGCCTAACCATCGAACCCGACCCGCGCATGGAAGGCAGGCCCTTGCCGCCGCGCACGTTCTCCGTCGTCCTCCTACCGGAAGGAACGCGCCAGACGGTCGAGTTCAACGGCACCCGCGCCGAGGTCTCGTGCGTAGTGACGCCGTAAGGCGTTCGACTATATGCCCTCACGGGCACACTACAAACGAACGACCCCACCCAAGGGCGGGGGTGCCCCATAGTCCCCACCCGCCCTCGGCTGCGGCCGCTGAGGTTCGGTCTTACATTCGATTCGAGCGGCGAAAAGAAAATTTTCGGAGAATCTCAAATTCTCTGTTGACATATATGACAGATGTCATAGATTAGGTATGACAAACGTAATAGGAGGTGTGCCATGGCCAAGAACAAACGTCCTGCAATGAGTCCCGCCGAAACGGAAGTCCTGCGGTTGGTCTGGCAGTGCCAGGAGGCTACCGTACAACAAGTGTACGACGCCTTGCCTCCCACGCGAAAGGTGGCCTACGTAACGGTGGCCACACTGCTGCGGCGGCTCGAAGAGAAAGGGTATCTGAGGCACCGCGTCAACGGCAAGGCCTTCGTCTACACCCCCGCCGCCAAGAAGGAGGATGTGATCCGCAGGACCATCAGCGATCTGGTGGAGCGGTTGTTCGGCGGAAATCCCGTGCCTCTGATGCAGCACCTGGCGCAGCACAGCGGCATGACCGACGAGGACATCGAGAGACTGAAAGAGTTGGCGAAGAAGAAGTAGTCTGCGGGCTTTCTGTGGAGTGATTGCCATGAACGCGTATGCAAATCACGTGGTCAGCTATTTGCTCGCTCAGAGCTGGCAAGTCGCAGTTCTGGCCGGGATCGTAGGCCTCATATCTTTTGCTCTTCGAAATCGAAACGCCCACGTACGCTATCTGTTGTGGCTGATTGTCTTGGCTAAGTGTCTCGTGCCGCCTTTCCTAACGTTACCCTTGGCGGTACTGCCGGAGAGTTATCCGAATCCCTCCGTTGCGGCGGTCGGCCTGCCGGAGGAACACTTCGCACCTGAACCTCTCGTCTCGGTCGTGGGTACTGCAGAACCACAAGCATTGAAACCTGCCTTGCCAAGCGCTTGTGAGTTGGCCGTCCTGGCATGGATGGCCGGAGTCCTCCTTTTCTTGTTGTGGGTCGGCGGCAGAGCGGTCGGCTACACGGCGTGGCTGCGTGATCGACGCAGGCCGCTGCCACCGGCTCTGCGGGAAACCATCCGGGAGTTGTGTGCGGGCTTTAGGTTCAGAAGGTGGCCGAAGATTTGGCTGGTTCAGGATATCAGCCAGCCCTTCGTATGGGGTCTGTTGCGAGGAAATGTCTATCTGCCGGCCGACTTCGTCCGCTTGGGCGGCTCGGACCAGCAGCGAAGCATCCTGGCCCACGAGCTCAGTCACATCGCCCGTTATGACGCCGGCGTCAATCTGCTTCAGGTCCCGGCCCAGTCGCTGTACTGGTTTCATCCGCTCGTGTGGTGGTCCAACAGGAAGATACGTCAGGAACGCGAGAAGTGCTGTGATGAGATGGCCATCGCTCACCTCAATACCCAGCCCGATCAGTACACCGGGGCGATTGTGGACGCATTGGCGGCCGAGCGTCGGTCGGCTCATCCCATTCCGTCGTTGGCTATCGTGGGTTCCGTCAGAGACATCGAGGAAAGGATAAAGACCATGTTGAAGCCAGGCAGAACATTCCGCACACGCCCGACTCTGGTGGCTGCCTCAGTCGCATCCCTCATCGCCCTCATAACCATCCCCACCACTCTCGTCCTGACGGCCAAAGGCCAAGCGCAGCCGACCGCCCAAAGTGCAAACCAGCCCGCCGCGAGCAGCGAGAAGCCGGAAGCGCCTCGTTACGCCGCCCGGACCTTCAACTCCAAAGTGGTGCTCGACGTGTTGGTTCAAACGACCAATATATACCCTCCGAGACGGGTTGGGCGCACGAGTGCCACTCCACTGGAGATCCCAGCATGCTATGCCTGGTATGTGAGACCCTCAACCCCAGGGAAGGACTGGGACCTTCTCGTCCGGGAGATCAACCAGAACAAGGTTCCCGGCCTGGCGTTGCGTTCAGCCACGGACTCCGATCTGCAGCGTTTGGGGGATCTCACGGAACTGCAGCACTTGGACTTGTCTCTTAGCCCCCAGGTTACGGATGCGGGCCTGAAGAGTCTCAAGGGTCTGACTGGACTGCAAGACTTGTATCTGATGCGCACCCAGATCACGGACGCGGGCCTGGCGCATCTCAAGGACCTGGCTGGACTGAAAGTGTTGTATTTGCGCAGCACCCAGATCACAGGTACCGGCCTGGAACATCTCAAGGGCCTGACAGGCCTGCAACGCTTGTATTTGTACGACGCGCAGATCACAGATGCGGGCCTGCAGCATATTAGGGACCTCACTGGCCTACAGGATTTGAACTTGACCGGCACCCACATCACCGATGTGGGCCTGGCGCATCTCAAGGGCCTGACTGGTATGCAGATCCTTTGGCTGGGGAATACCAAGGTCACCGACGCCGGTCTGGAGCATCTCAAGGACTTGACTGCCCTGCAAGAATTGGATCTGGCCGGCACCCAGATTACGGATGCGGGTCTGCGGCACATCAGGGGACTGATTGGCCTGCAGGATTTGAATCTGACGCGCACCCACATCACCGATGTGGGCGTGGAGCATCTCAAGAGCCTGACCCGTTTGGACCATCTTGCACTGGCCAACACCAGTGTCACCGACACCGGTCTGGAGCATCTCAAAGGTCTGACCAGGCTGCGGGCACTCGTCCTGGGCGGCACCCAGATCACGGACGCAGGCCTGGAACATATTAGCGGCCTGACTGGCCTGCAGGAGTTGTATTTGTACGACGCCCGGATCACGGATGCAGGCCTGGAGCATCTCAAGGGCTTGACTGGCCTGCAGTACCTGGAGTTGGCCGGTACCCAAATCACGGGTGTCGGCCTGGAGCATCTCAAAGCGCTAAGCACATTGTCGGACCTGATTTTGGCCGACACGCGGATCACGGATGCAGGCCTGGAGCATGTAAAGGACCTGGCTGGCCTGCAGTACCTGAATTTGGCCGGCACCCAGATCTCTGATGCCGGCCTGGAGCACATTAAGGGCCTGACTGGATTGCAGAGTTTGAGGTTGGACCGCACCCAAGTCACGGATGCGGGCGTGCAGCAGCTTAAGCAGGCGTTGCCGGACTTGACTATAGTAAGAAGAGGCCCAAGGCAGACAACGACCGAGAGTGCGGACCGGGCTCGCCCATCTCCTAATAAGCCCGCCGCAGACAGCGAGAAGCCGGAACAATCTCGGTTTGCCGCCCGGACCTTCAATTCCAAGGTCGCGTTCGAGGTCTGGGTTCAGGAGACTTCTCAGTCGGAAGGAAGGCAGGTTGGGCGGACGCCGAGCGCGACTCCCGTAGAGATCCCTGCATGTTGGGGCTGGCAGTTACGACCTGTGCCTGGGGTACCAGTGGAGAACTGGGATCTGTTGATCAGAGAGTTGAGCCAGAACAGCGTTCCCGGTCTGTGGCTGGACGGAGCCACAGCCTCCGACTTAACGGACCTGGCAAGTGTGACGACGCTGCGGCGCCTATATATGCACTGGGCGCGCGTCACAGATGCCGGCCTGGAGCATCTCAAGGGCCTGACAACGATGGGGTGATTGTAGACCGGATTGGCCGGCCGCACAAGAGCAGACACCGCCCAATCTCGCTCTCTTCGAGTATTGGTGTGCGATATGCACCCTACGCGAACTGTTCATCAGTGCAAGTCTGAGTCGAACGACCACCCCCGAGGGCGAGAGTGCCACATGTAGCCCAGCCACTCCCGGCTGGGGACGCCGAAGGTCCTGCAAAGATAGAGCCCGTCCCTGTTGGTCCGGAAAGTCGTCTCACCGGTCCGAGGTCACCATAGCTTGGCGGCGACGGGGACGGTATCGCGCGGGGCCAGGTGGATGGCGTTCTGAGGGCAGACGGCGCGACAGATGCCACAGCCATAGCAGCGGCGCGGGTCGATGTCGGCCTTTTGATTCGCGGCGCTGTAAGTAATTGCCCCGAACTGGCAGACGCGCATACACTGGCGACAGCCGGTGCAGGCGTCGGGATCGACGGCCCCGACGTATTCGGCTCGGAACATCACCGGCACGGCGTGTGTGACGGTGCAGCGCATCGCCAGGCAGTCGGCGCGGTCGCAGTTACAGAGGCCCGCAATAAAAGGAGTCCGGAAAGTCCACACGGTATGGCAAAGGCCTTCCCGCTCGTGATCGCGTAGAGAGGCAAGGGCTTCTTCGGCGCTGAGCCTCTCCATCTCGGGCGTGTCAGGCCCGGTGAGGAAGCTCTTGTCGAGACTGCGGATGATTTCGTGGAAGCGGCCGCCGTCGGGCCTCAACGTAATGCCGTAGCAGTAACGCTTCTCCTGGCCCAAAGTGATATGTCGACAGATGCAGGCTACGCGCACGACGGAGCCGACCATGGCGAAGATCCGCTCGACGTCCTCGATGGGGAGCACCTGGCCATAGTGCAGCTTCTTCATGCGGGCCGAGATGAGCCGCCCGATGATACGCCGCACGAATTTCGGTGCGTCGTCCAACTGATCGAGTCGACCGGCCTTCTCCTTCAGGTCCTCGGTGTCGGAGAAGAAATGCTCGATGAAGCGGCGCCGCCGGAGGTCGCTGAGCAGATCATCAGAGTAGTTCTTGGCCTGCAGATACCATTTCTTCCCCTCGCCGTGCTTCAAGCAAAACTCGCACATAGCCGTATTCTCCAACTCGGACGCTCCACTTTCGCAAATGCGAACGAGGCATGCAAGAACAAAAACAGGGTGCGTCCCGATTTAAGGACTGCGGGCTCTGTTATGGAGCGCTGTCGAGGTCAATGGGGTCGAGGGTGATGCGGCCGTAGCCGAGGAGGGTGCCGGTGGCGCGGGCGAGGTTGATCTGGGCGATTTCGTAGTCGGCAAAGGCACGGATGCGACTGAGCTGCGCATCGGCCAGGCGGGTCGCGGCGAAAAGGACATCGGTGCTGGTGCGCCGGCCCAACTGGAACTGGGATTGCTGGACCTGATAGTCACGCAAAGCGGCGGCGACGCCTTGCTCGGCGGCCAGGATGCGTCGCCAGTTCTGGTCGAGATTGCTCGCGGCTTCGTAGACCTCCTGGCGGATGATCTGTTCGAGGCGCTCGCGCGCGGCCTGGTCCTGGATGCGCGTCAGGCGGGCGCTTTGAAGGCGGGCTCGTGCCGCGCGATTGCCGAGCGGAATGGTAGCCGAGATGCCGATCGCATGAGAATTGCCCGCGTGGTTCGTCAGGTCGCTGAAGGCTTCCGCTACCGTGGTGTTGCGCGTGCGGGCGGCGTAGGTGTAGCTGAGCGTCAGGTCCGGCCGGGTCGCGTCACGTGCCAGTTCGACGTTGAGATCGTCGATCGTGAGCGTCTGCTCCAGTTGTGCCAGGTCCATGCGGTTGGCCAGCGCCCGACGAACCAGCTCCTGCTCGTCGAGGTCCAGGCCCAGCGGGTTGGGATCGGTCGCCGGCAGGATTTCCGTTTGCGATTCCAGCGGCAGGTTGTCGTCGTTCATCAAGCGGCGCAGCTCGCGGCTCCAGTCCTGCACCGCGGTCTCGGCGTTGATCACCCCTTCGAGCCGGCTGGACACACCCGCTTCGGCCAGGACGATTTCGATCTTCGGCGCCGATCCGGCAGCGACTTTCTTCTTGGCGTGACTGAGCTGGTCCTGAGCGAGCTTGTACTGCTCGCGGCGCACCTCAAGGTCCTTGCGGGCCGCGTAGAGACGCCAGTAGGTCACGTCGGCATTGGCCAGCAGCCAGATGGCGGTCAGCTTGGTCCGCGCGCTGACGATGTTCGACCGGTGGGCGGCGATGCGAATCGACTGCGTATTGATCCGCGTCCCGGCACCGCGCCAGAGCGACTGCACGACCGAGACGCTCGCGGCGGCATCCGAAACGCCGTCGGGATCGGCGTCGCTGAGCGAGAAGGGCAGACCCACGTCGATCACTCCGCCGGTGGGCAGAGGCTTTTCGATGCCGACCTGCGAGGTGATGGACTCGGCGGCGGTGGAGGTCGTCGTGTTCTGGGTGGTGCTGAACTGCGTCGATCCGTAGAAGAGGCTCTCGAACTTGGCGCGCTCGGCGTCGAGATTGCGTTCGGCGATGGCCGGATTGACCAGCTCGATCTTCAGGTCGAGGTTGTTGGCCAGCACGGCCGCACGCACCTCTTCGAGCGTGAGCGTCACTTGTTCCGCCGGCGCGTTTGGCTCGTTGACCTCCTGGGCGATCTGTTCGGTGGCCTGCTCGATGGTGAGCGGTTCGGAGACGGAGTGGTCGGTGAGCTGAACCGTGTCGATGGTGCTCAGCTTCGTCGCCAGAGAGGCCGGCGTCACCTGCTCGTCAAGAGATGGCGTCGAACAGCCGCACAAAGCCAGCACCACTGCGAGGACCACGACCCACAGGCCACGACATTCTCGTTTGCTCATGCGATTTCCCATGCCTTTGTCGTATGCAACGCTCGTGCCAGCATGCAGGCCTCCCGGACCCGCGCGCAAGCTCAAAATCGACTTGGCCTGATGGTCGCCTGTCCGCATCCACCCGCCCCGCGCCCGAATCCGGACAGTGAGAGACTCGTCAACGATACCCCATCACGTACTCATATCGGACCAATTCCATCCCGCCGAAATCCTCCGACGGCGTATGAGAGACCTCCGTGAAGCCGCACGACAGGTACATCTGCCGCGCCAGTGCGAAGAAAGCGTGGCTGTCCGTGTCGACGACGATCCTCCGCGCGCCTTGCGCGGTCAAGATGGCAACGGCTTGGCGGATTTGCAGGCTGCCGTATCCATGGCCGCGTTGGGACGGGACAATGCAGTTCTGTCCGATCCGGCCCTCCTGCGGAAGCCGTCGAGGGTCCCAGGAGACGAATCCCAGGGGACGATCGTCGATGCAGGAGACCAGCAGCCGGCCGATCGAGTCCGGATGATCGAACACGAAGTCATCGAAGTGCCGCCAACGCTCCCGGTAGGTCGCGGCCCAGGCGGGTTTGGCTTCGAGCAAGCCCGCGTAGCTTTCGCATAGCAGCTCGAAGAGCGTTCCGCGCTCGAACTGGAACGGCGATCTGAATTCCATGCGCTTACTTGCCCACGGCTGCGGCTTGGTTCGTTCGCACCTCGCCATCCATCCAGCCGTCTTTGAGGCGGATGATGCGCCGGCCATACGCGGCGTACTTGTCGTTGTGCGTCACCTGGATGATGGTTGTGCCCTCGCGGTTGAGCTTCTTGAAAAGCTCCATGATCTCCTCGCCTTGCGTCGAGTGCAGGTTGCCGGTCGGCTCGTCGGCGAGGATCAGCTTGGGACTGGCCACCACAGCCCGGGCGATGGCGACAAGCTGCTGCTGGCCGCCGGAGAGTTGGCTGGGGTACAGGTCCTTCCGCCCGACGATCTGGAAGCGATCCAGCGTGTCGCACACGATGCTGGCACGCTCGGAGGCCTTGATGTTGCGATAGGACAGCGGCACGTCCAGGTTCTCATAGACGGTCAGGCTGTCGAGCAGGTTGAAGGCCTGGAACACGAAGCCCACGTATTGACGGTTCAGCGCCTGGCGCTCTTTCGGTTTGAGCGTGTGCACGGCCTGCCCATCCAGGTAGTACTCGCCTTCCCAATCATGGTCCAGCATACCCAGGATGTTCAGGAGCGTAGACTTGCCTGCCGCCGAGGGGCCCATGATGGTCACGAATTCGCCAGCTTCGATATCTAAGTTGATCTGCCGTAAGACGTAGGTGAATCCGGCCTTAGTCTTGTAGCACTTCTCGACATTCTTCAGTCTGATCATCGTTGCGTTCCCAGTTCTGATGGTTGCGGTTGTGGCGTAGGCTTGGGCCCACACCGCGTCATTCGTATCTCAGCGCCTCCATGGGATCGGTCTTGGCGGTCCGGTGCGCGGCGAGGAAACAGGCCGGCAGCGCTACCACGAGCAAAACACCGCCGGATGAACCGATGGACAGCGAATTCAGTAGGCTTACACCTTTCCGGGGTAATGCCTCCTCTTTCAGAGTGAGAAGCACTGATAGCATTACTTCATCTTGCCCCGTATCAAGTCCTGGGCTACATTTGACGCCTCCTTGGCCTTGGCAGGAATATCCGGAATCACACCGGTTCCTTCCCAATTCGTTTTGGTTTTTATATGAGATGGTCTACTGACA
>JAFGLV010000118.1 GCA_016927855.1 Sedimentisphaerales bacterium
CAACGCAATGTCTTTGCGTTCATCCATCAATGCCTCCGCGCCCACTGGACCGGCTCATGCGGCCCAGAATTCCTGTGAACGGTTACAGCCCGGGAAAGAGAGATGCTTCCCCAATATTCATACTATGAAGCATCTGCATCAACTCGGGACGGACTTTGTTCTCGATTTTGAACACTTTCAGATGTTTGTCGAGCTCTCGTGGCAAGGCAAAATGGCTCTCGATATTCTCAGCAAAGGGTCTTGTTATGTCGCCCGGGCAGAGAAACAGGCCCTGCTGAACAATCAGCCTGGGATTGAACTTGTACGGATTCATCGGACAGACAAACTGCTTCGGTTCTCGGCCCATGAACATACGTTCGAAATTGGTGTAAACCTGAGCATTCGGGTCGTCTTTTACGCACGCATGGTCTGACCTCTTAGGATACAGCGCCTCTATTCGTTTGACGAGATATGTCGAGTCAACTGCCCAGAGCTCGCCGTGGTCCCCTTTCTCGAGTTCGGCGAGGGCAAAATAGAGAGCCACAAAGAATGAGTAGGTCCAATCCTGTAGTCTCGTTGGAGCACCGTGCTCCTGCATCAGTGCAAACCATTCCATGTAGTTCCCCTTGTCGGGAACATGCTCAAGAAACAATTCGCTCTGGCGTTTGAACTTCCTCAACAAGCCTCTCTCAAGCCCAGGCGCTCGCTTCAAAGGGTGCTCGTTTCGCAGGAGAGCTTTTTCGAGACTGGTCTTCAATTTCGCGAAATCCCCAGAGTCATCTTCGCAAGACTTCTGGCCTCGATAGATCCAGACCTTTCTGAACGTCTGCCTCTGCTTGTCAAGGGCAAGGAAGTGCTCGAACAGATCACGAGGCCCGTCTATGTAGGTATACTTGATCGTCATAGGACTGCGTTCTCCGCTTCAGGGACACCCGATTGGCGTGTAACGGGCGCCCATTGTCTCCTGTCCCAGTCGTTAGTCCAACTCTCGCTGGATCGTCAAACCTTGCCAGATACGCCAGCTACAGCTCCCGGACGGCATAGTACTACCACAGAAGGCACGCATCGCACCAGGCTGCTTTGCCGCCCCCTCGGTTCCGTCCGTCTCCGGGCATCGTAACTACATCCCCATTGTGCGCCAGGCGTTCCGCTTACACAAGCGAAAACGCGGGGCAACCCCGCCGCGACGGGTAATCATGCGTGCGATCCGCCCAACACGAGACTTGTCAGTCATTCGGGCAATAAGCGCCGTCCTGGCGCCGGCGTTGCGATTTCTCGGAGATGACGGTGTCCTCGCAAATGTCCAGGCCAATCCGCGCGATGAGGGTCTTGATGTAGTCCAGGTGCGGGCACGGCGGCGCGTGGAAGTTGTCCTTGGTCATGCACGAGGACAACTGTACGACGACGCCTTCCTTCTCGATGCGCTCCTGCTTGCGGAGGCTTCGCAGCAGGAGCGTGAGCTTACGGTGCGTCGCCCGGCCGCAACAGCCGCCGCACGTCATCGTCAGGACACGGTACGACTTGTCCTTGGGATACCGTGCGAAGCCTCCCGTGCGATCCTGAAACGCCTTTTCGCAAAGGTACCCTGGACATCGCTCTTTGACGATGTGACATTGCAACACGACGATGTATTTCTTCTGAGCTACATCTATCATCAGCACACTCTCCTTCAGACCAACACCCTCAACACACGTTGTCGTGCCCCTCACGCAACCACGACCTGTCATGTCGAGCGCAGCCGAGACATCTGGGCACGGAGACGATGTCGTCCCGTTCTGGGCCAGATTTCTCCGCTTCGGCCCATTCGACTTCGCTCAGGGCAGGCTCTTCGGCCTCCGGTCGAAATGGCACGCGGCCAGACCGAACCATCGTTGGGAAAGATTCGCGCGACAGGCAACCGCAGCCCACATCAGTTGTCAAGTTCGAACTGCTCCGCCGCGAGCTTGGCGATGTGCTCGCCGATGGCCAGCGAAGCGGTCGCGGCCGGCGACGGCGCGTTGAGCACGTGAATGGCGTGCTTCGTCGCTTCGATCTTGAAATCGTCCACCAACTCGCCTTTGGGTCCGAGCGCCTGGGCGCGGACACCGGCGTTGCCTGGCCTGAAGTCCTCCAGGCCGATCGACGGGACCAGCCGCTGGAGTTGTCTGAGCAGCAGTTGCTTCGAGAACGAACGGGCGTACTCGCCGAGACCGTAGCGCCAGTGGCGCAGGAACAGCAGCCACGTGCTCCAGTGCGAGAGCGAGTCCCACGTGTCACGCAGGTCGAAGTCGGTCTTGCGGTAGCCCTCGCGCTTGAAGGCAAAGACCGCGTTCGGGCCGCACTCGACGCCACCGGCGATCATCCGCGTGAAATGGACGCCCAGAAACGGAAAGGCAGGGTCGGGGACCGGATAGACCAGGTTCTTGACCTTCGACGCGGCCGCTTCGGTCAGGTCGTGATAGTCACCCCGGAACGGGACGATCTGCACGCCGGGATCGACGCCATCCATCCGCGCGACGCGGTCGCATTGCAGACCCGCGCAATTGATGAGATAGCGCGTGCTGATGGCGCTCTTGGACGTCACCACACTCGTGTAGAAATCGTGCTTGTTGAATCCGATGACTTTGTGCGCGGTGAGCACGCGATTGTGACTGCCGTGGGTCTGGATCAGCTCGGCCAGCTTGTTCGCGACGGCGGTAAAGTCGATGATGCCGGCCGACGGCACGTGGATACCCGCGATGCCGGTCGCGGCCGGTTCGATCTTGCGAATCTCTTCGGGACCGATCTTCGCAATCCCCTCGACGCCGTTGGCCGACCCGTTCTGGAAGATCCGCTCCATGACCGAAAGCTCGCGCTCGTCGGTAGCGACGATGATCTTGCCACAGATATCGTGCGGAATCGCGTTTTTCTTGGCGAAAGCGATCAACTCTTTGCGCCCGGCCGTACAGGTCTCTGCCTTGCTGGAGCCCGGCCTGTAGTAGAGCCCTGAGTGGATGACGCCGGAGTTGTGACCGGTCTGGTGGGCCGCCAGCCGGTCCTCCTTCTCCAGCACCGCCAGCTTCACCTCGGGCCGCATTGAGGCGATCTTGTACGCCGAAGCCAACCCGACGATCCCACCGCCGACGATCACAACATCGAAATCCGTGCGTACCTGCATAGCCATCCATCGCCCAAAGAAATACCGATTGCCCCACCATACCGCCCTATGCAAGCACCGTCAACGTGCAGCGCCGCCATAGCCTGCGTCCGCGCGCACCCCAGCCGAATCGGGAGCGACCGGCACACCTTCCCGTAGGGCGAGCGTCCCCGCTCGCCAATGTCGTGCGCGAACGCGCGACCTCCACCACCTCGCAGTGCGGCAAATATCGCTTGCGTCGGGCTCGATGCCATCGTATGATATCTTCGTACGCGAAAGAGCTGCGGATTTCGGGAGTGCCAGACCATGCGTGAAAATGCGGATCAAAGAACCATCGAGGAGCAACTCGCCAAGATCGCCTCGGAGCTCAGGCAGATCAAGGTGGTGGTGGTCGTTCTTTTCATCGTATCGCCGGTAGGCTTGTATCTGCTCGCGCCTCTCTGGGACTTGATTTTAGCTCTGGGGGTGGTGGGCTTCTGGGTGATCGTAGCCATCGCGGGCGGGCTCATCGTGCTCTTCTGCGTCGCCAGGCTGACGGGCCTGCACAAGACCCTCCAGCTCAAGCGAGATGAGCTGGCGCGAATCCTCAGCGAGCACAACCGGCGCGCGGACGATACACGCGCTTAATCATAATCCTCGGTGCACTCATACCCGGCTGTCCTCCGTCGATGGGTTTTGCCCTCCTTATGCAAAAGCACACAGCACCCGCGCACTTGCCTCCGCCAGTCGTGGGAAACGGTAGATTATGAGTCCACTGCCGCGCGGAGTGACTTTCCCGGAGGTCCCGCCCATTGACGCAGCGGGGAAACGGCAATGCTTTTTCTGATTTTGCCTGTCCGCTTGTGTCGATATGGGGACATGGCAGTCTGATTCCATCAAGTCGCGTGCGTGGCACCGGGGGTCGAATCAGCAGAGTATCTCTTTCAGGGATCAAGGTATGTCTCGTGCAAGTCATCATCGGTCTATCTTCGTGGGTGTCTTCCTGGGATGTTTGGTTGCTTGGCTCTCTTCCTGTGCTCAGGCTCCGTCCGGCGGCGGCAGTGCCCCGCGAACCGAGCCGAGAGTCGCTCAACGGGAACCGACCACGACGACGTCGAGGCCCAACCCGAGGCTGGCGCAGCGCGAACGGCAAGCGGCAACGGCGACGGTCGATGCCTTAAGCGCGCGTCGGCAGCGCTTCCGGCAAGGGGCGGGGCCGGAACAGGTCGGCGGTGGCAGGCTGGGTCTGGCGATCGCAGACACGCCGGCTGATGCGCCGGTCAAAGGCGTGCTCGTTCAGGCGGTCCAGGCCTACTCCGTCGCCGAAAACGCCGGACTCAGCGCCGGAGATGTGCTTGTAGAACTTGACGGAGTCGCGGTGACCGACGCCGCCGGGTTCAGGCAGACGATTCTCGGTTTGGCAGAAGACAGCAGCCATACGCTGACGTTCGTGCGCGACGGCAGCCGGATGAAGTCTGCGGTGCGCCTGGCGGCGGAAGCGACGGTGCATCGTGCGGTCGCGCCGGCAAGACGCGGCCCTTTGGACATCAACATACTCAAGTACGCCTTGATCGATCCTCAGACGCGAGTCGTGACCTTCATCGGCAGCTACGACCCGGCCTACGATACCGGGCCCATTCCGTATGCGGACATTCTGGAAGCTGTGCTCGCCAATCCGTATCCCTCGTTCTCGCTGGAGCCCAGTGACCAACAGCGCGCCGAGTTCGCACAGGTCGATCGCCTGATCTCGGCCGACATCGCGCGGATGACCTCCAGCCCGGACTACTGTGTGCAGTGGGCCCAGAGGCTCACCGACCTGCTGCTGTACGATACGTCGCTGACCGTTGACAACAAACGGTTCTTCCGGAACTGTGGCTCGGCCCTCGGCATGACGGGTGAGGAGCTCAAACGGCTCTTCGACGCGGCCAAGGGAAGGATCGAGATCCCGCAAGCAGAATCTTTCACCCTGATGGCGAAACTGATGCGCGGTGTAGGGCTGCCCGACGTGGCAGATGCTATGCTGGCCTTCGCAGCGGGTGGAACACCGGATGACATCCTCCTCGGGGTATGCAACGCCATGCACCTGCGGCCTCAATACGACGGACTCGCCCATCAGTTGACCAGCGGCAGTATCACCTATGAGAAGTTCAAAGACGAAGTGGTCATCCTGGCCATGTCCGCCATCTGTCGCCGCTTCGAGGCACCGGAGGCGGAGATTCAACGTCGCGCTTCTTCCGTTCGCTCCGGCGCCCAACCCAGCGATATCATGGTCGACTACTTTGGCGAGCAGCTAGGCAGTTTCGTCACCAACAAGGCCGGCGCCAGGATGCTCGACGGTCTGGTGTTGAGCCCCGAGCTGATGTCGAAGCTGTACAATCTGCCGATCCCCCGCGTCGAGCTGGTGTTCACGAACGTGCCGGCCGGTTCCTACCTAGGCGACGCGCTCTACCGCGCCGACTATCTGCTCAAAACGCTCTGCTCCAATCCGGACATCGGTGACAAGGTGGCCGGCCATCTGACGGACCAGGCCTTCCTGAAGCGCGAGGCGGTCCTGCGAGGCACCTACCTTCCGGCAGGCGCCGAGGTCGGCGTCGGCAACCGCCTGGTCCCGGCCGAGGTGGTGATGCGGGTCTCCCCGAGGGGTGATGCCGTAGCCTTCCAGAACGCGCAGGTCAAGGTCATCAGTTGGGTCCGCGAGCTCGGCGGCACCGCCGGCAACGGGCCGGCGGCCCAGTTCGTTCGGGACGTGGTGCCCAAGTACGGCCAGTTCCTCACGGAACGCTACGACCAATACGCACGGGCCTATCCGGAGTGGCACAGGATGTCCGAAGTAGCCAAGTGCGTGGCGCTGGCGCGCTGGGCGCGGTCGCACGACTACACACTCGTCGTCGAGAACGCTTCGCAGGAGAAAATCGGTTTGCCCAGGCGCATCCCTGGCTTCTGGACCGCGGTGTTCCACGCGGAGGGCGAGAGGGCATTTCTGACCGTAATCGAGCAAGGCGGCGCCAGCTTCGCCGCAGACGAAGGCGAAGCATGGGTCCAAGCACAACAGGACAACAGCGTGACCTCCGATGTGTCGCGCCAGCTCGTGGCCAGCGCCGTCCTGGCGGAACAGGCCGCGATGTCTGCGGAGGCGGGCGATCTCGAGACGGCCAGGGAACTGGCCGATAAGAGCGCGCGGGCCATGACCGGCGACATCGACCTGAACGTGCTGCCGACATTGGGCGACATCCCTATGCCCGGCGAGCCGGCCACCTATGCGGCAGCAGATGCCGAGCTCATCAACCAGGCCGCGGTTTGTCTCGATCGTATGAAGACCGCGCAGCAGGACCTCCAGCGCGCCGACACCCTGCAGAATTCATCGCCGCAAGAGGCTGCGGCACTCAGACAGCAGGCAACACAGGCGCAGGATAACGCTCAAGCGAAGTTGAAGGAACTTCTGTCCGCCGCCTCAGTCCTCAAGGCCCATCCCTCGTATGCTGCCCAGGTCGTCGTTTCGCTGCGGAGCGGCACACCGATGGTCATACCGACCGGCGCCTCGTCCGGCGCGCAAACGGCAAACGCCACGAGCCTGGCGCCGCCGCTGACGCCGAAACAAGAAGACTGGCCCACTCGGATCGCCCGATTGAACGCGCAACTCGAGGAAGTGGAGCGGCGCATCGCGACGACTCGCACGGCGCTGCTGCGACTAAACGCCACGATTCAAGCCGACCGGGTGCAGTTCGAAGCGTGGGAACAGGCCGCCGAGGACGGCTTCGAACGGTGTGTCGGCATGGCGGGCGACGTCGCCATCGACTTCGCGGCCGGCGCTCTTTCCGAGCGCTATGACACGATTTATGACCTGGCCAAGAAGCTCCCGAATGAACCGACCGATCTGATCGAGAAGTACCGCTATCTCGCCTCGCTGGCTCAGCGCATGAGAGAAGCCAAAGCCACGAACGATTTCGGCAACCTCGCCGGGCGCGAGAACCAGACCGAGGCCCAGATGTACGAAACGGTACGCGATGGGATAGGACAGATCGTCGGTCTGCTCGGTTTGGACAAGACGGTGCCGGGCGCGGCGTGGAAATACGGCAGCCTCGCGGCGGATATGGCCTACAACCTCACGGAGCTCTACCAGGGCTTCAAGAACGTCACCGTCCTGGAAAGCAACCAGGAACTACAGCGGCAGGCGGTGGCCAAGCTGGCCGAGCAGATGCGCCTGCTCGTGGAGGAAAAGAAGAAACTGCGTGCCGAGATCAACGTGCAGTAGGCGCGAACCGACACAGCCGCAACCACAAGACGATAAACAGGAGCCACTATGCATTTGCACACGTCAAGGGTCATTGGTGAAAGAACTCGCCGGGTTTCGTGCTGGGCCGGGTATCTGGCCTTCCTGGTGTCGGTTGCAGGGTGCTTTCAATCCAGAGAGGCTGAGGAACCGGTCGCACCGCCCCTGGACCTGAGCCGAAGCGGCGAACATACGTCAGGTGCCTGGACCTACGTCTATTCGATCAGCAGTCCCGGCACACGCAGCGAAGGCTATCACGGCGAACTTTCCTACCACCAGGCCAAGGTGCCTGTTCCCCTGCACATCAATGATTACTACGAGACGCCTTGGGGACAATTTTATTGGGTCGGTGATCCGGTGGTTCTGTTCGGTGCGCACGGCTGGATGCGCGAGCCGCTGGCGCGGGAGCCGGTCGGCCAAGCCTTGATCGATCCGGCCATCGTCCACAGCGAACGGTTCCTGGTGGAGATCAAAGTCGTGACACCGGAAGAGCTAGCGACGCCGGACCGTCTGGAGCACGATCCCAATGTACTGGCGGCCCTTAAGCCGTTCGGGTTGAGCGAAGTACACGTGCAGAGCAACTGGTTCCCGATCAGGTCCGATCCGATCAGACTCCACGACACCAAACGCTGGGGTACCCTCACGATATGCCGAGCTGACGCGAACCGGACCTGGGCGCCCAGGCTCGAATTTGCCTGCACAGGGAACCTGACCGTAGGCGCTGCGCCTAAGCCCGTCTCGCTTAGCGAAATCATGGCAGTGGACGAGTTTCCGGCCCGGCCCAGCCCTGTCGTCCTGTCGCCGCAGGTCGAGGTGCTCCAACCGATCCAATGTAAGCTCTCGCCGGTGGTAGGCGATCCTTTGGTCTTGTACGTGGTATGCCGAATTCGGGACCAGGGTCCGACGCCTCCCTGGAAGTCCCCGGTCATCCTTCAGCGCGAAGCTCAATAACGCACGAGAGTCGGGTTCCGCAGGCGCAAAAAAGAGGACCCCAGTCTGCCCAGAAGGAGGACGGGCTGGGGTCGTTTAACCCTATCGTCTGTGCCAGGTTCTGTTACCAAAAGAAGCCGGGGTTGTCGCCGGCGCGGGGCATAGCGTTGCCGTTGTCGAGGTCCGGCTCGAACTTCCGCCATTCGGTGTGGCCATCGAGGAAGCCAATGTTGCCACCGATCGGCATGCCGCCGCCAGTGAGGTGGCTGCTTCGCTCGGAGACGGTGCCGCCGGTCTGGCTGTAGATGCCGCCGGCTGTAATGGTCGCGAAGTTGCGGCCGTACTTCTCGCCCGGCGCCGGCTGGCCCATGATCGAGTCGATGACCAATTCGCGGATGGCCGGACGCTTCTCCTGGACGGTCTTCAACCAGATCTTGGTCTCGGTGTCCTTCGCGTAGCGGCGGATTTGCGCGCGGTTGCCGCTGCTGTTCTGCAGCAGGTAGCAGTAACCGCTCACCAGGTAGCCGTTGTTGGTGAACTTCGTGCCGTCCCACTCGCCGCCGGAGAAGAGCCAGAACATGTCCATGTATTTCTGGTGGGGTGCGTTGGACGGGCAATAGAAGATCTCTTTGGTCATGCCGGTCCGCAGCATGAAGTTGGCCACGTTGCGGGCGATGTCCTGCAGCCAGTACCCCGTCGTCGTCGGGATCGGCAGCTTGGTGTCGTTCTCGTTGGCATACATGGTCAGAGCCAGGACGTGCTGGCGAATGCGGGTCCCGCACGACTGCTGGCGGGCCTGCTCGCGCACCCGCGCCAGGGCCGGCATCAGAATTCCCATGAGCACGGCGATGATCGCGATGACCACCAGCAACTCGATCAACGTGAATGCCCTGGCGCGCCGGACCCGACCTATCCGCTTGCTGGCAGAATTAACACCCATGCTTTGCATTTTGTAGTCTCCTTATCTGTCCAAGAACAACACACACATCCCTCTCCGCAGCACACAGCGCGTGTCCTCGCAACCACCGACATCGTGGTCCGGCAAACGGTTCATGACACGTTGCATGGATAGCCGTCACGGCCTGACCTAACCCCTTAATCGTCCCAAAAGGGGGCATGTCATACAATGCATTTTTGCGTTTTTATTTCGCCATTTTACGTCACTTACCGGTCTTTCCCGCCCGTCCTGGGTTCCCCTGCCTTCGGACCATCGGAGTCTTTTCCCCCATCCACAGGGCAAGCGAGCCGTTTTCCACCGGGCAAACCAGACGTCGCGAGGGCTTATCGGACGCCACGGCCCGCCGGGGCAGGCAGAGATAACCGTTCGTTGGGCACCATTTCAGCTTTCGGGCCGGCGTCCCGAATAGCGTTCCGTTGAGCGACGTGGCTTCCGCTGCGTCGAACGGTGCCTGCTGCTTCTTTCGAAGGTAGCCTTGAGACCGGCACGATCCATGGTACAATGACAAGCGCGGCCCGGAAACGAAGATGCGCGGTGTTCACCCTGCAAAACAGAACGGAGGTCAACCCTATGAAGGCTGTCTTGCCCGTCACGTCCGTGGTTCTTGGTCTGGTCTTCGCGTCAATGGTCTGTGCCGATACCGGACCGCTGGTGTTGTTCTACGAAAGCCCGGCGACGTTCCAGGCCGACGTCACGTCTAACGAGGCGCTGCCGATCGGCAACGGTAAGCTCGCGGCCATGTTCTATGGCGGCACGAGCGAGGAGATCATTCAGTTCAACGAAGACACCGTCTGGGCCGGCAGTCCGCACGACTACTCCCGTCCCGGCGCCGTCGACGCGCTGGAGGAGCTCCGCGCGCACGTCTGGGCCGGCCAGGGCCAGGCGGCCTGGAACGTCGCGCAGTATGGGTTCATGAGCGTGCCGCTGCGCCAGTGTCCTTACCAACCGACGGCGGAGTTGCGGCTTTCCCTTGGCCAGGGGAGGGTTCAGAACTACCGTCGCCAGTTGGACCTGACGACCGCCACCGCATCGGTGACCTACGACGTCGGCAGCGTGACCTACCAGCGGGACTGCTTCGCCAGCTATCCGGATCGTGTGATCGTCGTAAGACTGACGGCGAGCGAGGCGGGAAAGGTGAGCTTCACCTGCGACCTGACGACGCCGCACCAACTCGTGAGCAGAGCCGTCGAAGGCAACGATGTGGTTCTGCACGGCGCCGTGAGCCACGTCGGACGCAATGGTCTGCCCAGTGGGGTCGAGTTTGTAGCGCGCGTGCGCGTGCTCTGTGAAGGCGGATCGGTATCCGCTTCGCGACAGTCTCTGTCGGTCAATGGCGCGGATGCGGCGACCCTCGTTCTGGGCGCTGCCTCCAACGTCGTTCGCTTTGACGATCTCAGCGGCGATCCCGCTGGACTCTGTTTGAACACAGTCGAAAACGCTGCGGCCAAAGGCTACGATGCGCTGCGGCGGGACCAACTCGAAGATTACCAGTCGCTGTTCAACCGGGTGACGCTTGACCTCGGCACGTCGGACAAGGCAAAGCTGCCTACCAACGAGCGACTGGCGGCTATCAATAATGGTCTCAAGGTATCCGGAGTCGATTGGGAACGCTTCACCGCCGACGACTTGCAGTTGGTGGCTTTGAATTTCCAGATGGCGCGGTACCTGATCATCTCCGGATCGCGTCCCGGCTCGCAGCCGCTGAACCTGCAGGGCAAGTGGAACAACGAGATGGAGCCGTCCTGGGAAGGCAAGATGACCCTCAATATCAACGAGGAGATGAACTACTGGGCGGCTGAGGTCACGAATCTGGCGGAGTGCCACGAACCCTTGTTCCGCATGATGCGCGACCTTTCGGAGACCGGCGCGACGGTCGCGCGGGAGCATTACGGCGCGCGGGGCTGGATGGTGCACCACAACACCGACCTGTGGCGGGGCGCAGCGCCGATCAACAACGCCGGCGGCATCTGGCCGACCGGCGCCGCCTGGCTGAGCATGCACCTCTGGTGGCACTACGAGTACGGCCGCGATCCGAATTTCCTGGCCGACGCGTATCCGCTGATGAAGGGCGCCGCGGAGTTCTTCGTGGATTCGCTCGTGCGGGACCCGCGCCCGGGCAGCGCCGGCTGTCTCATGACCAACCCCACGCACTCGCCGGAACAACCCAACCCGGCGCTCGGCGATGACGGCGAGATCGTGGCCGGCACGACCATGGACAGCCAGTTGATTCGCAGCCTGTTCACGTATGTCATCGCGGCGAGCGAGATCCTCGACGTTGACGCGGAGTTCCGCCAGCAGTTGCGCCAGATGCGGGCCCAACTGCCCCCCAATCAGATCGGGCGCTACGGACAGTTGCAGGAGTGGCTAGAGGATGTCGACCAGCCCAATAACCAGCATCGCCATCTGTCACACCTGGTGGACCTGATGCCCGCGGGCAACATCACCCCCATCCACACGCCGGAGCTGGCCGCGGCCGCGCTGGTGTCACTCGATTGGAAAGGCGACGCCAGCAACAACACGTCGTGGAGCCGTGCCTGGAAGATGTGCCTGCGTACGCGCATGCTGCAAGGCGATCACGCGTACATGATCCTCAACGATCTGCTGGGCAAGTCGCACACGGACAACCTGACGTTTTCCACCAAGGGCAACGAAAATCAGATCGACGGCAACCTCGGCGTCCTGATGGGCACGGCTGAGATGCTCTTGCAGAGCCACCAAGGCGAGTTGCACCTCTTGCCTGCCCTGCCAACGAAGATGACCGCGGGCAGTGTCACCGGCCTGCGCGCTCGCGGCGGCTTCACGGTTGCGATGACTTGGCAGTACAACGCGCTGCTCAGCGCCGAGATCTATTCGGCTCTAGGGCGTCCTTGCCGAATTCGATCGGCCGCGGCAATTGAGCAGATCCGTTGCGGAACCGAGGACGTCGCGGTGCAGGCCGTGGGTGAGAACCTGTACGAGTTCGCTACGGAAGCCGGCCGGACCTATACGGTGACAGCCGTCGAACCGGTTCCGCCGGAGCCGTCGTTGCCCGTCCCCGACCCCACACCCGGTCGCGGAGGTTACTAGGTCGCCCCTGACCGCGCGACACCGGCCGAGGGCGCTCTCAGCGGCGACGTTGGTACCTGTTCTTGGCGAGCAGAGCATCGATCACCACACCATAGTTGGACTCCGTATAGTAGTTCTCGTCGTAGTACCAAAGCCCGTCGATCAGCTTGCGGTTGCCATATGCGAATTGCGGGTAGGGCTCGTTGAAATCGGCGGGATAGATCATGACGCCGAAGTGGTCCATGCCCCCGTGCATTTCAATGGTCAGATAGCCGGCGCAGTCCACCGCCCAGCGGCGCGGACGTAGACGCTTGATAGCGGCCGGCATCTTGACGTCGCGTGGGACCGGCAGCGATCCGGGACGCTGATGTCCATTCGGGTCAGCCTCGACGTGCACCTGGCTTAGGATCTCTCTTCCGGCTTTCAGCAAAGCTTCGTGATCGGTCTTTGACAGCAGCCGCACGCGCGCCTGCCACGCGCCGAAGGGTCCTGCTAGAAAGTACACGCTGGGCCAGGCAAAGACCAGAACGACCAGAACGGCTACCCCGATGATCAATCCTCTTTTCAAATGCATCAAGCTCATCCTAACCCGTGTCAATCTCTAGCCTCACAGTGCCCCCCACACTCAGCGACATCGCCCTTCTGGCGACCTATTCGCCAGACGCCCTCAGGGCCTCGAGGCGACGTTTGTTCTCGTAGGGTCGGATGAAGCAGAGGTAGTCATCCTCCGGGATGTCCGCGCCGACGCGCTGCTTGATCCCCTCGTATACGACGATGCGTTTCTTCAGTTTCTCGCACGCGTATTGCTGGCACTGGCCGCAGTGGTCCAGACCCTTGGCGATCACGCACGGCCGCACCGGACAGCCTTTGTCGATCAGGCGTGGGTTCTCCGCCATACATCCATCGCAGACGATCTGTTCCGGCGGCAACCGAAAGCCGAAGTACTTAAACCACCCATCGCTGAGTTTCTGGCGGACCGCCGGGTCGCTCTCGGCATTGGCCTTGTACGCCAGACACAAGTCGCAGCGGTAGCCACATCGCGTCAAGATCGGCTCCATATCGTCGCTCCTTCATTCAGCAGACTGTACTATCCTGACTACCATAGGAAGGTGTGCACCCAGCCACGGCCGGCGTCTGGCGGTTGCGCGACTCGTTTCGTCAATCGATTGCGTCGGGCGGTGCCGCTGCTACTTCTTCTTGAATTCGATCAGTTCCACCGGGGCGCCATTGTCGACTATCATCGCCACTCTGACGCCCTCCGAAGGGCTGCTGATTTCGCCCAGCAACTGCTTACCCTGAATCTCTTTGTCCAGATCATCGACGGCAAAGGCAACGTGCGGCACCGTTCTGACCAACTCGGAAATCGGGCTGTCCGGCTCGAAACGCATCCATTCAATCCCATAGGGCCTCGTGTCAAACCCGGACACATACAGCCCGTATTCCTTCAGATACTTCTCGCCCGGCCGCAGCGTCTCGGTCGGAATTCCCATGTGGTGGTAACGCCACCCTCGTTTCGTGGCGTCCGGCGGCTCATGGTCCAATCTCAACTTCCGTCTCTCATCCGGCCCAGACACGATTGTCTCCAACAAAACGTAGCGGCTCAGTCGCGTGAGGGCTGGTCATAATGTCGATGGAGGGTACATAAAGACGTTATTACAGAAGCAACATCGCGCCGTAAGCCCGGCGTACTCCTTGCGCCAAGCCAACGCGCGTTTGCAGTGCGGACACTGAATCTGCCCGCCTTGCGGGCCAAGCGTAACGCGTCGGCGAATGGCGGTAATGGTATCATACGATACACTAATGCCTGACTCCTCGAGAAAGGCATGAAAGCAACTGGGTCCAGTTCCCGAGTAACCGAACTGCATGAAGAAACCCTCTTCACAGTTGTTCGTGAATCGCGTCCCGTCTTTGTACACCAGTGTGATCCTTTTCGGGTTTACGTCACACACGACCTCCAGTAGTTTGCCGTGTTGGGCTCTCAGCTCGCGCGCCATCTGGCGAGATCTCTCCTCAGGCGTGGCATAATTCGCAAAGAACTCCTCTAGCGTATCCATGTTTGATCTCCAGCATGTGCTGCCCCCAACGATACTAACCTCCTCTGAATCGCCCCACCGTGCTTGACCATCGAAGGGCCAACCTTTCGCAGATGGATATGGCTAAGGAAAATGCGCCAAGCGGTAGCCCGATAGCCGGCATCGTCAAGTGAATATATGGCGAACACAACTCCAATTGCGCCCTTTTGCAGGTCCTTCCCGCCAGTCGCATACACTACTTCCCAGCCTTGTATGGCATACACCGCTCCACCCGCGTCGCCTCACAGGGCACGTGCGCCTCGGGAGACTGCAACCATGCCCCTAATTGTGGGCCGGAGATCACGGCACTTCAAGAGAAACCACCGACAATCTCCAGCCTGACAGACGCTGAGTGTGTGGCGCGCACGCTGCGGCGTTGAGCTTCGCCCGCTGGGAGAATTCAGCCGGGCCAGCGAGTACGCATTCCTGGACGTCCCCACGCCAACCGACGGCCGGTGGCGTGGGGGCCGTGTGGCTTCGGCACGGCCGTAAGGCGGCTGACGGCATGGATTTACGGGTGTCCTGGACCCCTGGCGGGCGGCGGCAGGCCCTTGAGGCGAATTAGGCGTTGTGGTCGGCCAGGCGTCGTGGTATAATATCAGCAGTTCGACTGTTCGGTGCAATCAGTCTGGAGGCAGGCCAGATGCAGGCCAATCTGGTGCTTCTGAAAAGCGACGGGTCACACAAGGCGTTTGAGCTGCCCAGTACCGTTACCGTCGTCGGGCGACGCCACGACTGTGATCTGAGGATTCCTCTGCCCATGGTCTCCCGTCGGCACTTCCAGCTCAGCCAGAACGGTGAAACGCTGAAGATTCGCGACCTGGAATCCAAGACCGGCACCTTCGTCAACGACAGGCGCGTCAATGGCGATACGGCCGTCAAGGCGGGTGACTATATCCGCGTAGGCCCGGTGATGTTCGTTTGCCAGATCGATGGCCAGCCGACGGAGATCAAGCCGCCGCAGAAGAAGGCCCCACCCAAGCCCAAGGCGCCGCCCGCCCAGGCATCCAAGCCCGCCGATCCTCTCGAAGACAGTTTCGCCGACCTGGACGCCTCCGACAGCTTCATCGGTCTCGACGAGGATGACGCGGACCTCGAAGACCTCAAAGACCTCTGACCACCCGGCCCGGATCCGGCAAAACACGATAACGAATTCCCGCTTGCTCTTCCGGTCGGCTGATGCTACCGTATTTCTCCAGGTCTCAAGATGTCGCGCCGTGCGACCGCGATCGAATCGGCCGCAATGCCGGTGGTTAGCGTACACGCGGTACTCGAAGTTGTCCCGGTTGCCGTGGGAATTCGGCTTGCGGCCGGGTAACGAGGAACGACTCTATGCCGCGGCCTCCTGTCTGTCAAGGAGCGTGGCCATCGCATTGATCAACTGCGGCAATTGACTGTACGCTTGGATGCGACGGAAGTGACTCTGTGCCTCCAGCAATACGGTCGCCGCCCATCGGCAGGCCATATTCCCGTCCCGCCAGCGTCTGACGCCTCGGCACAGATCCCCCGCTCGCGAGAAGGCGCTTTCGATCAGATTTGTGCTGGAGAAGATCCGGCGAAGTTGCGCCGGCAGGCCCAGGCGGTTGATCGTCAGCGTCTCTTCCAGTCCTTCCTCCAGGCTCTCGGCCGCCGCCTGGTTGATCGACGCCAGCCAGTCGTGCACCTTGCGAAGTTCCTTCAACGCCTTGTCGTACTCGGTCATGCCCCAAGCCATCTTCAGCTTCATCGACAGCAAGCCGTAGTACTTCTTCGGTAGATACTTCTGGATGTTGCGTTTCTTGTGCACCCGGCAGCGTTGGATCAGCGTCTTGGAGCCGAAGCGGCTGACGACCGCCTTCTTGAGGGCCTTGGCTCCGTCCAGGACGAACAGATACGGCTTGTCCTTCGAGAGGCCGCGTTCGATCAGATCGTCCAGCAGGGCCCCGCAGACCTCGCTGTTCTCCGTCGCCCCAGACCACAGACCCAGCACGTGTTTGCTTCCCTGGCGGTCCACGCCCACCGCGACAATCAGCGTGAAATCATGGAATTCCTTGCCATCGAGAAACAGCACGCACAGGTCCAGATCTCCCAAGGGACGCTCCAGCATGTCCTTCAGTTGCTGACTGCTGGCGGCCTTCCAATGACGCGAGACCGAACTCTTGGCGATCCCGTAGCCCTCGCACACGTCGTCCAGAACGCCCGCGTAATCCCGCGTCGACACCCGTCGCAGAATCCGCTGCGACACGGACTCCTCCATCCGTTCTGGATGTGCGAACGCCTGATAACGCTCCAGCGGAACCTCGCGGCCTTCGACCGAGCGAACCCGCGGCCGGGGCATCGCCACCTTGCGCCCGCTGTAGATCACATGGCCTTCGTCATGACCCCAGCGGGTCGCTTGCCGATCCGCCTGATGTCCGTAGCGTGTGCCGGCGACCTGCTCGACCTCCTCGTCGATCAGGGCCTTCATCATCAGCAGACCCGCCTGGGTGGCCGTCTGTTCGATTGCCCCCGCGACCTCCGCCAGCAGCGGGCTCATCGGCAGCACCATCTGGAAGGAGGCCTTGCCCTCGGCCACCTCCACTCGGATCTCGTGATTGTCGAGGTCCTGCATTTTCCTTCTGGAACGACGCGTCTTTCTCTGGTAGCTTGTGCCCATCATGCGGTCCTTTCTACGAGTAACAGTTCTGTGTCTGACAACCATTCTGCTACCCGGACCGCATGACCTCTTTCAACTACTTCTCAACGACAACCGGGACATCCTCCGGTACTCGGTGGGGGCGGCCCAGGCACAGTATCTCACCGTCCTGTCCGAACTTGCCCCAAATAGGAGATACACCTGCCATGAAGAGAAGCCAACTCGATCGGGCCTTACGCGCAGCCGTCACGTGGAGCGCGCCGCTTCGACGTGCTGATCAATGGCGAACGCCTGGTCACGGAATCCCTGGGAGACACAGGTAAGGACGAATTCGTACACCGGGATATCCTCTTACTTGAAGCTATGATCTCCGGTCAGAGTCACGTCACCATTAGGTTTCAGGCGCCCGGGCAATACCGCCGGGGGGCTGTTCGAGCTGGCCATCCTGCGGAGCCAGTGGCGGACACGGCCCCTGGGCCA
Organism: Sedimentisphaerales bacterium; assembly: GCA_016927855.1. Taxonomy (GTDB): domain Bacteria; phylum Planctomycetota; class Phycisphaerae; order Sedimentisphaerales; family Anaerobacaceae; genus JAFGLV01. The sequence continues at coordinate 17,443 of JAFGLV010000118.1, forward strand.
AGAGCCCTGTACACCGGCCGACCCATGCAGAGAACACGCGTCTGGCTCACATTGAGGCTTGCCAAGACCGACCCGGTGCGGTAACTTGTCCGCCGTAATGTCGTGTTCTCAGGGCAGGCAATGAGCGAGGCCTCTGGCAGATGGCGGATTGTTGTTCGTTTTGGAACCTGACACTGAGCGATGTGTCTCGGGCGCAGACCGGCGGAGCCCTGTCCCTGGCGGAACTGCCTTTCAACCCCCTCCGGCTCGTGCTGCTGATCGCCTGGGTCTACCTCTGTCTGTATTCCGTTCAGTGCGTCCAGTTCAACCCCTTCGTGCCGGACAAGTACAAGGGGCTGGCCAACGTGCTGGCACTGGTTGTGGGGCCGGTCTTGCTGTTGGGCTTGTTCATCGCCGAAACCGCCAAGAAGAGCCGGCGCAGCCAGGAGAGCTTCTTTGCGGTTCTCCGCGACCAGGTGGAGCACGCGGTGACGGCGGTTCGGACCTACCGCTTCAAAAGCCGCAGCGACGAGGGTTCGGCCCTCCACCTGCTCGACTCGGCCGGCCGGAGCATGGACGAGGTCTACGGGCACAGCGGCGGCAAGATCGCTGATGCGCGCATCCTGGACCTGACCGAACGCACCGTCGCCAACGCCCTCGAGCGCCGCGCCAGCGACATCCTGATCGACCCCAAAGACGGGGACACCTACACCGTGCGCCTGCGCGTCGATGGCGCGCTCACCACGGTCAGTGAGCTCGACGCCAAGACCTGCCGGGCCGTCATCAACAGCATCAAAGCAGTCTCAGGCATGGACATCGGGGAGCGCCGCAGGCCCCAGGATGGAGGGTTCATGGCGCGCAAAGGCCACGCGGTCGCATCGTTCCGCGTGGCCAGTGCCGGCGCCCTGAATGGAGAGAAGCTCTCGATCCGGGTCTTGAACAAGGATGCCGGCGTGCTGACGCTGGCCGCCATCGGGCTGGCGGCCGAACAGCGCGCGCTGATCGAGAAGGCCCTGCAGAAGCCTTCAGGCATGATCCTGATCTGCGGTCCCACCGGCAGCGGCAAAACCACGACCATGTACGCCATGCTCAACCAGATCGACCGCTTCACGCGCAACGTCATTACCGTTGAAGACCCGATCGAAGCGGTCCTGCCGCAGGCCAGTCAGATCGAGATCAACCCCAAAGCCGACATCACCTTCGCCAAGACGTTGCGGAGCGTGTTGCGCCAGGACCCGGACGTGATCTGTGTCGGCGAGATACGAGACGAGGAGACGGCCGAGATTGCGCTGCGGGCCTCGCAGACCGGTCACCTCGTGCTCGCTACCCTTCACTGCGACAGCAACGCCACTGCCCTGGTCCGGCTGCTCGATCTGGGCGTCTCCCGCCTGCTGCTGTCGTCGGGTCTGAGCCTGCTCCTGTCGCAGCGGCTGCTGCGGCGGCTGTGCGACCGCTGCAAGCAGCCGGTCGTGCTCAGCGACAAGCAGATCGCGACCTTCGAGAGGAAGGGGATCGATCATTCGCACATGTTCCGGGCGGGTCGGTGCAAGCACTGCAACCAGACCGGCTACTTGGGACGGACCGCTATTTGTGACATCCTGATGGTCGATGACCAACTGAAGGCACAAATCGCCGGCAGCGAGGCGTTCCTGGCCGACATGAAAACGAACGACGGCAAGAAAAGCCGATCGCGCCTGCGCCGACATGGGATGAGCAAGGTGGCCGAAGGCGTCACCAGCCTGGAAGAACTCAAGAGAGTGGTAGGATAAACGCCGTGGTATTCTGGATTGCCATTCTGGCCGGTGGTTTCTTTACGTGGCTGGCCATCCGCATGGGCTTTTACGCCACCTGGGCGTTGCTCTTCAACGTGGTCGTCTCGATTTACGTGGCGGTCTTTCTGACCCCGCTGGTGGCCAGGTTCGCCCCAGCGTCTTCTTACGGTGTGGCCTTCAGCATGATCGTTCTGGCGGTCGCGTGCTTCGCCATCCTGCACGGTCTGTCCTATGTGTTCTTGACAGGGCAGTTCAACGTCCGCTTCCCACGATTCTTCGAAATCCTCCTCGCGGGCGCCCTGGGATTCGCCGTGGGCTTCCTGATTCTCAGCTTCGTCGGCCTGGTCGTGACCACCACACCGCTGGCTCGGAACAGGCTTGGCAGCAGTTTTGCGCTCGATCCGGAGGCGCGCAGCCCGAATCTCTCCGGCCTGGCCTGGTGCTGTGATCGGATTCATGGCGTGGTTGGCTTCGACGGACAAGGACAAGACAGTGCGACCCAAAAGGCCGTGGCGAGCATCCTGGAGATGTCGGAGCGGATGGCCCCGATCCCCGAGACCGCCGATCCCAACGAACTGGCGGACACGCCGGCAAAGCCGCCACCATCACGACGGAACCGCGTGCGGGACCCTGTGGGCGATATGGAGAGCCTCTGACCGCAACGCTGGATAGGCCCGTCAGGCGGACGGGCTACGGCGCCTCGTATTTGTGCTCGGGATGCCGTACCGTCAGGACGGGGCACGGCGCCTTGCGTACGACCTTCTCCGCGACGTTGCCCATGAGCATCGACGCCAGCGCGGAGTGGCCGTGCGTGCCGAGTACGATCAGGTCGATCTGCTGCTCGCGCGCATAGTGGATGATTTCCGCGAACGCCTTGCCCACCACGACCGCCTTCTGGACGGCGTCCTTGAAGTCGGCCAAGTTCTCGCGTACGAATTCATCCAGTCGCTGCTCCGCGGATTTCTTCAGCGTGTCGACCTCGATCGGATACGTGGTTACCAGCGGCACGACGTAGCCATCTTCCATGAGAAACTCGTACGGCGCGTCCACCGCGTGCAGCACGTGCATCTGGGCCTCGTACCGCTTCGCCAGATCCAGCGCCAGCGGCAGTGCCGCCAACGAGTGCTTCGAGAAATCTGTCGGGTACAAGATCTTGCCGATCATCTCGGTCTCCTTTGCTCCAACGCACCGGAAAATCGTAACCACGACCTCATGCCTTGTCTCGGTCGTTGCGATCGCTATCGTAGCACGGCAGCCCCGTCGAGGCAACCACCAGATCCCGCCGGCCAGCCTCTTGTCTATGGCGCGGTTTTGCGGTAACTATGGGTCGTTGCAGAACCTGAGCCGCCGCCGCACAACCGGAGTCTCCGATCGAAAGGCGCCGCCATGAGCAGACTGACCGTCGCAATAGTCATCGGCACTACCGTGTTTTCCGTCCCCACCTCGGGCCAAGGCACTCCCGGTCCCGTGCAATGGAAGCACCTCTCCACGACCACAGGCGAGCTGGCGGTGCCCAATCCCGGAAACCAGCAGACCGCCGCGTTGGTTTGTGACGTCGATGGAGACGGCGTCAATGACTTCCTCATCGCCGAGCGGACCGCCGCTCCGTCGCTCGTCTGGTATCGCCGCAGTGCTGATGGCTGGACCAAATACACCGTTGATGACAGACCGTTGCACATCGAGGCCGGCTCAGCCGCGCTCGACATAGACCGCGACGGCGATCTGGATGTCGCATTCGGAGGTGACTACCAGCAAAACCAGGTGTGGTGGTGGGAGAATCCCGCCTCGAATTTCGACCCGACGACACCCTGGAGGAGGCACATCATCAAGGCTTTCGGCGCGCCGAAGCACCACGACCTGATCTTCGGAGACTTCGACGGGGACGGCCGCGATGAACTGGCCTTCTGGAATCAGGGCGCACGGAAGCTCTACCTCGCCGAGATTCCGGACGACCCCAGGCAGGCGGAATTGTGGGACTGCCAAGCAATCTACGGCTACAGCGCCGACGGCGAACTCCCACAGCGGCAGACGCGTCCTTATCCGAGCTTCAAAGGCGTCAACGAGCACGAGGGTCTGGCCCAGGCGGACATCGACGGTGACGGCAAGCTCGACATCGTCGGCGGCGGTCGCTGGTTCAAACACCAGGGCGGGACAACCTACGCACCGCATATCATCGACGCGAGCTACCAATTCACGCGCGCCGCCGCCGGCCAGATCATCCGAGGCGGCCGACCCGAGGTCGTGCTGGTCGTCGGTGATGGTTGGGCGCCGCTGATGCTGTACGAATGGCAGGACAGCGCGTGGAAAGCAACGCCACTGATCGAGGAGGTCGATTGCGGCCACTCGCTCGATCTCGTCGATTTCAACCAAGACGGCCATCTCGACATCTGGGTGGCCGAGATGCGCCTCAATGACACCAATCCTGACGCCAAGAGCCTGCTCCTGCTCGGCGACGGTCAGGGCCATTTCCAGACCGAGATCATCTCCGAAGGCATCGCCCACCACGAATCCCGGATCGCCGATCTCGACGGTGATGGGGACCTCGACATCCTCGGCAAGCCCTACGGCTGGCAGACCCCACGCCTGGACATCTGGCTCAACCAAGGCCGGTAGCGCGCGACCATCTCAGACAACCGAAACGCTCACCACGCGATTGGCGCGACTATTCTCTCGGCTCGCGCGTCCAATAGGTAAGAGGCAAATAGAGTCCGGCCGCAAGTTGATTTGGAGATGACCCGATGGGAATCTACGTGCCTCAACCAATAAAGCCGCCGACGGGCAGCGAGCTGACAGTGCTCTTCTGGGTGGTTGTGATCATTGTCCTCGGTTTTGGACTGGTATGTCTATACTTTGGCTACCGCGCTCCGGCCGACAGAGCCGAGGAAGCAGCTAAACTCATTCGAGGCGGCTACGCCTTCATCGCCGGCGGCGTTGTCCTCGCACTCGTCCGCCGCTACTTCTCCTGACCGGGCTGACCGGTTAGCCCATCGGACAGGCGCCGCCGGGGCAGAAGCCCCCGCCGCAGGAAGGGGCTGAGGCACAGGAATCGCAGGCTGCTGTCGAAGGGCTGGCCTGGGCGACCGCGAAGCCCGACAGGAGCTTCTTCATCTGCGTCCCGCCGCACTGGGCGCACGTCTGTTTCGTGGCCCTTCGGCTCTTCTGGAGGACCTCCATCACGTGGCCGCATTGCTGACACTTGTATTCGAAAATCGGCATATTGGCGTTCCCTTTGTCAAAATCGAAGTAGGGGCAACCCCCTGTGGTTGCCCTGGGCAGGCACAGGGGCCTGCCCCTACACACGAACATCGATCATTCCGCTATTTGTCCTCTTGCTACTCGGTGGCCTTTGCGACGGTGCGCTTGCTCTTGCCGGAGGGACGGCGGCCCGCAGCGCCGCCGGCGCGGAACAGGATCAGGCGGCCCAGTTCGCAGTTGAGATGGCGCGCCAAGACCGCGCACTTGGGACGCAGCAGGAAGAAGATGTCCTTGTCGACGTCGCTAAGCGTCTCATAGTTGCCCTGGCCTTTGGAGATGACCAGGTCGGCTTTCTCGAAGCGCCGACGGAAGGCCTTCGAGCAGCCCTCGAGGATCGTGCCGGGCGCGTCGGCGCCGTTGTCGATCACATCGATCAGATCGGTCAAGCCAACGGCCTGCGCGTCGGCCAGCAGTGCATCGTTGAGGATGGGAGAGCCGCGCACCACGAACGTCACCTTCTCCAGCGGCATCTGCTCGATCAGCAGACGGTCGAAGACGATCTCGCCCGCATTGTCGCCCAGGTAGAGGATGGTCTCGGCCGCCGCGACGGCTCCCTTAAGGTCCAGCAGTGCGTCAGTATCCAGCGGATCGGTCAGCGAGCAGGCGA
>JAFGLV010000119.1 GCA_016927855.1 Sedimentisphaerales bacterium
CATCTGCTACACAGCTGGGGTTATTTCGGGGTGCCAGAATGGCATCTTGACGTGATCATTTAGCCAGATACGGTGCCACGTTTGCGTAGAGATCTTCGCTCAAACCCTCTGTTCAAGCATTCTGTGAAACTACTCGAGCTCAAGTTTGGGTAGGCTGCGTCGCGATTTCAGCCAGACCAAGTATTTGCACCATCGGGCAATTTCACTATCCGAGTCAAGAAGAAGTGCGTGAAACACTTGACGTAGGCAATCATTCTGTTTACAATAAAGCGACGATCGTCTCTACCTACAAGGAGTTTTATCGATGAACAGAATGAGCTCGCGTCTTTTCGCCGTACTCGTCACGCTCTCCCTCCTAGTCCTTGTTCGCCCTTCCTCCGCTCTCTCGGAGCAACCACCTTACCCCCTGGATGAAACGGCTGCAATCGAAGCCCCTCAGACAAGCCCCTCGCTCTCGTTCTCCGTTGGCCGTACCTGGGGCACCACCGACAGCCCCTATCCGGTGAATACATCGTACCTCAACCACCCCGCCGGCGTCGTCGCCAATGGGAACACGATCTGGATCGTGGAGAGCAATGGGCGGCAGATCAGCCAGTTCTCCGCTGATGGCCTCTTTCAGCGCCGCATCGGGCAGACCGGGATGCTCAACTACAACGGGACGACGCTCTGCTGGCCGGCCGACGCCGCCATCGATCCCGACGGACACCTCTGGGTCGTCGACCAGTGCGCCAGCCACGTGGTGGAGTTTGACATCAACGGCAACGTCCTCCAGGAACTCGGCCAGACCTGGTCGCCCGGATCGGACAACGACCAGTTCCAGCGTCCGATGGGCGTCGCCGTCGACAGCGACGGCAACGTCTACGTCAGTGACGGGACTCCGCCCTGGACCCTCGACGACGGCAACCACCGCATCCAGGTCTACGACGCCAACGGCATCTACCTGACCACCATCGGCACCACCGGCGTGCCCGGTTCGGGCGCTACCACCTTCCACGGGCCGCGCTATCTCTTCATCGACGACGCCGACCGTCTCTACGTCGCCGACAGCGGCAACCACCGCGTCCAGATTCTCGACGTCAACAATCCCTATGCACCCGTCTACGCCGGCACACTCGGTGTGACCGGGCAGAGCGGCAACGACAACACGCACTTGAATTCCCCCAGCGGCGTGGCGGTGACGAGCTCGTCGATCTACGTTGCCGATACCTACAACCACCGCGTCCAGGTCTACGATCGCGCCACGCTGATTTACCAGACCACCATCGGCGGCTACGGCACCGGCAACTATGGGTTCGAGAACCCGCTCGACGTGGCGGTGGACGACGCCGGCAACGTCTACGTGATCGACTCGTCCAACCTGCGCGTGCAGTCGTTCGACAGCGGCTTCGTCTACCGACGCACCTTCGGCACCCTCGACATCCCCTACGTCACCGACGGCCTCCACTACAACTATCCCGGCGGTGTGGCGGTCGACCCCAATGATGACAGCTTCTATCTAGTCGAGACCGACGGCCAACGCCTGGTCAAGCTCGACGCCTCCGGCGGCCTGCTGTGGACGGTCGGCGAGCCGGGCGTGAAAGGTTCGGACAACGACCATTTCGACTATCCGGGGGACGTGGCGGTCGATCAGGCCGGCACAGTCTACGTCGCCGATACCTACAACCACCGCGTCCAGGTCTTCGACGCCGGCGGGGCCTACTCGGCCACGCTGGGAAGCTATGGGAATGGCGTGGGCGAGTTCAACGCGCCCAACGGGTTGGCGATCGGTCCTGACGGCTTGCTCTACGTCGCCGATACCGGCAACCATCGCGTCCAGGTCTTCGACCGCAGCCTCACCTACCTGTACAATCTATACGTCAATGGCTACGGTGACACGCATTACTTCGACAGGCCGCAGGACGTGGCGGTCGATACGCGGGGCTGGGTCTACGTCGTGGACACAGGCCAGAACGCCTTGGCGATGTTCACCCCGGCAGACCCGGGGCCTGGTTACTACCGCTTAGATTGGATCGGTAGAGGCTTTGGCCTCTTCTCCCATCTCGGCGGCCTGGCCACGGATCTGAGTGACTATGTGTACCTCGTCGACACGGGCTGGCACAGGCTCTACCGGCTTCACCCACCCTCCTACGGAGTGCAGGAGATCATAGGAGCAGGATTTGGGGACGACCCGGGATCCCTCCACAGCCCTCATGGCGTGGCCGTCGACAGCCGCGGCGCGCTGTGGGTGGCAGATCAGCACAATCAGCGAGTCCAAGAGTTCGTCCGCTCAGGGCCGGGAATCGTCCGCACCTATCCCTTCTCGGATTCGGTCGACGTGCCGGCCCATAGCTGGATCTCGGTTACCTTTGACGACGCGCTGGACCCCAGCACGGTCAACGGCACGACCTTCCGGCTCTACCGGGAGGGCATGACGCCGGTCGCCGGCACGGTCGGCTACATCCCGGTCAGCTGGCTGGCGGTCTTCCGGCCGGCCGTCGATCTGGCTCCCAATACGACCTACACGGTCGAGATCACCACCGGCATTGAGAGCATCTACGGACACGCCCTTGAGGAGGGTCGCACCCGGTCGTTCACGACCGGCGACGGGCAGCCCCCATTGCCCGATGACATGCACTTTTTCTTCGGCGAACTGCACAGCCACTCCGGCTATTCTGATGGCCAGGGCGTCCCGGCCGATGCCTTTGCTACAGCGCGGGCGCACGGCGCCGACTTTTACGCGCTGACCGACCACGCATTCCAGATTGATCCATCCGAGTGGCTGGATATTGGCGTGCAGGCCGATCTGGCCAGCATCCCTGGAGAATTCGTCGCGCTGCGCGGCTTTGAGTATACGCACGATACCTTCGGCCACCTCAACGTCTTTGGGACGTCTGACTATGTCAACCGGGATGATCCCGATTATGACACCGAGGCAGAGTTCTACGACTGGCTGGCGGCCCAGCCCGACGCGATCGGGCAGTTCAACCATCCCTACCCTGGAATGAACTTCGACGACTTTGCCTACCACGCCGGTGCTGCACAGCGCATGGCCCTGATGGAGAATCAAGGGGTTTATACTGAGTCCCTTCCCCTTGGTTGGCATATCGCAATGACGGCGAACTCGGACACACATGAAGCGAACTGGGGAGATTCCATGGAAACGGGCATCCTAGCCTCGGAACTGACGCAGGAGGCGATCCTGGAGGCTCTGCGCGCCCGGCGCGTCTTCAATATACCGGACCAGGGGCCTCCGATGGGCTTAGCGATGCGAGTGAACGGCCACTGGATGGGCGAGATCATCCCTGCTGCCGAGTCTCTCGACGTCGAGGTGATGCTCTATACTCCCAACTCGGAGGACAAGATTGTGCTCCTGACCATCTACGACAATGGCTTGCCAGTCGATAGCGTCGTGCCCCTGCTGTGGGAACCGCTCTATACCTGGGAGACCACGATCCCGGGCGCTCCGGGCCACTTCTATTACGTCGAGGCTGAAATCGACACGGATGCGTGGGTTCATACAGGAAGCACCGCGCCGGTTTGGACGTCGGACAGGATAAGCATCTACTTGCCCCTGGTGATTCAGAACTAGTTTCGCTATTCAATTCGACGGCGACGCCGTCTGCTACCCTGACGGGTGCGATTCGCTCCGGGGATGCCATCACCTGGACGGGCTTTCCCCCTGCCGGGGAGCGCGTCACCGCTATCTTCACCACCGCCCACACCGGCGACTATAACGACACTGCCACCAATACTGCCTACCTTAGCGGCACCTTAGAACAGGAGAGCGATGCCATTGTCTATTCGAAAACTCTATCCGTTCCATAAAACGCTCCTTTCGCCTCGTCCATGGTATAATCTCAGCTCCAGACCATAGACAGAAAAGGAGCGACGATGAGCTTCCTTCATTTACAGGCACGTTCTCTCTGGCAGAGCATCAGACAGTCGATCCGGCAATGGGTGAAGCCCGACAACTATTCCCCGGCCCTGAACGCGGCCCTCGACCTCTCCCGCTCCAAGTCAGAGCTGATGGTGGAAAACATCCTGCTCCGCAAACAGCTGATCATAGTCCAGCGA
>JAFGLV010000120.1 GCA_016927855.1 Sedimentisphaerales bacterium
GGGGCATCGAGATCCCCGAGTGGTTTGACGATCACGACCGCCGGCTGCTGACTGAGCGGGTCGAGATGAATCTGGCATAGTTCACGGAGGGCGCTTTGCTATGTTGACAGAGGCGGAGAAGGCGTATCTGGCGGGATTCCTAGACGCCGACGGGTGCATACACATCAGCCGCAGCGACAACAAGAAGGATTCTGTGACCCCATATCATAGCTTGACAGTCCTGTTCTCGCAAGCCGATCAATCCTTCTCGCGAAAAAGGCAAACGTTGCCCGTGCTTTCCGTACGGAAATGCAGAAGGCCAGAGCCGCCGGCCGCGAGCAGCTAGAGGAGTTGGTGAAACGACTATGACAACACAACAGCCGTCCCTGTTCGGCTCCGCGGTGGATCACATCGTGGAGGGCCTCGATCCCATCATCCAGGAGATAGAGGCGCTTCCCTTCGCCGACCAGGTCGAGGCACTGAACCGCATCCGCGCCCGCCTGCACGAGGTCAGCCCGTTTCGCGACGAGCCGGTCGACCTGGTTCTGTGGGTGCCGCGCGACAGGGTCCGTCCGAATCACTGGAATCCGAACGTCGTCTACAAGCCCGAGATGGCGCTTCTCATTCACTCCGTCGACGTCGACCATTACACCCAGCCCGTCGTCACCCACCACAACGACGATGGATGGGTGGTGACCGACGGCGAGCACCGTTACAAAGTCGGCAACATGCCCCGGTTCGCCCGCCGGCTGCACGACTATCTGCCCGTCACTGTCACCGACACCCGCACCGAGGAGGAGCACATGGCCTCGTGCATCCGCCATAACCGCGCCCGCGGAGCCCACAAACTCACCGGCATGTCGCTCATCGTCGACGCCATGATCCAGGCCGGCTGGACAGACGACCGGATCGCTGAAGCTCTCGGCATGGATGCCGACGAGATCCTCCGTATGCGCCAGGTCGGCGGCGTGGCCGCCACCTACAATCGGCCCTACAACCGTGCCTGGATCGTAGACGACGGCCGCGAGGATATCGACACGCCCGCCGATCCCGAAAGCGGGGAAGAGGAAGAGGATGGACCTGGCGACGTCGATTAGGCGCTGGCGCGTGCGCGGCGTGTTCACCCAGGACCGGTCGCGCGTCTTCGAGGTGGCAGAGGAAATGATAGCCTCTGCCGGCCTCGCCGGCGCCGTCTACCTGCACTCGCGGTCATCCTCCAGGACGGTGCCGGCCGGCTGGCCTACCTGGTGCCTGGAGGATATGTCGACGAAGCGCTCCAATCGGTACCTGGCAGCCATGAACGCGGTCACCCCGCGCACGCTGCTCGTGCTCGACGACGTCGAGACGATCCGCAACTATCCCCAGTCGATGACGCGAAACATCATCAACCACCTGGCGCCGCGCACCCGGTTCAAGCTCATCGCCGGCGGCACACTTGTGGTCAACGGCCTCGACGACCTGTACGCGCCGTTCGCCGTGCTCGACAAACAGGTGTTACACGCCAATCATTACTGGTGCTTCGCCGAGGAGCATCGCGAGGTAAGCGTCTTTGACGGCCGCACCGTCATCGACAACAAAGATCCCGCCTACCTGGCTGCCAAGCTCCGGCCGTTCGTCCTGTTCGACCTGGTGCCCGACGCCGGCAACGAGGTGCAGACGCAGCTCTACGCTGCCCTGCACGCTGCTCCCCGGCTCGACCGCGTGCAGGACCTGACAGATTTGAGGATGCCATGAGCAAGATCTACCTTCTCCAAAACGTCTACGAGGCGGCTATCGAGCGCCTCGAGTTCGTGCGCGACAACTTCGACCGCGTGATCGTCGCGTTCTCAGGCGGCAAAGACTCCACCCTGACGTTGGCACTCGCCTTCGAGGTCCTGGACGGTCTGACCGTCTATTTCTGGGACAAAGAGTCCAACCTGCTCACGACACGCGATTTTATCCTCGACACGTTCGACGCCCTGCCGGCCGGTGCCACGCCCTACTGGTTTTGCCTGCCCTACAAAATGCGCAACGCGCTCAGCGTCTACGAGCCATATTGGACCTGTTGGAACCCTGACGCGCGCGAGCGCTGGATCTACCCGATCCCAGACAGGCGCTACGTCTACACGAGAAAAAACAACATCCTGGAGGAGCACGGCTACACCCCTGAGCGCCACAATCTCTACAGGCTTTTCGCCGAGCTCGTCAGCGAGCGCGGCCGTTACCGCACGGCCATCCTCGTCGGCCTGCGTGCCGACGAATCCCTGAATCGCTTTCGCGCGGTCACCAAAAACCCGCAGTTCGGCCACGGCTGGATCGCCCAGACCGACGCCCCAAACTGCTATAACGTGTACCCCATATATGACTGGAGCTTTGGTGATGTATGGGTCTACATCAACTGCAACCGGATCCCCTACAACCCCGTCTACGACCTGATGTGGCAAAGAGGCCTGTTGAAACGCAACATACGCATCTCGCAGTCATTCTGCGACGTCTCGAAGCAAGGAATCCCCATCCTGCGCGAGCTGGAGCCCGAGTCATTCGAGCGCTTTCTGCAACGCGTCGACGGCGTGAATTCGATGACGCACGTTGACCTCGGCGAAGTGCTCAAGGCCGCCGCCGGCGTGGACTATGACTTTCTTCTCCAGCTCTACCCGGAGAATGTGCGTGAGCAGATCCAGAGCCGCGTCGAGCGCTCCCAGGTCCTGGAGCCAGACGATCCCAACGTCATCCGCGCGCTGCTGAACAATGACATCCGCCTGAAGCGCGTCAACCGCGCGCCAAGGGCGGACTTGAAAGAGAGGTGGAAAGACCTATGAGACCCGTCAAGGACACACACATGGTGCTCGTCGTCGGCCCTGCCGGCAGCGGCAAGACGACCGTCGCCCGCGAGCGATTCCCCGGCTACACCTTGTTCGACAACGACCGCATCATCGAAGCCGTGTGGGGCGCGCTCCAGTTTCACCCCGAAGTGAAACACACAGCCAAGGCGATGACCGCCGCCGGCGTCGAACGCGCCCTGCGCCATGGACTGGCCGTCGTGGTGCCCATCAGCGGCCGCACGCGCCAAGAGCGCGCGCGCTGGCTCGACCTGGCCAGGGCAGCCGGCTACCGAGTTACCGCGCTCAAGGTCGCGCCGCCCGCCGACGTCTGCCTGGAGCGGTGCAAGGCGGACCCATCCCGCCCCAAGTCCACCGACTGGCAGCCCATCATCGAGCGCTGGTTCCGTATCTTCGAGCCCATCGTCGGCGATGAGGCCGACGAATACCTGGAGGTGGACAGTTGAGAGCCACATTCGACATAATAAACGATGCCTTTACACAGCGAGGTAGGGGGGGGGCCGATCGCTCAAAATCGCTCTGGAGGTGGGCGCGCACCTGCCGGCCAGCAGGGGGAGCGGCTATGGACGTCCGTAGCCGGCGTGCCAGCCGGGCACCGTTTTCAGCCCCAGTCGTGCCGCCCGTTTGTGGCCGCATCGGGGAAGGGGGCGCCGCAAACGCCTCACCGGGGCCGTTCCCGGCGCCAATTTTTCACTTCGTCTAA
>JAFGLV010000121.1 GCA_016927855.1 Sedimentisphaerales bacterium
CAGGCCCGAGCGGATCATCACGCCGGCCTTGGCCCACTCGTGGGTGTTGTCGATGCGATCGACGCGCACCGTGATCGATCCGTTGCCGGTCAGTTGCTTGTAGGCAAAGCGGAACTGGTCGGTGGTGTCAACGATGTCGGCGCCGGTGCCGTTCATGAGGATAGTGCCCGAGGGCGTCTCGTAGAAGCCGGTCGGCACGCCGCGATAGTAGAGCGACAGGACGTCGGCGCCGTTGGCGCTGAGGTCCTGAGGCGGAGCGAAGGCCAGTTCGGCCTCGGAATAGGCCGCGGCACCCGTATTGGTGTAGTACAGCGGCATGGCCTGGCGTCCGGCGTGGACAATGCTCTTCTCCGCGTAGGGCGGGTTATCGTGGCCGACCTGCGAGCCGTTGGCGGTGACCTCATACCCGTCGGCCCACGTCTCGTAGATCAGGCTGCCTTCGTCGTCGGTGTAGCCCTCGAAGTCGTCGATGGCAACGTACTCTTGCGTGATGAAGCTCCAGACATCGCTGCTCCAGACGCTGGGCGTCTCGGCCTCGTTGACCTCGTCGACGCGCCAGTAATATTGCGTCCCGAGGTAGAGACTGCCGGGGCTGTACGAGCTTGCCGTTACCGTATCGACCAGGGCGGCGCCGGCCGCCACGGCGGCCTCATCGGTGCCAAACTGAATCTGGTGCGAGGCGGCTTCACGGCCGGACCGCCACGAGAGCGCCGAGGCCGGGTCAACCTCTTGAGCCCCGTCGGCCGGCTGGGGCTGTCGAGCGAAGACCGGCTTGTGGAGGAACTGGACCTCAGCCAGGCCGTAGGTGGTGCGACCACTGAAGTTGGACGCGATGTTAATGCGGACCGAGCGCATGGCCAGACCACCGACGTCGATCAACTGACCGGCATAGGTGGTCTTGCTGGTGGCCTTCTCCAGTTGGAAGTCTCCCAGGGATATCCACACGTCAGGCTCGGTCGCGTACTCGATGGTCACATTTTTGCAGCCGAAGCCCAGGAAGCCTTCATACAGGCCGTTGAAGTTCCAGACGTGCATCTGGTAGACCTTGTAGAGACGGTCGAAGTCGAACTGTATCCACGCAGGTTCTCCGGCGGAAGCGTCGCCCAGCCACATCGCGGCGTCCTGGACCGAATGTTGGCCGTCGGCAAGGCCAGTGCCGTCGACGGTGACTTGAGGGCCTCCGGACCCTTCGGCATTGGGAAGGGGAGAGGTGGCGACGATATTGGCGATCGGATAGAGAGCCGGTTCTACCGTGAAGCTCCAGACGTCGCCGTTGAAAACCGTACTGTCCGGCGGGCCGTTGACTTCATCGACGCGCCAGTAGTAGGTCTGGGCGTAGTCCAGAAGGCCGGGTGGGTCGTATGTGTTGACGTCCTGCCCCGAACTGACCAGCAGCGGGCTGCCCACATCGGCGGAGTTGACGTCGTCAAAGGTGGTCCCGAAATAGACGTTGTGCGAGGCCGCGTACGTGCCCGGCGTCCAGCTCAGAGCCATGTCCCTGGCCACATCCGTAGCTTCGTCCGCCGGCGTGGGGTTAACCGCAATAGGTCCACGACCAGCCACGAAGATAACAGTCCCCATCACACTTGGATTCTGCCATGCATCGTTCGTCGTCGAATACCAATCGAGTTGGTTATCTCGACCACCACCATCGTCATCATCGTTTATCTGCACTTCAAATCCCATTAAATCACCCAGAGACGGAACACCTGCGTCCTGGTAGAGAATGCTCCACGGAAATTTCGCTTCCAGAGCATACCCGGTGCCGGTAGTCAAGAGGGTAAACTCGATACCCGCTGTGGTGTTCCCGTGGTCCTCTCCGACTTCAGGCTCTGTAGCGTCCCATGCAAAACGATACTGGTAGTCATCAGCACCGGCGGCATAGGAGGTTGCCTTGTCGTTGTGGATATCCACAAAAACCTCCACACTGTCATCGTCCCATTTGCCCGAGGAATCACTAATCTGCGTCTCGTCATTCACATCGACGAAAACGTAGAGACACTGTGGACTCCACAAAGCCTGCCAGGTGCCGGAACAGTCCGTTTCCGAGGATGTACCTGAAACGACGTTTCCTATCTGATATCGAGGTACATGAAACCAGGCAGCGTCTCTAGTGCCGTCTATCGCTATTGACGAACCTGTCGCTGGAATCTCAGCGTCAGCAGCAAAGACACAAGCGGGCGCACCTAACGCTAGAACAAAACAAGTCAAGTAGATAGTCTTCCTCTTCATGATACTTCTCCTCACTGAAGGAACCATTTATGTTATGGGGACAGAAGCGGCACCTGGGCCGTAAGCACTTCTATTGAGAAACACGAAATGCGTAGACTCTGCGTTTTCCCCGTTGATCACGCGTTCTATGAAGACACACCGCATCAGGGCCTCCAACCCGCTGCGTGGATTCCGCGTCTCCCACCGTGCCGGGCGAACGTGGCGGCTGTGCGAAGAAACGAACGGACCCACGCCTGCGGCAAGATTCATTATAGCCCGACGAACAACCGCGAGCAAAGAGATTCCCGCGCAAATAACCGGGGCTCGCCCTCCTCGGCCGGCTTCTTGCACTCAGGGCGGCCCTGGGATAGCTCTATTGTCGGGCTTAGAGCAGAACAGGGGCCCATGCCGGCTAAGCATGGGCCCCTCGAAGACAATGCTCACGTCGACCGCTGTCGAGCAGCGACGACACGATCTACACCTAGACCTAGAACGGCTCGTAGATCGGCTGGGTCCGACCCGCCAGTCCGGCGATTCCCGCCGCCGACAGCACTCTCTGGTAAATCCAGACTTCGTCGATCAGACCGTTGTAGAGGCGGTCCGTGTTCTGGGCGTTGCGGCCGACGTTGACGTTGTACGTCGCGCTCGCGATCGACCCGGCGTACTCGGTCGTCGTCTGCAGGGCGCCGTCCACATAGAGCTTGAGCGCCTGACCGTCGTACGTGCAGGCCACATGATGCCACTCGCCGTTGAAGGACTCGTCGACATCGACATTAGCCGTGCGCCAGCCGTTGTTGACATAGACGAAGGCCTGGATCTCGTTGGCGCTGCTGTGCTTGATCGCGTAGGCTTGGTCACCTTTCGTGATGAACGGATTGTGTTCGCCGTTACCGGCATCCGCCATGTTGACCCACGCCGACAGCGTAATCACATCGGTAATGCCCAAGCTTGCACCGTTGCCGGCATCGACATAGCCATCGAAACCGTCGAGACTCAGCGCACCGGCGACCTTACCACTGGCTGACCAAGTGGCGCCACCAACGAGCGTGCCGTTGTTGGCGCTACCGGAGGTATCTCTGGCCACCGTCCCGGTGCCCTCGTCGAGCGAGTAGTGCAGGACGAGCCCAGCGGCGTCCGGTTGGACCGGCGTAATCGGCTCTACGGCGTTCGGATAGAGCCGGATCTCGTCGAAGTAGAGCATGCCCGTCGCACCGGCACCCTCGATGCCCAGCGTCAGAGTCCTGACACTCGTGACGTTGCCCAGCGTGGACAGATCGACCTGCCACTGATGCCACATCGGACTGGCGAGGTCGGTCATCTCACTGTTGTAGGGCACCTTGGTGCCGTTGATCTTGAGGTAGAGCTGTCCCGTATTGCCGGCTGCGCCGTAGAAGCTGATCGTCAGCGTCTGGGCGCCGCCCTTGGTCCAATCCTGCGGCGGCGTAAAGGTGCGCTCCGCTTCGGAGACGCTGGCGCCACCAGTGTTGCTGTAGGAGAACGGCATGGACCAGTCGCCGCTGGCGACGATGTCGCCCTCGACGTACGGCGGATCGTTGTGGCCCACGACCGAACCATTGGTCGTGATCTCAAAGCCGTCGAGCCACGTGGAGAAGACCTCGTTGCCTTCCGCTTCCGTGTAGCTCTCGAAGTCGTCGATCGTGGTGAACATCTGCGTGGTGAAACTCCAGGTCTCGCCGGCCCAGGTCGAGATCGCTTCGGCGGTGTTGACCTCGTCCACCCTCCAGTAGTAGTCCGTGGCCAGGTCGAGCGAGCTCAGGTCGTAGCTGGCGACGGCGGCCGTGTCGATCAGGGCGGTGCCGTCGGCAACCGCGTTGACGTCGGTGCTGAGATAAATCTCATGCGAAGCGGCTTCCCGGCCTGCACGCCAGCTCAGCGTGGGATCCAGGCTCACGCCGGTAGCGCCGGCAGCCGGCATCGGCTCCCGCGCGTGGACCGGCGTATAGAAGAACTGGACTTCGCTGAGGCCGTATTTCATGCCGCCGTAGTTGCTGGTCGCGACCATTCGGACCGACCGCGCCGCGACGCCGCCCAGATCAAGCACCTGACCGGTGTAGGTGACCTGGCCGGGTCCCTGAGTGAGTTGGTAGTCACCCAAGATGATCCATTCGTTCGGCTCGGTCGCGTACTCGATCGTTACATCCTTGACGCTGAAATTGAGGAAGGACTCGAACTGATGGTTGTAGTTCCAGATCTTGGCCTGTTCGATCTTGTAGACGCGCTCGAAGTCGAACTGGAGCACGGCGGACTCGCCCGCACCGACGTTGCCGACCCACATCACCGTCTCGTCCAGGTTCTGCTGTCCCGCCTCGTCAAGGCCTGCGCCGTCGACGAGGTTATCAGGACCGCGGCCCACGTCGTTCGGCGCCGAAGACGTCGCCGTGATGTCGGTCACCTGGTAGAGTTCAGGTTCGACCGTGAAGCTCCAGACAACGCCCTGATGGACGGTATTGTCCGGCGCCGCGTTGACCTCATCAACCCGCCAGTAGTAGGTCTGGCCGAAGTCAAGACGGCCGGGATCATACGTATTGGCGTCCTGGCCAAGGCTGGTTTGCAGACCCTGCGCACTCGTGGCACCGGCTGCGTTGACGTCCTCGAAGCTGGTGCCCAGGTAGACGTCGTGGCTCGCCGCATAGGGCCCCGGCGTCCAACCCAGAACCACGTCTCTCGGCACGTCTGTCGCTTCGTTTTCGGGCTTGGGCGCCACCGCCAGGGCAGGATTGGCGCCACCGGTCATGACCGCCTGAATCTCGGCCTCCGTCAAGGCCTGGCTGTAGATGCGTACGTCGTCGATCATCCCGTCGTAGTAACGGGTGGTGTTCTGTGAGTTTCTGCCGATGTTGATGCTGTACGCCACGGAGTTGATGGTGCCCGCGTGGGCGAGGGTGGCGCCCACAGTACCGTCGACGTAAATCTTCAACTCGCTGCCGTCAAAGGTCCCGGCGACATGGTGCCACGTGCCGTTGAACGAGTCATCCGTGATGTAGTGGGCCGAGTTCCAGGTGCTGTCATAGATGAAGAACTCGATGTCATAGCCTGTCCGGAAGCCTTTGAGCATGTAGGCAGTGTCCCCTTTGCCAACCCAGGGATTGTCCTGGCTGTTGCCCATATCTCTCGTGTTGACCCATGCGGCGAGAGTCACCTGTTCGGTGATGTTGAAAACGGCGTCGTTTCCGCAGTTGACATAATCACCGTTGCCGTCGAGGTCAAGCGCGCCGCCCAAGACACCCTCGACCCATTCAGGGTCGCCTTGAAGAGTGCCGTCGTTGCCATTCGGCGACGAGTCAGCCGCCGTCGTGCCTGACATTTCGTCAAGCGTCCACCAGCCGACGAGGCTCGCATCGGTATTGGGACTGAAACCAAAGGCCGTGCCGGAGAGGGTCAGGCCCAGAAGAGCCGTCGTAGCGAGAAGAAAAACTATTCGCCTGTGCATTGGAATCCTCCTTCAAAGGACATTATTGTAGCGTTGCTCCGGCCACACACCAGAGCAGGTGTCCCTCCGTGTCACACTGAAAACACGATTGTCTGCAAGTCTGCACCACCGCAGTTGACGGCCGCGGCGAACACGTTCCGGCGGTCGAGAGATAGTATCGGCTGGATCACCTCCTTCCTCCATCTGGGATTGGCTGAATGTGGGCGAACCGCGTCCGCGCGACAATGGAAACACGCGACCGGCTCTCCCCGGGCCGGGTGTCAAAGGGAACACACCGCATAGGACCTCCGTTTCGGCGTGCATTTTCGGTCTGTGCAGGCAGTCCGCCCGACCGGACCGCTTCGTGTCGCAATCATGGAACCAGACCGACGTTATGCACACACCCGACAAAACCCATTCTATCGCGGTCGCCCCCCCGGTTCAAGACTTTTTTCGGACTAACCGGGCAGGAGGTATACTGCACGGTTGTAGTGTAGACTCCGCTTCAGAGTGTCATTTCGACCGGAGGACCGCCACAGAGCCTGCCCTGAGCGAAGTCGAACGGGCGGGCCGCAGCGGAGAAATCTGCCCAAGAAGGAGCTACCGCCATAGCTGCAGCCAGATATCTCGACTGCGTCCCGGCTCGCCGGGA
>JAFGLV010000122.1 GCA_016927855.1 Sedimentisphaerales bacterium
CCATGAGATCCAGCATACTCATAATCTCCTTGCCCTCTACTCTAATTATCGGCAAGGAACTGTCTCACTCATTCTGACACAGAGGGCCAACAAATGCTGCTGCTACGATGGATGCACGACACTTCCGTCTAAGCTCGAACATATCGATTCTCCTTTTGCTGTTGATCCTATCGACTGGGTTTCATCTTCACCAGTTCCGCTCCGTGCGGCGCTACGGTGAGCTGGAATTGGCGGGCGAACCGTCCCAGGTCTTTCTGTCGCCACAGGTCGCGCACCGTCTGCTCGCCCGAGAGCTTCAGATCCGGCCACTTCGCCGTGACCGTCGTCGGCTCCTGGCTGAGATTGTACAACGCTACGGCCTTGGAGCCGTCTTCCAGATCTCTTGCGTAAACCAGCAGGACGTTGTTTTCATTGGACACGACCGTCGCTTGCTTGCCCAGCGTGTCCTGGTTGACCGCGAGCACCTCGTCGTTGGTCAGCAGGTTCAAGGTAAACTCGTCGAGCTGGTCGAGGTCGCAGCCCAGCAGCAGCGGGGCGCTCGCCATGCACCACTGGGTGATATGCAGGTACTGCTCGTCGAGCGTCAGACGCGTCGGGTGTTGCCGGCCGCCAAAGTTGACCACGCCGAGCACCATCATGTCAGGATCGTTCCAATGACCGGGCCTGGCGTAGGGCGCCCAGCGGTCATTGGGCGGGCCCTGCGGATCGGTCTGGCCGCGCGGGATGTTGACGTAGAAGGCCTTGGTGGCCATGCTCTGCCAGTTGTCGCCGATATCGCCGGTGGTGCGCCAACAGTTGAGCATCTGCGACTGATCCGCGATCTCCTTGAAAGGCATGCTGTTGGAGTAGCTGTAGACGAGGTCCCGGCCGCAAGCGCGCAGCGCCTGCGCCATAGTCTCAGTGTGTTTGTGGAATTCCTCGCTACTCTCACGCGGCGTGCTGCTTCTGGGGTTCCAGTCGTACTTGAGGTAGTCGATCCCCCAGGCGGCCCACAGTCTGGCGTCGTTGGCGGCGAACGGGTACTCGCCGTGCTTGCGGACCCGGCGCCGACTGCCGCCTTCGGCATTGTCGGCCGGCGGCGGCCAAACGCCCTGTGGATTGTCGGCGCTGCCGCCGACGTAACCGGCGTACGATGTCACCCAGGGGGTCGAGTAGATGCCGACCTTCAGCCCCAACGCGTGAATCTCGTCGCACATCTTCTGGAAATCGGGGAATTTCTCGTTGGGCTGGATGCCGTCGAACTGACCGCCGCGTTCCTTTTGCCAGGCGTCGTCGATGTTGATGTAGGTCCAGCCGTGATCGATCAGTCCGCTGGAGGCCATCGCTCTGGCGGCGCGGATGACGTTCTCGCCTGTGACGGTTGCGTGATAGGCGTTCCAACTGTTCCAGCCCATCGGCGGCGTCAGCGCGATCGTCTCTCCGACGACGATCTTGAACCGCTTCTCGTCCGTTCCCTTGGCGTTCTTGGCGCGGAACGTGACGTCATGCTCTCCGGCTTCAGCGAGCGAGCCGGTGATCTGACCGGTCTTGGCGTCCAGCTTCAGACCGGAAGGCAGTCCGTCCACAGAGAAGTCCATCGGCTGATCTCCCGTGGCGGGAATGCGATAGAGGAGCGGATGTCCAGGCCGCACACCGAAGATCGACGGGCCGTTGATGCGCGGCGTCGCAGGCGGTTTCGGTGTGCGAATCTCCGCGACGGGAGCGCTCGCTTCGGCCGGCGGTGCACTCAGCGCGGCGGTCTCCAGCACCAGCACGGAATCCATCTTGTCCGGAGCCGTCGCGGGCAGCGAGATCGACCACTGCTGACCGTTTTGCTTTATGGCCAGATCGCGCTTCTGCGGGTCGGCCAGCAGGTACGCCCTGGTCACTGCCTCCTGGATCGGCGGCAATTCGAATGAGCCGTTCGGCCACTTGAACAGGTGGATGTAGAGCTTGCCTGGCTTGGTTGTGCAGCGCCAGTCCATCTTGACAATAAAGACCGGATTGCCTCGGCTGTCCTTCCGCTCAGGGTCAGGCGCTCCCAGCTCTTGCCCGAACGGAGTTGGACCGGCGCCGTAGATCGCTTCGCCGTTGACCTTGAGCCAGCGTCCGACGGCACGCAGGTTGTCCTGGCTGGGCTGCGGGATCACGCCTTCGGCAGTCGGTCCAACGTTAAGCAGGTAATTGCCACCCTTGCTGACGATGTCCACGAGCTTGAACGTCAGGTCCTCAGGCGTCTTCCAGTTGTCGTCATAGCTCTTGTAACCCCAGGTGTTGTTGAGCGTCGCAGGCACTTCCCAGTCCTCGCGCACGACCTCGTTCGGGATGCGATTGTCGCCCATCGAGCGGTAATCGCCTCGGGTGCCGAGCCGTCCGTCGATCAGGCACGCCGGTTGGAGCTCATGGACGATATCGAGGAAACGTGTGGCGCGGTCGTTGACGTCCATCATGCGCGCGGTGTCGAACCAGATCAGGCAAACGGGACCGTAGCCGGTGAGCAATTCTCTGACCTGAGGCTCGGCTTTCTCGCGCAGGTACTTGTCGTACGCGCCGCTGGAACTCTTGGCCGCGTCCGGCGGGAAGTCCCAGGTATTGCCCGCGCCGCCGGGCTCGTGCCAGTCCTGCGACTGCGAATAGTAGAAGCCGAACCGCATGCCGCGCTTGGCGCAAGCGTCGGCCAGCTCCTTGAGCACGTCCCGCTTGAAGGGCGTCGCGTCGACGATGTTGTACTTACTGACCTGCGAGCCATACATCGCGAAGCCGTCGTGGTGCTTGCTGGTGATGACGATGTACTTCATCCCGGCGTCCTGCGCGAGCTGCACCCACTCGTCGGCGTTGAACTTCACCGGGTCGAACTGGGTCGCCAACTGCTCGTATTCCTCGACCGGGATCTTGGCGCGGTTCATGATCCACTCGCCGATACCCGGTATCCGCTCGCCTTTCCACGTCCCGGCCGGCCGTGCGTATAAACCCCAGTGAATGAACAGGCCGAACTTGGCTTCGCGGAACCACTCCATCTTCTCGTCCTGGCTCATCGCGGCCGCCCGCGCAGGACCGGTCGCGATGCCCAGGATGATTGCTGCCGTCACGAGGCACAGCAGGTGTGAGCTTCCTCGGGTTCTCGTATAACTCATTACAGATCTCCTTTGTAGGGTGTGCCCCGCACACCTTTGTTCACTCACTTTGTGAAGCGGCCCACAAAGCCGCCGCCACTGGTCAGTTCTATCGTGAGCGTATCATTGCGCCGCACGGTCCGGTTGTCCAGCACCACCGCCGCGTCAGTCTCTTTGTTGTCGGAAACCAGCGACGCTCTATACGCGCCGTCACCCAGGAATGACAGCGGCACCTGGATCGTCCGCGACGGTCCGGCGCTCATCACCGCCAGCATCCACATCTCGCCGCTGCGGCGGGCGAAAATCGACAACTCACCGATCTTCGAGTCGGGCAGGACGATGGTCTCGTCCCAGACCGGCTCGATGCTCTTGATGACATCGACCGCCGGGTTGTCCAGCACGCTCTGCGGATGGGCCGCGACCGTCAGGATGGGTGAGTGGAACGTCGCCAGGCAGGCGATCTGATGCGCCCAGGACGAGTCGCGCCGGCGCTCGGTGAAGACCATCGTGGTGTAATCGGTCGGT
Organism: Sedimentisphaerales bacterium; assembly: GCA_016927855.1. Lineage (GTDB taxonomy): Bacteria > Planctomycetota > Phycisphaerae > Sedimentisphaerales > Anaerobacaceae > JAFGLV01. The sequence goes on from JAFGLV010000122.1 coordinate 3,618, forward strand.
CCGGCCAGGTAACGTGCGAAAGGCAGGATCGTCTCGTGCCGGGCGCGTCGCTGCAACCCGCTCGATTCCATCCCGCGCACGCCTTCGTAGAGCATCGCGTTGGGCCAGGTGCGCAGCCGGCCTGTCGGCTTGTTGGCGCCGTGGAAGTCGATTACGCACTGATACTGAGCCGCCTTCGCCAGCAGCGCCTCGTAGAGGTCGATGTTCTCTTTCGCTTCGTGGTCGAAGAAGTCGATCTTCGCGCCCGCGACACCGAGGCGGTGCAGACGCGAGAAGAACTCCTCGCGCGCCTCAGGCGTCCGCAGGTCCCGGCTGTGCCGCCAGAACAGCACGCGCACGCCTTGCTGTTTGGAGTATTCGACGAACTCGCGGACCTGCTCGTCCGGCCAGCCGTAGGCGAAGCCTTCGAGGATGTGATACTTGGCGTCGATCTCGCCTGCCATACGAGAAAAGTCCTTCATCCGGTCGAGCTGGCTGGCGTCACCTCTCGGCACGTAGTTGCGATCCACGTAGTCCCAGACGCACAGGCCAGGCTCGCACCAGGGCGTATTCATTCCCTGCGGAAACAGCTTGGGGTCCGCCGGCGGGCACAGGTTAGGCAGAATGTCGCTGTTGACCAGCATGTTCAGGTCGGCCGCGACGAGCACGACGCGCCACGGCGTGGTGATCGTACCGCTGACGGAGGCCGGCGTTGCGAGCCGCTTGGCTTCGTCGCGTCCATAGCGCAGCTCGTAAGGGTAGTTGATCGGCTGGCGGTGACCCAGGCCGACGATCCAACCGCGCCGACCGTCGCATTCCAGCGCCATGCCGGAGTAGTTGACGAGGTTCGCTTCTGTGATGGAGCCATAGCCTGCGTCGCCGGGCAGCCGGAACGTCACTGGCGGTCCGGCCCACTGACCCGCTTTCACCTCGGAGATGTCCTGCTCGTCGTATTCCGCTTCGTAGTGTCCATCCAGGTCGTGGTACCAGACCATGGAGCCCGACGGGATGATGAACGTCGAGTACTCGTTGGGCACGCGCACTGCGTCGACAGCGCCGTCGATGATGTGACGGTAAGCGACACCATCATTGAACGCGCGAACCTCCAGGACGTACGGTGTCTGACTCAGATCGTGCGTCAGCATGATCTTGGCGCCGTTGCAGCGATTGACCGCGGTGCTGTGGACGCCGTGCCAGCGATAGGTCTCATCGATGGAATAGGTCTCCAGATCGTTGAAGATGACTCCCGACGAGAGCTCGTAGTCGTCGACGATCATGTCGAGTCGCGATGGTTCGATCACCGTCACGTCGCCCCGCGTGATGGTGCAGGTCAGCCGCTCCGGATTGGAGCTAAGCGTGAACTTCACCTTTCCGTCAGGGCTGGCGACTTGGACCTCCTTCATCGGCACCACCCTTTGCGTGCGCCGGGTTCGAGGCCGGTTCTGACGCTGGCCGCGTCTCTGCGGTTGCTCCTGAGCCTGGCCCAGGCTCGACAGACACAGGACAACGGCAATGGCGCCAAGCGCAAACTTCATACGTTCTGCTCGCATCACTTTGGTCTCCTTCTGGGTAACTTCAATCATACGGGTCTAAGGCACTTTGAGAGTCGGTGTGATCACAATCATCTCACCTTTGCGTGTCGGGAAGACTAACAGCTCGCCCGCAAGCTCTCCACTTTTCCTGTCATCGCGATGAAGTGCCACCGTCGCGTCCGGCCAGGGATTGCGCAGGCGGCACTCGGCGCCCGCTTGGGATTCGATCTGCACGAATTCGATCTGTCCTGCTTTCATCGACGAACGGACCATGAACGCGCCGCGCGCCGCCAGGCGAAACTCCGCGTTCCACTCCTTCGGCCAGGCGGGAAAGACGCGAATGACAGGCTCTCTCGCCGGTCCGGCGCCGACGCTCTGAACCAGCGCGTTGTGTAGCGTGTCGGCGACCCGGCCCAGCCGCTGGGCGTTCGTGGTCTGGGTGCCTTCGCGCTGGTCCAGGCGGTTCGCCAGGACCGGCGCACGGTCGGGGAAGGACAACTGATTCGGCAGCAGGTATCGCACCGCGTCGGCTCGGCCCATCATCGCGGCGGTGACAGCCACCTTCGACAGCACGCCGGGACGCGTGTTCGGACTGCGCAGGTAGCCGTCCATCGTCGCATGCGCGATGCGCATGGTCTCGGGATCGTCGTTTTCGAGCGTGCAGAGATCGAAAGACCAGATCGGCATAGTGTTTCCGTCGGGCCGGCCTGTACCTCGACCGCGAAAGATCGGCGGCAAGGCACGAATCCACCCGAGCGCGTCGCCGCCGGTTGGCAGCGGAGCGAGATTGTCCAGAAACTCTCGCCACACTGGTCTCATGTCGGCGTCGACGTCCAGGATCTCTGACGCCTTGATGGCCGCCGGCAGAATGCCCATCATCGAAGCGATTTCCTCGTCGGGGTCCTGTCCGCCTTGGACGGACTCGTTGCTGTTGACGTGGTGGATGTGGTACTTGCCGTCGGCGCCTTTCTTGACGTTCGGATAGTTGCGGTAAAACTCTGCGACCGCCTTGAGCATCGGGTAGGCCCGCTGCCGCAGCCAGGTCTCGTCCAGCGTGTATTCGTAGCGTTGCCAATAGGTGTACGCGATCTTGGCGCCGCGCGAGAAGATGTGCGTGACCGGTCCGTACGGTCCGCCGCCGCGTTCGGTCGGCTGCCAGACGCCGTCCACGTAGCTGCCGCCGCCGATCCAGTTCCAGCGGCTCGAATGCGGTTGGCCGGTGTGCGCCACCGCCAGGAAGCGCTCGCTCCGCTGATCCCAGGGTCTTTGCAGCAGGTAGAGCTCTCTCATCTCCGTTGCGATGTCGTCCGGCAGTCTCGCCAGCCCGTCGAACGCCACTGTCTCAGGAATGAACATGCCTTGGCTGCCCCATTGTTGGCGGGCTGCGGTCGCACAGGCATCGAACATCCCCGAGTACATGTCGAACATCGGGTCCAGCAGCTCCATGCGGTTGGTCGGCAACAGTGCGTTGTACAGGCACTCCTGGTTCGCTCCCCAGTATTGGCCACCCCAGGAGCGTCTGTCACCGCCGGTGATCCAGATCATGCCGTTGAACTTGGTCGGGAACTTGCCGCGTGAGCTGGAGGCCATGACGTAGAGGTAGTAGGTGTAGTTCTGCTCGATGGAATCCGCGACGCCGTCGGCGCTGTGCAGGCGGATGTATCCCTTCGACCAGAAATCGTACCACCAGCGCTGATTCGACTCGACCAGTTTGTCGTAGCCCGTCTCTTGTGCCGCCGCAAGTTGCTCGAAAGCTGTCGCAATAAGGTCCGCCTCCTCGTCGAAGCCGGCCGCACTGGCGACGAGCACCATGAACGAACCGTTGCCTGGTTTGCAGACCAGGCTCAATTCATCGTCGCGCGTTTGGCGGACCTTGGCGTCACGGCCCACAACGCCGAGCGCCACGGCCGATCCGCAGTAGTAGTCACCTTCCTCGAACGCTTGCGTCAGGACTAACCCATCGTCGCGGCTGTCCAGTTTCGATCGCGCGAGATGGCTTCTGGTTCTGACTGTGGCAGGGCGCAGCATCTGCAGGTTCAGACTGATGGCGTCTGGCTCGCTACGCCGGTCGGTGACCTCGAAGGCCATCACGTCTCGCTCGTGCCAGGCCAGCGCGCGGACCTCTACATCGCGTCCTGTCACCGTCACCAGACCGTCGTAGCAGGACAGGTGTTGGGACATTTGGCCTGCCGAGAAGACATCGCTGTCGTAGCCTTCGAATTCGATGTCAACGAAGCCGCAGCCGCCGCAGTAGTCGCTGTTGCGCTCGGGAAAACTCTGGGTCGCGCAGTTGTTGGCAAACACATCCACGCGGTTGATCTGGAGCCTGAGAGCGTTGGGAACGGTCCAGACAAGACTGCCCATGCGCCCATTGCCCAACGGCATACCTTCTTCGCTGCGGCTTACCGGCTGATCGTAATGTAGGTCGGCACGCGAGACCGGTTCTCGGTAGTCAATACCCGCAGGCTCAGCTTTCGCCTGCTCGGGCACACCGCTAAGCAGGTAGGATGACGCGCCAACGATGGTCAGCACAGCGACGAGTCTCTTCTTCTCTATCATCTCGAAAGCTCCAAAGGCGGTTCGATCGCGACGGTGCGGGCGTCCCTATCGATCGTGACGGTAGTCCCGTCGGCGAAGGTGCTACGCTCCTTGCGGAAGCTCTTGTCCAGGAATTCGTGGTCGGTCATCTCCAGCAACGCGACCCTCTCGTGCAGCGCCGCGATCTGCCGCATCCGCTCCATACTCTCTTCGTTGCGTCCGACGGTGGGGTAGCCGCCGTTCAGGAGGCAGCGCAGGTAGTCGCCTGTGCCGCCTTCCGGCGTCATGATCGCATCATGATAGACGAGGTTGTACAACGGCGCCGAGATGCACCTGCCGGCGTTCGCGCCCGACGAGTAATCTACGTAGGGCACGACCCAGTCCGCGCCGGCTTCAGTGCCGACGATCCCCAGGTTGTTGCGCGCCCAGCGAAAACACTGAGCGCGGTACTTCATGCAGTCGGCGCGCGTGAGCGGGTGCTCCGGATTGAAGTCCTCCGTCGGCGGCACGTAGCCGAACACGTCGAGATAGCTGCCCTGCGTATGGATGCCGCGATCGAACATGAGCTGGTAGTTCTTGACCAGATGCTCGAGAGCATATCGCGCATTCAGATAGGCCATCTTGCCGCCATCCCAGTAGTCCATGAACGGGATGTAGCCTTCCTTCCAGGTCCCGAACCGCGTGCCGGGAAAGGCGGTGGGCGGACTGATGGTGTCGACTTCGTGCACCGCGAACTGCGGATCGTAAGACGGCGCGTCGACGTAGTAGTCGCGGTATTGGTCGTGCAGGTTGTAGAGGTAGCCGAGCTCCTTGCAGGTATCGACCCAGCGTTGGAGCCCTTCCCAGCCGCCTGCAGCGGGCGCGGGAGGCAAGACGTCGGGATGCTGGCGATCGTAGCCCAGGTACGGCCAGCCCGCCAGCGTGACGTACGCGCGCTCGACGCCGCGCGCCTTCATCTCGCGAAGCTGCTGGGCCAACTCGTCGAACGTCGTCACGCGGTAGTTCCGCTCGGGGTGGTTGGGATCGTACCGGTGGCCGTCGGGCTTGTAGTTTCGTAGCGCATGCTGGCGCACGTGGGGCGTGCCGATCAGCCTCGCCACGAGCGGTTCGCGCGTGATCTTCTCTTTGAGCGAGACGAACTGTCCGGTATCCATCACGTATTGGCGATACCGCTTGCACATCGTGACGTAGTCGCCCTTGGGGAAGAAGCGCAGGCGGACCGAGCGCGGATAGCGGAGCTTGCCGAGCGAAGCCAGCCAGCGGGGTCCGATCCGGGTCGGGCCGCCGGCCGGGTGCGAGAAGGTGTAGGCCGCGTCGTCCGACGTCTCGACGATCAGGACCAGCGCCGACTCACCCTTCTGGAACCCCCACCACGACATCGACCAACATTCGATGAGGTTGCTCTGGATGATGCTCGTGTCGGTGGCGATGAGCGATTCCTGCCCGCCTGGCACGTTGCGGTAGGGATGATACTCCTGAGGCCAATCGCCGGGCAGGAGATTGCCGCGCACGTGACTGAGCGCGGTGTAGTTGACGCCGCGAGCGCCCATCTCCTTGGGCCAGTCCAGATGCTTGACAGACGCCTCGCGTTCGATCGCGACCGCCTCGCAGACCAGCTCTTCGTCCTTACCTTCCAGGCACACGGTCAGGCACAGCGCCAGGTCGATCTCGGCACCCTGGGTCAGCAGACCTTTGCTGCGGAACCGCTCCAGGCGGACCTTCACTCCGGTCCGGGCGCCGGTGTCCAGCGGCGTGATCTCGATCTTACCGGCGTCGGCCAGGCGCAGAGGGAATTCCTCGCCCTTGGAACTGACGAGCATGTCGTTTGTGGTGGACGGTCCCATCCTCCAGGCGACCGGTCCGGCCTGCACGCTCATGGCCAAGTCCGAATTATCCAGCGTCACCTGGTTCTTGCGCCCGGCGATCAGCCACTTGCCGTCGGCGTGCGAGACGCTGACCAACGGCGCACCCCATTGCCCGCGCGGCAATGGTTGTTCCTGCGCCAAGAGCGACGAGCAGCATATCAGCGCTACCTTAACCGCCTGGGGCATACCGCTACGAACCGTCATAGAGATATCCTTCACTGGCAGTGGACAAAGGATTTTCAGTACCGCTTCTTTGAGGTGCCTGGCCGGAGCACAAACAACAAGCTGCGTCTCGCATGCTGAGTATCGGATCTGCCATTCTGTCTTCGGGTCTCTTGCCCATGAGAGATGAATGTTGCCTCAGCGCATGGAGATATCATGCGTGGCGCCGGATTCCCTGTCGGCTATCGCTTTGCCAATCGCCCGCAGTTGCCCCAGGAAGTCATCTGCGATCAAGCCGCTGGGCTGGATAGGGACGTCCCAGGTTACCGCCCCGCCCATTTCGAGGACCCTGAAGGTGTTGGGCAGCACGATTTCACGCAGATTCTCGTAGCGTGGCTGGCCGACGCCCCATTTCTCGCCCAGGTAGCTCAACAGGTGCAGGCGTGCGCCGTCGACCTTGCCGTCGGAGTCGATGCGCCACAATCGTATCGTCTGGATGTCGTTGATCTCGCCGCCGGTGTAGTCCTCGTAGGGGGTGTTCGAGATGGGGCGGTCCATGACGCCGCGGTTGATGGTCACCACGGCCATCGGGTTGCCCGCGCGGCAGGCCGCGGCTAGGCTCTGGTAGTTGGGTGCGTCGGGGTAGCGGAGTGTCAGGTTGGGTGTGTAGCCGCCGTCGAGCCACCAGCCGGCGACCTTGTCACCCCAGCGGAGAGACCATTGGCGCAGCACACGCTCCCAGGCCAGCATCCGCTCCTTGTTGCGGTGGTCGCCGGGCGGATTCCCTTCGGTCGAGCCGAACTGGCGGGCGCTGCCGGGCGGGTGGCTGGTCGAGTAGACCATCAGTTTGACGCCGCGTCTGGCCAGCGCCTCGGACATGTCCGCGACCAAGTCGCGCCGCGAGCAGTTGCTCGGTCCCTTGATGAACAGCTCCTCGAAGATCGGACTGGGCGTCAGCAGGTGCGTGGAGTTCTGCCCGATAGTGAGCAGGTAATAAGCGGCGCCGGTCGAAGCGACCTGTTCGGCCAGACCGTCCACGTCGAACGCGTCGACCATCTGATTCCACTGCTCGGCGGTCCTCGGCAGGTTGTGCTCGCGGGACTGCCACGCGAACAGATAGTGGGTCATCACCCCCCATTTGCCTTTCATCCACGCCGCACGGTCCACCTCGTAGGCCTTCTTGCCTGCCAGTCCCAGGTCCGTCTCAGTCCGGGCAGCGCCGACGGGAGGCAGCAGGTGTACGAAGAAGGTCGCCAGGATCAGTCTGCCTGCGATGCGTCTGCACGTGCCTGTCATAATCGATCTCCTTGGCGATCTGTGGACTCGGTTACCGCCGCAGCGTCAGATTGTTCATGAGTGGTGACGAAGACTCGTCTGTCCTGGATGGCTCATTGTTGGGCTTCATTCGGATAATATCCGACCGGGCGGGCGATTAAACCGCAAAATGCTTATCGGGATCCAGCAGAAGGCGCCGAACGGGAGGACACCGGAGTAGAAAAAAACCCGTGTTCAGACCGCCTTTCGGTTTAATCCTGCCTCCTGGCGGATATTCAGTCTATGAAGGTGTGCTCTACGCCACGCCGATTCCAGTGATCGGCTACGGTCGTGTCGCTATTGCGGAGGGGGTACGCTTTTAAGTATAATGACAGAGGCCTATGGCTCTGTCTGTCATCGTGAAGGAGGTGCAGCGCTTCAAGATCCACAGATTGCCTGTCCGGCGCGCTGGTTGCCGGACGAGAAAGGCGTCCTCGGAGGTTGTCTCCAGTCGAAAGACCTGTTTTTTTCTGTTTTCAAGGAGTCCGGCGATGAATCGATTGATCACACAGGCAGTTGGTGTCGCGGTCGTGCTGTTAGCGGCCACCGCGGTCCAGGCAGAGCTTCAGTTGGTTGTCAACTTCGAGGAGTTCTCGGGCAACCCGGACGGTCAGGCATGCAACGGGGTCCTGGGCGGCACCTTGGACACCGAGAGCGAGGGAACCGGGAATTCGTCGTTGCGAACCTCGGACGGCAGCAACACGATGAGCGTAATCGGCCACAGCTCCGGCGGACTCGCTCGCGCCATCGGCTTCGGCGGCACCGATAACCCGATCGCCGACGGCGAGACCGGAATCGGCTTTTTCCGGTTCAGGGTTGACGGCGGCAACGTCCGACCCCACATGGGCCTTGTCACGGACCCCGACGGCAACCCGGTCAACAGCACGAACACGCAGGACCCGACGACAGTCCCGGCGGGGTTCCGACTGGTAGCCGCTGGAGCGGGAATGGACCTCGTCACGCTGGACGGCGCGACCGTTCTCAAGGCCGGCCTCTCAACCGGCCAGTGGTACAACTGCTGGATCGTAGCCGACAATGCGGCCGACACTTTCGACCTTTATGTCAGCGAAGCTGAAGGGCCGGCCGGAGAACCGACCTTGCCGACGCTGGATGCGCTCGTCCAGAGAGGCCTTCCCTTCGCAGTGGCGACCAGCGAGCCGCTCAACGGCATGGTTTTCGCCAACCCGACGGGAACAGGCCAAGCTTCGAGGATCTACGTGGACGAAATCTGGTGGGACGGAGATCAAGGGTTAGCTCCGCCGACGCAGGCCAGGAACCCCGTGCCCTCCGACGGCGCTTCCGACGTCGAGAGGCACCCGGTGCTGAGCTGGAAAACGGCGCCGTCTGCGGTCGCACATGACGTCTATTTCGGCACATCCGCGGACGCTGTCGCCGCCGGTGACGCGACGACGCTGGTCGGCGCAGGCCAGGACGCCAATACGTACGCTCCCCAGGGCCCCTTTGCCTTCGGACAGACCTACTATTGGCGCGTCGACGAGGTCAATGGGCCGCCCGACAACATGATCTTCCCCGGCAGTGTCTGGAGCTTCACGACCGAGCTATTCGCCTATCCTGTCCAACCGATCGCCGTGACGGCTTCCGTTCCCGCCTCGCCGGGCGCGCAAGGACCTGAGAGGAGCATTGACGAATCCGGTCTCGACGCTATGGGCCAGCACTCGGTTTCTGACGCCGACGTTTGGCTGGGCGACGCTTCCGCCGGCGGTCCCGTCTGGATTCGGTACGATTTCGATCAAGTCTACAAGCTGTACCAGATGCGCGTCTGGAACTACAACACCGTCTTCGAGTCGCTCGTCGGTTTCGGTGTGAAAGGTGTGACGATCGAGTACGCTGCCGAGCCGAATGAGTGGGTGACCCTCGGCGACCTTGAATTCCCGCAGGCCCCCGGCTTGCCAGACTACACCGGCAACGCCATTGACCTCGAAGGCATCGCGGCCAGCGCGGTCCGGATCAACATCAACGGCAGTTGGAGCGGACAGACCCAGAAGTATGGTCTCAGCGAGGTCAAATTCTCGTACATTCCCGTCAACGCGCGCGAGCCTCAGCCGGCTTCCGGCACGACCGATCTCGACCCGGCGGTCGTCTTGAGTTGGCGGGCCGGCCGGGAAGCCGCGTCCCACCAAGTCTACCTCAGCACCGATCCAAACGCGGTGGCCGACGGGAGCGCCTTGGTCGATACCGTGGCTGAAAACACCTACGACCTGCCCTCTCTCGACCTCGGGACCACGTACTACTGGAAGGTCGCGGAGGTCAACGAGGCAGAGACCCCGAGCGTCTGGATCAGTGATGTATGGGACTTTGCCACGAAGGAGCACATCGTTATCGACGATTTCGAGGCCTATACCGACGATGTGGGGTCGCGGCTCTTCGACGTCTGGCTCGACGGCTTCGAGGTAGGCGGCAACGGCTCGCAGATCGGCCACGACAACCAGCCTTACGCCGAGCGGACCATCGTCAACACCGGCAGGCAGTCGGCGCCCTTCTACTATGACAATACCGGCGGCGTCGCCAACTCCGAAATCGAGCGGGAATTCGCCTCCGCTCAGGATTGGACCGCCAATGGCGCCGACACCTTCTCGTTCTACTTCCACGGCGAGCCCATCGGGTTCGCGGAGCCTGCCGCCGGCACCGTCATCATGAACGGTATCGGTACAGACATCTGGGGCACGTCCGACCAGGGTCGGTTTGTCTACAAGCAGCTTACCGGCAACGGCACGATCGTCGCGCGCGTCGATCGCCTGGACGCGACCGATCCATGGGCCAAGGCCGGCGTGATGATTCGCCAGAGCCCCGATCCCGCCTCGCAATGGGCCTTGGCGCTTCAGTCCGCTGCCAACGGCGTCCACTTCCAGGCCCGCCTGGGGCTGGGCGTCAGCGCGACCAGTGATACGTCGCTGACTCTGCCTGAAGAGCAGACCAGCGTCACTACACCTGTCTGGGTCAAGCTGGAACGCGTAGGCAACCAGTTCAACGTTTATTACGCCACCGATGAGGCGCCTACGGCGTGGACGCCGAATCCCTGGAATCCGCAGACGATCGCGATGTCGGACCCGGTCTACATCGGCCTGGCGGTCACCAGCCACAACGCCTCTGCGGTTACGCAGGCGATATTCTCCGGCGTAGCGACGACTGGCAATGTGACCGGTCAGTGGCAATCCGCCTCCTTGACCGTTGATCAGCCCGTCGGCAACCAAGCCGACGCATTCTACGTAGCCGTCGAGGACAGCGCCGGCAAGCAGGCGACGTTCTTCCATCCCGACCCGTATGCCGTCGGGGCCGGCACCTGGACGCGGTGGGCGATTCCGCTGAGCGACCTGGGTGCGGCCGGCGTCAATACCAAGGCGGTGATGAAGATCTATCTGGGCGTCGGCGACAAGACCAAGCCCAGCCAGAACGCCGCCGGTGTGATGTATATCGACGACATCGCTTTTGGACATCCGGCTCCTGAGGAATAGCCCGGGAAGACGGTGCATTTTACGGTGGCTTTTGCGAGGCCTGCATTGCGAGCAATGCAGGCCTCGCCGCTATTGGCGGCGCCCGGGCGGCAGCCATTCATTATTGGACCCGGTGTTGCCCACGACCTCTGGACAGGGCGTTTGAGCAAAATGACGCTCCAGGCGTGAATTTGCGGTTTAATCACCCCTCGCGTGGGATATTAACCTCTATGACGCCAATGACGAACGAGTCTACCAAGACGAACAAGTTCCTCCGGCTGCTCATGGGCAACCAGAAGCGGATCTACGCCTTCATTCTGGGTATGGTGCCCAACCATGAGGACGCAGACGATCTGTTCCAGGAGACCATTCTCGTCATGTGGTCCAAATTCGACAGCTTCACCCGAGGCACCAGTTTTACTGCTTGGGGCATGACGGTGGCCAAATACCAGATTCTCAGCGCACGTAAGCGCTACTCGCGGCACAGCCTCCGCTTCAGCCAGGCGGCACTGGACCTGTTGCAGGAAGAGGCGGACCCATTCGTGCGGCAGATCGACAGCCGGGTCCAGGCCCTGCGCGGCTGCGTCCGCAAGCTCAGTCAACGTGACTACGAGCTGATCCAAATGCGCTACGAGAACGAGATCGCTATCAAAGCCATTGCAGAACGTATGGGCCGATCCGTGCAGAGCGTGTACAAGAGGATTGCCCACATTCACGACGCCTTGCTGCGCTGCATCCGCCGGGCGATTGGCAGAGAGGAATTGGCATGAGTCAGGACGGACAACTCCCGCCGGAGTTCGCGGAATGGATCGTCCGCTCTCTGGATGGCACGATCTCGGCTGAGGAGTTCGCGCTGCTGGACCGTGAGATCATCACGAACCGTGCCGCACGCGCCTACTATCTCGAGTTCATTACGACGTACGTCGGCTTGGTTGATCTTGCCGGCGTGCTGCCCAAGGCCGCCGACTTTGTCGCCAGGGAGGCGCCGTCCGGGGCGGACGCTGGCGCGGGAGCCAAGCCGCGCGTGACGGAATACCGCAGCCCCAAGACGTCCGCAGAAAGCGAGCACGGCGCACTTCCGCTCGCACCGGACACGCCGGATGATGAACGGGTCCGACGGATCGAACGCTACGCCAGAGAGCAGCTCGAAGCTTTCCTGGAGCAGGAACGTCGGGAGCGCGCCGAACAAGGGGCGTCGGCCTGCGGCTGGGACCTCCTGGGCGCGCTCGACAAGGTCGCCGGAGCGACACGATGGCTGGCCGGCGCGGGCCTCCGCACCGCCAGGATTGCGGCGGTCTGTCTGCTCGTGGCCGCAGTCGTTCTGATTGTGGGTCTCTATCTTTACTCCCATCGGACCGTCGCTGCACTCGTCGAATCGCAGAATGCCAGGTGGGACGCCGAAATTCCCTCAGACGGGACGCTGTGGCCGCGATTCTTGACGCTCGAAGAAGGCTACGCACGCATCACCCTGAAGAAGGGCACCGACGTGATCCTGCAGGCGCCGACGACTTTCGAGGTACAGACGTCGAACCGGATGTTCCTGGAAAACGGATGGATAACCGCCAAGGTGCCTCCGGCGGCGACCGGTTTTACTGTGAAGACACCGGCCTCCGATCTCGTTGACTTCGGCACGGAGTTTGGGCTGCTCATGGGTGCCGATACTTCTACGGAGGTCCATGTTTTCAAAGGCAAGGTGGCGTTGCTGTCCGACGGCGCCGGGCCCAAGCGACAGCACGATCTGACCGAAGGACAAGCGGCCACGGTGGATGTGGCAGGCCATGTCGGGCGGGCCGCTGTGGAGGACCGTCCCCGCCTGTTCGTTCGCGCACTGCCGACGGCCAACGGTTTCGGCATTCCGGGCAAGCGTTTGAGCCTGGCCGACATGATCGGTGGTGGCAATGGCCTGGATACCGGCGTGCTGGAACAAGGTCTCGATCCGTCTACCGGCGCGACTACTCCCGGCCGCAAAGCTCTGAGCAGTGGCACCGACACCGGGTTTCAGCGGGTTCCGTCACTGCCTTTCGTCGACGGGGTCTTCGTTCCCGATAGCAACGATGGCTCGGCCCTCGTTACCTCGACGGGCATCAGTTTCGAACAATGCCCGATCACGTGTGGCACGCGCTACGAAGCGATTACCGACGGCGCGGCTTTTCAGGTCGGGTCCTCAGGGGGTGTCTACTTCGGACAGTTGGCCGGGCAAACGTACGGCACCAAGGCCAGTCCTTCGATCGGGATGCACCCCAACGCCGGGATCACGTTCGATCTTGATGCGATCCGCAATGCCATGCCGGAGGCGCGGATCGAACGGTTTCGCGCGCGCTGCGGCGTCTCGGAGAACGTGGTCAGCTTTGCCCAGCGTGATGCAGACCCTAACGCGATCGAGGTGACTTTCTGGGTCCTGCTGGACGGCCAGACGAAGTTCTCCCGCACATTGAAGGTTGTGCCGGCCCAGACCGAGCAAATCGACATCGCCGTGGGGCCCCGCGACCGCTTTCTGACGCTGGCGACGACCCACCCGGGCGAATACCGCTATTGCTGGGCCATGTTCGCCGAGCCGGCTCTCCTGTTGACTGCCGGCCGCGAAGCCGCGACCGACGACAACACGAAATAAAACTACCGATCACCTGCAATCCAACGCACTGAGGAGGTTGAAGCATTCAGAATCGCTGTCATGTTTCATCGCTCATTATCACATACGCACCCACGTTGTGACTCAATGAAGGAGGAACTCCATGTATAGGCAATTGACGTTTTCAATCGGCTTGGCCCTGGTGCTGAGCCTGGCTCTGGCGAGCAGCGCCAGCGCGGAGCTCGTCGCCTGGTGGAAGATGGACGAGACATCCGGCAATGTCGTGGCCGACTCCTCTGGCAACGGCATCGACGGCGTACTCGAAGGCGGGGCGGCCATTGTGAACGATCCGGAACGCGGCCCGGTATTTCAGCAGAACGACGTGGCCGCGAACTACGTCTCGATCGCCGACCCCGGCGGGTTGCTGAATTTCAGCAGTAGCGGTCCTCACCAGGGCAGTGCGACCATCGCGGCCTGGGTCAAGAGCGCCGGCACCTGGACCAATCACGACGCCATTTTCAGTCAAGGCGAATGGGACGACGGGATTTCGCTGTCAATCAAAGGCGATACGAGCCCTGCCGGTCAGCTCTGGCTAGCCGGTGACGGTACACATTCCGTGACTTTCCGATCCGACGTGGCGGTTCCCACCGAGGGCTGGCACCACGTGGCGGCCACCTTTGCCTTTGACGGCGCGAACACGGTGGTCACTCTCTACCTGGATGGCCAAGCGACTGGATTCTCCCAGGGTAATGGCACAATACCAGGTCAGGTCAGCGCCCCGGTTGGCGGCATCAGCCGCATCGGTTTGGAAGACCGCAATGGTTCTGCTCCTCGCTGGCCGTTTAACGGTTCAATTGACGACGTCCGGATCTATGACACCGCTTTGTCGCAAGCGGAAATCCAGGATGTCATGGCCGGTAAAGGAGGGACTCCAGGACTCGCTACAGACCCCTTCCCTGATGATAAGGTTGAGGATGTCTGCCCCGATGTGATTCTGAGCTGGACGCCCGGCGAGTTCGCGGCGACCCACAATGTGTACTTCGGCACGGATTTCGACGACGTCAACACCGCCTCCATCGCCAATCCGCTGGGTGTGCTGGTTAGTGCCGGCCAGGATGCCAACACGTTCGATCCCGACGGCCTGCTGGCTTTCGGCCAGACCTACTACTGGCGCGTCGATGAAGTCAACGCGCCGCCGACGAGCGACACCGTCTTTCCCGGGCCCGTTTGGAGCTTCACGGCGGAGTTGTTCGCCTACCCCGTTGAGGATGTGACCGTCACGGCCTCCATTCCCACCTCGCCAGGCGCGCAGGGACCGGAAAGGACCGTCGACGGCTCCGGCCTGGTCGACGGTCAGCATTCCGTTGGCGAAGGCGACATGTGGCTGGGCAGCGCCGCCGCCGGCGACGCCGTCTGGATTCAGTACGACTTCGACCAGGTTTATAAGCTGTATCAGATGCAGGTCTGGAACTACAACACCGTCTACGAGATGCTGGTCGGCCTCGGCGTCAAGGATGTGACGATCGAGTACGCCGCCGAGCCGAACGAATGGATCACGCTGGGCGATTTCGAGTTGCCGCGCGGCTCCGGCTCGCCCGACTACACCGGTGCGGCGATCGATCTGGCCGGCATCCCGGCGCGTGCGGTCCGGATCAACATCAACAGTAGCTGGGGCGGGCAGACCCAACGGTTCGGCCTCAGCGAGCTTCAGTTCTCGTACATCCCGGTCTACGCGCGCGAGCCCCAGCCGGCCTCCGGCACGACTGATCTCGATCCGGCGGTCGTGCTGAGCTGGCGGGCCGGCCGGGAAGCGGCTTCGCACCGGGTCCACCTGGGCACCGATCCGAACGCGGTGGCCGACGGGACTGCCTTGGTCGATACCGTCGCCGAAAGCAGGTACGACCTGCCCTTGCTGAACCTGGGCACGACGTACTACTGGATGATTACCGAAGTCAACAACGCCGCGGTCCCCAGCGCGTGGTCCAGTGAGGTCTGGGACTTCTCGACCAAGGAGTTCCTGGCCAACGATGATTTCGAGAGTTACACCGACGAGCCTGGGTCGCGGCTCTTCGACGTCTGGCTCGACGGCTTCGAGGTGGGCGGCAACGGCTCGCAGATCGGTCACAACGACCAGCCCTACGCCGAGCGGACGATCGTCCACAGCGGCCGGCAGTCGGCGCCGGTCTCCTACACTAATACCGAAGGCGTCGCCAATTCCGAGATCGAGCGGACCTTCGCTTCGGCCCAGGACTGGACCGCCTACGGCGCCGACACCTTCTCGTTGTACTTCCACGGCGAGCCCATCGGGTTCGCGGAGCCTGCCGCCGGCACCATCATCATGAACGGCATCGGCGCCGACATCTATAGCGGCGCCGACCAGGGCCGCTTCGTCTACAAGCAGCTCAGCGGCAACGGCACCATCACGGCGCGGGTCGAGAGTCTCGACAATACGCACGAGTGGGCCAAGGCCGGCGTGATGATCCGCGAAACGCTCGATCCGAGCTCGGCTTGGGCCTACGTGGTCTGGGCCGGCGCCAACGGCGTTCGGTTCCAGGCCAAGCCGACGCTGGGCGGCGGGGGAACCAGCGACACGCCGGTGGCAACGCCGGAGCAGATCGCCGTGACGGCCCCGACCTGGATTCGGCTGGAGCGCGCTGGCGATCAGTTCAACGGCTATTATGCGACCGACGAAGCAGGCACCAACTGGACGGCGATGGTCTGGAATCCGCAGACGATCGCGATGAACGCCAACGTCTTCATCGGCCTGGCGGTGACCAGCCACGTGGCCTCGACGGTCACGCAGGCGGTGTTCTCGGGCGTCGCGACGACCGGCAACGTGACCGGCCAGTGGCAGTCGTCCTCCATGATGGTGGACCAGCCGGCCGGCAACGGCATCGACGCGCTCTACCTCGCCATCGAGGACGGCGCCGGTCGGAAGGTGACGCTGTTCCATCCCGACCCCTACGCCGTCGGAGTCGGCACCTGGACGCAGTGGGCGGTGCCGCTGAGCGACCTAAGCGCGGCTGGCGTCAATGTCAAGGCAATCAAGAAGTTCTACCTGGGCGTCGGTGACAAGACCAAGCCGAGCCAGAACGCATCCGGCGTATTGTATATCGACGACATCGCCTTCGGTCGTGCCGCTTCTGAGGAATAACACTCAACCGTCATGAGTGCTTCATGGTGTCTGGCGGGGCCCGCATCCTCCAGGGTGCAGGCCCCGCATTCTCGACAGCGAGACGTTCAAGGCGGACCTCAGAGTCTTCCCGCCGCGCTATCCAGTCAGTGCTGATCCGCGATCTCTGGAACTCGGACTGGACCTGGGTCCTCGACTGCGGGACTCTTCAGTCGTCTGGGAGATTGACTGGGCAGGTGCTGGCTCGGTATCAGCGACGATTGCCGCGCGACCGGTGTTTTCGGCGGCGCCTCCCAGATCGATGGAAAGGCGGGCGGGGAATATCCCATTTACTTGTGCGGCGGTTCGGAGATACAATGTGTAGCGTTTCGTGGGCCGTCGGTCGCGCGGCTTATTGACAAGGTGCCGTCAGGATCAGGCGAGAGGAACGAACTGTGGAGATCGATTATCGTCAGCAGAAGCTGGACCTGGTTTGGGCGAGCGTCTTTCTGGCGGCCTTTGCCGTGTCGGGCCTGCTCGTGCTCGCTCTCACGGAAGCGTCCGAATTACAGATCACGGCTGCGCTCATGGCTCTCGGGTTGCTCTTCGCGGTCGTCACTGTCCCTTTGCTGCTTCTGTTCGCCGGTAGCGGCCGGGGCTTGTGCGCCTTGGGACGAATCCTGATCGTGGTGCAGTTGCTCTGTCACGTGACGGCGGTAGTGATGGGCATCTGGGTGATCGCCGGTATCTGAGCGAGCGTTCACACGAGCACTCGTTCGACGGTTGCGGCGGCGCGGCGCGTCTCGTCGAACGGTTATGTCGAGCGGCGCCGCGTCACGTTGGATCCTACCGCAACGAGCGTCGCAACCGTAACCTGGCGACGCGCGTCCGTCCCGTCTTTTAGACAGGAGCGCGCGTGCCGGGCATCATCTCCATGATGTCCTCCTCGTTGAAAGGCTCGGCTTCGTGGGCGCCGAGGATGTGGTGTGTCATCGCGGTGATATTGACGTGCTCGAAGCCACAGGCATAGCACCGCCAAGTGTCGCCGAGATAGACCGGCAGGCTGCGGCGGTGGTCGATCAGGCGCGAGAGCATAGCCAACTCCTCCTCAGCCAGCGATCCCAACTCAAAACACCTCGGGGCACCAGGACTGTAGCTGTACGCATGAGCGTAGAGAACCATATCACACCTCTTTCCACGGGATTGCGGCGTCAAACGAAGGCCATTGAGACGAACCGGAAAAGAACGACCGAACGTCACCCGGTCTATCGGCCGGCTATTAGAGGCGCGCCACATTTGCGCTAGTTTTGCGCAGACAGCAAAGAATTAAGAGTTTTTGTGTCGCTCCGCCGACACAAAAGCTCGGTTGGACGCCGTCATGGTGGCGCTTTGGAGCTTTAGTGGGGA
>JAFGLV010000123.1 GCA_016927855.1 Sedimentisphaerales bacterium
AATCCGCGCGACCTTGGGTTACTGACACTTGGCCAATTAGAGCTTAATTCCAAAAAGGAACTGTCTCATTCGACTTGACAACTACCGCTTCGCTGTCATTGGCGTTCCCCAACCATTTCTGGGTTGCTCTCCCGTGGCACTTTCGGCCTTGAACGCTCGTCAATTCACCGCCATGTCTCTGTGGGTAAGGCTCTCAGCCGGCGCGCAGCCTTTCGGTGCCCCATTGCCTAACGAGGTCCGCTTCGGCAAGGACTGTGTCGAGATCGTAGCCGGTGCCTGCCTCGATCTCTCTCTCGGCCCGAGCCAGAAGCTCCTGAACCTCCAGGTCATTTGGCACGATCTCAGGCACGTTTCGCATCAAGACCATCTCCTGCGGCATTGTGGAAGCTGGCACCAACGGGCACAGGCAGCACCACGGGAACTTACTCAATCGGCCTGGAACAGTAACGGCGCGAAGTCGGCCAGGAGGCGGCGCCAGACCATGAAGCTGTGACCGCCGGGGATTTCGGTCCAGGCCGGCTCGACACCTTTGGACTTGAGCCAGTCGACCAGCTTGCGATTGACGCCGATCAGGCCGTCCTGCTGGCCGCAAGCGATCCAGAGCAGGCGCAACTGCGCGTTGAGGCTTTCGTCCACGTTCGGGTAGACCTTCTCGAACTCGGGGTCGAGACCGCCTGAGCTGAAGGTGCCGATCCACGCGAAGCTCTCCGGCGCGTTCAGGCCAATCAGCAGCGACTGGGTCCCGCCCACGGACAGGCCGGCAATCGCCCGAGCGGCGCGGTCCGACGAGATGCAGTAGGCCTTCTCAACCTGCGGAATCACCTCTTTCAACAGCGCGTCGCGAGACTTCTCGTTGCTGTCCTGGAACACGCCGGGTCGCGCCAAGCCTTGCCAGCCACCTTCGATCACCTCCCGGTTGCCGTAGCCGAGCGGCATGACGATCAGCATGGGCCTGGCTTGGCCGCGCGCGATGAGGTTGTCGAGGATGACGTTCGCGCGACCGACGCTGGTCCAGGCATCCTCGGCGTCACTGTAGCCATGCAGCAGGTAGAGCACAGGATAGGTCCGCTTGGCGGCGGGATCGTAACCCGGCGGCGTGTAGACCAGGAAGGGTCGGTCGTCACCCACGATGGCGGAGCGGTAGAGATGGCGGTGGATCACGCCATGCGGGACGTCGTTGATCTCCCATAGCAGCGTCGCCGGACCCGGCACGTGCAGCAGACTCTCGCTGTTGAGCAGGTTGTATTTGAGCGCCGGGTTGCTCGGGTCAAGGACCTTCACGCCATCGACCATGAACGTATACGCATAGAGATCGGGCTTGAGCGGCTCCGTCGTGATCGACCAGATGCCTCGTTCGCCCTTCTGCATGGGCGGCACGCGCGTCGCCTCCAGGCGCAGCGTCACCGCCTGGGCGTCGGGCGCCCTGAGCCGGAAGGTGACGCGCGAATCGGAATGGACTTCAGGCGAGACCATGGTTTGCCCAAAGGCGGCAGTCACGGCGGTCAGTAAGACAAGCGTCGGCAGGTTCTTCATCAGCGTGCTCTCCAAAGACAGACCAGATGGACAACACGAGCCTACCGTCGGTATAAGCGGAGGTCGAACTCAATCGGTCGGCGGATCGGCAGGCGCCGGCTTCAGGTGCCTGGCCAGGAAGGCCTCGATCAGCTCTGGCACCTTTGGGTCACGGAAACCACCGTGACCGCCTCCTGCGACCGTGTAGAAAGACACCGGCACCCCTGCTTTCTTCAAGGCGGCTTCGAGCAATTCGCTCTGATGGTGCGGCACGAGGGGATCTCTGTCACCATGGACGATTAGAAAGGGCGCGTCGGTGGCACTGACATACGTGATCGGATTGGCTCTGGCTACCTTATCCGGATTCTCACGGATGGGACCGCCCACGAGTTTGGATTCAGGCGAGTCGGGTGTGTCGTGGACCATCCCGTTGGGCAGGCGATGCGCCTCCATTTGCAGGAAGTCGGTCGGCCCGAAACAATCCACCACCGCCTGCACGGCACTGGAGACGTCGAGATGCTCACCGACGTCGAACTCGTTGACGTCGCCGGTCGTGCCAAGCAGAGCCACGAGGTGCCCGCCGGCGGATTCACCCCAGGCGGCGAACCGATTGGATTCAAGATGGTACTGCTCAGCGTGTGCCCGCAGCCAGCGCACTGCCGCCTTGCAGTCTTCGATCTGTGCGGGAAACGTGGCGTGCTGGCTCAAGCGATAGTTGATGCTCGCAACCGCGTAGCCCTTGCTCAGGTAGCCCAGCGGGACCGGCCGGTCCTTGCTGCCTCCCAGCCAGGCGCCGCCGTGGACCCAGACGATCACAGGCAGACGCCCCGTTGCCGGCGGCAGGTACAGGTCGAGCTTCTGCCGCGCGTGTCCGTCGGTGACGTATGCCAGATCGCGATGAACGACGGTGTCGGCAGGAAGTGACGGACGCAGCGACGCTCTTGGTGGTTGCGCCAGGCTCAGCGCCGCGCCGCTGAGCACCAGCAGGACGGACAAACGTTTCATCGAAGTAGCCTCCAGTTTCAGTGCCGGAAAACGAACAGCAGCATAGTCTGGACACGGCCGCTCGTCAAGGTCCGGTACTCGCCGGCAATCTGTGCAAACAAACGGGGCCTGCACCCTGAGGATGCAGGCCCCGCGTTTGGACGTGATGGCCGTCCTGATGGCAGGACGGTCGCCGAGCCGCGACTACCGGTCGCCGGCGAGATACTGGACCTCACCGGCCGTCAAAGCACGGTTGTAGATGCGGAACTCATCGAGCAGGCCGGTGTAGTACTCATCGTTCGCCCACGGGGACCGACCCAGCCAGTTGTTGGTCGTTTCGCCCAGGTCGCGTGGCAGCGTGTCGGTGGTGTTGCTGCCGACCACCGTGCCGTCCAGGTAGAGATCGATGTTCATCGTCGCGCTGTCGATCACTACCGCGACGTGATGCCAGCCCGCCGGGACCCGTTCCGGAGCGACGACGCGGGTTTCGGTGCGGCCGGTGGCCAGGATCCCGAACGTCATCGAATCGCTCCCGGCCTGGCGCGCCGACAGGAACACGTAGTTCGTCGTGCCGGTGCCGAAGTCGAAGATGCGTTCCCAATCACTGCCGGCAGGCGCGGAGAAGTTCACCCAAGAGGCAAAGGTAGCACTGCTGAGCGACTGGATGAGGGTGCCGACGGGCAGGGTGACGTGACCGCTGGTGCCATCAAAGGCGATCGCTCGGCCGTAGCCTTGCGGACCGGTGGAGAAGCTGGAGCCGGTCTCCGCGGTACCGTTGCGATTGTTGCCGGACGCGTCGTTGACGTTATCCGACATCGGATAGTACGCGACTAGGTTCGCGGTGCCCGGATCGGAGGCGGCGCCCGTCGCCGGCGGAGCGTCGCGATACAGACGGATATCGTCCACGTAGAACGTCCCGGTGCCGGAACCGGACACACCTATTGTCAGCGTCCTGACGCTCTTGGCCGCGGCGCCCAGCGAAGCCAGGTCCACGTTCCACTGCTTCCACACCGGTACCGTCAGCGAATTGGCGCTGCCGTTGTAGTTGACCCGCGTGCTGTTGACCTTCAGGTACAACTGAGAGGCCGTGTTGCCCAATTCGCCGCGGAACCACAGCACCAGCGTCGTAGCGCCGGCGCGGGTCCAGTCCTGCGGACTGGCGAACGTCAGCGTGGCTTCCGAGGTCGTCTCGCCCTCAAGGCCGTAGGTGAACGGCATCCCTTGCTCACCATCGCCGGGATGGATGTTGTTCGACTCGGCGTACGGCGGGTCGTTGTTGCCCACCTGCGAACCGTTGCCGGCAACCCCGAAACCATCGACCCAAGCATCAAAGATGCGGGTCCCTTCCTCGTCGTCATAGCTCTCGAAATCATCCACCGCGATGAAGTCGGGCGTGTTGAAGTCCCAGACCGCGCTGGCCCAGGCGGCCGGCGTCTCGGCGTCGTTGACCTCCACGACCATCCAGTAGTACTTCGTGCCCATCATCAGATTCAGCGGAGCGGTGTCGTAGCTGGGCGCGCCGACCGTGTCGACGAGCGCTTCACCCGCGGCGACCGCGTTGGCATCGGTGCCGACGTGGACTTCGTGCGAGCCTGCCTCTCGTCCCGGGCGCCAGCTCAGTATGGTGCTCGGACTCACACCCACGGCGCCGGCCTGCGGCTGAGGCTCGCGCGCCGACGTCGGAATCTGGTAGAACTGAACCTCGCTCATGCCAAAGCCGCCGCCGCCATAGTTGCTGTTGACGATGATGCGGACCTGCTGGGCCGGCGCGCCGCCGAAGTCGATCGGCGTAGCCTGGAAGCTAACCTGGCCGGCACCTTGCGGCAGCGTGTAGTCACCCAGCGTTGTCCACGTCTCGCCGTCGGCAGAGTACTCGACGGTAATGTCCTTGACGCTGAACCCCAGGTATTGCTCATACTGGTGATTGTAGTTCCAGATCAGAACTTCACGGAGCTTGTAGACGCGGTCGAACGCGAACTGCAGGTTCACGTCGTCACCGACCTTGCCAATTCCTCGCCACATATCCGTCGAGACGACTGAGTGCCCACCGTCTTCTCTCACGCCGGCGCCGTTGACGGCTTTGTCGATCTCCGAACCCGTCTCAGGCGGGATGTTGGCGGTCGCGTTGACGTCAGTGATCAGATAGGCGACCGGTTCCGCCGTGAAGCTCCACACACTGCCCTTGAATATCTGGGAGCTGGTCGGCGGAGCATTGACCTCGTCGATACGCCAGTAGTAGGTCTGGCCCAATACTAGCTTGCCCGGCGGATCGTAGGTCATGGCAGTCTGATTCTGGCTGACCAGAAGCCCCATGGGATTGGTTCGGCTGGCATTATTGACGTCATCTGCATTCGTGCCGAGATAGACATCGTGCGTGGCGGCAAACTCGCCCGCATTCCAGCTCAGGACGGCGTCGGGACGAACGTCGACCGCCTCATCGGCCGGATTCGGTGCGCCCGCAACCCCCGGTACCGGCCCCGCACCGGTCATAGCGACCGCGATTTCTTCCGGAGTCAGCATGATGTTGTAGATGCGGAAGTCATCCAACGAGCCACTGTAGTAGCCGTCGGCACCGTACTGGGAGCGCGCCAGCCAGTTTTGCGTCGTTTCGCCCATGTCCGCCGGCACGGTATTCGTGTTGGCCGTCTGGATGGACTCGCCATCGAGGAACATCTCCATGGTCATGGTCTCGCCATCGATCGCAACGGCAACATGATGCCATCCGGTCGCCAGTCTGCTGCCGGCGGTCAACTGGGATTCCGCTCCGTTACCTCCCGTGGTGATGGCAAACCGCATGGCTCCGGTGGTTCCTTGGGCTGGTGTCAGGAACATGTTCACATTCGTCCCGGTGCCAATGTCGAACAGCCGCACCCACGATCCGGTCTGGTTAGGATTGGCCCAGATCATGAGGGTGGCGCTGGTCAGAGTGCTGATAACCCCTCCGATTGGCATACTGACGTAGCCGTTGCTACCGTCGAACACCAGGGCACCGTTGACCTGGCCGGCGCCCCAGGTGGCTCCGCCGATCACTTCACCGTCGTTGTGCATGGCGGAGGAGTCTTTCGCGACGATCCCCGCCGTCTCGTCAAGTTTCCACCAGCCGACCAGGCTGCTGTCGCTCGCGGCCCACGTCGCTGAAACCGGGCCCACCATCAACGCGAGCGTGACCAAGCAAATCAGTCTTCTACACATTGCCTTTGCCTCCTTCAATTGAGTAGAGTTAACGTGACCCTATATAGTGACCACAAGAAACGGACCATGATCGCACGGCAAATTGTATCGGCAGAACCGCCGCACCGAATAAGGAGGACATGCCTCCACGTGGCGCTCGGCGCATGCTGCCTGGGTGATTGTTGACAGCGGCCCGTCCTCCTCGCGGCACCGGAACGCCAAGAGCAATGGCCGGACCCAACCCGTCACTCCATCGCAGACGCCTTCACACTCCCTTTCCTCACGAGCCTACTCCGCATCGCGCCGCTACATCGACCCACACTCCGGCTCCGAGCAGAAGCCGAGGCGACCCCAGCTCTGCACGAAGCCGCTGCCCCTCGCCAAGGCCTCGGTAGACACATATTATCGGCACTAAGTTATTATGCCTGATCGAGCCGCTATCGACAAGACCCCATTGCGTTTTCTTTTAGCCACTTTGCGAAAGACGTCGATTCTCGGACGAAGACGGCCCGTATCCCGGAGCGCGATTTCGCAGATCAAACGACGCGCAGTCTCTCGCACCCTCCAACCCGCTTGCGCCGTCTTGTCCTGTTTGCCCTCTGCGCCAATGCGACTCGTCACCGAGCGAAAAGAAGGGGCCCGTGCTGGATCAGCACAGGCCCCTGAAAACCCTCTGGGAACAGATGTGTCTAATTGCCGCTGGCGGCCGGGCCGACGAGGTAGTTGTTCAGTACCTGGTCGTCGGTCAACGCGCCCGAGTGAATGCGGATCGAGTTGACCATGTGATTGTTGGCCAATCCGTTGTCGGACAGGACAACGTTCGTCTTGCTGCTGTCGAACTGGTTCTGCATGAACAGGTTGATGGGAGCTTCCGGGGTGGCAAGCGTCCCTGCGAAGGCGTGAATGTTGTTGAAAACGCCGTCTACGTAAATCGTGGCGGTATCGTTCTCAATCACGTAGACGAGGTGGTGCAGTGTTCCAACGGTGGGCAGTGGCTCGGCAAACCCTGTATCGTAATCATCGCCGTAAAGACCCAACGCGCCAAAGGACTTGTACCCGAAGTTGGCCGACATATTCTGGCCGTTAGTCCCACGGATACCCCAGGCGATCATGCACTTGTCCTTCTGCAGTTCAGCGTTGAGATCGGCGACCCACATTTCGATCGAGCGGTCGTCGCTGCCGATGATGGTGGCAGGGGCATCCGGACCCATGTAGCCTTGAAGATGAGTCTTGTCGCTCGTGATGTGAACGACCGGCACACCCTCAAACTCCTCGACGGCCGGGCCGTTCGGGTCCGGCGTCATGGGCTTGCTGCCGACGGGCATATCGTTGACGTCGCTGACGTAGGTGAAGTCGCCCAAGGTGCCGTTGTTGACCCAGACGGCCGTGCCGGCGCTGGGATCGGCGGCGCTAACATCCACCAGCAGTTCGCCGGCCACCGCGATCTCCTTCGGCAGCAGATAGGCTAGGGCGTTGCGCAACAACGTCTGGCCGGCCTCGTTCAAGTTGAACACGCCGACCGGCGCGGTGTTGCCGTTCTCCGCAAGATAGGGATCGTCCTGTGTGCCCGCCATGAGCAACAGGCGTTGGCCACCGGCGATCTCGCCGGCCCCGTCATAGTACTCCACGCCGGCCTCCCACTCGACGATCCACGCGGTATCGTAGAGGCCCAGCGACGACGCCAACAACCAGCCGTTGCCCGGATCCAGGAAGTTGGTCAGGAACGAGGTATGGCCGGACGCAACGTTCGGGTCCAGAACCTCGACCAGACCGTTGGCATCGACCGGCACGTCGGCAAAGATCGGATGATTGGGGTCCAAGACGACCATGGTCGGGGACCCGGCGTCCTTGTTGGCGCTGCCGGAGTTCATCCATTTCCAGCGGTTGTTGCGGATCATCCAGGCGTTGGTGCACAGGATGGGGGTGCTCAAAGCGCTCCACTTGGCGGTCTCGGCGCCGTCGTACTGGTCGGTGGCCATGCCGCGGCCGGCGAGGATCAGGTCGGCCGCCTCAAGCTCGGCGATGTCATTGGCATCCAGCGGATCGACCCAGTTGCCCGGACGGAAGTCCACATCGTAGCCTTCGGCCAGCAGCCAGTCGGCCCAGCTCACGTCGTCCTGGATGCCGTCCTGGTCCAGGTCCTTGACGCTCGTGACGTAGATGACCTTCGCCAGGGGTTCGTCCGGCGTGACAATGCTGAAGTCATCGAAGGCCACGTAGCCAGTGTCGGCCGAAGACATCCCCTGGTCCAGACCAACCTGCAAGGTCTCGGGCAGATCGGGACGACTGATTACCAAGGGGGCCTGGGTCGGGTCGTTGGGATCATAGATGCCCTTGTATGCCGGGGCCGTCAGAGGGAAGAAGTTGATTCCATCGGCGCTGATTCTCGGATAGAAATCACTGCCGATACGCTCGAGTTGCAGGTACGGATAGGCCTCTGCGATGGCATACGTATCCGCGCCCGTCCAGCGTCCCGCGGTCTGGCCCAACTCGCGACGATTGCCGGCCGTTGTGTTGCGGGCGACGAACCCCGTCCACGTCGGGAAGTACTCGCACGAAACCCAGTTCTCGACGCCGCCGTCACTGGCGGGATCTCTGGCCATAAGGCCGGCGTAGTTG
>JAFGLV010000124.1 GCA_016927855.1 Sedimentisphaerales bacterium
CCACTAAAGCTCCAAAGCGCCACCATGACGGCGTCCAACCGAGCTTTTGTGTCGGCGGAGCGACACAAAAACTCTTAATTCTTTTTGGGCGATTTCAAAATGTACGAGCAATATATCAAAACTGGTGAGATAAATGAGGAACTCGCAGTATCGAACGCTGAACGACTGCTTAAGAAAGCGGGAACCGGTATAGCGGTATCTTTCGGGGCCATCATCATTACTATTGGAGCCTTCGTCTTCGGTATTGTCTCGATTGTGTCAGGAATCTATGGTATCTTTATATCCGACAAAGAGTATGTGTTCCCTGTTAGCATCTTGTTTATGCTTTTCATGTACGGTGTCCTGCTCTTTGGCATAATCTCTTTTGGTTGGGGGTGCTACATGATTTACGGACTTGTGTCAGAAATGCGCAAATATCTGAGTAGAAAGATTCATTGACCTGCCCTACGGATGGTGGGCGCGGGGTGAGCTTGATAGACTGGGCTGCCATAGGCATGAAAGGAACCATCTATGGCAGACACGAGTAGACGACCGAAACGCTACACGGAGCAGTTCAAGCTCCAGGCCGCCAAGCTCATCGTCGGGAGTCTAAGGGGCCAGTCCTCGGATTTCAGTATTGACGTATTTCGGGGGACCGAGTAAAGTTACCGGCATGCCGCGTCAGCCGCGTATCGAGTATGCTGTTGGAGACTCCCGAGGCCAACCTGGTGGCGGGCATGCAGTGGCTGCAGGGGACCTACACGCAGCGATTCAATCGCCGACATCGGCAGTGCGGCCACCTGTTCCAGGGTCGGTACAAGGCCCTGCTCGTCGAGTCGGGCCGCGGGCCTTACTTCTCCACCGTCAGCGTCTACATCCACCTGAACCCGGCACGGGCGGGCCTGCTTGTCCCCTGTCGGGACCTGCTGGAGGACTACGCCTGGAGCAGTTACCCCGACTACCTCAAGCCTCCCTGCCGTCCGGCATGGCTATCTGTGGAACGGGTCCTGGGCTGTTATGAGTTTGCGGACGACCGCAAAGGACGACGGGAGTACGGCCGCTTCATGGAGCAACAGGCGGCTGAGGTCGCCTTGAACAAGGATCGGGCCTATATGGACCCACAATGGTCACGCATCCGCCGGGGGTGGTACTTCGGCAGCGAGTCGTTCTTGGAATCTCTCCTGTCCCGGCTGGACGGCATCCGCTCCAGCACAGCGCCGGCCAGCCTCGGCGGAGACGCCATCCAGCAGCACAACGAGCAACAAGCCGAACACCTATGCGAGATCGGCTTGGCAAGACTCGGGCTCTCGAACGAGTCGCTGAAAACGCTCCCTAAAGGAGCCGTCGAGAAACGCGTCCTCGCCTGGTTCATTCGCAGCCAGACGACGGTCTCAAACACATGGCTCTCCACCCACCTGCACTGCGGCCATTCAGCCAACCTTCCCGGCTACATCCGCACCGTCGACGACGCCACAAACCCCGTTCTTTTGGATCTCCGCACTCGGATACTGAAATCCGAGGACTGACCCCTTACCCCTCTACCCCTCGGCAGCTTGGCACTGTCAGGATGAATCCCGCCAGCGTCCTGCCGTGGCGGCGTAGCGGTTGACCACCCCCAACAAGGCCAGTAGAATGCCCCCTGTGGCTGACGCGTGGGATCCGGCTGAGCCACGGTTTTGTCATTCCGAGCGTAGTCGAGGAATCTGGCTGCGAATCGAAGGGCTGTCAAATCGTCGGCCAGACCCGTTCGACTCCGCTTCGCTCCGCTCAGGGTGACAAACGTATGGGCAGATAACCGGCAATAGTCGAAGGGGATATTGCAGAGGACGATATGGCACTGAAGCTGCACAATAGCCTGACGAGAACTAAGGACGAGTTCAAGCCGCTCGAAGAGGGGCGGGTCGGGATCTACGTTTGCGGGCCGACGGTGTATGGGCACGCGCATTTGGGGCACGCCAAGAGCTACGTCAGCTTTGACGTGCTCGTGCGTTATCTGCGCTACCTTGGCTATCGCGTCACCTATGTGCAGAACATCACCGATGTCGGGCACCTGACCGACGACGCCGACGAGGGCGAGGACAAGATCGCCAAGGCCGCCGCGAAGGAGCACGTTCATCCGATGGCGCTGGCGGAACTATACACGCGTAGTTACTTCGAAGATATGGACAAGCTCAACTGCGTCCGGCCCGATATCAGTCCGCGCGCCAGCGGTCACATCATCGAGCAGATCGAGCTGGTCAAGACACTGCTGGAGAAAGGCTACGCCTACGAAGTCAACGGGTCGGTCTATTTCGATGTCGCCAAGCTCAAGGACTATGGTAAGCTCTCGGGCCGCAACATCGAGGAGATGGTCGCCGGGGCGCGCGTCGAGCCGTCGCCGGACAAGCGCAACCCGGTCGATTTCGCCCTCTGGAAGAAGGCCGAGCCTAACCACATCATGCAGTGGCCCAGCCCCTGGGGGCTCGGCTATCCCGGCTGGCACCTCGAATGCTCCGTCATGGCGATGAAGTACCTCGGCAAGACCATCGACATTCACGGCGGCGGCCTGGAGAACCAGTTCCCCCACCACGAATGCGAGATCGCCCAGTCCGAGGCCGCCAACGGCGTGCCGTTCGTGCGTTTCTGGCTACACAACAACATGGTCACCGTGGACGGTCAGAAAATGGGCAAGAGCTTGAACAACTTCATCACGCTCAAGCAGGCCTTTGCCGGCGACCACGAGCGGCTCAATCGCTACTACGAGCCTCTGGCGGTGCGACAGCTCATCCTCAACAGCCACTACCGCAGCCCGCTGGATTTCTCCGACGCGGCCTTGTACGCGGCCAGCAGCGGCTATCAGCGGATCACCGAGGCGGTCAAAGCCGTCCGCAAGCACGCCAAGACCGCACCCAGCGGCGGCGCCGACAAGGACATCCTCGACCAGCTCGACGCGGCCAAAGCGAAGTTCGAAGAGGCGATGAACGACGATCTCAACACGGCCGTGGCGCTGTCGGTCCTGTTCGACCTCGTGCGTCTGGCGAGCAAGCTGACCGAAGACAGCGGCACCACCGCCGAGACGCTCGGAGCGGTGGATCAGCTCTTCACCCAACTGGGTGGCGACGTGCTCGGTATCGTGCAGAACGAGTACATCGAATCGGTGGCCGCCTCCGATGAGGCCGTCGACAAGCTTGCACAGATATTGATCGCACAGCGCGCCGAAGCACGCAAAGCCAAGAACTTCGCCCAGGCCGACGCGATCCGCGCGAGGCTCGACGAGGCCGGCATCGTGCTCGAAGACAAGCCCGACGGCACGCAGTGGAGATGGAAATGAGGATTCTCGGCATCGATCCCGGCTTGCAGGTCTGCGGCTACGCCTGTCTGGACAGCGACGGAGACACCGAGACCATCGTCGAGGCGGGTGTGCTGCGCACCTCGTCTGACTCGCCTCTGGCGGGTAAGCTCGATCAGATCGGCGAGGACATCGAGACGCTGCTGGAGCGGTTCCGGCCGGACGTGGTGGCGGTCGAGGAACTGTACTCGCACTACGCCCACCCGCGCACCGCGATCCTGATGGGCCACGCGCGGGGCGTGATCTTGCAGAAGAGCGCCGCGGCGCACCTGGAAGTCAAGAGCTACGCCGCCACGCGGATCAAAAAATCCCTGACCGGCAACGGCCGGGCCTCGAAAGAGCAGATGCAAAGGACCATGCAGACGATTCTTGCCCTACCGGAAGTGCCCAAGCCCGCCGATGTCGCGGATGCGATGGCGGTGGCACTCTGCTGCGCCAACGCGCTGTCGCGCGCGGTGGTATAGGTCGTATAGGACCAATAAGACCTATGGAGAAAACATGATCGCCCGAATCGAAGGAACGCTCATCAAGCTCGACACCGAGACCGCCCTGGTGCAGGTCGGCGCGGTTGCGTACGAGGTCATGCTGCCGGGCTATTGCGTCAGCGCCCTGTCCGACCAGATCGGTGCGGACGTGACGCTGTGTACGATGGAGTACTACGAAGGCACGCTCGGCGGCGGCAACCTGATCCCGCGGATGATCGGCTTCCTCAACTCGGCGGAGCGTGACTTCTTCACCAAGTTCACCAGCGTCAAGGGCATGGGGATCAAAAAGGGCCTGCGCGCCCTGAGCATCCCCATCGCCAACATCGCCGGTGC
>JAFGLV010000125.1 GCA_016927855.1 Sedimentisphaerales bacterium
GCGTTTGCGGGTGCTCACCTGCCAGTTGGAGCCGAACTTGATGCCGTAGGGCGGGTCGAGGTAGATGGTCTGGACCTTGCCCTTGAGGCCCTCCTTCTCGGCCAGCGACGTCATGACCAGCAGCGAGTCGCCCAGGATCATGCGGTTCGACCAGTTGCCGTCGTGGTGGTAGAAGTCGATACGGTCGGAGAAGTCTTCGGGCAGGCCGTTGAAGTCGGAAAAGAGATCGAGCTGGCCGCCCGAATGGTCGATACGTGGGAGCTGGTCGATGATCGCCTGCGGGTGTATCTTCTCCTGGATGTAGATCGGCACCACCGGCACGGCCAGGTCTTCCGCGTCCTGCTCGTCCTTGCCCTTCCAGACCAGTTGCGGATCGAGGGATGGGTCGCGGGGGTAGAGCATGGTCTTCGGGGCGTTCTCATCGGCCGCCACGAAATCCCGCAGTTCTTCCGTAGGGATGTTCTTCC
This sequence comes from Sedimentisphaerales bacterium, assembly GCA_016927855.1. Classification (GTDB taxonomy): domain Bacteria; phylum Planctomycetota; class Phycisphaerae; order Sedimentisphaerales; family Anaerobacaceae; genus JAFGLV01. Next base: position 468 of record JAFGLV010000125.1, read on the forward strand.
GCTTGTCATTGTGGCGAATGGATTCAACGGACTTGCCGTTGTTGGCTCGCGTCTGTCTCTTCTTTCCCATGCGATGACTTTCCTGTGGATCAGTTAACCGTCAAAGTCACCGATAGCGGCGGCGACTCTTTGCAGCGACCTGTCAAAAGTGCGACGAACGTTCGGGGGCGTCTGGGTTTTCCAAAAGGCAGCAAACTCCTTGTCCCGGCCCTTCTTGTGGCGAAAGAAAGTCGAGGCATCGGTCGCAGTCGCTCCTTTGCCGGCATTCTTCTTGTGGTATCGCAATGCCTGGACATAGACTCTGTCGATGGCGGTGAACAGATAGTCAAAAGGCGCTCTATACCGATTGCGCTGCCACATCATATAGAATGCTCGGGCATCTCGTCCTTTGCGTACGTGTGGTGCCAGATGAGACCACACGAAGTTGAGGACGACCCACTTTGCATAGCCCCGAGCTGGATAGCCCTTGGCGGCGTATGTGACCTCTCGCATAAGACAGTAGCGTGGCAGGTAGAAATTCGGATCGCTATTCGAGAAGACCCTGGTGTAAAGCTCGTCCTCGAACAGGCGTTCCCGGCCCGATCGCGCAACGACAGGATCTTCTTCACAGCCTGCCACCGCCTGCGCAAGTTCCTCCTTCTTGACCACATGGTACTGCTTACCACCACCGAACGCGCGCATTTCTGACTTGGTCTGTCGCTTCCGCAGATACATGAAGCCTACCTTGCGGAGATTGCGTTCGAGTTCAATCTGGCAACGATCATTGGCCATGAGATCGGATGGCCTGATCGCGTTCTGCCAGTTAGTGCCAGCTACGATGCTGGACACCAAGGCATCGAAGCCATCGTGTTTGCCTTGATCTCTTGGGATTTGAATGACTTTGACCAAGACACTGGCCTTGGCTGCCAATCGGGGGTGGGCGGCGAGCGTACGCGTCGTCTGTTGCCCATTTATGACTTGCGGATTGGAGACCTGTAGGATATCTCTACCTTGGTGGCTACGCCGCTCGGCGTGGTCGCAGATCATCGTAATGCCGTTATTGAAGTAGAAGAAGTGCTCCGGCTCCTCGTCCAGAGTCGCGATCATGCCTTCGTTGACAGCAGTCGAGTGGCCAAGAAATCCACGAATGTTGCGCGCAAACAAGCGGACACCCGCTGATTCAAAGAGCGAAGCCACCGCATCGCCGCGCATGGAAAAGACCCAGGATTCGATCTTCGTGCGGTGATCGTATCGCTGGGAGACACCATTGACCTTCACGTTGGCCCCAGCTTCCATCTCCAAGCCAAGTGTGGGGATGGGGGGAGCCACCCCGTCAAGGTAGTCCCGCACGAGAAGCATGATGCGTCTGCCCGTGATAACGTCGATATGAGCATCACACCCGGCCTTCTTGACGAGTTGCTGCACATCCTTGACAACAGAGGTGGAGCAATTGCCAAGTGTCACATAGCTGAGCCGGACCCGATAGTTGTCTTTGAGCACTCGCTTGCGGGCCTGACGAAGGTGTTGAGCGACCGTCGGGTCAGTCGTCTTTAAGTAGTCGCCAAACGCCAGTTCATCGGGCTCGCACAGGCGTAGGGCCAGCTCCGCAAAGCTAATGACGTCTGCTCGCTTCTCTGCTTTTCCGCCAATCTGTTTGCGGTATTTTGCCTGAACGACGAATACCGTCCTGACCGGGTTGTCGATCAGAATGCCATCTACGCCTTTGTCTCCGGATGTCCCTGTCACGGCCCCGGCCGCCTCGGACTCGCTTTCCGTAATGTAGGCACGCAAAAACCACAGGGTGAACAAGTCGTCATCGCTCAGGGCGGGAAACCGATCGTGCAGATCAGCCAGTGCGTCCTGTAGGTCTTTGATAGTCAGTGAGTCTGTTGTCGTTCGTCGCGCCATGGATGCTCCTCGACTGTACTGTTGGCCTCAGCCTCGCCCTCTGCGGCCTCTAATTGCGTTCTCCGCATCCCACGGATCGTCGATCTCGATGAAGCTCCATCGACCGAAGCTACCGTGGTTGTTGACGGCAGGCACCCAGAGGGTCCGAGCCGTGGTGACCTTGGCGGCCTTGTCCTTCTTCTTCTCGCCAGTGACCTCGACCAGCAGGTTCAGCAGGTCGTCGGGGCCGTGGCCGTCGTCGAGGCAGGCGATGAAGTCGGGGACGTAGTTCTTCGCCTCACCATTGAGCGTATAGGGGATGGTGAAGCCGAGATTATGGTTCTTCACGTAGCGGACGACCTCGTCCATGTCTTCGAGCGTCTGGGCGAGTTTCTGCTCCCACGAATCGGTATCAGCGACGACGTGGGAGACGTGGGACTTGTCCTCCCGTGTGGCGTAGGTCGGCCGGGTCGTGTCAAAATCGACATAGCGGGTCGAGCCGATGGTATCGTAGGGGCGCAGAATCGGTTTCAGGACGGCCTGCCCCTCGTTCGCTCCGACGATGGCCTTGTAGATGCGGTCGGCGGCATCGTGGGCGAACTCGATCAGCAGCAGCAGTTGGGGGAAAGTGTTGTCCTTCAAGACGACGCACTCGGCCAGCCAGCGTTTCGCTATATCGAGCACCTGGGGGAAGAGCCAGGGCTTGTCGTGGCCCTCGTCGTCGCGAAAGTACTTCTCCAGCGTCAGTTTCGCCAGCAGGAACGCCACTTCGTTGAGGCGTCGGCGTTTGATGTCGTCCAGCCTGTGCTTTTCGCTGGTCCCGACGATGGGAGACATCTCGGTTTCCGTCGGGATATCGGCGGTCGAGAGCGCCAGCTTCGAGTCCTCGGTGAACCGGGCGGTGATTCGCTCGCCGTCGAGGTCGTAGCGGTAGCCGAGCAGCCGGGGGAAGGTGATCTCGCAGGCGATCCGGCTTTCCAGAGCGCGGACGCGGGTCGGTATCGGGCCGGGCTTGGGCTCTTTGGTCGAGCCGCTGCATGGGATGAACGAGAAGGGAACGCCGTAGACCTCGGCATATTCGGGCTCGAACAAGCCGCCATCGTTCACGGCGTAGCTCATCCGACGCAACGCCCGCCCGACGACCTGCTCGCACAGCAGTTGTGTGCCGAACGCCCGGACGCCGAGAACATGCGTGACGGTGTTGGCGTCCCAGCCCTCCGTTAGCATGGAGACGCTGACGACACACTTGATGTGCTCGCCGAGCTTGCCCGCCTTGCCGACGGTGTTCATCACTTCGCGGAGCAGGTCTTCGTCGGTGAGGTTCTCGGCATCCCGGCCGGGGAAGCGGATGCGATACTCCGCTTTGAACTCGTCGATCTCGCGGGCGGCGATCTTCTTGAACTCGGTGCTCATGGCGTCGCCCGATTCAAGCTGCTGACTGTCCACCAGGATCGTGTTGGGCCGCTGGAGCCAGCCGCCGTGATCGTCGTCGTTGCGGAAGATGGGCAGGTTGCCCGCCTGGACGATGGTCTGATCGCCGACGGGCTTCTCCCACCCGGCGATGTAGTCGAAGACGCGTTTCGAAGTGTTCGTGTTGTTGCAGACGACGATGAACACAGGCGGCGTGACGCCCTTCGCCCGTGCCTCGGCGTTGTTCTCCCACAGGCGGTAATACTTCTCGTAGTTGCCATAGAGGCTGTGCAAGGCCCCCTCAAGGGCAGCGGGAAGCTTTGGCTCACCACTGACCTCATCCGTCTTTCGCCCCTTCTTCGACAGGTTGCCATCCTCGCGGATACGCAGCCACAGGTCGCGGTACGTGGGCTGTTCGCCGGTCATGGAATCGTCGGCCACGGGCACGCGGGGCACTTTGACGATCCCGGCCTCGATGGCGTCGATCAGGGAGAAATCGGAAACAACCCAGGGGAAGAGCGTTCCCTCCGGGTAGCCTGAGCCGCGCAGGAAGAACGGCGTAGCGGACAAGTCGTAGATGGCTTTGAGGCCGATCTTGGCCTTGATGGCTTCCAGGCCGGATATCCAGACGCGGGCCTCTTCATCGCGTTGCTTGGCCTCTTTGCGCTCGTCACCCTTGAGCTTGACGTCCTCCCCATCGGGCTTGCGCCGGTAGCAGTGGTGAGCCTCGTCATTGATAACGACGATGTTCTTCTTCGTGCCGAGTTCCCGGCAGACGCGGCGGACCATCTGATCGGGCGTCTCGGTGAACGGGCTCGTTTCGCCCTCAGTGAGAATTGCCTTGGTGAGCTTGCCAGCAGAGACCTTCTCCTTCAGTTGCAGCGCGTGGAAGTTGGTGATGAGAATCTTGGCCCGCCCGAGTTGCTCCAGGGTCTCGCTCGACACGATGTCCCGCTGGCGGTAGTAGTTCTGCGGATCGTTCGGCAACAGCACGCGGAGGCGATCCCGGATGGTGATGCCCGGCGTGACAATAAGGAACGTGTCAGTGAAGCGTGGGTCCTGAGGATTGGCGAGCTTGTTGAGCGTGTGCCAGGCGATGAACATGCCCATGACCACGGTCTTGCCCGAGCCGGTAGCCATCTTGAAGGCCACGCGGGGCAGGCCGGGGTTTGATGAATCATTGGCGTCGCGCAGATCGTTGGCAATCCAGGTGTCGCCGTACTTGTGGGCGACTTCGGTCAGGTAGATCGCCGTTTCCAGGGCCTCGATCTGGCAGAAGAACAGCTTCTTCTCACGCTCCGGGTCGGTCCAATAGGCCAGCAACCGGCTGGTTGTGGGCGTCACACCGATATAGCCGCCCTCGCGCCAGAGCTTGACCCGAGCACGAATCTGGTTGACGAGCTTGTTTTCCTCGATCCGGTCCTGGGTCCACTCCGTATCGAACTCAAGCTGTTTCTGACCCTTCTTGCGGGGCCGAGCGATGGGCACGAAGTACGAACTGCTCCGGCGGCCGTCGAGAACCTCGTCGCTGATGCCTTCGTCGGTGAACTTGAAGTGCCGGTCCGGTTCCTGGAAAGGCGAATTGATGACCGGATTCTCGATAACGACCTGTTGGCCCAAACCGAATTCTCCCTCACTACAGGCTATTATACAGTGTCTGGCAACTCACTCGTCATATCGCCTCCTCAGGAAGCCCATCTGGGACGACGCCAGAGCGGCTTCGATCCGCAGTATCTTCTATCCCACGACGTCTGTAAATAGCCTTGTTGCCGTTTCCGTCCTGCGTCTCCGCGTGCCCGCCTTCGGGGGCTCCTCAGCGGCCTCTGCGGTCGGATTGCGGTTCTCGGACGTCGCGGCGGGCCGATTCCGGGGCGTTTGGCGCTAAGTCGCTGTTGAGACAGGCTTTAGACGCAACGCGGGCGAGCCGATCCGTCGCAAAGTAAACATGATCCGTCACGGAACTTGTTTGATCCGTCGCAAAGCAAGCATGATCTGTCGCGGAGCAAGCTTACTTTGCCACGGAGCATGTTTACTTTGTCGCGGAGCGTGTTTACTTTGTCGCAAAGTAGACATGATCTGTCGCGGAGCAAGCTTACTTTGCCACGGAGCGTGTTCACTTTGTCACGAAGTAAACATGGTGTGTCACGGATCATGTTCGCTCTGTCGCAGAGTAAGCTTACTCCGTCACGGAGTAGACACGATCTGCCTCGGAGCAAGCTTACTTCGTCCCGGCTCATACTCACTCCGGGACGCCGCAGGCATGAGATGCGGCGGGTCATGCGTGACACCGTGGCGAGAAGGTTCGCGGCGTATCGGGCCTTGACACGTTCGGGGCAAGACTCTCACGGGCACCCTGCGAGGGCATCGTCAGCTTTTTCCTTTGCCTGCGGATCGCTGCGCCGCCATAATAGTAGAGATGTGCGTGTGATCGAGGTCCCGGTGCGATGCGGAGACAACGTGGGACCGGAGATGCAAGGCCTAGCGGGAACATTTGAGATGTCCGACCGGCATCCGCCATGGCGCGAGGCAAGCACGGCCACCCGCGGACAGGCCGGGTGGCTGCCACTGGTCAAGTCGCAGCCGCATCGCGGCTTCACACTGATCGAGCTGCTCGTAGTGGTCACGGTGATCGCGATTCTGCTGGCGATCCTGGTTTCCTCCCTGCGCAAGGCCCGCGAGACAGCCCGGCGGGTGGTGTGCATCGGCCATCTGAGGCAGTTGCAGATCGCCTGGCTCACCTATGCCGAGAACCATGACGGTGCCATCGTCAGCGGCATGCCCTTCTACCACATCTACGAAAAGCTGCCCGACGAGCCCTCGTGGTTGAGCTGCGTTCACTACGGCGATCACTCCAGCAAGGCGCGTGTCAATGCGCTGATGCGGACCGGCGCGTTGGCGCGCTACGTCGGCGACGTCAGCGTCTATCGCTGCCCTTCCCAGTACGAGCTGCCGCAGATGCCCGGGTGGGAGCCGTGGCTGCGCTGGTTCAGCGCCTATGCGATCGTCAGTTCGATGAATTGCCTGACGCCTGAGCAGCGTGCGGCCGCCGAGGCACAGTTCGTCGAGTTCCGCGGTCCGAGCCCGGTCCGCGCTTACATCAAGAAACTCTCGGAGCTGAGCCCGCCGGGCCCGGCGCAGCGGATGGTCTTTGTCGACGTGGGATGCCCTTATTGGACCATGCAAGGACCGGCCGATTTCTACATGATGGCAGGCCCTTCGACAAGACAGCGAGGCTGGACCACCTTTGGCCACGGCCCGCCCCTCCAACACGGCAACGGCACGTGTACCTCGTTCGCCGACGGGAGCGTGCGGTACTGGAAGTGGAAAGACCCGCGCACCATCGCCTGGTCACAAGCCTGGCTTCAGCTCTACCAGGCGGGCCAAACTGGTCCCAGGCCAGAGCCTCCTCCCGACCCCGACAATCGGGACTACAGCGAGTTCTATAAGGCCATCTGGGGCAGGTTCTGAGGTCCCAGCGGATGGGGAGAACCCGCCCAACGACTCGCTTCACGAGATACGAGTGACGAGACACGCGGCGCGGATCCTTGACCGCGCGCTACGGCAGAGGCCAGTGCTCCGACGGCGTGCGCGCGGCGGCCATGATCTGGCCCAACTTGGCCGCCAAGTCGGGATACTCGGCAGCGACGTCGGTGGTCTCGCCCTGGTCGGACCTGAGGTTGTACAGCTCGATGGGACCGTCGAGGTCGCGCGCGACGTTGAGGCGCACGCCTTTCCAGTCGCCCAGGCGGACCGCCTGCTTCTTGCCCTGCTCGTGGAATTCCCAGTAGAGGTAGCTGTGCTGGCGCTGCTGGTCGTCGCGGCCGAGCAGCGTCGGCAGGTACGAGAAGCCGTCGATATGTTCCGGCGGGACGACGTGCGCGATGTCGCAACAGGTCGGCAGGAAATCCCAGAAGGCCGAGACCAGTTCGGAGCCGGAGCCGGCCTTGATCTTGCCCGGCCAGCGCGCGATCAGCGGCACACGGATCCCGCCTTCGTACAGGTCGCGCTTGATCCCGCGCAGCGGTCCGTTGCTGTCGAAGAACGTTGGATCGGCGCCGCCCTCCTGATGAGGACCGTTGTCGCTGGAGAACAGCACGAGCGTATCCTCATCGAGGTCGAGGGCTTTGAGCTTCTCGGAGAGCCGGCCGATGTCACCGTCCATCCGCGTGATCATCGCCGCGTGGCCTTTCTGTGCGTCCGGCCAATCCTCGTTCGCGTACGCTCCGTACGACGGAACCTCCATGCCTTCGTTTCGCGCCTCGTTGTTGGCGTGCGGGATGGTTAGCGCCAGGTAGAGAAAGAACGGCTCGTCGCGATGGCGCTCGATGAACTGCAGCGCCTCGGCGGCGAACAGGTCGTGCGAGTACGCGACGCGCTTGGTCGCGACGCCGCCCGGCGGGTTGACCTCGCGGACCTCGTTGGGGATCGCGACCTTCTCGCCATTGCGCCAGAGGTAGTCGGGATAATAATTATGGGCGTGTCTCTGGTCGAGATAGCCGAACGAGTAGTCGAAGCCTTGGTGGTTGGGCGCGCCGGTAGTATCGGCGTCACCCAGACCCCACTTGCCGATCAGACCGGTGGCGTAGCCGGCCTGCTTGAGCAGCTCAGGGACGGTGACATCCTCCGGTCGCAGCGGCACGCGCGCATTGCCCCGAATCAGGCAGTGCCCGGTGTGCAGCCCCGTCATCAACGCGCAGCGCGACGGCGCGCAGACCGTACTGCCGGCATAGTGGTTCGTGACGATCATTCCCTCGGCGGCCATGCGGTCGATATTCGGAGTCCGGATCGTCTGCTGGCCGTAGCAGCCCAGGTCACCGTAGCCCAGGTCGTCGGCGAGGACAAAGATGATGTTCGGCGGCGCCGCCGGGGCACGCAGGTTTTTCTTCGGCGCGGTCTGGCAACCCGGCGTCAGAGAAACCGCCATGACCGAAGCGGCGGCCAAGCCCGTCGTCTTAAGAAATTCTCTTCGCGTCCGCAGGTTTTCGTTCGGTGTCGTCATAGCGTCTTCTCCCCGATTCATCTGCATGGGCTAGAGCCCATCCTACATTGGGCCGGCGGCCTGCCGGATGCGGCCGAGCCCATCGTAGAGAGCCGACGCGGGTCTGTCAATAAAGCGTATCTCGTATCTCGCTGGACGAGGCGCCGTAGGGTGTGCACCGCACACCATCGACTGCCGACGACGTCGGGCTTGGTGTGCGATGCACACCCTACCGCTTCATGAGGTACGAGATGCGAGCGACGAGATACGAAAACTCACTGGCCCGGCGTGGGGATCGTGATGTCGATGGTATTGACCGAGCCCAAGGTCGAGAGCGGCTCGTCGAACGCGTCGGGCTGGCCGACCACCAGGATTTGCATCTTGTCGGGTCGCAGGTGCTCCCGCGCGGCACGCAGCACGTCGGCTTTGGTGACCTTCTCCACGCCGGCGCGCGTCTGCTGGAGGAAGTCTTCCGGGTAGCCGAAGTATTCGTAGGTCATCAGGCGCGTGATGACCTCGCTGGTGCTATCGAAGTTGAACACGAAGGAGTTGAGGTAGCTCTCCTTGGCCAGCTTGAGCTCCTCGTCCGTGACCTCGTCGGTCGTCATCCGCCTGGCTTCGTCAATCATCGCCTGGATCGCGTGGACGGTGCTCCCGGCCTTCGTCTGGCAGCCCATGCGAAAGACGCCGCGATGGTCCAAGCCCGACGAATAGGTTCCCCCGACCGAGTAAGCCAGGCCCTGGCGGGAGCGGACGTTCTTGAACAGCCGTCCGGTGAAGCTGCCGCCGAGAATCTCGTTCATGACGGTCAGCGCGAAGTAGTCGGGATCGCTCCTGAGCCCGCCGATATGGCCGACGTAGATGTTCGACTGGTTCAGGTCCGCCCGTGCCACCAGGTTCACCGTCGCCGGCCAGTCGTACTCGACCTGAGGCGCCGGCGCCGGCTCGATGTCGGTTTTCTCCCAGCCGGCGAAGGCTTGCTCGATCTTCGCGATCATCTGCGCCGCGTCGAAGTCACCCCAGACGGCCAGCATCATGTTGTTCGGACCGTAGTAGCGCTGATGGAACGCCACGAGATCGTCGCGCGTGATGTTGTCGATGGTCGCGTACTCGGTGGTTCGCGCGTAGACGCTGTCGGGACCGTAGATGAGCGACCCGAATTCGCGTGCGGCGATCTCGCCCGGCTCGTCGTTGCGCCGCGAAATCGAGCTGCGCTGCTGCACCTTGGCCAGCTCGATCTTGTCGGCGCGAAAGGCCGGGTGCATCAGCACGTCGGCCAGGATGGAAAGACCGGTGTCGATATCGTCCTTCAGCACCGAAACCGACGCGTAACCTGAATTGAGGCCGATGCCGGTCTCGACGGAGGCGGCGATTTGTTCGAGCTGCTGGTCGAGTTCGTCGCCGGTCCGGCTGGTGGTGCCGCCGGTGCGCATGACCTCGCCGGTGATGTCCGCCAGGCCCACCTTGTCGGCCGGCTCGTAGATCGACCCGACTCGAATCCGCGCCGACATGTTGATCAACGGCAGCTCGTGGTCCTCCAGCACGAACAGGCGCATCCCGTTGGGCAATGTCACACGCTGCACATCGGGCACGACCACCTCGTGCAGAGGCGGATACTGCAGTTGCTTGTAGCTGGCCGCACGCGCGCCGGCGCCGGCAGGCACGCCGGTCCAGGTCGCCAGCATCACACCGCACAGCAATGCCATCGAGATCTGTCTTGCGTGTCTCATGTTCGGCTCCCTTCCGCGGCGCTATCGTCGCCGGTCGTCGTCTCGATGACCCCGACGGTCTGGTTGCTGGTCGTGAAATACCTGTTCGCGACGCGCTGGATGTCTTCGGCGGTGACCTTGTCGATTCGGTCGAGCTGCCGGAAGAGGTTGCGCCAGTCGCCGGTGAGGACTTCGTAGAAGGTCAGTTGGCTTGCCAAGCCCGAATTCGAGTCCAACTGTCGCACCAGCGAGGCGCGAGCGCGCGTCTTGGCCTTGGCCAGCTCCTCCGGCGTCACCGGCTCGCGTTTGAGCCGCTCGATCTCGGCCTGCAGCGCCTGCTCGCACTCGGCGTTGGTGTGACCGCGCGCGGGAACCGCGTAGAACAGGAAGAGGCCTGGGTACTTGTCACCCGGGAGGCCCTGGAAGCCGGAGGCAGCCACCGCCACCTTCTTGTCGCGCACGAGGCTGCGGTAGAGCCGTGAGGTGCGGCCCTGCCCGACGATGTCGCTCAGCGCGTCGAAGACTGCGTTGTCGGGATGGTTGGTGTTTGGTTTGTGATAGCCGAGCAGGACGAACGGCTGGGCCGGGTCTTCGATGACGACCCGGCGCGGACCCCACTGGGGCGGCTCGACCGTCACCACCGGCTCCGGCTCGGGACCGCTCGGGATGCGCGCGAAATATTGCTGGGCCAGCCCGCGCACCTCGGCCGGATCGACGTCGCCCACGATCGCGACCGTCAGGTTGCTGGGCCGGTAGTACTTTTCGAAGAACGCGCGGGCCTGAGGGCGACTGATGCTCTCCAGGTCGCTCATGAACCCGATGACGGGCCGGCCATACGGATGGGCCTTGTAGGCGGTCGCCAGAAAATCCTCCAGCAGCTTGCCCGTCGGCTGGGTCTCGGTCCGCAGCCGCCGCTCCTCCATCACCACGTTCTTCTCCTTGTAGAACTCGCGCAGCACGGGATTGAGGAACCGGTCCGATTCCAGCAGCATCCACAGCTCCAGCTTGTTCGAGGGCAGGTTGACGAAGTAGACCGTGTAGTCGGCGCCGGTGCCGGCGTTGAGACCGACGCCGCCGGCCCGCTTGAGGATCTCGTCGAATTCGTCGTGGACGAGGTACTGCTGCTGGGCCTGCTGGAGCGCGTCGAATCGCTCGCGCAGCTCGGCCAGGCGCTGCGGATCGGGCCCGCCCACCTTCTCGCGCTCGGCCTCGATCGCGTCGAAGGTCTCGTCCATCTGCGCCATGATCTTCGCCTCGGCTTCGTAATCGTTCGTGCCGATGGTCTTGGTCCCCTTGAAAGCCATGTGCTCGAAGATGTGCGCCAGGCCGGTGATGCCTTTGCCTTCGTCGACGGCGCCGACGTTGGCGTGCGTGTAGCAGGTGACCACCGGCGCTTCGTGCCGTTCGAGCACGAGGAACTTCAGGCCGTTGTCGAGCGTGAACTCGGTCAGACGCGCCTCGAACCGCGCTAGATCCTGCGCCACGCTCGCCGGCGTCACCAGCAGCACGAGCACCAGCCACCACCGGCGCGTTGTGTATATCCTATCCCGCTGTCTCATCTCTTTTCTCCTCAATGAACGTCTGCCTGCCGCAACTGCACCCGCGTTCAGCGCGATCAGTTGTACATGAAGTAGACGGTCGCGGTGCAGGCTTTGTTCACGCGCACGCGCACCCAATGGGCCGAAAAGCCGTCGGGAAACTCATGGTGCGCGTAGCCTGTGCCCGAGCCAACGTCGAAGTTCTGGTACGTCTTCCATGTCCCGTCGCCCAGAAAGTCCACTTCGAGGGTGAACCGCACCGTCTCTTTGGCGTCGTGGGCCAGGTGGACTACCTTCTTGTCGAACCCGGTCATCAGGAAGGGATCGGAAACCGCGTCCGCCTGGACCGGCGTATTCCACCAGGGACCGCCCCAGCCGGAGGGCTTGCCCATCTGCCAGAGGTCGTCGATAGCGCCGAACCAGAGGCCCGACTGCGGCTGGCCTTCGTCGTGGTCGAGCTGGTCGGAGGCCATGACGAACAGGCCGCGCCACGAGCAGAAGTCCGGCACCACGCGCAGGTGCGTGCAGATCGGCCGGATGCCCCAGACGCGACCGCCGTAGGCCAGGATCGGCAGCTCGTAGAACATGCCGTGCACGTCCATCAGCAGCCGCTCCGTCTGGGCGTGGCGAATCCGCATCCATTCGGTGTTCCAGGCGTGGTCCCAGACGTGGCCGGACTTGGGCAGCAGGTAGCGCTGCCAGGTGCCGTTGACCAGCGCCCGCAATACGACGCACGGCTTGGTCCAGCCGGTGGCGAAGATCGTATTGCCGCCATGCGAAGCGTCGCCGGCACTGGCCTGGACCTCCACGAACGGGTTGCGCTCGATGATAGTCCAGCTCTCGCCATCCCACTGAGCCAGCCGCCCCGCGTCTCTCTTACCGAGGAACTCCTGCTCGTCGTAGCTGTTGTTGGCGACGATCAGGCGTCCCTGGCCGCTGGCGGCGCCCTTGAAGTGCGGCCGTGCCTCGCCGAGCTCCAGCTCCTTGACCAGGTCGAACAGCAGCTTCGTCTCGAGCGTACGCACGTTGACTTCCCAGAGCTGTCCTTCCATCCCCAAGAAGTAGACCAGGTTCTCAGGATCTTTCAGATGCGTGCAGGTCGCGGTGAGCCGATAGCCTTTCAGCGCATCGATCGTACGAATGTTGCCGTCGGCGTCGATCGCGTACGGCCCAATGAACGCCTGACCGCTGGGCCAGTGCACCATGCGATTGGCAAAGGTGCCGGTCACCGACGCGCGGTACCAGCGCATGGTCATATTCTCATCGATCTCGTAGAGCCCGAGCCCCTGGCCGCGAATGTGCGCGACGTAGCCAACTGCCCAGAGCTTGTTGGCCCAGGGGATCAGCGCGCCGATACCGGCCTCTGAGTCGCTGCCGAGCCGGTCGGCCATGACCGCCATGTGTGGAAACACGCCGCCCACCTGCAGGCGCGCGCGGAAGTCGCCCGACGGGCGTCGGGGCTCCTCCGTCTGGCTGGACGCCTCCCGCGCCGAGGCGCCCTGGCTGAACATCGCGATGAGCAGGCAAACAGACAAGAACGCCGTGACGGCCGAAATCCTGGACGCCAGGCGGAGCGTGCAAAAGACCATGTCGTACCCTTCCTTGTGACAACGCGAGACGTCCGTGAGGCACCCGCCTTCTGCGGACCGGCCTATCCTAAGCACCCGACGCAGGCGTGTCAATTCGTGTAGCGAAGGCGTCTCGCCTTCGAATCGAGCGCAGAGCCCATCCCGAACGAAGCCGACCGAATGCCCGCGACACGACAAGCCGCGCAACCGCAACCTCCTGCCCGACTCCAGTTGTAGTTGTAGGGTGTGCCTCGGACTCCATCAGTCCGTAGTGGCGTCGTCTGGCGCTATTCTCTGCCCATTCGCCATGGCCCGACACAGGGTGTCATAGGCCCTGACGGGCCCACTACAAACGCGGCACGAGATACGAGATGCGAACGACGAGCGACGAAACCGGTCAGTTCTCGTCCAGGTGGCCGACGCCGACCTTCATGCCGAGACGCTGGCAGGCTTCGCAGTGGCAGACGCCCACCTGGCGCAGGTGCGACGAGCCGGCCAGCCGACGCGTTTCGATCAGGCGGGCCCCCTTGGCCTCCATCTTGCGGAAGGCCATCTTCGCCTCGCGGCTGTCGTGGTAGCCGACAGCGTCCACGATCACGGCGACGCGCTTGTCGCGCTGCAGAAGGCCCAAGGCAGCGGCTTTGACCGCCCCTTCGGCACAGGCACCGATCAGGACGAACTCGGCGGCGCAAACCTCGCTGAGCAACCGGTCGATGCGCGGCTCGTCGAACGGGTCCATGCACCGCTTGTGCAGGACGACCTGATGGTAGCGCCGCAGCATGTCGCGCGGCAGGTCCGTGTTGCCGTCGGCGGGGAAGATGATGTGGTTGGGTACGAGCGTGTAGGCGATCTTGCGCTGGCCCGCCGTGCCGTCGATGCAGTACTTCGGCTCACCGTCGTGTCCGTTGTGGTCGGGATAGACTTCACACGTGGAGATGATGGGGATCTCTCTGCGCCTGGCCCAGGCCATCATCCGACGGACATGAACCAACACGCGTCGATGATTTCGGATACAGGCGCCACCGTCGGCCAACATGAAATCTCTTTGGGTGTTGATGTCGATGAGAACCTGTCTGCGCTTGGCCCTGACCATCTGGAGTATCATCCTTCAGACATCCTTTCCGGGCGCCGGCGTTTCCGGTTCTACCCAGAATACGCATAACCCACATGAAGAGTTCACGCCTTCATTTATCGTGTGCCCGATGCGCGCACTTTAGTAACGCAGGTACAGGAAAATTCCCGGCCGCTTTCTTCACTTGTGACTTTGGGGTATACTGGACGCTCGGAAACCTACCATTGTCCGTCTGGATTGGGGCTTTACACACGGTTGAACGATGGGACACGAGTTGAAAGAACACGCGTCGGTAGCACTAAAAGTGGAGGAGTTCTCCGGCCCGCTCGATCTGACCGAGATTTTCGGACGTCCGGGTCCGGTTCAGATCGAGATCGGTTCGGGCAAGGGCACGTTCCTGCTGCACGCGGCGCGCGCGCAGCCGGAGGTGAACTTCCTCGGGATCGAGTGGGCCCGGCGGTTCTATTTGCACGCCGTCGATCGCATCGGGCGCTGGGGCTTGACGAACGTCCGGATAATCCGCGCCGAAGCGACGACCTTCCTGGCCGAGTCGGTACCGCCTGAGTCGGTCGCCTGCCTGCACGTCTACTTCCCCGATCCCTGGCCCAAGAAGCGCCACCACAAGCGTCGGCTCCTCCAGCCGAAGAACATGCCGACGCTGATCCGCTGCCTCGAACCAGTAGGTGAGATACGCCTGGCCACCGATCACCTCGACTATTTCGAGCAGATGCAGGCCACCGTCGGCGCCTTGCGCGACGAACTGGAGCCGACGGAGTTCGTGCGCCCCGCCGGCGCCGGTGAAGGCGAGCTGGCCGGCACCAACTACGAACGAAAGTACCTCGAAGAAGGACGCACGATCTACACCTTGGCGGTGAGAAGACGCGCCTAGCGACAGCTACAGAAATCCGGAGAACCAATATGACAGCAGTGACAGCCCTCCTCGTCGCGGTCTTGCCGCTCGCGCCGCTCAGTAGCACCGCTTCGGCTGGCGAGTTGCGAATCCCTGCCTTCACTGCTTATCTCAGTCCGGATGTCCAGGCGGCGCGCGTTTCGGCCCGCACCGGAATCACGCGTTGGAACAATCCCGCGGTGCAGGTGCTCTGGCTCGGCCAGATCAACACTGCCGGGACGCTGTCCTGCTCGGTCGCGCTGCGCCTCGCCGAAGGCAGCACGTCGAAGCTGCGCCTCAGCATCGCCGGCCAGTCCCACGAAGCCACCGTCCAGGGCGCCGGTGACGGTCTCGTCGTCGCCGATCTCGGCACGTTCGGTATCAACACGCCGGGTTACCAGTGCTTCACCCTCGAATCGCTCAACCCGCCGGGCGAGTCTGCCGGCGATCTGGACGCATTGATCCTGGAAGGCCCGGCCACCGAGGACGCGCACTTCAATCTCCAGCCGCGCCGCAACGCCGCGTCGGTGCACCTGCGTTATCCGGTCGAGAGGGGAGCTGAGGTCGAAGCGTTCTATTGCGAAATGACCGGCCTGGAAGACCCGCTCTGGACTTACTACATGGCCTGCGGCTGGCATCGCGGCTATTTCGGCATGCAGGTCAACAGCGAGACCGAACGGCGGATCATCTTCAGCGTCTGGGACAGTGGCGGCGAACCGACCGACCGCGACAAGGTCGCCGACGAGAACCGCGTCAAGCTCGTCGCGAAAAGCGAAGGCGTTTATACCGGCGACTTCGGCAACGAAGGGACCGGAGGCCACAGCCATCTCAAGTACCTCTGGAAGACGGGCGAGAAGCAACGCTTCATCGTCACCGCCAGGCCCGTCGACGAAACGCACACGGTCTATTCAGGCTACTACTTCCACCCCGAGCGGAAGGAATGGATGCTGATCTCAAGTTGGAACGCACCGAAGGAAGGCGGCTACCTGCGCGGGCTCTACAGCTTCAGCGAGAACTTCGGCGGCGCCAACGGTCACCTGCTCCGCAAAGCTCTCTACGGCAACCAGTGGATTCGCAGCGCCGACGGCAAATGGATCGAGCTGATGAGAGCCACGTTCAGCCACGACGCGACCGGCCGAGCCGACCGCCGCGACCGCTTCATGGGCGTCGAGTCCGGTCAGTTCTTCCTCTCCCACGGCGGCTTCGTGGAAGGCTTCACCGAATACGGTCAGCGGTTCACCCGCCCCGCCGCCGACCAACCGCCGACCGACATCGCGCTACCTGATTGACTACCGTGGCCGGGCTGTCCCGGGGCGGTTGACGGTCTGGTGATCGAAGGCTTCCAGTTCGGTTTGCTGGCCTTGGTCGCCCATGGCGTTCATCCATTCCAGGAGGCGCTGTCGCAACTCTGATTTGACCTGCGCATAGCTGGGATCGTCGGCCAGATTGTCCCATTCATAGGGGTCCTTCGCGACATCGTAAAGCTCTTCGCCCGGGCGACGCTCATAACGACGCACTTTGTCAGCGGCGTCGGGGTCAGTAGCTGCTTTGGTCCGCCAGGACGCGAAGATGGCAGAGTTCGTGCAGACGTTTTGGAACCGGACCTCCGGCGTGAAGTTCCACACGTACTTGAAGCGGCGGGAACGGATCGAGCGAGTCCCGAAATGCTCCGATCCGTCGATGATGCCCCGCGTGGTCATCTCGCCAAAGACGTATTCCTTGTGGTCTTGCGTCCGGCCCAACAGCACGGGCAACAGGCTCTTGCCATCAAGAACGGGCGGAGATGTCCCGCCGGCCGCCTCGATGTAGGTCGGCAGCACATCGACGTATTCAATCAGTGCTTCACTGACCGTTCCGGGCTTGACTTTGCCCGGCCAGCGAACGATGAAGGCCGATTGCAGTCCCGTGTCGTAACATGTCCACTTGCCAAACGGGAAGCTCGATCCCTGCTCGCTGACGACGATCACCAGCGTGTTGTCGGCCAGGTCATGCTTGTCCAGCAGCGCGAGTGCCTGACCTACCTGCCCATCAAAGTAAGTGATTTCGGCAAGGTATCTCACCATGGTCCTCCGCGTCCGGTTCGTGTCGACGAAATACGGCGGTAGCTTCAACGTGGCGGCGTCATACTGAGAGGGGTCACCCTTGTTCCACGGCGAATGGGGTTCATTGGAGCACGCGAACAGGCAGAACGGTGTCCCATCAGCCTTGCACTGTCCCATGAACGTATCGATCGCTTCGAAGTCAGGGTTGTTGTCCTTACCGGAGTATTCGAATGCGAACACCTCCGGCGGGTTGATGTGCCGCTTGCCGCTCAGGGCCACGCGATAGCCGAGCGGCTTGAGGTACTGGACGACGCTTTGCGTGCCATCCTTGACGAACGTGTGATTCGGATAGGCGCCGCTCTTGACGGGATAAAGCCCTGTGTAGATGTTGTGCCGCGTAGGCGAGCACATCGGCGCCGCCTGGAAACACTGCGTGAAGCGCATCCCCTGGGACGCGAGTCTGTCGATATTGGGGGTATGAGCCTGGCCACCATAACAGCCAATGTCACGAAAGGTGCAGTCGTCAGCAATAATGAAGAGAAAGTTAGGTTTGGCAGGTCTGGTAGAACCAAAGGCATAGCCACGAGCACCTGCCGCGATTCCCGTGACCGCCATCTTCAAGAAATCACGTCTGCGCATTCGGGAAGCCTCTCTCAAAAAGCGGCCGTACTGATCCGGGCGAGCAACGCGGACTACTCGATCAGGCCTTTGGCGCGGGCGATGTCGGGGCGGTTGCGGATGAACCAGTTATCCCGCGCCTTGTTGCACTCGGGACAAACGTAGTCGAGGGCCCACTCGCCGTAGACCGTGGTGTCGATGTCTCGACGACGCGGGCTGTCGCAGTGCGGAAAGTACTCGTGCATCGCCACCGCCCACTGCGGTCCATACAGATCGTAGCCTGAAATTACCGGCACCTTCTGCTTGGTCATCACGCTGGCGTGGACCTCGCAGATGGGGGGTTCTCCGTAGTCCCGCCCACGGGTCAGGTCCGGCAAGGTACAGCCGGCCGCGACGATCGCCAGCAACGAGAGACAAGACAGGTAGGCAAAGCTGCGGCGTATGTGATCGACCATCATCTTCATCCTGAAAACTCAATCCTTGGCGGCATTGTACCGGGACTCCACTGAGCTTTCAACCTAAGTCTGCCAACGGCCAGCGGCCCGACGGCGCGACGCGCTTCGCTTTTTTGGCAGCGCCACCGCGCGGCACGCAGCAAGGTCCGAATAAACGTCGCCTCGGCGGATTCAACTGCACTGAGCGAGGACCGCCTGCTCGCGTTGCTTGAACGCATTCATCATCTCCTCGGGGTGCTCCGCCTCCCTCAGTTGTTGGAGAAACGTCTCGTCGTGGAGCATCCGGCACAGGCGTGCCAGCATGTGCAGGTGGTGGCGGTCGTCCTGCGAGGCTATCAGGAAGAACAGATCGGTCAGCCTGCCGTCCGGAGCCCCAAAGACGATACCGCGTCCGGTCCGGCCCACGACCAGGACCGCGTCGGCCAACTCGTAGGGCAAGGGGCGGCGCGGGTGCGGGATCGCGATCCCGCCTTCGATCGCGGTGCTGCACATCTCCTCGCGTGCCAGAACCGCCTCCAGCAGGGTCTGCTCGTCATAAACTCGTCCCGTGTCGTTGGCAAGACCGACCAGTTCCCTCAACAGGCTGTGCTTGCCGCGCGACTTCAACTGCACGGCCACCGCTCCGGGCCGAAGCAGTGGGCTGATGAGAGCTTCGTCCTGCTGGTGCTGGCGGTCGGCACCGATGCCGGCGTCCACCTCCGCCAGATCGCCGCGGTCCATCGTCGCGATGTTCTGCTGGAGCCACTCGGTGATCTCGGCGCGGTTGAAACGCAACTGCCCGGAGACCTTTTGGCAGGGAACCTCCCCCCGCTCGGCCATGCGTTCCAGCCGGCGAGCGTCGGCGCCCATCATCTGGGCCAGCTCCTTGACAGTCATGCTTCGATAAGGCATTGGGTTGCTCGTATTCTACGACTGCTTTGCGCCCTTTATCGGCATTTATTGGGCCTGCAACCAGTCGAAAAAAACAGTCCCCTCAAGGACTTCCACCGTCGCGCGGTGTTGCCCTGCCACTAGATCGACGGAGCCCAGATCGATCTCCTGCCAGCCCGTCTGGCTGAGGGTGATCGTCGGGCCGGCGCCGTCGGAGGTGACCTCGAAGATCGCCGGCGCCGTATCGGCCTTAGCGCGGACGGTGGCATGGAACTGGCGGGCCTGGCGGTTGTTGAACTCGTAGGCGGTCCATTCTCCGGCACTGAGCCTGATGCACTGACCGCCGCGCGGCCGCCTGTCGGCCCCGTCGAGCGACACGACCGGCACCGGTTCGGATGTGCGGTAGTACTGCGACTTGGTGCTGGGGTCTTTGACAGAATACGACTGGCCGGGACCACGATGGCCGTAGTTTTCCGCTTCGATCTTGCCGGGTATGCGGCGGAAAATTGCGTTGACCACGTCGGGGAAACATACGCAATTTTCGAGCTTGATGTTTTCGATCAGCTCGTCGAAGGCCTTTTGTGCCACTTCCGCAGAGGGCTTGCCCTGTCCGCGTGAATAGGCGACGATCTGGTCCCAACCGCTCGGTCGCTCGATCGAGTACGGCGTGTTGGTCGTGTCCATCTTCTTCCACGGCCAGAACGACCAGCCGATATTGTGCGTCTCGAAGTACTGCGTCGTGCCCCAGTAGATGGTATTCTCCTTCTCGCCGGTTTCGCCTACCCACACCGGCCTGTTCAATTCGCTGCGCCGGGAGAGGAACTGGTCGATACCTTTGAGCGTGTCGGGCCGATCCCAGCAGTAGTAGTGGAACTGATAGAACACGTTGTCGTCGAACGGCACGGAGAACACCGACCAGTCATTGGCCCAGTCGGCGCCTTCGAGCGTGATCATGTGCCGGCTGTCGACGCGGCGAATCGCGGCGGTGATTCGTTTGTACAGCGGTTCGAGCTGGTCTTCGTACTTTTCCTTGGCGCCGGTGCTGCCAGGCAGAGGCTCGTTGAGCAGATCGTAGGCCGCAACGGTCGGCTCGTCCTTATAGCGCTGGGCGATCTTGACCCAGAGCTCGACGAGCCGGTCCTGGTTCTTCGGGTCCATGAACAGCTCGGGCCGGTCGTTCGGGCTGTCGTCGATGTTGGCGCCGGTCTGTCCGCCGGGCGCGCCGTGCATGTCGATGATGA
Source organism: Sedimentisphaerales bacterium (assembly GCA_016927855.1). Taxonomy (GTDB): domain Bacteria; phylum Planctomycetota; class Phycisphaerae; order Sedimentisphaerales; family Anaerobacaceae; genus JAFGLV01. Next base: position 20,724 of record JAFGLV010000125.1, read on the forward strand.
CGTAGACATCGTACTTCTTGCACCACGTGACGAGGTTGTCCAGCAGCTCGAAGCCTTCGTCGACGTACTGGGGATTGTCCCCTTCGGTCAGGAAGCGCCGCGCGTTCAGAGCGGGACGTACCGAATTGAAGCCAAGCTCGGCGATGCGCGCGATGTCAGCTTCGGTGATGTAGTGCTTGCGGAACTCCAGCCAGAACCGTTCCGCCTGCTCGGGACCGATCAGGTCGCTGACGATCTTCTCGATCCTACGCGGCCGGTCGCCGCGATCGCCGAACTTCCACATGTACCCTTCCGGCAGCAGCCAGTTGCCCAGGCCCACGCCGCGCAGCAGGACCTTATTGCCGTGCTCGCCGACCATGTCCTGACCTTGCGTGCGGAGGAACCCCTTCGCACCGACCGAGCCCGGACCCACCTGCACGACGAAAAGCAACAAACACACTACCAACCTCTTTCGCGACATCGTATGACCTCCATCTCTGTGCTCGTGGGACATCACGGCGCATCTCGACGCGTAAGCACTCCTTGTCATGTCGAGTGAAGCGAAGCCTTTAGCCCTGAGCGCAGCCGAACGGGGCAATCGAGACATCTGGCTGCGAATAAGGTGCTTGCCGGTTCGCAGCCAGATTTCTCCGCGCGAGCTTCGCTCTTGGTCGAAATGACTGGCGCTGGCGACGCCTTCAGTACCCAGCCGCCTGGCCATCCTTACGCGACTCCGACGCTCCATAGTATACCTTGTTTTGCCAGTCGTAACGAATCGCCTGGTAGCCACCGAAGTCTCCGACATTATACTCGATTTTGTGGCCCGTTTTGACTAATTCGCGAATGGTCTCGTAGGGCACGCCCATTTCCAGGTACACGGTGCCACCGTCGGTCATCTGCTGGCCGGTCGGCTGGGACGAACCGCTATGGAGAATCCGCGGCGCGTCGCCGGCCTCCTGGACGTCCATGTCGAAATCGACGACATTGACGACGATCTGGGCCTGCATCTGGGGTTGGGCCGACCCACCCATGACGCCGAAGCTCATGAAAGGTCTGCCGTCCTTGGTGATGAAACCGGGGATGATCGTGTGGAAGGGCCTCTTGTGGGGTGCGTAGGTGTTGAAGTGCCCTTCTTGGAGCGTGAACAGCTCGCCGCGATCCTGGAAGCCGAAGCCGAGCCCGTCGGGGCACAGGCCGCAGCCCATGCCGCGATAGTTGCTCTGGATCAGCGAGACCATGTTGCCGTCCTGGTCCGCGACCGTCAGGTAGATCGTGTCGCCGTCTTCGAGGGCGGGATGGCCGGCGTCGTAACGCTTGGCCGCCCGGTTCGGGTCGATCAAGGCACGGCGCTGGGCCGCGTAGGACTTCGAGATCAGCTCCGCGACCGGGATGTCGTTGAACGCCGGGTCGGCGTAGAACTTGGCGCGGTCCTCGAAGACCAGCTTCTTGGCTTCGACGAAATGGTGGATATAGTCGCGACTGGCGAAACCCATGCCGCGGATGTCGTAGCCTTCGAGGATGTTGAGGATTTGCAGGACCGCGATGCCCTGCCCGTTGGGCAGCAGCTCCCAGACCGTGTAGCCTCGATAGTCGGTGGACGCCGGCTCGACCCATTCGGACGTGTGCTCGGCCAGGTCTCGATACGACAGGAAGCCGCCCACGCGCTTCATAAAGGCGTCGATGGTCCGCGCGATCTCGCCCTGGTAGAAGGCGTCCCGCCCTTCATTGGCGATTCGTTCGAGCGTGCGCGCCAGGTTCGGGTTCTTGAAGATCTCGCCCACCTTCGGCGCCGGCATGAACGTCTCCTCGAAGCCCTCGTACTCCTGCAAGACCGGCACGCTGCGCTGCCAGTAGTAAGCGATCAGGTCCGTGACCGGGAAACCCTCACGCGCGTACGAGATCGTCGGCGCCAGAACCGCCTTCATCGGCAGCTTGCCGAAGCGCCGGTGCAACTCGAACCAGCCATCGACGCAGCCAGGGACGGTGACAGGCAGCGGTCCGTGCGACGGGATTCGTTCCAGCCCGAGCTCTTTGAAATGGGCCAGCGTCAACGCATACGGCGACCTGCCGCTGGCGTTGAGCCCATAGAGCCGCTCTGCCTTGGCATCCCAGACGATCGCGAACAGGTCCCCGCCGATACCGTTGCTGACCGGCTCGACGAGTCCGAGCATCGCGTTAGCCGCGATGGCCGCGTCGACGGCGTTGCCTCCCTGCTTGAGGATGTCCAGCGCCACCTGCGTCGCCAACGGCTGGCTGGTCGCGGCCATCCCGTGCTGGGCGATCACCTGCGAACGGCTGGCAAACGACCTGCCGGTAATCCGGTCGTACGCGGCGACCGGCACGGTCACGACGAGCGCGAGTGCGAATGCGAAAACGGACGTGGCTTTCATAGATCCACCTCGATCAGAATGTAGACGGTAGGATGGGCTTTGGCCCATGCGGCCGGCCCCATTGTGACTTCGCTGGCCCGCAAACGCAAGCCCGCAGTAGCACGGGCGTCTCGCCCGTGAAGGCAGGGCCAGGATGGCCCTGCGACTCATGGGCGAGACGCCCATGCTACGACGCCACTACGAATCGGGTTGCCACGCCACGGGAATGGCGATAGGATGAGCGAACGCATCGGCCCGCCAGGGCGTATGCTTCTGTGTCAACGCTAAGGTGCAGCGATGCCCATCGAGTCGACATATAGGAGAGCCATCCGCCGGACCAGGCGCCGCGCACGAGGCGGCACCATCATCAACATCCTCACCGCCGTGATCTTCTTCGTCGCGATCGCCTTCGGCATCCTCTGGGTAATCAAGCAGTTCGGCCAGGCGGGTCAGCAGTACAGCCAGGCGATGATCGACACGAGCAACAAGGCTTCGGTCATCAAGTGCCAGACGAACCTGCGCTCGATCTACCAGAGCCTGCAAGTCTACGCGATCGAGAACGAGTCCTTTCCGTCGTCGCAGGAGGAGCTGGTGCGCTACTGCGGCGATTCGCGTCTCTTCCGCTGCAGCGAGCCCAACGCGCCGACGTACGTTTACATCCCCGCCCAGCGCAGCGACGCGTCCCCGCTCAGCGTGCTGCTCTACGAGCCGGCGCCGGTCCACGAGGGCAAATGCAGCGTCCTGTTCGCCGGCGGCCAAATCGCGCTGCTCGCGCCCGAGGAGCTGAAACAGGCGATCGACGCGACCTTGGCGAACCGGTAGAGGCAGCAGTCCGCGCTGGACTTCGTGGGGGCGGCCCGCTGCGGCCGCCCTGGGCAGGCACGGGGACCTGCCCCTACGGTTTCCGGGCGAAGGGGCAATCCAACACGATGCCGCACTTGCGCCATTTCCGTGCGAATTCGCCGTAGGTCAACTCGGCCCGGCCGGCAAGTGGATCGCCGATGATGACGGTCCCATCCGTCACCTCCAGAACCGTCACGTAGTGGTCGACGAGGAGGCTGTATTTGACCACCACGATCGCAGGCTCCTTGCCGCGCAGCTCGTCGATCCTGCGGAAGTAGGCCGGCCGGCAGACTACGCCGTACTCGGTGCGGATGGCCGAGCACAGGCTGTCCGTGGGCGTGCCGGCCACTCGCGTCGTATGTGCGGCAATCGCCAGCGTGCCTTCCTCGGCCTGGACGCCGAGCCTCCGCAGAGCCGTGACTCCGGCGGCCGGACCGCAGGTGTATCCATTGCTCTGGAGGCAGACTCCGTCCGCATCCACCGTCGTCTTGAGTTCGAGAAGGTAGCGGTAGTTCAGGGCAGGCAGCAAGAAGGGAAGAATCGAATTGATGACCGTGCAGACGACCATGAGGGCCGCAAACAGGATGGCCTCGCGCTTGCGCGGCAGGCGCGACGCGAGCGTCGTCAACAAGACGGTGAAAACCGGCGCCAGCAGCGCGAATTCCAACCGACCCGTCATGACCCAGGCAGAAGGCAGCGACGATTCCAGTTGCGGAAACCACCGGGCGGTGGCGATGACCACCAGCACCAGCAGCGAGACGACATACCCACTCACCCACCAGGGCTTGCGCCACGTCGAGCACCACCGCCCCGCCGCCGCACCGGCAGCCGCCAGGGCAACCACCCCCACTGTTTCAATCAATGCCTGAACGAATGGTGACATCGCCGCCTTGTCCTATCGGTCTTCGCAGAATCACGAAGCCTCACCGGCAGTCTCATCATCCACGCGTTCGACCGGCCAGAAGACGCGGTCGCCGCCGGACTGACTCTGGTCCCACGTTACGCCCATGCCTCCGTCGTCAAGGAAGTCTTCGCCGGCACTGTATAGGACAAACCTCTCACCTTCAACCTGGTAGACGAGCGGCTGGTCGCTATAGGGATCCATCGGGACGTCCCGAAGATATCCTTCGTCAACGAGTTCTCGCAGAGAGCGTGCCCACTGCCCGACTTCGGCCCTGCGGGTGAGGATAGCCAGTATGGCGGTCGTCCCTCGGCTCTCGGCGCGGTTGTGCCAACCGATGTTGATGCAGCCCGCCGTAGCCTGGTAGCCGTCGTGCAGGTAGTACGCATCTGCAAGCATCTCGTCGAGCTTGGCCTCGTAGGAGCTTCCCGCTCTGAACAGGTCCCATGGGCTCTTGTCCGCCAACAGATTCACGGCCCGCCAGTATCGGTCGTAGACCTGAACCGTTTCCGCCCGATCTGGATGGCGAAGGCAGATCCAGACCGCGTCGAGGTAGCTCAATGGAGGAGAGTAGAGACCTCCTTCTTTCTTCGTCTCATACAGGGGACCAGGGATGAGTCGCCCGCTGCCTCGGCCATCGTCGCTGAAAGCGCGCTGGATTGCATCGTACCCATAGAGGCGTTCCGTTTCTGCGAACCGGGGGATAGCAGTGCAGGGTTCTCTGGCGGTAAGCGTTGTCAGCGTCCGCCTGAACGTATCGACGTTCACCTCACACCGGGCCAATACGGACAGCAGCGCGTCCTGGCATATTTTGCAGATGCCGCCGCCCGCTATCTGTTCCAGCAGTGTTCCGCCGCGCACTCGATGAACTCCGATCATATGGACGTTCATCAGGAGCTCAATCGCATCCTCGATAGCCCCTTGGCTGGCACGGTACTTGGCAAGGAGAACGAAGGACCAGGCACAGGCGCGCACTTCTGATAGATAGGGGATCGTCACATCACAAAGTGCCCCGTTGTCGGATGTCAGGTCGTAGTACCAGTAGGGACATTGAGCCGCCTGAACCAGCGCCCGCAGCGCTGCCTCATTCGACGATGCCCATTGTTCCAGCATCTCAAGTTGCTCCCGTCTCAAGCCAGTTGGCCACAAACGCACTTGGCCGGCCAAACCCTCAGGCAGGGGGACAAACTCGGCGAACAGCTTCTCGTAGTACGGCGCCGCGTTGAGGTTCGGATCGTAGTCGGGCGGCCGGCTCAGTTCGTTGGCCTGCGCCAGATAGTCGACCGAGATCGTCGGCTTGGCCAGCAGCAACGGCACGATGCGCCAGGCCGCCCACGAGATACCCAAGACCACGAGGCCGGCCAAAGTTAGAGCAATCCGTCTCAATCTGCGGCGTCGGGCCGCGACCCCTTGTGGGTCCAGCGCACGCGCAAGATCGCAACACATCTCGCTATTGTACAAGGCCAGTATCCCGACAAACGACAGCCCGGCGGCCAATGCCATGAAACCGACCGCCGCAGGCCTGAACCCGATACCCTCAGCCTCCCACATGGATACGACACCCAGTGCAATGGACCCAACGGCGATAAGGTGCAGGACGATCGAGGTCACCGTGCGAGCCCAGCGCGCCCGACAGAAGAGCAATACAGATAGCGTGAGGAGGATCACATCCAGCCCAAGGACGACCAGCCCGGGTAGGTCGAACGCTCCCATGTCCTCGTCCAGCAGCAATCCCAGCCACAACAGCGTTCCGGCCGTCGCGAAAACCAGCAGAACCAGGCCAAACCGCGTCGAAGGTCTCAGTGAGTTGCGATAGATCATCGGCTCATTCTCCCGTCACGAGAACAATGCGCCATCGTCCGGCCGAGTCTGGGCTTCGTAAGAGACCCGTCCGTCGCGCACGCACGCCGCCGGCGTGTAGGGATGCTCTTCGGTTTTGTCTGCGTCGAAGATGTGCATGACCTTGACGCCCTGCGCTTTGAGGTCGTCCGAAATCAAGGCACGATGACAGCGCCACCAGACCGCTTCGGCGCACATCACCGCCGTCCGCCTGGCTCGCGCCAGTTGCAGCAGCTCGGCGATGCCGGCGCAGAATTCGTCGGTTTCCATGTAGTCGGCGTAGGCCTGGAACGATTTGTTGCGCCAGGCGGTGTTGTGGGAATCGGCTTGCGCTCGACGCCGTCCGCCCAGCGACTGGAGCCACACGTATTCGATGGCGGCGTCGGCAAGGGACCCAGCCAGCACGTCTCTGTTGAACTGCGGATGTCGCCGCGATCCGGGCAGACTCCGCACGTCGGCCAGCCCCTCGATACGATGCGCCCTGAGTACGTCAGTGAACTTTCGCAGTTTTTGAAGGGGTAATGTGGATGTGGTATCAAGAGAAGCATACCAACCTTCCGATGGGTGTTTTGGCAGAC
>JAFGLV010000126.1 GCA_016927855.1 Sedimentisphaerales bacterium
GCATCGAGCCCAATCAAGCCAAGCGCGCCCTCGTCATCGAGCAGATCGACAAACGCGTCAATACCGTGAACACGTCGAGCCTGGGTCGCGTCTTCGATGTGGTCGCCGGGCTGTTGGGTCTAGGCACCTACAACCATTTCGATGCGCAGTTACCGATGGCGCTCGAGTCCATCGCGGCACCTGACGTCGAGGATTCTCTACCCTTCGACCTGATCCGAGAGGGCGACGAACCTGTCAAGATCAGCCTGCGCAGGACATTTCGAGAGCTCGTCGACGAAATCAGGCGCCGCCGCGACGAGGGCGAGCTGTCCGCTATGTTCCACAACACGCTGGCCGAAGCGCTGGTGGCGCTGGCCGAGGCAGCCCGCACCAGCACGAACCTGGAGACCGTCGCGCTAAGCGGAGGTGTCTTCTGCAATCGCTACCTGGCCAACCGCGTGATCACGCGTCTGGGCCAGGCGGGTTTCACGGTATTGTGCAACCAGAACGTCCCGGCCAACGACGGCGGTATTGCCCTCGGCCAAGCCGCCATCGCCGTGCGCATCGCGGGGAATTGACGCGGGTTGCCGGGGTCTCTATAATGAGTGTCGCCAACAGAGGGGCGCACGTTCTCACGCAGAGTCTGGTGAGATGGCTGACATCAGGAACAGGCAAGGATTGAACGATAATGTGCTTAGCGATACCAGCCAGGATTGTGGAATTGGAGGCCGACAAGGCAGTCGTCGACGCGATGGGCAACCGGTTCAAGGCCAAGACAACCCTGTTGCCTCAGGCCAGACTGGGCGACGTCGTGCTCGTGCATGCCGGCTTCGCCATCTCGCTGGTGGATGAAGAAGAGGCCAAGAAGACGTGGGAGCTTTTCGCGGAGATCGAGAGCTTCGAGAAGACTCCCAACAAGCTCTCCGGATAGGAACGCATGCTCGACAGGATTGTCAACGCGCAGCATCAGATCGACGATGCCTGCAAGCAACTGGACCGGCCGGTCACGATCATGGAAGTGTGCGGGACACACACCGTCGCCATTTTCCGTAGCGGGATACGGTCCATCCTGCCGGCTTCAGTGAAGCTGCTCTCCGGCCCGGGGTGCCCCGTCTGCGTGACGGATCAAGGCTATATCGATGCCGTTCTCGAACTGACGCAGCGTGACGATTGCCTGATCGCCACCTACGGCGACATGATCCGCGTGCCTGGCCGGCACGGATCGCTCGAAACGCTGGCCTCCAAAGCTGATGTCAGAGTGGTCCTGAGCAGTGAAGACGCACTGCAACTGGCCAAGGACAATCCAGGCAAGACTGTCGTATTCATTGCGGTGGGGTTCGAGACGACCGCGCCTGCGACGGCGGTGGCGGTCAAAGAGGCTGCGGGCCAGGACGTGGAGAATTTCTGCATCCTCAGCGGTCACAAACTGGTCATCCCCGCCATGCGGGCACTGCTGAGCGGCATGAACGACCGCATCGACGCGTTTCTCTGCCCGGGGCACGTCAGCGTCATCATCGGCTTCGGCGCGTTTGGCGAGATCGTAGACGAGTTCCGTCGTCCCTGCGTGGTGGGAGGGTTCGAGCCGGTCCAGATCATCGAAGCCCTGGCGGAAATCTGCCGGCAGCTCGCATCGGGCCAGGTTCAGCTCAAGTCGATCTACAGCGCCGTCGTCACGGAGAAGGGCAACACCGCGGCGCAGACTATCGTCGCCGAGGTCTTCGAGCCTGTCGACGGCTACTGGCGCGGCTTGGGAAAGATACCGGCCAGCACGCTGGCTCTGCGCGAGCGCTATCGGAGGTTCGATGCGTTCGAGCGGTTCGGTTTGGCCGACCAGCCGGGCCAGGACGATAGCGGCTGTCGCTGCGGCGAGGTCCTGTGCGGACTGATCGACCCGCCGCAATGTGTTCTCTTTGCGCGGCAGTGTACGCCGCAACACCCCATCGGTCCGTGCATGGTCAGTTCCGAAGGCACATGCGCCGCATGGTTCAAGTACGGTCGGAGGGACTGAGGCTCGCGATGGCCAACGGCACACCCGAGAGAATACTGCTCGCTCACGGCGGCGGCGGACAACTGACCAACCAACTCATCCGCAGCCACATCCTGCCTCATCTGGGCAACGAGGCCCTCGCGCCACTGGGCGACTCGGCTTGCCTGGAACTCGGATCGGCTTCGATCTGCTTCACGACCGACAGTTACGTGGTCAAACCCCTGTTCTTCCGTGGCGGCGATATCGGCAAGCTGGCGGTGTGCGGAACGATCAATGACCTGGCGGTGGCCGGCTCACGGCCGCTGGCGCTGACGCTGTCCCTAATCGTAGAAGAGGGTCTTGAAGTGCATACCCTGGACCGCATCCTCGAAAGCATTGGGCAGACGGCAAGGCAGGCAGGCGTCTCGGTCGTGGCGGGCGACACCAAGACGGTCGAACGTGGGTCGGCCGACGGCATCTTCATCAATACCGCCGGCATCGGCATCAGGTTACCGGGCGTGGAACTGGGATTAGACAAGTTCGCTGTCGGCGACAAGGTCTTTATCAACGGGACGATCGGCGATCACGGCCTGACGATCATCTCGCAGCGCGAAGGCATTCGCTTCGAGTCGCAACTCGAGAGTGACTGTGCGCCTCTGGCGGGTCTGACGTGCATGCTGCTGGAGAATGTCCAAGGCATCCGATTCATGCGCGACGCGACTCGAGGGGGCTTGGCGGCGGTGCTGAATGAAATGGTGGAAGGCAGCCGTCTCGGCATCGAGATTCGCGAGGCGGATCTCCCGATCAAGCCGGTCGTGCAAGGCGCCGCCGACGTGCTCGGCTTCGATGTTCTCAATGTCGCCAACGAAGGCAAATTCGTGGCGGTCGTCGCGCCGGAGGCCGCCGAGAAATGCCTCGAACTCTGCCACGCGCACGAGCTCGGACGCAGCGCGCGTGTAATCGGCGAGGTGGTCGAGTCGCGTGATTTGCCGCTGGTGGAGCTGCGTACGAAGATCGGCGGCAGACGCATCGTGCAAATGCCCTATGGACGCGAGCTGCCGAGGATTTGCTGATGCATGAAGCGGCCGTCGCTCAAGATTTGTTGGAGGTCATCTGCAAAGAGGCCCGCAAGCAGGAGGCCAGACCCGTCGCGGCCAGGATAAGCTGCGGCCAATTGAACGCAATCAACGATGAGGTCCTTTGCTTTGCCTTCGAGGCCATCGCTAGAGGGACCGCGTGCGAAGGCATGACGCTGCAGGTCGAGCACAAGTCGATGCAGGCCCGGTGCAGCAGGTGCAAAGACGTTTTTGACTTGAACCTCGCCGAAGCACGGTGTCCCTCTTGCGGCGTCGATGACTTTGAATTGCTTCCCGACGCCCCGCTGGTGTTGGAGGAAATTGAATTCGACAAGGAGTAACGCATGGAAAAGGTCAACGTCGGCAAGCGCATCCTGAGTGCCAACGAGCAATTTGCCCAGCAGAACAGCCAGCTCCTCGCTCAACGCAGGCAATTGTGCCTGAACATGATCTCGTCGCCGGGCTCCGGCAAGACGACTTTGCTCGTGCGCACGATCAGTGATCTGAAGGACGAACTGAGAATGGGCGTGATCGAAGGCGACCTTCGCACGGATATCGACGCGCAGCGCGTGCGCGCCACGCAAGCGCCTGCGATTCAGATCGAGACCCAGGGCGCGTGCCATTTGTCCGCGAAGCAGGTCAACGACGCACTGGAACAGTTGCCACTCGACGCGCTCGACGTGATCTTCATCGAGAATGTTGGTAATCTGGTGTGTCCCTCCGCCTTTGAGTTGGGTGAAAATGGGAAAGTTGTTGTGCTCTCCGTGGCGGAAGGTGATGACAAGCCAGCCAAGTATCCTGCTATCTTCGCTAAGTCGAAGGTGATGCTCATCAACAAGATCGACTTGCTCAGCGGTGGACTGGTCGAGTTCGATATCGAGCGCGTCACGACCGATGCGCGCCGGCTCAACAAGAGCATCGAGATCTTCCCCGTCTCGGCTAGAACCGGCGCTGGCATGCCGCAATGGTACGACTGGCTGAAGGAGCAGGTGCGTCAGACGCGCCGATAGAGACCTCGCGCTCGGATGTATGCCAAAACGCTGGGGTGCAGCATATCACTGACGTCTTCTCCGGCCGCGAGGCGCTCTCGCACCTGTGTGCTGCTGAGGTCTATGGAAGGCGTTTCCACCACGTTTTTGCGGAGTTTCTGCACCCGCCTGCTGCCCCAGAGGGGCACATACTTGTCGAAACGGGGCGCTGGGTAGCCGCCGCGATACATGATGGCCAGGCGGCACGTGTCGATCAGCTCCTCGATCTTATGCCAATAGACCAGATCATCCACGCTGTCGGCGCCTACCAACCAGTAGAGTGGCGTTTGGGGTCCGAGCTCATCCTGGAATTGTCTGACCGTGTCTAAGGTATAGCTTGGGGTCGCCCGGCGCAGCTCGCGATCGCTGACCGCGAACCAGTCGGTTCCATCGATGGCCAGTGCGATCATCTTCAACCGATCGTCATCACCGGCTACCGGACTGAATCCTTTCAGCGGGGAGCGTTTGGCAGGTACGAAGATCAGACGTTCGGCGCCAATGCGCCTTGCCGCCGTGCCGGCAACCTCCGTGTGACCCCGGTGGATAGGATCGAAGGTGCCGCCGAACAGCGCTATTCTTCGTTCCGTCATACAACAAATAACAATGAATCTGTGCGTTTTTGAGGCGTTGCAGAGTCGCGACGTACGCCCGACCGCACATCGTTACATCTTCAAGAGACCTGCGCGCCACGAGAAAGTCAAGCGGATTGTTCGCGGTGACCGCGTCTGCCGACATCGTCGCGCACTACCCGGCGTGTGCGCTGATGCGTGACACCGCAGTTGATGCGAAAGGCTTTATACTATGCATAATCTGCAGCGAAAGACGCTGCGCGTGCTGATGCGCGACGCGTTCTGACGTCACACTGATACGTCGCGCGTGACGAAATGTCGTCCTGACGGAATGCGTCGTCGTGTTGACGCGGAGCGCCGCGCGTCAACAGCAAAAAATTTTTTCCAAAGATTTTGGAATAAATGGACGATAAAGATCATGACGGATGTTATTATCTTTTTTCATATTGATGTTGGCAACGAATTGCGACGTGCAATTTGAGCGTTACCAAGCAAAGCAAATAGAGAAAGCATCAGTCACTGGTTAACTTGAAGGAGAAAAGTAATGGCCAAGAAGAAAGCAAGGAAGAAAGCCACCAAGAAGGCCGTCAAGAAGACGACCAAGAAGAAAGCCGCCAAGAA